>NZ_JBAWKJ010000001.1:0-680000 GCF_037095755.1 Sphingopyxis sp. CCNWLW2
ATCGAGCCTCTGCCCATCGGCACCAACCGTGCAGGCCGCGCGCAGGCGAGCCGGTGGCGATTGCGTTTTGCTCCGCGCTGGCGTCCCAGAGCGGATCCTCTCACCGGCTGGGCCGGGGGTGGCGATCCGCTGGCGCAAGTGGAGCTTCGGTTTGCGACCCCCGATGCCGCCGAGCGCTATTGCCGGAGTGAAGGCATCCCGTTCGAGATCCGGGACCCCGCCAGGATGCGCAGGTCCGGTTCGCCCTGCCTGATCGGCGAAGCGCCGCCCCGGCTTTGCTGCTCGCCAACCGGTCCGCACGCGCTCTGCTGCGGCAATTATCCAGTGCAGGGCGCGGCGACATGGAATTAGATGCGGGCGCGACGTTCCTCGACAAGCCGATATGGCTCCGAGGCACGTCGGCCTGTCCCCATATGTGCACCTCATGAGAATCCAGACCCGTTTTCCGGCGATGTCGGGGTGGCCTTGCTGGATGCCGGCCGCGGGCTTCGGGGCGGCTCTGCTCGATTTAGACAAGATGGATAGCATCGCGCTTGCGGCAACGGGGGCTATCCTCGTCGGTTGCATCCTCGCGGCGGTGCATCATGGCGAGGTCGTCGCCCACCGGGTCGGCGAGCCATTCGGCACATTGATCCTTGCAGGTGCGGTGACAATCATCGAGGCCTCGCTGATATTGTCGATGATGCTGAGCGGGTCGGCGAATCCGGCTCTGCCGCGCGATACGGTGTTCGCAGCAATTATGCTCATCCTCAACGGCGTCGTAGGCGGATGCCTGCTGGTGGGGGGCATACGTCATGGCGAACAGCGCTTCGTGCTTGAGGGCGTGAATGCCGCACTTTGCGTGCTGGCGGCGATGGCCACGCTGGTGCTCGTTTTGCCAAGCGTGAGCGGGGGCGCCGCCGCCCTCTA
This sequence comes from Sphingopyxis sp. CCNWLW2, assembly GCF_037095755.1. Taxonomy (NCBI): domain Bacteria; kingdom Pseudomonadati; phylum Pseudomonadota; class Alphaproteobacteria; order Sphingomonadales; family Sphingopyxidaceae; genus Sphingopyxis; species Sphingopyxis sp. CCNWLW2. The sequence goes on from NZ_JBAWKJ010000001.1 coordinate 910, forward strand.
TTCGGAGGCGCAGCTTGCATTTACCGCGATCGTATCGACGCTACTCTACGCAACCTTCGTCTTCGTCCAGACCATCCGGCACCGCGACTATTTCCTGCCCGAAGGTGAAGGCGTGCTCGCCGGCGATGCGCACGCGTCGCCGCCGAGCGCGCGCACCGCGGCTGGATCTCTTGGGCTCCTTCTCCTTGCGCTGGTGAGCGTAGTCCTTCTGTCCAAGAGCCTCTCCGAACCGCTCGAAACGGCCATCGCCGCGGCGGCGTTACCGCGCGCGCTTGTTGGCATCGCGATCGCTGCGCTCGTGCTCGCGCCCGAGAGCCTTGCAGCGCTCCGCGCGGCGCGGCGGAACCGCCTGCAGACAAGTCTCAATCTCGCACTGGGTTCGGCGCTCGCGACGATCGGGCTCACAATCCCGACGGTCGCGATTGCGGCGCTCGTCATGGGCTGGCCGCTATCGCTCGGTCTCGATCCCAAGGGCATCACCCTGCTCACGCTCTCCCTCGGGGTCGCCATCTTGTCTTTTGGAACAGGTCGAACGACGATCTTGCAGGGCGCGGTACATCTCGTGCTCCTGACCGCCTATATCTTCTCGATGGTCTTTTCCTGATCTTCGCGGACACTTCATCGTATCATTTGGCTGGCTCGACAACCTGACCGATCGACAATCGGCTTCCTCCTGTATGAAATGCAACTAGCGCCTCGCTGACGCTCTAATGCCGCCGTGCCATTCGGCGCTGGCCTCCTTATCGGAACGTGGCCGATGGAAGGCGGTCTGCTTATGGGTTGACCGCGGGAATCGGACATCCCTATCCTAGCGCTTCGCCTGATTTGCCGATGCGCGGCTCGCAAATATTCCGAGCAGAGCAGGGGCTGATAAAGATGTTCCGTCAGCTAGCGAGCGCGTCTTCCGCCATGGCGTCATGGATTGCACGCGCCATCTCGGCCGCGCGAAACGGCTTCGGCAAGCGAAGCACTTCGCTCGCCGTATCCTCGGCAAGATCGGCAAAGCCGGTGATCATCAGGACGGGAATATCGGCCCGGACCCTGCGTGCCTCGCGCGCGAGTTCCAGCCCGCTCATGGATGGCATCAGATAGTCGGTTACGATGATATCGAAGGGCTGCGATCGAATCTGGCCAAGAGCTTGCGCGCCCGCGGCGGCCTGCGTCACCAGATGCCCCATCTCTTCAAGCATGGCCGCGGTTCCCTCGCGGACGATTTCTTCGTCATCGACGAGCAATATCCGCAGCGGCGCTGTTTCGAGAAGCGGCGCCTCGGCGGGGGAGACGTGTGACAATGCTTCTGAAGAGGCGGCGGGTAGCAGAATTTCGGCGACCGTGCCGCTGCCCGCCTTGCTATGTAACGACAACCGCCCGCCCGACTGAGCGGCCAAACCATGCACCATCGACAGACCGAGCCCGGTGCCCTTGCCCACCCCTTTGGTTGAGTAGAAAGGCTCGACGGCCCGCGCGAGCGTCTCGGCATCCATGCCAGCCCCGCTATCGCCTACCGCGATGCGGACGTAAGTCCCTCCAGGAAGAATACCGTCGTCACCGGCTGCCTCCCAGCGATCGACCGAAATCGCGAGACGCCCCCCATCGGGCATCGCATCGCGTGCGTTGACGACCAGGTTTAGAATGGCGAGCTCGAGCTGGTGGGGATCGACCATCGCCGCAGGGACATCGACCGCAAGATCGACCGACAGGTCGATCGTCGGACCGATCGAGCGGTGAACGAGTTCCTCCATCCCGGCGATCAATTCCTTCACATCGACGGGAAGCGTCTCGAGATTCTGGCGGCGCGCAAAAGCAAGCAGGCGGGCGACAAGGGTCCGCGCGCGCTCGGACGACTGGAGAGCGCCATCGAGAAGCTTCTGCAGCCGCGGTTCCGTAATCTTGGTGCGCAAGATGTCTAGGCTACCGACGATGGGCGTGAGCAAATTGTTGAAGTCATGGGCGACGCCGCCGGTGAGCTGGCCGAGCGTCTCGAGTTTCTGGGCCTCGTGAAGCTGCATCATCACTTCGGCATGTTCGCGCGTACGTTCCTCGACGCGTTTCTCGAGCTCGACCGCGAAGTTGCGGAGCGTCTCTTCGGCCGCTTTCCGCTCGGTAATCTCCTGGCTGACGCCGATCATACCGAGCGCACGGCCACGCGCATCGAGCTCGGGCTTGCCGCGAACCTGCACCCAATGCACCGAACCATCAGGCCAGACGCAGCGATATTCGATGTCATAGTCGGCGCCGGTCGCAAGGGCTCGGCGAACCTCCGCCTGCATTGTCGCCCGGTCATCGTCGTGCACGCTGGCGATAAGGTCTTCATACGGGAACGGGTCGTCGGCGGACCTGCCATAGTGGCTTTTGCAATCAGGCGATGCATCGAGCCGCATCGACGCAACGTCATATGTCCAAGCGCCCAGCCTTCCGGCCGACAGCGCGATGCGAAGCTGTTGCTCGCCTTCGCGGATCGCCTGGAGGCGCGCCCGTGCCTCGTACTGGCGGCGTCGCCCGCGCAGCGCCGCCTTCACGATGCTGATGAGCGTGGTGGGATGAAAGGGCCGTTCAATGAAGGTGACATTGCCCAGAAGCTCGAGATAGCGCCCCGCGGCAGGATTGCGCTCGATGCTGCCGCCGCGCTCGGTAAGCAAGATGAACGGAAAATCGGACCATTCGCCCTGCGCCCGAATGAAGCTATCAAGCGCACGAAGGTCAGCGCCGCGCAGAGCCTCATCGGTAACGAGCCCGAAGCCCGCCCCGTTCCGCAGGATGTCGACAAAATCGTCAAGACTTTTGGCGATCCCGCTTTCAATGCCGGCCTCGCGAAGCATCGAGGCGGCAATATCGGCATCCCTTCCGCGCGGCGCGAGAATGATCGCCCGCTCTGAAAAGGTCCGGTTCATCCGGCGGGAAGTGCCTGCGGTGTGTCCATCAGTTCTGTCGAACCGATGATTTCGGGAACGCCGCGAAGTACGCCCTGGAAACCGGTCAAAGGCGCGCCAAGGGAAATGCCCTCCGGCCCGATGCGATATTCGCGGATCGTATATTCATGCGCACCAGTACGCTTTTTCATGATCGATATTGCACGTCGCACCCGCCCGGCCGCCTCGAAATAGCGGAGCAGCACGACGGTATCAGCGAGATAGGTCACATCGACGGGGGCCTTCATGTCACCTACCAGGCCGTGCTGCGCGACGGTCAGGAAGGTCATCACGCCCTGCCTGTTCAGATATTGCAGCAGCTCGTGCATGTGAAGAATGAGAGCCGTCTCTTCGGGCATCGCGGCCTGAAAACCGTTGAGACTGTCGATCACAACCGTTTTCGCTTCATATTGCTCGACACAGTTGCGGACGCGCTGCGAGAATTCGCCCGGCGACAGTTCGGCAGCATCGATCTGTTCAATGATAAGATTGCCACTGTCGACCATCTGCTGGATGTCGATTCCCATGCCTTGCGCCCGGGCAAAGAGAAGACCGAGTTCTTCGTCGAAGATGAACATTGCTGCCTTGTCGCCGCGGCGGACCGCACTCTCGACAAATGTAAGCGCGAAGAGCGACTTGCCCGTGCCCGACGGACCGAGAATCAACGCGCTAGATCCGGTATCGAAGCCGCCGCCGAGCAGCTCATTGAGTTCGCCATTCTCAGTCGCCACAACCTTTCGCTCGAAGTCGGTCTTGTGTTCGAGCGAGACGAGGCGCGGAAAGGCCCGCACGCCACCTTGTTCGATGATGAAATCATGATAGCCGCCGCGGAAACGCTGGCCGCGATATTTGAGCACCCGCAGGCGGCGGCGTTCCGCGCCATATTCGGGCGACATCTCCTGAAGCCGGATGACCCCGTGCGCGACGCTGTGCACGGTCTTGTCGGCGCTTTCCGACGTCAGATCGTCGAGGAGCAACACCGTCGCGTCATGACGCGCGAAATAATGTTTGAGCGACAAGATCTGACGGCGGTAGCGAAGCGAGCTTTGGGCCAGCAGGCGGATTTCCGACAGGCTGTCGAGCACGACGCGATCAGGCTTCACCTCTTCATATTTCTCCAGAATCCGCTTGGTCGTTTCGCCAAGCTCGAGGTCGGACGAATAGAGAAGGCTCTGCTGCTGCTCGTCGTTAAGCAGTGCTTCGGGCGGGACGAGTTCGAAGATATGGAAATTGTCGGAAAGGTCCCAGCCATGCGATTTAGCGGTTTCGCGCAGTTCCTCTTCGGTCTCCGACAGCGTGATGTAGAGGCAGCGCTCGCCCTTTGCGGCACCCGCCAATAGAAACTGATTGGCGATCGTCGTCTTTCCCGTCCCCGGATCGCCTTCCATGAGGAATATTCGTCCGCGCGCGAGACCGCCAGCGGTGATGTCGTCCAGCCCGGAGACCCCCGTTTCGGCCTTGTTCGTCCGATCCAAGCCGCTCTGTTCCGTCATTCAATTCCGCTCCATTGATCGTCGCATCGTCCATTCAAAATGATCGATACGCGAATGCGGTTCCCAAATTCTCGAATGAGGAAGTTATCGGTCGAGCGCCCCGAGGGCTTCGCTCAGGCTCGCTAGCGTGAAAGGTTTTGCGAGAACCGGGCGGTTCCGCCACGCCGGCCCTAGCGCGCCTGTAAAACCTCCCGTCGCCACCAGAAACGGGATATTCGCCTCCGCCAGCGCTGCCGCGATCGGATCGCCGTTATCGCCATTGGCAAGATGAATATCGACGATCGCCGCATCGATGCCGCCTTGCGCAATCCGGGCAAGCGCAGGCGTAACTCCATCGACGACAGCGATCGGCTCTCGCCCCATCATCATGACATATTCTTCGAGAAGCATGCCGATGATCGCATCATCTTCGACGATCAATATACGCTGCAATATTTGCATTCTAGCTCCAGCTAAGATCGGCGGTATGCAACGCGCAGGAAAAGCCAGAACCAGCGGGCGATCCAGAATGTTCCGTAAAGGCTTGTCTCGAATGGCCGCTTCAAGACAGTCCTCTGTGGATGGCTCCCGCGTTGCAAGCATAAATTGACGATCGGCGTTTTGGTCGGTTGCAGTCGTCTGTCCGGCCTGTTGATGCAGTCGGTAGGGACTGCTGGCCCTGATGGAGTCCGCGAACCGGGTCCCGATCGGCTTTTCAGGCTATGACGCCTTTGACTGTCCGTGGGTTGTCCCAGCTCCCGGTCTGACCGGTATCGCCATCACATCGCATCGCGCTTACAACATCGTAAGGCTGATCGCCTCAGCAAGCTCCTTATATTATCCTGCCAGTAACGGGGCGTGATGGGCTTGATAGACCTGCCCCCGCGTCATGAGCGCCCAGGCTATCCGGGCCATTTTGTTCGCCATGGCGACCGTCGCGACCCTCGCGGGCTTCCGAGCAAGCAAGGCAACGAGCCGCGGATCTGCCGTGTCGGGCTTGTATTTCGCGCGACGGACCAATGAGGTCGCGCCTATGACGAGCAGCCGGCGCAGATATTTATCCCCCATCTTGCTGATCCGCCCTAGCCGCTCCTTCCCGCCGCTCGACTTTTGCAGCGGCGTGAGCCCGAGCCAGGCCGCGAACTGCCGGCCAGAACGGAACTGGTGAGGATCGCTGACCGACGCCGCCAAAGCCGTTGCGCCGACCGGGCCGATACCCGGGATGGTCGACAACCGCTGCGCGACCTCATCGCTACGCTGGAGTGCTGCCAGCCGAAGTTCGATCGCGTGAAGTCGCGCATGGATGTCGAGCGCTTGCTGTGAGAGCATCCCTACGATCATTGCTGCGTCGTCGGGCACCTCCGGGGTGCGCTCGCTGTCGACGATCTGCCGTGCCATGATCAGCGCGCGATCCCGCCCTTCCGGGATGACGATCCCAAACTCGGCGAGCAGACTTCGGATCATGTTTATCAGCTGCGTTCGCTGCCCGACGAGCAGACTGCGACTACGATGCAGCGTTAGCGCTGCCTGCTGCTCGCGCGACTTCACCGCAACGAAGCGCATCGTCGGCCGCGTGACCGCTTCACAGATTGCTTCCGCATCGACAGCATCGTTCTTCCCGCGCTTCACATAAGGCTTGACGTAGGCAGGCGGCATCAGCCGCACCTCGTGCCCGAGTGCGGTCAGTGCGCGCGCCCAATGGTGCGACGTGCCGCAGGCCTCGATGCCAACAAGACACGGCCTCGCCTTCGCGAAGAAGGGCAGAAGCTGAGCACGGCGAAGCGTCTTTCGCACAACGACATCGCCCGCTGCATCAACTGCGTGAACCTGAAAAACATTCTTGGCCAGATCCAGGCCGATCGTGGTAATCTCCATGGCGGATGGCTCCTCTGCTCGGGTTTGCATGACAGCAACCCATCTTGGCACCTAGATGCCGTGAGCGGGAGCCATCCACCTCATCCGCTTTAGGAACAAAAGTGCGTAAAGCAGAGGTCGGCCCGACGTTCGAATTCAATGCCAACTAGCCATCGATAGACGCTATCCGCTGACATAGTTGCGGCTACCTTCATGCATTATCTGCCGCCGAGCGAAGACTTGTCCTGTCACCGCTCCACATACCCCCACCAAAATACCTGCATCGTTATGCGATCGAGTCACAGCGTGAATCCGCTTGTGCCCCGTCAAGTCTATGATATTATTCAACTCTGATGCGCGTAGATCTTCATGATCAGCCTGTTTTCCCGGATCATCCGGTATGGGCGGCGCTTTCATCCTATGTTGTCGGCCCCGGCGATGCATCGCTTAGTTTCAGTCAGCGGCTCGCGAGAGAGAATGGCTGGAGCACCGTCTTGACCGAGCGTGTGCTCGGCGAATATCGGCGCTTCTGCTTCCTCGCGGCAACGAGCGAGGATGAGCTCACGCCGTCCGATGCTGTCGACCAGGTTTGGCACCTCCACCTTACCTACACACGCGATTACTGGGATCGCTTCTGTCCGAAAGTACTTCGCCGCCCGCTACACCACGGCCCGACCGCCGGCGGAAATGCCGAGCGCTCGCGCTTCTTCGACCAATATGCCCTGACGCTGCAGCGTTATGAGCAGGTCTTTGGGGAGACGCCGCCGACGGACATCTGGCCGGACGCCGCCCGCCGCCTGATCGACGACCCGCGCGCCCGCCGCGTCCATCCGCGCGACGGCGTGGTCGTTGCGCGCCCCGTCATATGGGCGAGCCTGCTCGGCCTCGCCCTTATCGCCTGCCTCATTCTCTATGCCTCGTACGGGAGCATGTCCGCGTGACGATATTCAGCCACGCGAGTTGGGACGCCGGACAGTTTCTTGCGCTTTATGGCGCGCTCCTTGTCATCGCCATTTACCTTGGCTTCGCCATACCACGCCATCTTCGCACGCGCGGCCGCCAACCGTCCAAGCTGAGGGACGATCAGGCCGCTTATCTATCTGGCGGACCCAACCGCTACTTCGAGCTGGTAATTGCCCGTCTTATGGCATCGGGAGCGGCCGCGATGGCGCCGGATCGAAAAATAGCGATCCACGAGACCCACGGCCGGTATAGCCCGGACGAGGCGCGCATTCTCGCACTCCCGTCTCCCGTCGGCTGGGGCGCCGTAGAAAAGGCACTGCGACCTGGAGCGGATTTGCTTCGCAACCGGCTCGTCGCCGAACAGCTCGTGATGAATCCCGGGCGCATGACCCTGATCCGTATCTGTCAGACGGTGCCTTATATGTTGCTGATCGCGCTCGGTGTCTCGCGCTGGCGTTATGGCTGTGCCCTGGACCATCCGACGGGCTACCTGACCGCGCTGCTAATTCTTACCTTGGCACTCGCTCTGACGCGCTGGCTCACCGGCGAAAGACGGACGCGCGGCGGCATAGCTGCGGTCGAAGAAGCGCAGGCGCGCGCGCAGCGGCTCCGGCTCGCACCAACGGTGGGCGAGTTTCCGCTCGCGGTGGCGCTGTTCGGAACGGTTGTGCTCGGGAGTTCGAGCTGGAGCGAGTTTCATCAAATGCGAACAGACAGCAGCAATTCAAACGATGGCGGCGGATGTGGCGGCGGTGGTGGCGGTTGCGGCGGATGCGGCGGGTGCGGGGGCTGAATGGCGACCCTTTCGGCCTTTTTCTTTTTCATCAGCCAGCACTCGATGCTGGCGTTCCCACTCTGGATCATGGCCGGGTTTGCCTTGGGCGCCGCCCTGAGCGCGCTTCGCAAAAACGGCGCATGGCTCGGGCTCGGCGCGGTCGGCTTTGTTCTCGGCTTCGCGAACATCTTCCTCGGCTCAGCGGTCAACGCTCTCTTCGTCAATGCCAATGGCATCTACGGAACCGCGGTCATCACGCAGGCGCGGGAAACAAGTTCGCAGCTCAACGATTCGAATATCTGGGAGTATGATGTCGTCGTGAAGACGGCGGACGGCCGAGATGTGAAGACCGGCTTCGACACCATGTCGGCAAGCCTTTATCCGCCGCGCAACGCGATCGAGATACCGCCCACGGGCGAGCGTTTTGTTGTCAAATATGTCCCGGGATTTGAACGGAACATCGCAATCCTGCGCGACGAATCCACCTTCGGAAAACGTCTCTTGGTTCGACAGGCGCTCGAGCCGGTCGAACGGGCGGCTGCCCAAGTGGCGGCTAGCCCCGACAACAGCGAGTTTCAAAAAGAATATCGTGCGGAGATCGAAACTTTCCTCGCTCGCCACTCCGAGGCGGCGCCACCCGAAACGGAGGCCTTTTATCGTGAAGAGCTAAAACGCGTGGGGACTTGAGGGAACACGCCGCAGGTGGCGCGTCAGCGTCATCGTTGGCTTCCATCACGGGAAAGATGCTCTGCATTTTATGGCAGGAACTGGCCGCTAGGAGACCGTCCGGTTCTGGGCGTAGACGCCTAAATAGCGGACATCCTGCTCGGCGTGTGAATCAGTGAAGAATACAGACGCCATCTGAAATAGGTGTTCCCGCGAACGCAACGGTTCCCGCTGGCTCGCTTTGGTCAAAATCTCTCAAGTGACAATCTCATCCGCCCGACAATCCACGGTAGAATAGGTAGTCCCCGGTCAACCATGGAAAGGGCCCGCCCACAGGCGGACCCTTTCGGCTTCCTGGCGACCATTGCCAAGAATCCATCCTACGCTCGGGGTCGCTATGAGCGTTGAATATTGTCGGCGATCAAGTGAGGCCGAAGCGATTGACCCTGGTCCGGCCCCGGACCGCGCTCTTCCGCTCCAACCGGGGTAATATGGTCAGAAGGCGATCCGCGCAGTTATTCGCACACCATGCGTGCTACGATCCGACGCGAGCGTGCCACTGTAGGCCGCGCCGATCCGCAGGTTGCCCACGCGGTAATCAAAGCCCGCCTCGACCTCGGCCGAATTCTTCGGGATCAGCGTGCCGAGCAGCGCGAAGCTGCCGCCACCAGTCGCGAAGCCGGCCAGCGCCGGGGCGCCGCGATCGCCCGACGCGCGGTTCCACGCCGCCGACAGATAGGGCTGGAAGCCCGGCTGATCGGCGTTGAGGCTCGCCCGGGCGCCGAGGCTGAAGAAGGTCATTTCCTGCTCCGCCTTGGCGAGCGCGAGCGCCGCGTTGCCACCGGTCTCGACGAACGCGTCGCTCTTGGTACGGACATGCGCGATGCGCGCGAAGGGCGTGAGCGCTAGGCTGCCCGCCTTCACCTCATATCCGGCCTCGGCGAACAGTTGCAGCGTGTTCGCGTCGCGGCTCGATTCGAGCGTCTGGGCCAGCGGTGCGAAGCCGATCGTCCGCACCGTGTCGACATCGTGCCAGCCATAGGCGAGCCCGGCCGCACCGCGGAAGCCTTCGCCGGTGCCATAGGTCAGGTGCGCCGCCAGATATTTGCTGTCGGCCTTCGCCCGGTCGCTGCGGTCGCCGAAGCGGAAGTCGGAGTCGCCGATCCCCGCCGACAGTGCCGCGGCGAAGCCCTTGCCGCCATAGCCAATGCCGGTGACGAAACCCTTGTGATCTGCGTCCATCGCGAAGCGGCCCGCCTTGACGTCGAAATTGCCCCAGCCACCGAAAGCCGAGCCCCAGACGAACAGGCTCGCTTCCTGCGGCCCCGTCAGGCCGTAGAGCGCATTGCGCAGATGGCGGCTGTCATCGGTGAGCCCGCTGATCGTGCTCGCGAGAATCTCGCCCGACAGGTCGCCGAACGCCGTCTGCGCGCCCGCCGCATTCTGGTTCACAACCGCCTCGAAAAGCGGGTCGTCGATGCCGCGCGACTGCACCGCGGCGGCAACGCCCGCCTGATTGAAGCCAATCGCGACATCGGCGAAATCGATATTGTTGCGATAGAGCGACAGTGTAACTGCGGTCGCGCTGTAGCGGAGCAGCGGTTCGAGGAAGGCAAGATCGGTCGTGACCGAACCGAAGGTGCCGTCGATGCCGCCCGCGCCAGTGACGATCACATAATCGGTACGCCCCTTGTAATCGCCAGCCGCTGCGAGGACCGCGACGCTCGCACCGCTGTCGATCGTGACGGCGCCGGTCGCGTCGATCCGGTCGCCCGCCCCCGCCGCATTGACCTCGACCTCATAAATCGAGCCTGCGGCAAAGCCGAGGTCGCCGTTGACGGTCAAGCGACCGATCGAATTGCCGGGCGTCAATTTGCCACCGCCGCTGATCGTCGTCGATCCGACGCTGCCGTTGCCGCCGAGCGCGCCGCCCGCGTTCACGGTGACATCGGAGACGATGGAGCCGTTGACCACGAGCTTGCCACCGTCGACCGTGGTCGGACCGGTGTAGTCGCTGTCGCCCGAAAGGTTCAGCGTACCGCTTCCCGACTTCACGAAACTGCCGTTGCCTGAGATCGCGCCCGCAAACTCGCCGTTCTCGCTCTGATTGGCGGTCAGCTGGCTATCGCCAAGGATCACCTGTGTGCCCCCGTCGCCCGAAAGGCCGCCGATAGTCTGATCCTTGCCGGTGATGTCGAGCGAACCTCCGGTGCCGAGGTTGAATTCGGTTTCCGGATCGATCGTTCCGCCGATCCGCACCGCGCCGCCCAGGATATTGGTGACGCCCTGGAACAAATAGTCGCCAATGAAGGTCAGCGTGCCATCCCCCAGCTTATCGAGCGTCCCGCTACCCGAAAAGGCTCCGAGAAAATCATAATTGTCCGAACGGTTGAAGACGAAGCGGCCATCATTGACGAGATTGCCCACGACGCTACCTTCGGCACCGCCCGCGCCGAGTTCGAAATAGCCGTCGCCTTCGGTGACGACATCACCCTGGAGCAATCCGGTCAGCACAAGGCCACCGTTCGAAATGATCGTGCCGCCCGTGTGGCCAATTGTATCGGTATCGACGGTGAACACCGCGTCGCCGATCAGTTGCAGCTTGCCCGTGCCCATAATCGTCAGTGCATCGAGTTCGGAGACGGCATCATCCTCGCCGAAGTTCAGCACCAGCAGGCCGTTGGTGGTGACCGACGAGGTCAGGATCGGCGATGCGACTTCGCCGCCGACGGTCGCCTCGTTGACTTGAAGCGCCGCGCCTTCGTCGATCGCGACCTGGCCGAATTCGCCGACCGCGCCCGATGTCGTCCAATAGCCGGCCGCGACCCGCAGTTCCTCGAAGCCCGTCGCGGCGGTAAGCTGCTGCGCCTCGGTAAGTTCCAGAATATCGCCGTCGAGCGTCAGGCTATCGACGCCCGCGCCCGCGTCGACCAGGCCGCCAATGGCGCTGCCGGTGCGGAGCGTTACGCTGTCGTCATAGGCGTCGAGCTGGATCGCGACGCCGCCGCCGCCGGTGAGCGTCCCCGAATTGGTGACGTTCGACTGGGTATGGGCGATGATCGCGGCGCCCTCGGCGCTCGAGATGGTGCCGCTGTTGGCGAAGTCGCCGGTTTGCCCCGCCGTATCGGCGGGATTGCTCTGGATGAGGACGCCGCCGACGGTGCCGTCGATCGTGCCGGCATTCTCGACCGAGCCGCCGCCCGACAGGATCACGCCGAAGCGATCGCCGCTGATCGTGCCCGCTTCGCCGTTGACGACGTTTGCCGCGAAGCCCGTGGCATCCTGACCGTCATAGGCGAACATCGAGATGCCGTCGGCGCCCCCGGCGCCGGTGCCGGTGATCGCGCCGCTGTTGATGACGCTGCCGCCGCCGATCAGGCGAACGCCATCGTTGCTCTCGCCCGCGATCGTTCCGCTGTTTTCGATCTGGGTGCCGATGGCGAGGCCGACCAGCGCATTGACGTCCTCGTCGAACTGATAGGCAGTGGTGATGCCCGCACCGGCACCCGAGATGATGCCGCTGTTGGTCACGCGCGACGCGGCGGTGGTGATCGTGATGCCGGCGTCGGGCGCCGCGTCGAAACCGTCGTAGCTGCCCGCGCCGCGAATGGCGCCCGCATTGTTCACCGCGAGCGTACCCGTCGCGAAGGAATAGATGCCCGAGGTCGCGCCGGTGATCGACCCGCCCGCGGCGTTGGTGACCGTCACGTCGGCGCGCGAGCCCTGCGACACCGCGGCGCCGAAGTCGCTGACGATCGTTCCGCTGTTCTCCAGGGTGGCAGTCGACATGTCGCTGCCGAAGCCGACCCCATAACCGTGGCCGCCGCTGCCGCCGAGGTCGCCGCTGCCGCGGATCGTCCCCGAATTGACGACGCTGGCGGTCAGGCCGCTGCGGTCTTCGTCCGGATCGGTGTTGAGCGCCGTCCCCTGAATGAAGACGCCGCCCGCGACGCCCGTGATCTCGCCCGCATTATCGACGGCGCCGCCGCCCGACAGGATGATGCCGAAGCGCTGTCCGGTGATCGAGCCGCCCTCCGCATTGGTGACGAGCGCGCTGTAATCCTCCTTCGCCTGATCGGCATAGGCAAACATCGAGATGCCATCGGCGTCGGAGCGGCCGGCGCCGCTGATCGTACCGCTGTTGGTCACGCTGCCGCCACCGATCAGCCGTATGCCGTCGTTGCTCTCGCCTGTGATCGCCCCGCTGTTATCGACCTGCGTTCCGGTCGCCCGCCCTTCGACCTGTCCGGTCGCCGCATTCAGATAATAAGCGGTTGTGATGCCGGTACCGGCGCCCGAAATCGTCCCGCTGTTGGTGATCGTTGACGGAGCGCCGGCGATGGTGACTCCGCCTTCGGGAAGTATGTTCGGGCCATCGGCGCTGCCGTTGCCCCGGATCGTGCCCGCGTTGACGAGATCGATCCCGCCTTCGTCGTCGAAAACGCCGATCGCGGCGCCGGTGATGGTTCCGCCCGCCTGGTTGGTGATCGACGCACGCCCCGTCGATCCATTGGTGATGCCATAACGCCCGGTGCCGTTGATCGTCCCGCTATTGACCAGTTCCGACGAGGCAAGAAAGTTGGCAAAAGTCAGCCCGTTGGCACCCGTAATGGTGCCAGCATTGCTCACGGAGGCCGTCTTGCCGGTGCCTGCGGCCTGATTGCCCTGAATCCATAGCCCGCCGACGCCGCCGGCGATTGTGCCGTCATTTTGGACTACGCCGCCATCGAACAGGATCGCGCCGTAACGGGCGCCGCTGATCGTTCCGGTTTCGGCGTTGGCGATGGTTCCGATCGTCACCAGGGCCGATATGTCCTGATCATCATAAGCGTACATCGAAATGCCATCGGCGCCCCCCGCGCCGGTGCCGCTGATCGCACCGCTGTTGGTGACGCTGCCGCCGCCGATCAGCCGCACCCCGTCATTGCGCTCGCCCGCTATTATACCGCTGTTGTCGATCGAAACGCCGATGGCGCGCCCGACGAGGAGCTGGGTCGCCGGATCGTAGAAATAGGCCGTCGAAATGCCGTGCCCGGCACCGGAAATGGTCCCGCTGTTGGTAATCGTCGCTGGTCCGCCGTCGATCGTGATGGCGCCTTCGGGAAGCACGTCGAGACCATCGGCGCTCCCGTTGCCCCGTACTGTCCCGGCGTTGGTGATGGTCGTTGTGCTTGCCCGCGAATAGATTCCGATGCGATCGCCTTCGATCGCCTGTCCCGCAGGATTGTCGACCGATGCCGGCGCACCTTCGGGCAGCGTCGCACCAACGTCGGCCGCGAGAAGCGATGGCGCAAGTGGAACGCCCGCCACGACCAGTGCAGTGGTCAGTAGATAGCGCGTCTTTGTCTTCGAAATCATTACGGTAACCCCCCTTTTGGCGCCCCTCCCACCAGGCGCGCCCAATGTAGAAGCCCGGCCGCGGAGCGATTTCACCGCCGCTCGCGTCCGGACTTCGGCGAAGCGGCTGGCCGCGCTCCTTCCGACGAAGGGAAAAGCATCGGAAATGATGTCAGAATATCCCCGGTTGTAGGGTATAGGGTGACCGCCCGGCAGCGCCCCGCTATCCAGATCAGCCATGGGGAAGCTCGATTCGGACACCGCAGCAGCAAACGCGATCACCGACTATGCTCAGGAATGGCTGACCGTTCCCGAAATGTTGCTCGACCGGGTTCAGAGCGACCCTGACGCGGTCGAACAGCAATTCCGCACGCTTGATGCAGCGCATGCATATCGCGCCCATTCGCTCGTGAATATCGACGCTCTGGCGTTACTCGTCGTCGATCCTGCCACGCAGCAGCTTCTCTTTTCTTCCGGATCCCCGCTCCCCGACCCCCGCGGCCTGATCGACTGGGACACGGCGGGAACGGCTCTGCAGGGAAGGACGATGCAGTTGGCCCAGGTAGCCGACCAGGCTGATCATCCTCTCCTTGTTTATGTTCCGGGCCATGAGGCGGTGGCCTGGAACCTGCCGGATAATGTGCACCGGGCACTGGAAGACGCCCCCGGGCGCTGTGTGCTGGTCGCGACCACGTCGGCAGCATCCCAGAAGCCGCTACGCCGCGCTTGCGCGGCGTTCGGGATGACAGGCCTGGAGACCCGCGTGGTTGAAGCGACCTTGCGAACCGGAAGCATCCGCGCCGGCGCCGCGGCCGCAAAGCTGAGCTATGCCACCGCACGCGAAGCCATGTCGGGCGCACTGGCAAAGGTCGGAGTTACCCGCATGCCCGGCCTGCTCCATCACCTATCGCTGCTGGCGCTCGGTATCTTCCCCAACGGCGGCGAAGCGATCGAATTGTTGACCGATCGCTGGGGGCTGAAACCGCGTCAGGCACAAATTGCCATGCTGCTCGCCCAAGGGCTGACGCGGGCTGACACGGCGCGGGCGATCGGCACCTCGGAAGCGACGGTCAAGAAACAGGCCGACATTGCGTTCCAGACGCTCGGCGTTTCTGGGGCCGCTGCGCTGGCCCGATTGATGAGCGTCGTCACGGCACTTCAGGCCCTGGCCGACGCAAGCCATGGACGGATCGGCTGGATCGATGGCCATGCCGAACCGCTTCGCTTCGTCCATCGCCCCGGCGGCGGGCGGATCGCCCTTTCGGACTATGGTCCCGTCGGCGGCCGCCCGGTCGTCATCCTGCACAGCAGCATGACGACGCGGCATCCACCGCGCCACCTGGTCGCGGAACTGATGCGACACGGCTTCCGCGTCCTTGCGATCGATCGCCCGGGATTCGGCATGACCGTTATCGATGAAGAAGGTGCTGCGAGCGGTTTTTCCGATCCCTTTGAACCCGCCGCGCACGATATGAGGACCGTCCTCGACCGCCTCAGGATCGACCGGGTCGACATAGTGGCTCGTGGCGGAGCGCAGGTTGCAACCGCCTTTGCGGGACTGTTCCCCGATCGATGCGGGGCAGTCGTGCTCGTCAATCCCGATCCGCCCTCGACGCGCGACAAGCGGCGTTGGGGTGTGCTGGGCTCGTTCAAGGAAGCCTATTTCCGGCGCCCCGAGCTGATTCTGCCGGCCTCCCGACTGATCGCGCGGGCAATGACGCGCAGTTTCCTCGCCAAGGCGCTTCATAAATCGATGCGCGGAAGTCCTCCCGACGAAGCCCTGCTCGCCGACGAGCAGGTGATCGACGATTATTATCGCGCCATACGCATGTTCACGACGGGTCGGCTCGCCGGATATGTCCGCGAACAAACCGCTCTCGCGCAGGGACAGGCCGGCAATTATCCTGTCGATGGGCGCGGTTGGGCCGTCCTGCTCGGCGGGCATGACACGCTTTCGGACCCCGCTACGACACTGGCCTATTGGAAAGAACGACTCCCTGCCGCCGATTTCGAGGTTTTCGAGGATCAAGGCCGCCTGTTGGCCTACGCAGCGCCAGCTCTGGTCGTTCAGAGACTTGTCGATCGCGGTAACCACGGCCTTTGAAAGGCGAAGTATCGCCATAGCCGATTTTGATTCGAGAAATGATATAGATTTAGGCGGTGAGACAAAATAGCTGTGAGCCTTCTAAATCGACGCGGTTGCCGAAGCTGTGGAAGCTGAATGACGACATTATCCGCCTTTTTCTTCTTCATCAGTCAGCATTCACTGCTGTCGCTGCCGCTATGGATTCTCGCGGGATTTGCGCTCGGCAGCACGGTCAGCGCGCTGCGCCGGAACCCGGCGTGGACGGCGCTGAGCGTCGTCGGGTTCGTGATCGGTTTAGCGAATATCTTCCTCGGCTCGATGGCCAATGCCATGTTCCTCAACGCCTATGGCACCTATGGGACGGCGGTGATCACGCATGAGGAGGAAACCAGTTCGCAGCTCAACGACGCGAATATATGGGAATATGACGCCGTAGTCCGCACAGCGGACGGACAGGACGTGAAGACCGGCTTCGACACGATGTCGGCGAGCCTTTATCCGCCGCGCAACGCGATCGAAATCCCGCCCAAGGGCGAGCGGTTCGTCGTCAAATATATTCCCGGCTACGAACGCAACATCGCGATCATGCGCGATGAATCGCCCTTCGGCAAAAGACTGTTGCTCCGACGCGCGCTCGAACCCGTCGAGCGGGCAGCCGCTCAGGTTGAAGCGAGCCCTGACAACGAAGATTTCCGCCGCGAATATCGTAAGGAGATAGAGGCATTCCTCGCAGGCTTCGCCGACACTGGGCCACCCGACCAGATCGACCATTATCGCAGCGAGCTGAAGCGCCTCAACCGGTAACCCACAAAGTTCCAGATTTTTGACGCAGTTGGCCGTTACTAGACGGTCCGCTCCTACGCGAAAATAATGAGAAGCGGACATTTGGACCTAAAGGCGATCGGGTTGTCGGCTTCTTGGCGCATCCTATCGTGACTCGAGCGACGACAAGCGGAAAGCTTGCAGCTAGAGTATCAATCGATGAAACCGATCTTCCTTCTCGCGGCGCTGGGCGTCGGAATCCCGCTCGCCGCGTCAGCCCGGGTTGCTGAAAGCTCCGATCCCGAGCGCGTCGATGTCGTCGATGCCATCGAATGCCGGCTCGACGCGCCTACCTACAACGGCTTTGCCTTGGGGCTGAATGGCGAGGAGAAGATCGCCGGCAAGCGAGGCTGGGTGCCGGTCAAATCCGAGAACTTCTTGATGAACGAATATGAACTGCCCGCCCCAATCACCGTGGCTGGCCGTTATAGCACGCGCCGCATCGCATTCACGTCCAGCGGCGTCGTCGCCATCCTCGAACTCGCTGATCCCGCCGTGCTCGCACGGCAGCAGGGAATCGAAAACGCGGTTGATCCCAACCCGGTGATCGCAGCCATGATTACATCGGGCAAGGCCACCCGTCAGGAAATCGAGGCGGCAACAAAATCCCGAAAATTCCTTGGCGAAAAAATACTCGTCGACCGCACCGAGCCCGCGACCGCTGAGGAAAGCTTCGGCACGCACACTGTTATCGGACTGAATGTTTCGAACGTCGTCAGTCACCCGGGCAAGACGCTTTACGGCTGCTCCTATCGGATCGAGGTCATCGACAAGGACGGCAAACCGTTGTGAGGCAACGCGCCTCGCATCTCTTGGGCAATGGAGCTTGAGCGTTGCGCTTGAGATCTAGTCGAGATCGCCCGGATGGCTATTGGACTCTAAGCTGCAACGCTTGCCAACTGGCCCCTGCAGGACTGATGCAGGCAACGACGAACGCGACGCCCAAGCCACGATCGCCGCGGCTGATCCAGACGGCGAGACGCAGGCGTCGGCCAGCGATTGCCATGCGCCTCCCTTGGGAACTAGTCGCCCCGGCCGGACTACTTCGGCTCCATTACCACCGCAAACAATCGGTCAAGGTTCGACTGCAGATCCTGGACGTAGGGGTTTTCGGCATATCTCGGGAGCCCGAGGGGCAAGCTCATACTCTCATACATGGCTGAAGCCTCGCCGTCTGTCAGGAGGCCTCGCTTACGCAGGATGTTGGCGAGGCTGACAATTCCGTTGATCGCGGAAACGTCCGACGCCTCGTGAGCCGCAATGAGGTTCGCTGCGACGAGGTCGGAAATATCGTCCATATCGAATCTTTCTATCCAGCTCGCTACAGGAAAGCGCGGTGAAGTGGCATGGCATGATCGGAAACATATGACGCCGCCGGTCTTGGGCCGGTGGCGCCCCTGCCATTTTCTTACGATCGTCCCTTCCGGGCCTTGCGCGCGGCGTATCGCAAATCTCTCGCCGTTTTCAGTTCAGCGTCACTGAGGACGCGGGCCGGTGCGGCGAGTGAAGCTTCAGCGGCGAGATGATCCTCGTCTTGCTTGGCACGCTGCGCTGCTTCCTTAGCCGCTTGCGCCGCGTTCTTTACCTGCTGGGCGGCAGCGCGTTTGACCTGCTGCGCTTCCTCCTTGGCAGTTCGGCTTGCTATGCGCCGCGCTTGCTCGGCGGGATCAATGGGTGCCTTGCTGTTCAGCTGGGCGAGCGCTTTGGTTTTCGCACTTTGCGCGATCGCCATGCGGTCCTGAAAACTTGGCTCTTTGTAACCTCGCATCATATGGTCCTTCTCGGTTGCCACGTACTCAATCGACCATTGCGGCGACGAGAAGACGAAGATCTTCCGTTGCCAACCGGCCTTCGCCAGCTTGTTGCGTAGAGGCGCGATGATCTGAGGTGTCGTCGGTGGAAATTTTGGTCATGGGGAAGCTGTGTCCGCTCCCGTGGTAATTATGCATATTGTCCTCGGTCCGCGGCTTTCGCCGCGCTCATTTATTTTCTGAAATTGGTGCGCCGTTTCGCCGAGCCTGCCTGGCTGGCGTCGCGCTCACGAAAAACAATCCGACCCTTCGTAAGATCGTACGGCGTCATTTCGAGATGCACCCGGTCGCCCACGACCGAGCGGATGCGAAATTTGCACATCTTGCCGGCAGTGTAGGCGATAATCTTGTGCTCGTTATCGAGCCGGACGGCGAAGCGTCCGTCGGGAAGAATTTCCTCGATGATGCCTTCTATCGTCAGCAATTCTTCTTTGGCCAATGGCTTGAATCCGAAGAGTATGCCCTGCTTCTGCGTGTGACGCTTTGGGCGTCCACGGTGCGGGCTAGGATAATGCAGATACTCGATACAACGGCGGATTGCTCCCCTGCCAGAAGTCATCGAGATGGTAGATGCACCTCAGGGATCGTTATGGGCTGAACCCATGGCAATTAGCCTAGACGATATCGGAATGAGCTACCGCATGGCGGATAGTCTGGCCATCACACGGCCACGCCATAGGAGAAATTGCTGACGCATATTAAATGGCGGCGAGCGCTAAAGCAGCCCGCCGCCAGTAGATCATGCAGCCTGAAGATTCACCGCAGAGGTCTTGCCTCGTTGATCGGTCTCCAGTTCGTACGATACGCTCTGATCTTTCTGGAGGGTATGCATACCCGCGCGTTCGACGGCCGAGATGTGCACGAATGCATCCTGGCCACCGTCGTTCGGCGCGATGAAGCCATAGCCCTTGTCGGCGTTAAAAAATTTCACGGTTCCGGTAGTCATATGGGTATCCTTTATCCCAAGTATGACGGGCATACGCCAACAGCGGCGCATCCCGGCTTTAGTAGTGCTAGAAAGGGATAAAGGGGTGGAATAAAGCTGCCGATTATCCGTCGCATGCGACGTAAGCAGAGCCCTAGTACCGGAAAAATTTTTATTTGCAAGTCAATTCTGGATTTTAACAGGATGGCCGTTCGCATTATTTAGCGAGCGGGCAGAGAATTAGCTTTTCAAGAGGGATATTTGACCAGCGCTTTTTGACGCTCATTTCCCACTCAGCGAGTATCTGAGCGCTCCATAGTGGCCGCTTTGAGACCGTCCGTTTTTTAGGCGTGAAGCTAAGATTGCGGGCATTGGGCGCGTTGCCGCCGCGATGACGTGAATCGACCGCAATTGTCACTCCGCCAAAAGCTTGCTTCGAGCTTCGAAGGCCGGTCACTGTGCCTGATTGATTACGGCTTCGATCCGATATCCGTCCGGATCGAATACAAAGGCGGCATAGTAGCCGTGGCCATAGTCCGGGCGAGGCCCGGGCTTCCCATTGCAGCGTCCGCCATGCCGCAGCGCGGCGGCATGGAAGAGATTGACATGCTCCGGGTCGGTCGCGGCGAACGCCAGATGAAAGCCTTCGCCGGGAACCTTCACCCGATCCTCAAGATTCAGAAGCAGTCTGTCGTCCTGTCCGGCATAGCCATAGCCTACGGCTTCATCTCCGGTGAAGACACGTGCATAGCCAAGCGGGGTGAGTACCGCATCGTAAAAGGTGGCCGCGCGATCCAGATCGGTCACAGCAATCGAAATATGATGCAGCATATGTTGTCCCTACCTGTGATGGCCGTTTGGCATGACTTATCATGGCAGCTTTTCCCTTTTGCGAGGCAGAAAATAGGCAGGCCGCACGCCATCCCGTTCCGGCCTTTCACCTGCATCTGGCGCGCCAGTCTGCCTTACCGCTGGACCTGGCCGGTATGAGACGGTCCGCTTTCAGGTGGAATAGCTGTGAAGCGGACATTCTCGTAATGGTCAGTGCTGATCCGAATAGATCTCGACTGGATCGATCACCGCCCTCCGAAGCGTTTCGTCAGGACAAGACTGATCCTGCGTGGATTGGGCCAGTTAGTGTATGGTTCGAACCCCAGATAGCCATTCCGGATCACCGGCGGACGCCGGTTGAAGACATTAGCCGCAACGAGCTGCACCTCGGCATCGGCCAAAGCGGGAGACTAAGCGAGGCGGCCGAGATCGAACCCGAGAAACAGCGACGCGGTCCTGTAGGAACCGACCTCGGCCGGAGTGACAACCGGATGATTGTCGGTGATACCATCGACTAGTTCGCAACTGAACCGATCGAAGAGCCCCCGAAAGCGGCCTTCAATACCCCGGAACGACGTAGAGCTCACTCGGTCCACGCGTAGGGGCCGATGACCGTGCCGATAAAGCCGCCTGCGCGCCTAGTGCTAAGAAAGCCGGCGTCGAAATCGCCGACGAGTGTCGCCTGGGTGCCGCCGGCCGCATAGTCGAATGCCATCGTGCCGCCGTTGGCGCGGATGGTCAGTGTGACAGGCCACCCCGGATCGATCGACGCTGAGGCGACCAGTGTGTCGATCTTTGCGCGGTCACGCATATAGAGCGCGATCATCGGCTTCCCGGAGATCCGGGTCAGCCCGAAGAAGAGGAAGGATTCATCGCTCTGCATCGCGGCCAGCCCGGCGCGGCCCCCATCTTTTTCCGGCATATAGCTGAGGGTGGTCGAGATGGTCGCGACATGATGCTGCTGGCGGCGTCCGACGAAGGCTGGCACCCCCTGCCGGTCGCCCATCGGCGCACCGCTCTCCATCACCAGCGCGCCTTTTTCCAGCCGATAGATGGGTTGCTTCGGAGTGCGGACGCCGATCCACTGCATGGCAAGGGCCGCGTCGTCGAACGTGTCGACATAGGAAAAATCGCCCGACAGCGGCGGCTTGCCGGGCCGGTCTGGGGGCAATTTCGGGCGCGGGGCGACGAAAGCGATGCGCTCGTCGTCGGGCAGGATATGCGGCCAGCCGTCGCGCCATGTCACCGGCAGCAAGAATGTCTCGCGCCCGATATTATACATGTCGTCGGCATAGGGGCGCGTGGCTAGAAAGGTCGCCCACCAGTCGCCGCCCGGCGTCTGCACGAATTTGGCGTGACCGGCGGAGGTCACCGGATTGGCGCGCTTGCGATCGAGCGTGCGCTGGCTGAGGATCGGGTTTCCGGCATAGGGGACATAGGGTCCGCGCAGCTTTTCGGATCGCAGCACGACCTCGCTGTGATTATCGCCGGTGCCGCCTTCGGCCGCGATCAGATAGTAGAAGCCGTCCTTTGCGATGATATGTGGCCCCTCGATCCACACCGGCTTCTTGCTGATGTCGACCCCGCCATTGACCAGCTGCGTACTCTCGCCGACCATCTTGCCAGTGCGCCAGTCGAACTCCTGGATCCAGATCGCGCGGTGGCCGTCGTAACGCGGCGGCTCGTCGGGGGCGCGGTTGTTGACGATATAGGCCTTGTCGCCTTCCCAGAAGATCGACGGATCGATCCCCTCGAACGGCAGCCAGATCGGGTCGGACCATGGCCCCGCCGGATCCTTTGCCGTGATCACGAAATTGTCTTTGCAGCCGACGCAGGTGTTGACGATGTAAAAGACACCGTCGTGGTACGAGATGTCGGGCGCGAACACCCCCTTCGACACCGCAAGCCCGGTGAAATCGAGCTGGCCTGGCCGGTCGATCGCATTGCCGATCTGGTTCCAGGTCACCAGGTCGCGGGAATGGAAAACCGGCAATCCGGGGAAGTGCGTGAAGGTCGAGGTGACGAGATAATAATCCTCGCCGACCCGCGTGATCGAGGGATCGGGATAATAGCCCGAAAGTATCGGGTTGCGATATTCGCCTGGTCCGACCTCGACCTGTTCCTGCGCGCGGCCATCATAGCGGAACTCTTCGAAGCGCGCCGGCGTGGCCGCAGCCGAGGTGCCCGCAAGCGCCACGATCGTGGCGGCCGCAAGGTTGCAACCATTTCTCATCTTCGCCTCCACCCTGTCCTCCCGGTGACGCAACGGCGCCGCTGGATTACATACACAAAATAAAAACTCAGACAAATAGTTGATCATCCTGCACGAGCCGATAAACTGCTCCGCATAAACTTATGCTGGCGATGGAAGCCAGACGCAGGGAGGTGGACTTGCAGATCGTTTCTTCACGCCAGCCGAACGCAGCCTCGGCGCCGCGCCGCCCGTGGTCCATATATTTGATAATCCTGTCCTTTGTTGCGCTGGCGACCCCCGCAACGGCAAGCGCACAGCCCAGCCCGCGCGAGCGCGATTCGATCAACGTCGGATGGCGCTTCACGATGGGTGACCCTGCAGAGACGACCACCGACCTTCGCTACGACGTGCGCCCTGCCTATGATGACAGCGGCGACGGCAAGGTCGCCGACGCCCGCCCCGACGAGGCCCAACGGACGGCCGACGCCGGGTTGAAGGTGCTTAAGCGCTGGATCCTGCCAACCGCCAATCCCTTCATCAAGGACCCGGCCAAGCGCCATGTCCGCCCGTCGGGCAACCCCGGCGGCGATGTTTCCTATGTCCAGCCCGGTTTCGACGACAGCGGCTGGACCAAGGTCGACCTGCCGCACGACTGGGCGATCGCCGGACCGTTCATCACCGAGGGCCCCTATGGCGGCATGGGGCGGCTGAAGAGCTGGGGCGTCGGCTGGTATCGCCGATCGATCGATGTTCCCGCGGCCGATGCGGGCAAATCCATCTTCCTCGATGTCGATGGCGCGATGTCCTATGCCACCGTGTGGCTCAACGGAAAGATCGTGGGCGGCTGGCCCTACGGCTATAACAGCTGGCGGGTCGACCTGACGCCCTATGTCGTCCCCGGCGGCAAGAATGTGCTGGCGATCCGCCTCGACAATCCGCCCGCCTCGGCGCGCTGGTATCCCGGCGGCGGTCTCTACCGCGACATCTGGTTGACCAAGACCGCGCCGGTGCGCGTCGCGCAATGGGGCGGCACCGTCACCACGAGCGGTGTATCCGCCCGGTCCGCACAGATCGCCCTGCGCCTCGCTATCGACAATGCCGGCAATACCCCAGCCGCTGTCTCCGCGACGACCGAGATTTATGCACTCGACGCCGCCGGCCGCCGCGGAAAGGCCGTCGCACGCATCACCCATGGCCCGGGCCAAGTGGCGGCCGCTGGCGGCAGCCTGACCCTCGAGGGCGGCACGACGCTGCTCCGCCCGCGACTATGGGGTCCGCCGCCGACACAGGCGCCGAACCTCTATCTCGCGGTTTCCACCATCCGGCATGCCGGACGCGTCACCGATGTCTATGAAACGCGCTTCGGTATTCGCGAAGTCCGGCTCGATCCCGACCGCGGCATGATCGTCAACGGCGAGCCGATCCGCATCCAGGGCGTCAACAATCACCACGACCTCGGCGCGCTCGGCGCCGCCTTCAACCGCCGTGCAGCGCAGCGCCAGCTGGAAATCCTGCGCGAGATGGGGACGAACGCGGTGCGGATGAGCCATAATCCCCCCGCCCCCGGCCTGCTCGACCTTGCCGACGAGATGGGCTTTGTCGTAATCGACGAAGTGTTCGACAGCTGGGAGCTCAAAAAGACCCCGCTCGATTTCCACCTGATCTTCCCTGAATGGCACGAGGCGGACCTGCGCGCGATGATCCGCCGCGATCGCAACCATCCGTCGATCATCCTGTGGAGCGTCGGCAATGAGGTCGGCGAGCAATATAGCGGCGAAGCCGGCGCAAAGCTGACCCGCGACCTTGTCGCCATTGCGAAGGACGAGGACCCGACGCGGCTGGCCACCGTCGCGATGAACTATTCGAAGGCCGATATGCCGATGCCGGGCGCGGTCGATGTCGTCAGCCTGAACTATCAGGGCGCGGGCATCCGCGGCATCGTCGGCCAATATCCCGCCTTCCGCGAAAAATTCCCCGACAAGCTGATCCTGAG
This sequence comes from Sphingopyxis sp. CCNWLW2, assembly GCF_037095755.1. NCBI lineage: Bacteria > Pseudomonadati > Pseudomonadota > Alphaproteobacteria > Sphingomonadales > Sphingopyxidaceae > Sphingopyxis > Sphingopyxis sp. CCNWLW2. The sequence goes on from NZ_JBAWKJ010000001.1 coordinate 25,548, forward strand.
CAGCGAAAGCGCCTCGGCGCTCAGCAGTCGCGGCGAATATCTGTTCCCCGTCGCGGGCGCGATCAGCGGACCCGTCCGGCCCTGGTCGGGCGGCGATCCGAAGACGCATCAGGTCAGTGCCTATGAGCTGCACGCCGCCGACTTCGGATCGGCGCCCGACCGGGTATTCGCCAGCGACGACCAGCACCGCTATGTCGCCGGCGAATTTGTGTGGACGGGTTTCGACTATCTGGGCGAGCCCACCCCTTATTATACGTCGCGCAGCTCCTATTCGGGGATCGTCGATCTTGCGGGTTTTCCCAAGGACCGCTTCTGGCTGTACCAGGCGCGGTGGCGGCCCGACCTTAAATTCGCGCATATCCTGCCGCACTGGACGTGGCCGGGGCGCGAGGGGGAGATCACGCCGGTCCATGTCTTCAGCTCGGCCGACGAGGCCGAATTGTTCGTGAACGGCAAGTCGCAGGGCCGGATCAAGAAGCGCGACTTTGAATATCGCTTCCGCTGGGATTATGTCGCCTATGAACCCGGCGAGATCCGCGTCGACACATGGAAAGCGGGCAAGCCTTGGGCCAGTTCGAGCGCCAAGACAGCCGGCCCCGCCGCTACGCTGCAACTGAAGCCCGACCGCGCCGCGATCGCCGGCGATGGTAAGGATTTGTCCTTCGTTACGCTGCGCGTCGTCGACACCACTGGGACGATGGCGCGAACAGCGAAAAATCCGGTTCGCTTCAGCATCGAGGGGCCGGGCGAGATCGTCGCGACCGACAATGGCGATCCCACCGACATGACGCCCTTCCCATCGCGCGAGCGCAAGGCGTTCAACGGCCTCGCGCTGGTGATCGTGCGCGGCGTGCCGGGCCAGTCGGGCACGGTGACGGTCCGCGCCGAGGCCGAAGGACTTGCTCCCGCGAGCGTCACGCTCCGGACCGGTCAGGCGAAGGGGAAGCCTGCCGCCCGTTGAGCGTTAATTCGCGGCGGCCGGCATCGGACCCAGATAGGACGGCGCGATCGGGCCGCGCCCCGCGACGATCCGCTGGAGCACGACATTGTCGTCGAGCCGCCAGACGCGAACGACATGCCGTCCGGCGCCGACGTCGGGAAAGCGCGCCGACAGCAGGACGGCATTCTCCTTGACCGCCTGTGTCCAATTGCGCTGATCCGCGCGCTCGCCGCCATCGGTCGTCGGATCCATATGGTGGACCAGTTCGCGCATCGGGCCGTCGTCGATCGACACCCCGATGCGCTGGGTGCGTTTGCCCGACACATCGAGCGTCGGCGCCAGATGGAGTTGCAGCTCGAGTTCGCCCGCCACGGCGAACGTAAACGGATAGTCCAGCCGCACATCGTCCTGCTGCTCCGTCGGCCCGCGCCCCTGCGGCAGCGCGACGACTGCGCCCTTGGTGCGGCCGAGATGCGGGATCGCCTGCCAGCGCAGGCCCTTGCCCGCGTTCGATTGCGCGAAGTCGACCGCCTCGATCGCGATCGCAACCTCGGCGACCGGTCCGGCGACGAAGCGGATCGGACCCGCACTGCCAGCGACGCGCGACACCGCGGGCATGGTCTGCACCTTCGGCTGCTGCCAGTCGGTATAGCCGATGTGCGTCTGCAACATCATGCCATCCCATTTGCCACCGTTCAGCGTATGGTAGGCGTCGGCAATCTCCTGGTCGCGGCGATAGGCCGCCTCGGCGCGGTCGGCGAAGACATTGGCGCGCCGATCGCCCGCCGCGGCCAGTTTGCGGTTCCACGCGACGGCATAATAGAGGCGGTAGAGATTGCCGAGCGCGAGGACCGGATGTTCGACCAGCTGGAAAAAGGCGTCGCGCTGCGCGGCTGGGAGCGCCGCCTTCGCGCGCATCATGTCGGCCTCCAGCGCATCCCATTCGGCGACCATCGCGCCGAACTCGCCGCCGTCGAGCGTATCGGCGGTCACCCCGCCGAGCGCGAAGCTGCCCGGATCGATCAGCTCGGGCTTCCGCCGCGCCGCAAGCTGGCCATAGCGCGTGATCAGCGCGGCGATCGGCTCCGCCTGCGCGGCACCAAAGGTCGCCGCCGCCCATTGCCTTGGATAGGCGGCGAGCGCCTCGGCGGTCATCGCCTCGGGATCCCACGCCTGCTTCATGAAATATTGCAGCGGATATTCGACCGGCTTGATGTCGCCGACATTGACGATCCACATGTCGCGCGCGCCCATCGCATAGGCGAGGTCCATCTGTTGCCACGTCTTTTCGATCTGGACGGTGTTCAACCACTTATAGTTGCGCGGGCCGCCGACATAATCGAAGTGATAATAGACGCCGTAGCCGCCCTTGCGCGGTGTGCTGGCGGCGGGAAGCCGGCGGATCTGGCCCCAATTATCGTCGGCGAAGAGCAAGGTGACGTCGTCGGGCACACGCATTCCCTGATCGTAATAATCCTGCACTTCCTTGTAGAGCGCCCAGACCTGCGGCGTCCGGTCGGCTGGCTTGCCGGTGACCTCGGCGATGATGCGGCGCTGGTCGCGGACGATCGTCTCGAGCAACTGCGTCGCGGTCCCCTCGGCCATCGCCTCGTCGCCGTCGCCGCGCATCCCGACGGTGACAAGGCTTTCATACCCCTTGCCGTCGCCCTTCGACATCATCCGCTCGATCCCGCCGCGCCAGAAGCTGCGCAGGTTCGCGGCGTTGCTGGCATAGTCCCACGCACCGCCGTTGATCCCCTTGCCGGTGTCGCGGTGCCATTCGTCCTGCGCCCGGGTCATCGGTTCGTGATGCGAGGTGCCCATCACCACGCCCATCGCGTCGGCGACTATCTTGTTCTGCGGATCGTCGTCATTAAACGCCTTGGGCGCCCACATCGCCGGCCACAGATAATTGCCCTTCATCCGCAAAAGCAGCTCGAAGACATGGGCATAGGCTCTGGAATTCTGGCCGCCGAACTGCTTTTGGGTCCAGCTTTTGAACCCCGGATCCTCGTCGTTGATGAAAAAGCCGCGGTAACGCACCTTTGGCTGGTCGATGCGCGCGCCCGCGGTGACGTACAGGTTGGCGCGGCGGACGACGGGCACGTCGGCCCACCAATAGAGCGGCGACACGCCGATCTTTTCCGACAGGTCGTAAAGGCCGAAGGCCGCGCCGCGCCGATCGGCGCCAACGATGATCAAGGCGCGGCGGACCCCCGGCCAGGGACGGTCGACGACGACCTGCCGATACGCCTCCCATCGGCCGGTGAGGTCGCGCACGGACAGCTTGCCGTTTTCCACCAGCGCGTCGATCGCGGCGCTTTCGCCGAGCACCCCGGCAATCACGACGTCGCCGTTCGCCTTCGCCGGATCGGCGGCGCGGCGCGGCGCCGTCCCGCTCACGCGCTCCAGATCCCTGGCAAAACCGTTCGCCGCGATACGCACCGCCGAATCGGATGCCGCCTCGACGATCACCGTTGCCGGACGCTCGCCGGCGATCAGCGTAAAGCTGCCGTCACCGGCACTGGGGCAAATTGATACGGGCGTCGAACAGGCAAGGGCCGGCGGCGCCCACAGCAAGGTCGTGACCGATCCCGCCGCGCCCAAGATATTCCGCATAAAATCCCTCCCATCGCCGTGCGCCAATTTGATAGCGCTATCATTTTCGATGCTATAGCTGTGCGGGTCGTCCGGCAAGTGTGCGCTTCTCACTTTTCGTGTGTCGCAATATGCCCTCTTGCTTCTGCGGCAAAGAATGATAGCGCTACCTGAGGAAGCCGGCCGTCGTGGCGGACCGGCATGTCAAATATCGAGAGGAGCGCGTGGCATGAAGAGTTTCAACGGCATCGCTTTTGGCGCCGCGCTGGTCGCGCTGGCCAGTGTGTCGGCTTGTAGCCCGGGCGATCAGACGGCCGCCGAAAGCGAAAAGGCGGGAAAAAAGGCCTATCTCTCGCAGCCGCTCGTCAGCGACATCTATACCGCCGACCCCTCGGCCCATGTCTGGGACGGCAAAATCTATGTTTATCCCAGTCACGACATCGACGGCCCCACGCCCGAGGACGATCTCGGTGCGCATTTCGAGATGCGCGACTATCGCGTGCTCAGCATGGACAGCATCGGCGGTCCGGTGACCGTCCATCCCGTCGGGCTCGACGTGAAGGATGTACCCTGGGCCGAAAAGCAGATGTGGGCGCCCGATGCCGCGTTCAAGAACGGCACCTATTATCTCTATTTTCCGGCCAAGGACAAAGAGGGCGCCTTCCGCATCGGCGTCGCAACGTCGAAATCGCCGGTCGGTCCGTTCAAGGCCAATCCGCAGCCGATCAAGGGAAGCTTTTCGATCGATCCGGCGGTGTTCACTGACGACGACGGCAAATCCTATATGTATTTCGGCGGCATCTGGGGCGGCCAGCTGCAACGCAACACGACCGGCACCTATGATCCCGACGGATCGAAAACCGACCTCAAGGCCCCCGACAAGCCCGCGCTCGCGCCCAAGATCGCACGCATGGCCGACGACATGACCGAGTTCGCCGAAAAGCCGCGCGATGTCGTGATCCTCGACAAGTCGGGCAAGCCGATCCTCGGCGGCGACGGCGATCGCCGCTTTTTTGAGGCGTCGTGGATGCACAAATATAAAGGCAAATATTATTTCAGCTATTCGACGGGCGACACGCACTATCTCGTCTATGCGACGGGCACCTCGCCCTATGGTCCGTTCACCTATCAGGGCCGTATCCTTGAACCCGTCGACGGCTGGACGACGCATCATTCGATCGTCGAGTGGGACGGGCGCTGGTGGCTTTTCTATGCCGACACCCAGCTGTCGGGCCAGACGCGGCTGCGCAACGCCAAGGTCACCGAGCTGTTCTACAATCCCGACGGCACGATCAAGACGATCAATCCCTTCGTGAAATAAGCACGGTGTTCCTAGGCATCGATATCGGCACCTCGGGGGTGAAGGCGGTCGTGCTCGACGAGCATGGCGCGGTCGTCGTGCAGGGCACCGCCGCCCTCACCGTCCAGCGCCCGCAGCCGCTGTGGTCCGAACAGGACCCCGACGCGTGGTGGCAGGCAACGACCGCGGCGGTGCGCGCGATCGACCCCGCCGTCCGCCGCGCGGTTCGGGGCGTCGGCCTGGCGGGGCAGATGCACGGCGCGACGCTGCTGGGCGCCGACGACCGGCCGTTGCGGCCCGCGATCCTGTGGAACGATGGCCGGTCGGCCGCCGAATGCGCCGAACTGGAAGCGCGCGAGCCCCGGCTCCGCGCAATTTCGGGCAATATCGCAATGCCTGGCTTCACTGCGCCCAAACTGGCTTGGGTTGCGGCGTACGAACCCGAAATCTTCGCCGCGACACGTACCGTGCTGCTACCCAAGGATTATGTGCGGCTGCAGATGACCGGCGAAAAGGCGTCCGACATGTCCGACGCCGCGGGCACCTTGTGGCTCGATGTCGCGAAGCGCACGTGGAGCGCGGACCTGCTCGCCGCGACCGGGCTATCGGCAGAGCATATGCCGCGCCTGGTGGAGGGAACCGAGCTTACCGGCAAACTGCGCGCCGACGTTGCCGAGCTATGGGGCATGGACGCCGTTCCCGTGACCGGCGGCGGCGGCGACAATGCCGCTGGCGCGGCGGGCGTCGGCGTAGTGCAGGATGGCGACGCGCTGCTGTCGCTCGGCACCTCGGGCGTGACCTTTGTCGCGACGCGCGACTTCCGCCCGAACCCTGAGCGCGCAGTCCACGCCTTCTGCCATTGCCTGCCCGATCTCTGGCATCAGATGTCGGTGCATCTGTCGGCGGCGGCGTGCATCGACTGGGTCGCGAAGCTGACCGGTGCGGCGGGCGCCGCCGAGCTGTTCGCGCGCGCCGAAAGCAGCGGCCCGGCCAGCGGCCCCGAAATCTTCCTCCCTTATCTGTCGGGCGAACGGACTCCGCATAACGATGCCGAGGTCCGCGCCGGTTTCCTGCAACTCGACAATGACACAACCCCCGAACGCCTTGCGCAAGCGGTGCTCGAAGGCGTCGCGTTCGCGCTCGCCGACGGGCTCGACGCGCTGCGCGACGCGGGAACGCGCGTCGACCGGCTGTCGGTAATCGGCGGCGGCGCGCGGTCGCGCTACTGGGGCGAAACACTCGCCGCGGCGCTGGACGTCGAACTCGTCTATCTAAAAGGTGGCGAAGTCGGCCCCGCGCTCGGCGCCGCGCGGCTGGCGCAGCTCGCGGTCGATGGCGGTTCGCCCGCCGATATCTGCGTCGCCCCACCGGTGGCGCACAGCATAGCCCCCGATGCCGGGATCGCCGAGCGGCTGGCGCCCAAGCTCGCCGCCTTTCGCACCGCTTATCCGCGCATCACCCCGCGCACCCCTTGACCATGACCTTTCCCCTTTGATCAGCTGAACGGATTTTCGCCATGACCGACTATTTCGCCGACATTCCCACGATCCGCTTCGAGGGTCCCGATACCGACAATGAGCTGGCCTATCGCTTCTACGACAAGGACCGGGTAGTGCTCGGCAAGCGGATGGAGGATCATCTGCGTTTCGCCGCCTGTTTCTGGCACACATTCTGCTGGCGGGGGTCCGATGTGTTCGGCGCGGGCACCTTCAGCCGCCCCTGGCATCGGGGAGCCAACGACAACGCCGCGGCAGCAGAGAAACGCGCGGCCGCGTTCGACTTCTTCAGCCGCCTCGATATTCCCTATTATTGTTTCCACGACGTCGATGTGATGGCCGACGCGAGCGGCGTCGCCGAGCATCGCCGCCACTTCGCCGAAGCGGTCGACGATCTGGAGCGGTTGCAGGGCGGCACGGGGCGTAAACTGCTCTGGGGCACCGCCAATCTGTTCGGCGACCCGCGCTTTGCCGCGGGCGGCGCGACCAATCCCGATCCCGAAGTCTTTGCCTTTGGTGCGATGCAGGTACGCGATGCCTTGGAGGCAACGCATCGCCTGGGCGGCGCCAACTATGTGCTGTGGGGCGGCCGCGAGGGCTATGAGACGCTGCTCAACACCGACCTCAAACGCGAACTCGACAATCTCGGGCGTTTCCTCAGCCTGGTGGTCGAGCATAAGCACAAGATCGGCTTTACCGGCACGATCCTGATCGAGCCCAAGCCGCACGAGCCCACCAAACATCAGTACGACTTCGACAGCGCAACGGTGTACGGATTCCTCAAGCGCTACGGCCTCGAAAATGAAGTGAAGGTCAATATCGAGGCGAACCACGCGACGCTTGCCGGCCATACGTTCGAGCATGAAATCGCGATGGCGAGCGCGCTCGGCATCTTCGGATCGATCGACGCCAACCGCGGCGACCACCAGAATGGTTGGGACACCGATCAATTCCCCAACTCGGTCGGGGAACTGACGCTGGCAATGGTCGAAATCCTCCGCGCCGGCGGCTTCACCACCGGCGGATTCAACTTCGACGCCAAAGTGCGCCGCCAGTCGATGGATGCGGTCGACCTCTTCTATGGCCATATCGGCGGCATCGACACCGTCGCGCGCGGGCTGCTGAATGCCGCAGCGCTGATTGAGGACGGGCGTCTCGATGGCATCAAGGCCGAGCGCTATGCCGGATGGGACGGCGATTTCGGCCGGCAGGTGGCGGCGCTCGACCTTGCCGGTATCGCCGATCTTGCCGCCGAAAAGGCGATCGATCCTCGGCCGCGGTCGGGGCGCCAGGAACGGATCGAGAATCTGATCAACCGCTTCGTCTGACGCGAGGCTTTCCGTTGGCAAAAATGCGCGGGCGCGTCTTGTGGAAAGGCGCGCCCGCCCCTATTATGTCTGAGTTATTATCAAGGGGATTTTTGCGATGATCGATGGTGCGATGCTGGTCGGCAGCGAGGCACGCCAGGCGGCGACGCGGTTTCAGGGCTATGATCCGGCAACTGGCGACACGCTGATGCCCGACTTTGCGTCGGCCGGCGCCGAGGATGTGGCCGCCGCCTGTGCGCTCGCGCATGAAGCTGCGGCAGCCTATGGTACGACCGACCCCGAAACGCGCGCGGCGTTCCTTGAGGCGATCGCGAGCGAGATCGAGGGCATCGGCGATGACCTCATTGTCCGCGCGATGCGCGAAAGCGGCCTGCCCCGCCCCCGGCTCGAGGGCGAGCGCGGACGCACGACGGGTCAGTTGCGGCTGTTCGCGCAGCTGGTGCGGCAAGGCGACTGGCTCGACGCGACGATCGATCCCGCGCTCCCCGACCGCGCGCCGCTGCCCCGCCCCGACCTCCGCCGGATGAACGTGCCGGTCGGCCCCGTCGCGGTGTTCGGCGCCTCGAACTTCCCGCTCGCCTTCTCGGTCGCGGGGGGCGACACCGCCTCAGCCCTCGCCGCCGGCTGCCCAGTCGTGGTCAAAGGCCATCCCTCGCATCCCGGCACCGGCGAACTTGTCGCGCGCGCGATCCAGCGTGCGGTCGCCGCCAGCGGACTGCCCGCGGGCACCTTTTCCTATCTGCCCGGCGAAACCAACGCGCTCGGCGCGGCGTTGGTGGGCGATCCGCGGATCAAGGCGGTCGGGTTCACCGGATCGCGCGGCGGCGGGCTGGCGCTCGTCCGCATCGCCGCCGAACGCCGCGAGCCGATCCCCGTCTATGCCGAAATGTCGAGCATCAACCCCGTGATCCTCTTTCCCGCTGCGCTCGAAGCGCGCGGGGCCGCGCTCGCCGAGGCCTATGTCCAGTCGCTGACGATGGGTGCCGGGCAATTCTGCACCAACCCCGGATTGGTCATCGCGGTGAGCAGCCCGGCTCTCGACGCGTTTGTGAGCGCCGCGGGCGCAGCGCTCACGCGCAGCCTACCCGCGACGATGCTGTCGCCGGGCATACACGCCAATTTCGAAAAAGGCGTCCGCGCGCTGGCGGGGCATAGTGCGATCGAGACGGTCGCGCGCGGCGAGCCGGCGCAAGGCGCCAACCAGGCGGTCGGCGCGCTGTTCCAGACGAGCGCCGAGAATTTCCTCGATGATAGGGCGCTCGGCGAAGAGGTGTTCGGATCGTCGTCGATCATCGTCCGATGCCGCAACATGGCGGAAGTCGCTGACGTCGTCGCAGGGCTCGAAGGCCAACTGACCGCGACGCTGCAACTCGACGACGCCGACATCGCCGATGCACGCGCGCTGCTCCCGATCCTCGCCGACCGCGTCGGGCGCATCCTCGCCAATGGCTGGCCGACCGGGGTCGAGGTCACCCATGCCATGGTGCATGGCGGGCCGTATCCGGCGACGAGCGATGGGCGCACAACCTCGGTCGGGACGCTCGCCATCCACCGCTTTCTGCGTCCGGTCGCGTTCCAGAACCTGCCCGCAGCGTTGCTTCCGCCCGCGATTTCGGACGACAATGCGTGGGGTGTCGCGCGGCGCATCGACGGCCTGCGCGAAGCGTCGCCGCGATGATCCGCAGCCTGATCCAGTTCGACGACGGCGCGCGCGGCGTCGCGGCATGGGATGGCAGCACAGCCTATCGCGTCAATGGTGCGAGCAGCGCCCTCGCCCTTGCGCAGGCCGCGCTGGCTACGGGTGAGACACTGGCCGAGCACGCCGCCGGACGACTCGGCGAAGCTGTCGATCTGGCGCGCGTGCGCCTGCTGGCGCCGATCGACCATGAGGATGACGCGCATCTGCTAGTTAGCGGCACGGGCCTCACGCATCTCGGTTCGGCCGAAGGCCGCGATGCGATGCACCGCGCCGCGGCGGAAAACCCCGCCCCCACCGATTCGATGAAAATGTTCCTGATGGGGGTCGAGGGTGGCAAGCCCGCCGAGGGCGCGACCGGGGTGCAACCCGAATGGTTCTACAAGGGCGACGGCGCGATCCTCGTCGCGCCCGGCGATCCGCTCGAAATGCCCGGCTTCGCGCTCGATGGCGGCGAAGAACCCGAGATTGCCGGCATCTACCTCATCGCGCCCGACGGCACGCCGACGCGCATCGGCTTCGCGCTCGGCAACGAGTTTTCGGATCATGTTACCGAACGCGGCAATTATCTGTGGCTCGCGCATTCGAAGCTGCGTCAGGCGGCGCTCGGCCCCGAACTGCTCCTCGGCGACCTGCCTGATGAGATACGCGGCATCAGCCGGATTATACGCGATGGCGTAACCGTCTGGGAAAAGGCCTTTGCCTCGGGCGAGGCGAATATGTCGCATTCGCTGGCCAATCTCGAACATCATCATTTCAAATATGCCGGCTTTCGCCGCCCCGGCGACCTCCATGTCCATTTCTTTGGCACCGCGACCCTGTCCTTTGCCGATGGATTCACCGCGCAGCCGGGCGACCGGTTCGAGATCGAGGCCGCGCCCTTTGCACTGCCAGTGAGCAACCCGTTGCAGCAATCACCCGACGCCCATGTGACGGTGGCCACGCTATGATCGGCGTCGGGATTGTCGGTCTGGGCAAGATCGCTCGCGACCAGCATTTGCCCGCGATCGCCGCGAGTCCCGATTTCGCGCTGGCGGCTGTGGCCAGCCGCAATGCCCATGCCGAAAATGTGCCCGGCTATACCGACCTTGGCGCGATGCTCGCCGCCGAACCCGATATGCAAGCGGTCGCGCTGTGCCAGCCGCCGCAAGTGCGCCATGCGGCAGCACGCGCCGCCATCGCCGCCGGGCGCCATGTCTTCCTCGAAAAGCCGCCGGGCGCGACGCTGTCCGAAGTCGTCGATCTTGCGCGCACCGCCGACGCGGCGGGGGTGACTTTGTTCGCCAGCTGGCACTCGCGCTATTCCTCGGGGGTCGAGCCGGCGCGCCTATGGCTGGCAGGCAAGACGATCCGCAAGATCGATATCCGCTGGAAGGAAGATGTTCGCCACTGGCATCCGGGGCAGGACTGGATCTGGCAACCAGGTGGGCTCGGAGTTTTCGACCCCGGTATCAACGCCTTGTCGATCCTCACCCGCCTGCTGCCCGACGTCGCGCGGCTCGAGAAAGCGGTGCTGGAATTCCCCGAAAATCGCGAAGCGCCGATCGCAGCGCGGCTGACGATGCGCGCCGGCGCGGGTTTCCCGATTGATGCCGAGTTCGACTGGCGCCAGACCGGCCCACAGACCTGGGACATTATCGTCGGGACCGATGCCGGCACGCTGTCGCTGTCGCATGGCGGCAATGTGCTTCATATCGACGGCGCGCGAGTCGACCTGCCCGCCGAGCAGGAATATCCGACGCTTTACGCGCGCTTCGCGCAGCTGATCCGCGAAGGGCGCAGCGATGTCGATGTCGCGCCGCTCCGGCTGGTGGCCGACGCCTTTCTAACCGGCCAGCGTTGGTCTACGGAGGCATTTCAGGACTGAACGGAGCTTTGCCCTTGGACGACGCACGCAGCATCTCTCCCCGCATTCACGGGGCCATCGCCCATGATATCGGGGTCGAGATCGTCGGCGGCGTGCGCAAACCAGGCGACGTGTTCGGCGGCGAGATCGAGGCAAGCGAAGCGCTCGGCATCTCGCGCACCGCCTATCGCGAGGCGATCCGCATCCTCGCCGCCAAGGGATTGGTCGAGAGCCGTCCCAAGGCCGGCACTCGCGTCACGCCGCGCCAGCGCTGGAACTTGCTCGATCCCGACGTGCTCGCCTGGACTTTCGAGGGCGAACCCAACCCGGTCTTCATCCTCGATCTGTTCGAGCTGCGCGGTGTGATCGAACCCGCCGCCGCCGCGTTCGCCGCACGCCGCCGTGAGGCGCATCATCTGGAAGAGATGAAGGCCGCGCTGGATGACATGGAGCGGCTCGGCCTTGCCGATGCCGAAGGGCGCGCCGCCGACCAGCGTTTCCATCGCACCATCCTGGCCGCGGCGGAGAACGAAGCGCTCGCGGCACTCGCCAGTTCGGTCGGCGCCGCGGTCAGCTGGACCACCAAATATAAACAACGCTCGCGCGCGCTTCCGCGCGATCCGGTGCCCGACCATATCCGGGTCTATGAAGCCATCGAAGCCGGCGATCCCGCCGCGGCGCACGCCAAAATGGCCGAACTCCTGCATCTCGCCCTCGCCGACATGGAGCTGCCCGAGCGCGAGTGATCGCGGTCCGGCCCATCCGGCCTAATGATTGTCGCGCGGCAGCCCGATCGTCTGCGCGATACGCTGATATTTCTCGGCGCCCTCAAGGATCGCGCCGGTGCTCATCTGCCCCACGACCGAGCGCTGGATTTCCTGCCATGGCGTCTGCGACGCCGGATAGGCAAAACCGCCCGCCGCTTCGAGGTCGGCACGACGCGCAGCAAGCTCCTCGTCGCTGATCAATACGTTCGCGGTCGCCTTGCCCAGATCGATGCGCACGCGATCGCCGGTCCGGAGCAATGCGAGACCGCCCATCGCCGCCGCTTCGGGACTGGCGTTGAGAATCGACGGGGATCCGGACGTACCCGACTGGCGGCCGTCGCCGATGCACGGCATCGAATGCACGCCCTCGGTGATCAGATAGGCCGGCGGCCGCATGTTAACGACCTCGGCGGCACCCGGGTAGCCGATCGGACCGGCCCCACGCATGAACAACAGGGTCTCGGGTGTGATGCCCGTCGCAGGATCGTCGATCCGATGATGGAAATCCTCCGGTCCTTCGAACACGATCGCGGGCCCTTCAAACGCATCGGGGTCATCGGGGTTCGACAGATAACGTGCGCGAAATTCGGGTGAGATCACGCTGGTCTTCATCACTGCCGCGTCGAACAAATTGCCCGACAGGACGAGGAATCCGGCATGGTCGACGAGCGGCCGGTCAAAGGGCCGGATCACCCTTTCGTCCTCGATCGCCGCGCCCCGACAATTGTCGCCTATCGTCCGGCCGTTCACCGTCATCGCATCTTCGTGGATCAGCCCCTGCCCGATCAGCTGGCCAACGACCGCGGGCACGCCCCCGGCGCGGTAATAATCCTCGCCCAGATATTCGCCCGCGGGCTGGAGGTTGACCAGCAAAGGCACCTTGTGTCCCTCGGTCTCCCAATCCTTGATCGGCAGGTCGACGCCGATATGACGGGCGATCGCACCGAGATGGATCGGTGCATTGGTCGATCCACCGATCGCGCTATTGACGCGGATGGCGTTATGGAACGCTTCCCTGGTCAGGATATCGGAGGGTTTGAGATCCTCGGCGACCATCTCGACGATGCGCTTGCCCGTGCGCCACGACACCTCCTGCCGGTCGCGATAGGGCGCCGGGATCGCCGCCGATCCGGGCAGTGACATGCCGAGCGCTTCGCACAGCGAGTTCATCGTCGTCGCAGTGCCCATCGTGTTGCAATAGCCCGTCGACGGCGCCGATGACGCGACCAGCCGGATGAATTCGGCATCGTCGATCTCGCCCGCCGCCAGCATTTCACGCGCTTTCCAGACGATCGTGCCCGACCCGGTGCGCTCGCCCTTGTGCCAGCCGTTGAGCATAGGCCCGACCGACAGCGCGATCGCCGGGATATTCACGGTCGCCGCCGCCATCAGGGCCGCGGGGGTCGTCTTGTCGCAGCCGATCGTCAGCACCACGCCGTCGAGCGGATAGCCATAGAGGATCTCGACCAGCCCCAGATACGCCAAGTTGCGGTCGAGCCCGGCGGTCGGCCGCTTGCCCGTCTCCTGGATCGGATGGACCGGGAATTCGATGACGATGCCGCCCGCCTCGCGCACGCCCTCGCGCACCCGCTCGGCGAGGACGAGATGATGGCGATTGCAAGGCGAGAGGTCGCTTCCCGTCTGCGCGATGCCGATGATCGGCTTGCCCGACTGCAATTCTTCGAGACTGAGCCCGAAGTTGAGATAGCGTTCAAGGTACAGCGCGGTCATGTCGATATTGTCGGGATTGTCGAACCATGCGCGGCTGCGCAGTTTCGGGGCGTTGGCGTCGGACATGAAAAACTAGACTCCGGTAAAGACAGGCGGGCGCTGGGTCAGCGCGCGATGGACAGGCGATAGATCATGACGTGGCGATACGGCCGCGCGGGATCGACACGCGCCGAGGCGAAGTTCGCGTGGTTCGGCGCATCGGGAAATTTCTGCGGCTCGAGTGCGATCCCGTCACCCATGCGATAGAAATGGCCGCGCTTGCCCTTCACCAGACCGTCCAGAAAATTGCCGGTGTAGAACTGGACACCCGGTTCGGTCGTCAGCACTTCGAGCACACGGCCCGATTTGGGGTCCTCCAGCCGCGCGGCCAGCTCGGGCGTGCGGGTCACGCCCTTGTCGAGCGCGAAATTATGATCGTAACCGCGCCCGAAAGCGATCTGCTGATCGCGCCCGTCGCGGATTCCGTCGTCGGGTACGCGCGGGGTGCGAAAGTCGAATACCGTGCCCGCAACCGGGCGCAGGTCCCCCGTCGGGATCAGCTGTGCATCGACCGGCGTGATCGCCGCCGCCGGGATGGTCAGCCGGTGGCCCAGCGCCCCGCCTGACGCGCCTTCGCCCGCGAGGTTGAAGATCGCATGATTGGTCATGTTGATCAGGGTCGGCTTATCGGTGGTGGCATCGAAACTGATCGTCAGGTCGCCCGCATCGTCAAGCGTGTAGGTGACCTTCGCCTGCACCCGACCGGGATAGCCCTGGTCACCGTCGGGGCTGGTTAGCGTCAGCGTCACCGACGCGGTTTTCCCCTGCGTGACCGACACGATTTTCCAGGGCAGCTTGTCGAAACCTTGCGCGCCGCCGTGCAGCGAATTGCCCTTGTCGTTCTGCGAAACCTGATAGGTTTTTCCATCGAGTGCGAACTTACCCCCGCCGATCCGGTTGGCATAGCGACCGACGGTGACGCCGAAATAATTGGGCTTGGCAACATAGTCCGCCGCGTCATCATAGCCGAGCAGGACATCCGCGAGTTTCCCCTCGCGGTCGGGCGCGGTGAGCGACTGCAGCGTTGCACCATAGGTGAGGATCCGCGCCGAAACCCGATTGGTACCCGTCAGCGTGATCGCCTCGATCGGGTTGCCGTCGGCCGTCGTGCCGGCGGGCGTGCGCTCGGCGGTCGCCGCATGGGCCATCGCCAGCGGAAGCACCGCAAAGACCGGCAGGCTCCATTGCCAAATTTTCCTGGATGCCACGCGATCGTCCTCTCGTTTATGCGCGCCGCATTGACGCGTCCTTGGCGCATATATACTCAGACAATTAGATTCTACACAAGAGCCGGGTCGCGAGGGAGAAGGATATTATGGAACCGAGCATGTCCGCGGAGGCGCAGGACCGCACGACGGACCGCACCAGCTACGCACCTACGCTGATCCTGCTGGCCAGCCTCTTTTTCATGTGGGGCTTCATCACGGTGATCAACAACACGCTGCTCCCGCACCTCAGGAGCGTGTTCGATCTCAACTATACCCAAACGACCTTGATCGAGTCGGTGTGGTTCATCGCCTATTTCGTCGCCTCGATCCCCTCGGCAAAGCTGATCGAACGGATCGGCTACCAGAAGTCGCTCGTGATCGGGCTGCTGGTGATGGCGGCCGGAGCGCTCGGCATGACGCTCGCGGCGAGCCTTCCCTCCTATGGCGTCACATTGATCATGCTGTTCGTGATCGCGAGCGGCATCACCCTGCTGCAGGTCGCGGCCAACCCCTATGTCGCGGTGATCGGTCCGGCGAAGACCGCCTCCTCGCGGCTCAACCTGGTGCAGGCGATGAATTCGGCGGGGACGATGTTCGCGCCGCTGTTTGGCGCCTATCTGATTCTCGGGCGGTCGAAAGGCGGCACGTCAGAGGCAGGAACCGCGCTGACCCAGGCCGAACGAATCGCCGACGCACAGTCGGTGATCCTGCCCTATGCGCTGGTCTCCGTCGTCCTGATCGTGCTGGCGATCGTGATCGCGCGCTTTCCGCTTCCCGCGATGGGGTCGGCGACCACCCGCGTCTCGAAGGAAGACCGCAAGAATCACTCGCTGTGGAGACACCGCAATCTGGTGTTCGGAATTCCCGCCATTTTCATCTACCTGATTGCCGAAATCGGCGTCGCCAACCTGTTCGTCAACTTCGTCAGTCAGCCCGATATCGCTAATCTGACGCACGAGCAGGCGGGCAAATATCTGACCTTCCTATGGGCCGGGATGATGGTTGGACGCTTCGCCGGCTCCGCTATCATGCAGCGAATCGCCGCCGAAACCGTCCTCGCCGTCTTTGCCGTCGGCGCGTTCGCCGTGATGCTGATCACCGTCTTCACGACCGGACCCGCCGCAATGTGGGCGCTGATTCTGGTCGGACTGTTCCATTCGATCATGTTTCCGACGATCTTCACGCTGGGGATCAAGGGTCTCGGTCCGCTCACCGAGGAAGGATCTGGGCTGCTGATCATGGCGATCGCGGGCGGCGCGCTCGTGATCGTGCAGGGCTGGTTGGCCGACATTTACGGCCTGCAAGCGTCGTTCCTGCTCACCGCCGCGTGCGAGCTCTACATCCTCTTCTACGCCCTGTGGGGCAGCCGAACGATGCCCGACACCGCGAAGTCTTGACATCAATAAGTCTGAGTATTAGGCAGGCTGTTGATAGCGCTACCATGGCGTGCGAGCCGCCGGCACAAGCCGGGGCCGAAAATGGGGAGGATATTATGGTTTCTCGTATCGAGCTTATGCGTCGTGGTCTCTTGGGTGCGGTTGCGGCGTCGAGCCTGCTCTGCCCTGGAATCGTGTTTGCACAGACGCCGGGCAACACCGCGTCGGCAGCACAGGAGGACGGCGCGGACTCGGCCGACCAGGCCCCTGCCGCCCCCCCTGCCGCCGGCGAGGACGAAATCGTCGTATCGGGCTACCGCGCCTCGCTCGAGAGCCAGACCAATGCGAAACGCAACTCGACCGGCTTCACCGACACCATCTTCGCCGAAGATATCGGCAAATTCCCCGACACCAATATCGCCGAATCGCTAAACCGCATCCCGGGCATCACGATCGGCCGCGAAGTGACGGGCGAAGGTGCGACGGTCGCGATCCGCGGGCTCGGC
Organism: Sphingopyxis sp. CCNWLW2; assembly: GCF_037095755.1. Classification (NCBI taxonomy): domain Bacteria; kingdom Pseudomonadati; phylum Pseudomonadota; class Alphaproteobacteria; order Sphingomonadales; family Sphingopyxidaceae; genus Sphingopyxis; species Sphingopyxis sp. CCNWLW2. Next base: position 42,379 of record NZ_JBAWKJ010000001.1, read on the forward strand.
ACCAATTTCACCCGCGTGCTCCTCAATGGCGCACCGGTCGCAATCGCGTCGGTGCGCTTCGATGCGCAAAGCACCAACCGCGAAGTCGATCTCGACCTTCTCCCAACCGAGCTGTTCACCAAGCTCACCGTCAGCAAATCGCCGGTAGCGAGCCAGGTCGAAGGCGGCGCCGCCGGCACCGTCGATCTCCGCGCCGCGCGGCCGTTCGACAATCCCGAACCCTATATCAGCTACGGCCTGCAGGGCTCGAAGGTCAGCTCGGCCGGCAAATGGGGCTATCGCGGCCATGTCCTCGCCAGCGCGACCTTCGGCGATTTCGGTATCCTCGTCGGGGGCGCGGCGGTCCGCAACAATTTCCGCGTCGATGGCTTTGAAACGATCGGCTGGACCAATCCCAATCTCACGGCTGCTCAGCGCACGAGCGGCACGCTCAACCCGACCGGCGGCGGCAATTTCACCATTCCGTCGGTGGTGCCGATCAACGCCGGAAACGGCCTGACTCCAGGCGCGGTCATCGACCAGGCGTTTCTTCTCGCCCGCAATCCGGGTGCGTCGATCGACCAGATCGACAACGGCCTCCTGCCGCGTCTCGGCCGCCCGCGCACCGAAGTCGGCGACCGCGAACGCTACAACGGGCTCGTGTCGCTCGAGTGGCGCCCCGGCGACAATTTCCATTTCTACATCGACGGCATGTATGCGAAGCGCAATACAGAGTTCACGCGCAACGCAATGAATTGGGTAGGCCGCAATGGCGCGGTCATTCCGCTCAACACCACCTATGATCGTGAAGATTGCACCCAAGGCTGCGTCGTGACGAGCGGCACCTACGCCAACGCGCAATTCTTCCTCGAATATCGTCCGTACAAGGACACCCAGGAATATTATGGCGTCAATCCCGGCGCCGAGTTTGTCGTCAACGACTGGATCAAGGGCGATATCCAGGCCAATTACACCAAGAGCACCTTCCGCCGCGAAAGCCCCACATTCCTCGTGATCACGCCGCCGAACAGCGGCGCGACGGTAACCTATACCAATGATGGCGGCATCCCTTCGATCGAAACCAATATCGATCTCAACGACCCCGCCAATTTCGGCTGGGCGGGCGGCGGCCGCGTCAATTTGAACGGCGAAGAGCGCGAAACCGAAACCAAGGGTATCCGAGGCAGCCTCCTGTTCGGCGATGAAACCCGGTTCAGCGTGCGCGTCGGCGGATCCTTCGACGATACCCGCCGCCGCATCACGCCGTTCGACAACACCGCCGAGTGGCAGAATGCAATCTGCGGCAATGGCCCGAGCGTCACCCTGCTCGCGCCGAACACGAGCACGACGCCTTGCACCGGCCTCAACCAGCCCGGCAGCGCAACCCCCGCAGGCTTCCCGACCTTTCCCGGTTATGGAACAAACTTCACCGCGGGCGGAGCCCCGATCACCTACGCCGGCTCGATCATTCCGACGGCCGCGGTGCCGAGCTATCTGCGCCCCGGCAGCAACGGGTTCATCACCGTCGACTGGGACAAGGTCAAGGCCGACACCGATTATGAGGGCTTCCTGTCGCGCGCAACCGAGACGGGCTCGGGCAGCAGCGGCGCCAATGGCGGCCTGATCAGGGAAAAGGTCACCGGAACCTTCGTCGAGGCGAACGGCATCTTCGACATCGGCGACAACACGCTGCGCCTCAACGGCGGCGTGCGCTATGTGCGGACCGAACAGATTGTCGGCGGCCGCGTCAGCGTTCCCGATGGGCGCAACGCAACGATCGCCGATGGCGGACGCTACCCGAATACGATCACCTTCCCGACGACGCGGACCGTCTATTCGAACTTCCTGCCCTCGGCGAGCGTCGCCTTCGATTTCGGCGGCAAGGCCGTGGCGCGCGCATCGATCTCGCGAACGATGACGCGTCCCGATCCCAATGCGATGCTGCCGGGCGCGAGCTTCGTCCAACCGTCGGCCGACGTGGGCACCGTCGGCAACAGCGCGCTTGATCCGTATATCTCGGACAATATCGACGTCGGTTTCGAATATTATACCGGCGGCGAAGGCGTGATTGCCTTTGCGGCCTTCCGCAAGTCGATCACCGGCTTCACCGTGAACGGTCTCACCACCGTGCCATTCTCCTTCTTCGAGCAATATGGCATTAACATCGACTCGCTGACGCAGGCGCAGCGCGATGCGCTGGCCACCCGCGCCCAGCCGGGGCAGGCGCTGCGCGATGTCAATGTCGTTGTGCAGCAGCAGGTCAACGCCGACGGCAAGCTCAAGGTCAACGGCCTCGAGTTCCAGATTACCCAGCCGCTCGATTTCCTCACCCAATATATCGGCGTGTCGGGTTTCGGCGTGCAGGCGAACCTGACGCTGATCGACCAGAAGGGCGAAGGCGCCGGCGCTCCGGCGGTGGCGATCGGCGTGGCTCCGAAGACCTACACGCTCACCGGCTATTATGAGGGTAATGGTCTCTCGACCCGTCTTACCTATACTTACAACCAGGGGTCGCAGGGCTCGGGGACCAACCAGAATGGCATCCAGCAGGCCGCCATTTTCGGGCGCAGCTACTCGCAGCTCGATTTCTCGGGCAATCTCGATCTCGCCGAGGTCTTCGGTAACGACTATCTGCCGACCGTGGTCGTCAACGTGATCAACATCACGAAGGAAGCACAGAGCAGCTACTTCCAGTTCCCGAACGCGACCTTCAACGAATATAATCCCGGCCGGACGGTGCTGGTCGGTATTCGCGGCAAATTCTAGGCGGCTCCCACCTCCTGTGGTCTCTTATGGGCCGGTCGATTTTCGACCGGCCCTTTTTTTTGGAGGGCGACCGCTAGAGACGGCGCCGCCAAATCGGGAATGGCAGGGAAAGGCGCGGGGGACGGCGCCTATTCGAACAGCCCGAGCGGGACCGCCTCGGCCATCGCGCGGAAACCCGCGGGATTGGGGTGCAACCCGTCGCCCGTGTCATAGGCCGGGTTCAGATAGGCCGGGCGGGCGGGGTCGCGCATCACACGATCGAGGTCGATGACGCTGTCGAAATGGCCGGAGGTACGGATCCAGGCGTTGATCGCCTGCCGGTCGGCCTCGGTGGCGGCACCCGGATGATAATATTCATTGCTCATGAAGGGCAGGATCGTCGCGCCATGGACCTTGATCCCCCGCGCCCGCGCCCGCGCGACGATCTGGGCATAGGCGCCCGTCACCTGCTCCACCAGCGCGCGATGCTCTTCCGCGCTCGCCGGTTTCTCGCGGGTCAGCACGCCAATGTCGTTGATCCCCTCAAGGATGATGGCGTGGGCGATGCCGGGCTGCGCCAGCAGGTCGCGATCCAGCCGTGCCATGGCGCTTGGCCCGAGCCCATCGAGGAGCACGCGATTGCCGCCGATCCCCTGGTTGATCACCGCGGCCCGGCCAGCGAGCCGCCGCGCAAGGAAATCGGTCCAGCGGTCATTGCCGTTGGTCGTCGATCCACGACCGTCGGTGATGGAGTCGCCAAGCACCACGATTCCGCCGCGCGCTGCGCAGCTTGCGACCTCGATGCCCGAGAGGAGATACCAATGGTCGACGGGCGTCGCGCCCGAAAGCGATGCGGCGGCCGTCGCGTCGCCGCGGACGACATAGGACGTCGCGCGGGAGCCGGGGTGCGATGTCTGGCCATCGGGGTCGGCCAGGACGTGGACGCTCACCGCCAGATCGTCGAACGCGCCAAAGGTCCAGTCGAGCGGATCGCTCAGCCATTCACCGCCCGGCGGGACCACCGCCCCCGCCTTGCCGGCAAAACGCAGCGGGCGCAGTGTCGCCGGAACGATGTCGGGCCGGGAATTATCCGCCGATCGCGCCAGCGTCGCGCCGCCGATCCGGAGCGGCGTTTTGCCGAAGACATTGGAAAATCGCACGCGAAGCTGCGCGCCGCCGATCGACGGCCGGACGATCTGGCGCAGCGTGCCGTCCGCCAGCGCCCCGGCAGGGAGGGCATTGCCGGCATCGGGCAGCATCTGCGCCGATGCCCATGCGGCACGCCACGGACAGTTGACCGAACCGCTTTCGGGCATAGCGACGGAAGCGTTCTGTGCATTGGCGAGCGGAGAGGCCAAGGCCAGCCCCAGCACAAATATCGAAACCCCTATCCGCATGCCGCCTCTCCTTATGTCCCGCCGGCCCGGCTATCGCCGGAATTGCCCTGCTTTCAATATTATATGGCCTCTTCGAGTAGACGAGCGATCGCGGTGCGCGCGTTTGACCGCTCCAATATCCCGAGCTGGGCTGCGATCGCGCCGCACGTCGCCGCATCGGGCATCACGCCAAGCACCGCCAGATAGCCTTCCACACCCGATGCGCGGGCCAGTCGATCGGCGGCCGGATCGTCGATCACGAAGCGTTCGCCGTCGTCGGTCGAGCCCGCCTGCCAGCGCATCCACGCGGCGATCGTCAGCGCCAATGCGGGGCTGGCCTTGCCGACCGCGGCGCGCTCGATCAGCGGCTGGACCAGACGCTGCGGAAGCTTTTGCGACCCGTCCATCGAGATCTGGCGCGCGCGATGCTGCAACGCGGGATTGGCGAAGCGCTCCAGCAACGCGGCGCGGTAGGCCGGGGCGTCGAGCTCCGCGGGTGGATCGAGCGTTTCCTGCGCCTCATCCCACAGCATCGCGATCAGGCGGCGGCCCGCATCGCGCGCAACGAACTGGTGGACGAATTCGTCGCCGGCGAGCCCCCCGAGATAGGCGATCGCCGAATGGGCGCCGTTGAGCAGGCGAAGCTTGGCATGTTCCCATGGCGCGACGCGGTCGGTAAGCTGCGCGCCCAGCGCCGAAAAATCGGGGCGCTCGCCGCTGAAACGATCCTCGATCACCCATTGGGTGAAGGGTTCGGTCTTCACCATCGCCCGATCTTCCACACCCAGCCGTTCGGCGAGCATCGCGATGTCGTCGGGCGTGGTCGCGGGAACGATGCGGTCGACCATTGTCGAGGGGAAAGCGACATCGACCGCGATCCAGTCGGCCAGGCCGGGGTCATGCGCGCGCGCCATCGCGATCACCGCGTCGCGCAGCAGCACGCTATTGTCCGGCAGATTGTCGCACGACATGATCGTCAGCGGCTGCAAGCGCGCGGCGCGGCGCGCTTTCAGTCCCGCGACGATGAACCCCGGCGCCGTGCGCGGCGCATCGAGCGCTGCGATATCATGCACGACATCGAGATCATCCATCAGCAGGCCGCCCGCTTCGCGGTCGAGCTTATAACCCTTCTCGGTGATCGTGACCGTCACGATATGCGTGTCGGACGATGCCAGCGCCGCAATCACCGCTTGCGGGTTTTCCGGAGCGACCAGCACCTCCTGCACCGCGCCGACGATCTGCGCGCGCTCCACGGCGCCATCGCGCACCAGCAGCGTATAGAGGCCGTCCTGCGGCGCCAGCTGGTCGCGCACATCACGCGAGCGCAGCGAAACCCCCGTCACGCCCCAGCGCATGTCGCCCGACGCGAGCGCCGCCTCGAACAGCGCCGCCTGATGCGCGCGGTGGAAAGCGCCAATGCCGAGATGCACGACACCGCGTTTTACCGCGGCGCGGTCATACGCTGGCCGCGCGACCTCCGCCGGCAGACGATCGAGCACGGCAGCCGACAGCCTCACAGCTTGTACGCCGCCTTTGCGAGATCATAAGCGAGCGCGCGGGCAACCTCATGCGCTTCGTCTTCGGGCAGGCGATGCTCGGCGACCAGCTGCGCCAGCCAGGCGCAATCCATCCGCCGCGCGACGTCGTGGCGCGCGGGGATCGACAGGAAGGCGCGGGTATCGTCGTTGAACCCGACGCTGTTGTAGAAGCCCGCGGTCTCGGTCGTGCGTTCGCGAAAGCGGCGCATTCCTTCGGGGCTGTCGTGAAACCACCACGGCGGGCCGAGCCGCAACGCGGGATAATGGCCGGCGAGCGGCGCGAGCTCGCGCGAATAGACATCCTCGTCGAGCGTGAACAGGATCAGCGTCAGCCGCGGATCGTTGCCGAACAGGTCAAGCAAGGGCTTCAGCGCGTGGACGAACTCGCCCGGCAACGGGATGTCGCCGCCCTTGTCGCGTCCGAAGCGCGCCAGCACGGCAGCATTGTGGCTGCGATAGACCGCGGGATGCAGCTGCATCACCATCCCGTCGTCGATGCTCATCCGTGCCATTTCGGTCAGCAGCTGCGCGCGGAACAGTTCGGCATCGGCGGCGTCCGCCCCCGCCATCACCCATGCATAAAGCGCCGCCGCGTGGGCTTGGGACAGGTCGGCGGTCGCTGCCGACGGGTGGCCGTGGTCGGTCGAGGTCGCCCCCGCCTCGCGGAAGCGCGCGCGGTGGAAGCGATGCGCGGCAAGATAGCCGGCCCAGCTTTCTGCATCCTCGCCCGCCATGGTGCAAAAGGTCCGAACATTGGCGGCGAAGCCTTCGGCCTCGGGATCGACGACCGGATCGGGGCGATAGGCAGTAACCACGCGTCCGCTCCAGCCACTGTCCCGGATAGCGCGGTGATGATCGAGCGGATCGAGCGGGCTTTCGGTGGTCGCGATCAACTCGATCCCGAACCGCTCGAACAGCGCGCGCGGGCGAAAGGCGTCGGTCTTGAGCGCGGCGTCGATCGTATCGAAATAATGGTCGGCAGTCGCGGGCTCGAGAATGACGTCGAGCCCGAAAATCTCGGCGAACACCCAGTCGAGCCACATGCGCGAGGGCGTGCCGCGGAACAGATGATAATGGTCCGCGAACAATCGCCAGATCGCGCGCGGGCCGGCCTCGGTCGCGCTGCCGTCGACCGTCGGCACGCCGAGTGCGTCGAGCGGAACGCCCTGGCTCATCAGCATGCGAAAGACATAATGATCGGGGACGATCAGCAGGCTCGCCGGATCGCTGAACGGCGCGTCGGCGGCGAACCAGGCGGGGTCGGTGTGGCCGTGCGGACTGATGATCGGCAGGTCCTTGACGCCCGCATAGAGCGAGCGCGCGATGGCGCGTGTCGCCGGATCGGCAGGAAACAGGCGGTCGGGATGGAGCTTGAGCGGTCGGGTCATAGGGTGCCGTCGATCTTCACGTCGCGATAGCGCGGATTGAGGATGTGGAAAACGGCAAGCGCCACCAGATAGGCCATGCCGCAGGCGATGAAGAAGGGCTCGTAACTCCCCACCCGGTCGAGCAATATGCCGAGCGACTTGGAGGCGATGAAGCCGCCGCACGCGCCCGCGAACCCGCCGAGACCGATCAGCGTGCCCTGCGCGAAGCGCGGGAACTGATCGCCCGGCAGCGCGAACAAATTGGTCGAGAAGCCCTGATGCGCGGCGCAGGCAAGCCCGATGCACGCCACCGCGATCCAGATATTGTCGGCCTCGACCGCGAACATCACCGGCAGCGCGAACAGCGCGCAAGCGAACATCGCCTGCTTGCGCGCCCGCCCCGCGGCGACGCCGCGCTTCAAGAGGTGCGAGCTATACCAGCCGCCCGCGATCGCGCCGACGTCGGCGAGAATATAGATGGCGACCAAGGGCGGTCCGAAGTTCTTGAGATCATAGCCATATTGCTTGTTGAAGAAATCGGGCAGCCAGAACAGGAAGGTCCACCACACCGGGTCGATCAGGAAACGGCCCGCCATATAGGCCCAGGTCTCGCGGTGGCGCAGCAGCTTGAAAAAGCCAGCGCGTCCGCTTTCCTCGATCGGCTCGGCCTCGATCCACGCGCGCTCCTCGGCCGTGATCTTCGGATGTTCGGCGGGCTTGCGATAGAAGCGCCACCAGGCCGCGAGCCACACGAGATTGAACAGGCCGGTGATGATGAACGCCCAGCGCCAATCGAACATCAGCCCGGCGACGATGAACGAGACGAGCAGCGGCGTGATGATCGCACCGACGTTGGCGCCGGCGTTGAAGATGCCGATCGCGAGCGCGCGCTCCTTCTTCGGGAACCATTGCGATGCGGCGGCGAGCGCCGAGGGATAGGTTCCCGCCTCGCCCAGCGCGAGCGGGATGCGCGCGATGACGAAACCGAAGGTCGTGGTCGCGAGCACCTGCGCAAAGTGGCCGATCGTCCACAGGCCCATCGCCAGCAGATAGCCCGCGCGCGGACCGATCCGGTCGATCAGCCAACCGAAGGCGAGGAAGCCGAGCCCGTAGCAGATCTGGAAATAGCCGGTGATGTCGCCGTAGCCGCTGTTGGTCCAGCCATAGAGCGTTTCGAGCTGGGGCTTGAGCACCCCGAGCACCAGCCGGTCGATGTAGGACAGCACCACTGCGGCGAACAGCAGGCCGCAGATGATCCAGCGGACGCGGCCGCGCGGCTTCGACACCGCGCGGATCGCGGTGTCGGGCGCCTCGGCGGCGGCTCCGACGAGATCGCTCGCCATGCTCACCAGCTATGCATTGTGCCGTCTTCGAGCCGGTTCACCGGCAGGAAAGCGCGCTTATATTCATAGCCTTTGGCGAGTTCCTCATCGATGTCGACGCCAAGGCCCGGCGCATCGCCGGGGTGCATCATGCCGTCCTCGAAGCTGTAGGTGTGCGGGAAGACCGCGTCGGTCTCCACCGTGTGGCGCATATATTCCTGGACGCCGAAATTGGGCACCGACAGTCCGAAGTGTAGCGCCGCCGCCATGCAGACCGGCGACAGGTCGGTCGCGCCGTGGCAGCCGGTGCGGATCTGGTAGAGATCGGCGAGCGCGGCGATGCGGCGGAGGTGCGTGATGCCACCCGCATGGACGACGGTCGCGCGGATATAGTCGATCAGCTGGTTCTGGATCAGTTCGCGGCAATCGTGGATCGAATTGAAAATCTCGCCGACCGCGAGCGGCGCGGTGGTGTGCTGGCGGATTAGCCGGAAGGCCTCCTGATTCTCGGCCGAGGTCGCATCCTCGAGCCAGAAGGGGCGGTAAGGTTCCAGATCCTTGCCAAGCCGCCCGGCCTCGATCGGCGTCAACCGGTGGTGAATGTCGTGGAGCAGGTGGACATCCCAGCCCAGCGCCTCACGCGCGGCCGCGAAGAGTTCGGGAACGACGCGCATATATTTGCTCGTCGACCAGACATTTTCGCTCGGCAAATCTGCGTCGGCGGGTTCGTAGAAATAGCGATCCTTGCTGACGCCATAGGTCGATGCCATTCCCGGCACGCCGCATTGCAGCCGGATCGCCTTGTAGCCCTGCCGCTGATAATCGAGCGCGACCTCGACCGTTTCCTCGATCGAGGTGCCGTTGGCATGGCCATAGACCATGCATCCTTCGCGCGACGCGCCGCCGAGCAGCTGGTAGACGGGCAAGCCGGCAATCTTGCCCTTGATGTCCCACAGCGCGGTGTCGACCGCCGCGATCGCGCTCATCGTCACCGGTCCGCGCCGCCAGTACGCGCCCTTGTAGAGATATTGCCAGATATCCTCGATCCGGTGCGCGTCGCGGCCGATCAGGCACGGCACGACATGGTCGGTCAGATAGCTCGCGACCGCAAGCTCGCGGCCATTGAGCGTCGCGTCGCCAACGCCGGTCGTGCCGTCGTCGCATTCGATCTTCAGCGTCACGAAATTGCGCCCCGGGCAGGTAATGATGACGCGGGCGGAAATGATCTTGGGCATTTTGGTCCTCAGGCGATTTCGAGTGTGACGGTCTGGAGGTTGCGGCTGTCTGGTCCGGTCATGATGTCGAACAGGCCGGGTTCGACCACTTCGCGCATCGCATCGTTCCAGATGGTGAAGGCTTCGGGATCGAGCGTCATCGACACCGTGCGGCGCTCGCCGGGCCTCAGCGACACGCGCGTAAATCCCTTGAGCACCTTGATCGGCTGGGTCACCGACGCGACCTGGTCGCGGATATAGAGCTGGACGGTTTCGTCGCCGGTCCGCTCGCCGACATTGGCGACGTCGACCTCGACGGTCACGCTGCCGCCCGCCCCGATCCGCGGCGCCGAGAGGCGCGGCTTTCCGAGTTCGAATTTCGTGTAGCTCAGGCCATGTCCGAACGGAAACAGCGGGTCGGTCGTGTCGAAAAGGTAACCGCGGCGCGCCGAAGGCTTGGCGTCGTAAAACACCGGCAGTTGCCCCGCATGGCGCGCGACCGTTACCGGCAACTTGCCGCCCGGATTATGATCGCCGAACAGCACAGCGGCCATCGCATGGCCGCCCTCCTGCCCCATATACCAGCATTCAAGCAGCGCGTTGGCCTGCTCGGCGACGGTCGGCCACGATGGCGGGCGGCCGTTGATCGCGACGACGACGACGGGTTTTCCGGTCGCTTTCATCGCGAGGAAGAGCTCGTTCTGCTCGCCGACGAGGTCGAGGTCGGTGCGGTCGCCAAGGTGGTTCTTGGCAAAGCCTTCGCGGCTCGTCTGTTCGGTGTCGCCGATCGCCAGCAGGATTACGCCGGCCGTCTTGGCGACCTCAACCGCCTCGGCGATCAGCTGGCGGTTCTTCGCCGGATCGGCGAGCAATACCTCGTTGGCCGACCGGTCCTCGCTCTGGGTGATGAACACGCCCTGCGCGTGGACGACCTCGGCCTTGCCGGCGAGCCGCGCGCGCACGCCTTCGAGCAGCGAGACGGGATTCGTCGGGATCGACGAATAGCCGCCCAGCCGCGCGATCGCGGCGTTCGGCCCGATCACCGCGACCTTCTTGTGCGCCCCCGGCGTCAGCGGCAGCGTCCCATCGTTGGTCAGCAGGGTGATCGCCTTCACCGCCGCCTCACGCGCCAGCGCCAGCGCCTCGGCATTGGCGGTCAGCTTCGCCGCGGCGCGCGGATCGAACGGCGCGGCTTCGAACAAGCCGGCGCGGAATTTGAGCGTCAGGATGCGGCGGCAGGCCTGATCGACCAGCGCCAGCGGCACCTTGCCTGCGCGCACCTGATCACCGAGCGTGCGAAACGCCTCGCCGTCGGGCAGATCGCTGTCGACCCCCGCGATCAGCGCCAGCTTCGCCGCTGCCGCGATGTCGGGCGCGACGTGGTGCAGCGTCGCAAGTTCGCCGATCGCGGCATAATCGCTGACGATCGCGCCGTCGAAACCCCATTCGCCGCGCAGCACGTCGTGCAGCAGCCAGCGGTTGGCGTGGCTCGGAACGCCATCGATCTCGTTATACGACGGCATCACCGCGACGATACCGGTCTTCGCGACGATCTTGCGGAAGGGGGGAAAGAAACGCTCGCGCAATTCGCGCTCGGCGAGCGGCGCGGGCGCGACATTTTCGCCGCTCTCGGGCTGGCCGTGCCCGGTCATATGCTTCAGCGTGGCGAAGACCTTGCCGGGCGCCAAGACCTTGCTGCGCCCCTGCAGCCCCAGCACCGCGGCGACGCCCATTTCTCCGCACAGATAGGGGTCCTCGCCGAACGTTTCCTCGATCCGGCCCCAGCGCGGATCGCGCGCGATATCGACCACCGGCGACAGCGCCAGCACGGTGCCATGCGCGCGCACCTCGCGGCCGATGACCGCGCTCACCCGCTCCATCAGGTCGCGGTCGAAGCTGCCCGCCAGCGCGATCGCCTGCGGAAAGCTCGTCGCGGTCGGCGCCATATAGCCATGCAGGCATTCCTCGTGGAACAGGACGGGGATGCCGAGCCGCGTCGTCGCCGCCCATTTCTGCGTCGCGTTGACGAAGGCGATGGTGTCGGCCGGGGCGCGCCACCGCCCGGTCGTGTCAGCGGGGTTGTTGTTCGCGGTTGCCGCGCCGCCGCGGTCGGACGGGCGCGCGATCTGCCCGAAATTGTCGGGATAGGCCTTGCTCGCCTTCGCCGGATCGAAGGAGCGATCGTCATCCATGATGTCGCGCTTGGTCCGCGACAGCGTGATCAGCTGGGCGACCTTTTCGTCGAGCGTCATGCGCGACAGCAGGTCCTCGACGCGCAGGTCAACGGGCGCCTTGGGGTCGCGATAGATCGGACCGGCCGCGCGCGCGGCGACGGGGAGCATCGCGAGCAGCGATGCCGAAGCGCCCCATCGAAAAAGATCGCGGCGGGACGTGTTTCCCCCGATAGCCGCCCTGCCCGTCATTCGACTCTCCCATCGATTGAGGCGCAACATTTATGTTGATGTCGTCGCCGTGATACCGCTAACATGCACGGCGAGAGAACGGGTTGTCAATGCCCGTTGCGATACGCCAGCGCGATACGCGCGGCGTCCAGGGAGAGCGATCGATGAAGCTTCATATCCGCCACGCGCCCCTCTGGGTCATCGTCGCCTGCACGTTCGCGGCACCCGCGCAGGCCAATGATGGTTACAGCCTCTGGCTTGGCGGCGCGGCCCACCGAACCGCTCCCGCGCCGGTCGAAGTGCGCGGCGATTCGCCGACGCTGAAGATCGCCGCGGACGAACTGCGCCGCGGCCTCCCCACCCTTCCCGACCCTGTGCTGCTGGCGCGCACCGACGATCCCGCCGTCGCCGCGCTGCGGCTCGACAATGCTGCATTGGGCGCCGAAGGTTACCGCGTACAGCGCGCCACCATCGAGGGCCGCGCGGTCACGCTCGTCACCGCGACGTCTGACATCGGTATCCTTTATGGCGCCTTCGCCCTGCTGCGCCACGCACACAGCGGCGGCGACCTCGCCAGCGTTGATCTCGTCTCGAAGCCGCGCACCAAGCTGCGCCTGCTCAATCATTGGGACAATCTGGATGGGGTGGTCGAGCGCGGTTATGCTGGCCAGTCGCTGTGGGACTGGTGGACGCTGCCTGATTTCAAGGACCCGCGCTACACCGACTATGCCCGCGCCAACGCCTCGCTCGGGATCAACGGCACCGTCCTAAACAATGTCAACGCGAAGGCGACGAGCCTCACCGCCCCTTATATCGCCAAGGCCGCGGCGCTCGCCGACGTTTTCCGACCCTATGGCATCAAGGTCTTTCTCTCCGCGCGCTTCTCGGCCCCGATCGAGATCGGCGGGCTGAAAACCGCCGATCCGCGCGACCCGGCGGTGGCCGCCTGGTGGAAGGCGAAGAGCGACGAAATCTATCGCGCCATCCCCGACTTCGGCGGCTTCCTGGTCAAGGCGAACAGCGAGGGCCAGCCCGGCCCGCGCGACTATGGCGCGACCCATGCCGAGGGCGCCAACATGCTGGCCGCCGCCGTCGCCCCGCACGGCGGCATCGTGATGTGGCGCGCCTTCGTCTATGCCGACACCGATCCCGAGGACCGCGCCAAGCAGGCCTATACCGAATTCAAGCCGCTCGACGGCCAGTTCGCCGATAATGTGCTGGTCCAGGTCAAAAACGGCGCGATCGATTTCCAGCCGCGCGAACCCTTTCATCCGCTGTTCGGCGCGATGCCGAAAACCCCTTTGATGGCCGAGTTTCAGATCACCAAGGAATATCTCGGTTTCGCCACCCACCTCGCCTATCTCGGCCCGCTGTTCGAGGAAGTGCTGGACGCCGAGACGGGCGTGAAACCCGGCGAGACCGTCGCATCGGTCGTCGATGGCGAGGCCGAGGGGCACAGACTGAGCGGCATGGCCGGCGTCGCCAATATCGGGCGCGACCGCGACTGGTCGGGCAGCAGTTTCAATCAGGCGAACTGGTATGTTTACGGCCGTCTAGCATGGGACCCGACGCTCTCGTCCGAAGCGATCGCGCGCGAATGGGCAGTCCAGACCTTCGGCAACGATCCGGTGGTGACGGGCACGGTGCTGCGGATGATGATGCGGTCGCGCGAGGCGGTGGTCGACTATACCGGGCCGCTCGGGCTCACCCATTTGTTCGCGACCGGCCATCATTATGGCCCCGGGCCGTGGGTTTCCGACCTACAGCGCCCCGAATGGAACCCCGTCTATTATCATCGTGCCAACAAGGAAGGGATCGGCTTCGACCGCACGCGCACCGGCAGCAACGCGGTGTCGCAATATGCGCCGTCGATCGCAAAGAAATACGCCGACCCGAAAACCACCCCGGCCGAGGACCTGCTGTGGTTCCACCATGTACCGTGGGACTATAAGATGGCTGGCGGCACGACGCTGTGGGCCGAACTGGTCCGGCGCTACGACCGCGGCGTCGCCACCGTCGGCGAGATGCGCCGCGAATGGGCGACGCTCAAACCGCGCATCGACGCCGAGCGCTGGACGAAGGCCGACAGCTTCCTTGCCGTGCAGGAAAAAGAGGCGCGCTGGTGGCGCGACGCGAGCCTTGCCTATTGGATGTCGATCAACGGCCTTCCGCTTCCCGAAGGAGCCGCGCAGCCCGAGCATGACCTCGACTGGTACAAGGCGCAAAGCTTCCCCTTTGCGCCGGGCAATCCCAAGTGAGGGTCAACAGCTTTTGCCCGCCGCCCAGTCGATCGCATTGCCGATGAGCGTGCGATGCAGCGGCTCGGCATAGCTTTGCGCCTGATGGCCGAGCGCGGAAAAGATCGCACGCCCCCGCGCCACGCAGCGCGTCCAGACGATCGGGTGGAGTTTGCCCATCCGCTGTTCGGGCGCGGGGCGATAGCTTGCCTCGTCGAGCGTCGCGAGGATGCGCGTGTTCTGATCCACGGGCACGCGGTCGAACGCATACCATTCCTCGACCCGCGTCCATTTGACGGGCAGCCCGCGCATCGCGCGGTGGCCGGGCTCAAGGATGTGGATGTCGCCCTGCTGGAACTGGTCGGGCCGCGAGGTGTGGCCGATAAAGCGAACCCCGAGCAGTGTATCGCGATACCAGTCCCAGGCATAGTCATGATCACCGCCCGCGCCGTGGAGCAGCACGACGCCGCCGCCCTTTTCAACCCAGGCGCGGAACGCCGCCCGCTGCGGCTCGGTGAAGATATTGCCGCTGTTCGAATTGAACACCACGACGCGAAAACGCCCCAGATCGCGCGGGTTCATGATCGCGGCATTCTCGGTCGCGAATACGTCGCGCCCGCCGCCCCGCACGATCTCCTGCACCGCCCGCGTCGCCGCCACAATCTGCTCGTCATCGCGAAAACCGTTGGTTTTGGACAGCACAAGCACGGCGCCGGGCTTCAGCCGCGGGACCGGCGGCGCGGTCTCGTCCATCACCGGGGCCGGCCAATATTTCGGATTCTTCACATAAGGGGCCGCCTGCAATTGCAGCGCCAGCGCCATCATCATCGCCAACATCTCTCGCCTTTCCGCTCCGGCGCGATTATGGGGCGCACCATGAACCCCCGCCCGGAAGGACGTGCATGAAGGAAGGTCGCGGCCAACGACGCCAGCGCAACGTACCGACGATCAGCGACGTCGCGGCGCATGCCGGCGTCTCGCCGATGACGGTGAGCCGCGTGATCAACGGCGAAACCAATGTGCGCGAGGAAACGAAGCAGCGCGTCGAGGAAGCGATCGCGGCGCTGAACTACGCGCCCAACGCCGCCGCGCGCACGCTGGCCGGCGGCGACGATATCCGCATCGGCCTGCTCCATTCGAACCCGTCCTTCGCCTATCTCAGCGAATTCCTGGTCGGCAGTCTCGATCAGGCGAGCCGCAGCAATGTCCATCTGGTGGTCGAGAAATGCGACGACGAGGGCGGCGGAAATCCCGCGATCGAACATCTGCTCGGCGGGCGCATCGATGGCGTGGTGCTGCCCCCGCCGCTCAGCGATTCGCCGCCGATCCTCGCGGCGCTGAAGGAGCGCGGTGTCCCCGTGGTCGCGGTCGCGACCGGGCGCGCCCCCGACTGGGCGCTGTCGGTCAGCATCGACGACCGGCAGGCGGCCTATGACATGACGCGCCACCTGATGGCGCTTGGCCATGTGCGGATCGGCTTCATCACCGGCAATCCGAACCAGACCGCGAGCGCCGAACGCCTCGCGGGTTACCGCGCCGCACTCGCCGAAGGCAAGCTGGCCGACGTGCCCGAACTGGTAGCCGAGGGGCTGTTCACCTATCGCTCCGGCCTCGATGCCGCCGAGCTGCTGCTCGACATCGCCGATCCGCCGACCGCGATTTTCGCATCGAACGACGACATGGCCGCGGCGACGGTCGCGATCGCGCATCGCAAGGGACTCGATGTGCCCGGCGACCTGACCGTGTGCGGATTCGACGATACGGCGCTGGCGACGACGATCTGGCCCGAACTCACCACGATCCGCCAGCCGGTGACCGACATGTCGCGCACCGCGGTCGAACTGCTGGTGCGTGCGATCCGGGCCCGCAAGGGGCAAGGCGCGGCCATCGAGACTCCGCACGTTCTGGCCTCCTACGAGCTGATCCGCCGCCAATCCGACGCGGCTCCGCGTCGCCGGCCGACGACGCGGAAGCCGCGCTGATCCCTCAGCCCGGCATATCCTCGAGCTCGCGCCCGCGCGTCTCGACGACCATCTTCTGCACGAAGAAGAAGGATATCGCCGCGAACAGCGCATAGCCGACATAGGTGACTGCAAGGCCGGGCGAGGCCGCGAGCGCCGGGAAGCTGACCGAGATCAGCGCATTGGCGATCCACTGCGCGAAACCGGCGACAGCGAGGCCCGATCCGCGGATCTGGTTCGGGAACATCTCGCCCAGCATCACCCACATGATCGGACCCCAGCTGAGGTTGAAGAAGATCACATAGAGGTTGGCCGCGATCAGCGCGATCAGGCCGTTGTTGCCGGGCAGCGACAGGCTGCCGTCGGCGCCCGACACCGCGGTCGAGAAGGCATAGGCGACGACGGCCAGCGTCACCGCCATGCCCGCCGAGCCGATCAGCAGCAGCGGCTTGCGGCCGATCCGATCGACCAGCAGGATCGTCGCAAGGCACGCCCCGATCGACAGCACTCCCGACAGGATGTTGGTCTGCAGCGCATAATCTTCCGAGAAACCGACCGCTTCCCACAAGGTCGCGCCATAATAGAAGACGACGTTGATGCCGACGAATTGCTGGAACACGGCAAGGCCGATGCCTGTCCACACGATTGGGCGGACCTTGCCCGAACTTTTGTCGATCAGGTCGGATAGCTTGGGCCGATGGTGGTCGGCGGCGAGGCTGCCTCGAATTTCGGTTACCTTGCGGTCGGCCTCGGCGGTGCCGAACAGCCGCGTCAGCACGGCGTGCGCCTCTTCTTCCCGGCCGCGCGCAACGAGATAGCGCGGGCTCTCGGGGATGACGAGCAGCGCGAGGAAATAGATCGCGGCGGGGATCGCCTGCAGCCAGAACATCCAGCGCCACGCGGGATAGCCCATCCAGAATTCCGACGTCGAACCGCCAGCATAGCGCGCGAGCGCGAAGTTGGCGACGAACGCGCCGGTGAGGCCGGTGATGATCATCACCTGCTGGACGCTCGACAGCCGCCCGCGGATATTCGCCGGGGTAACCTCGGAAATATAGACCGGCGAGATCACGCTCGCCGCGCCGACGCCAAGGCCGCCGATGATGCGCGCGATGATGAAGATGATCGACGAGGATGCCGCCCCCGCGAGCAATGCGCTAAGCAGAAACAGGATCGCCGACAGCATCATCACGCCGCGGCGGCCGATGCGGTCGGCCAGGCGGCCAGCGCCGAACGCACCGATCGCCGAGCCGACGAGGATCGCGCCGACATTGACGCCGATACCCAGCTTGCCCAGATCGAAGGCGCTCTCCAGCCCCTTTTGTGTGCCGTTGATCACGCCCGAATCATAGCCGAACATGAAACCGCCGATCGTCGCCACCGCCACGATCGCGATGATAAACCCGATATTGACCCGGCCCTCGGCCGGTTCCGCCATACTCGCCATCTCACCCGCTCCCTTTTTCATATTTTGGCCGGTGTCACCGGCAGACCGGCAACGCCGGGGTCGAATGCAAACAGGTCGCCCGCCAGCGGCTGCTCCGCCAGTGTGGCCGAATCCAGCCCCTTGCGCGCTGTTGTGGCATAGGCGGTTTTCAGGCCCTCGCCGCCGAATGCGATCTTGGTCACATTGGATACGGGAAAGCGCACGAACTGCATCAGCTTGCCCGCCGGATCGTAACGCCGCACGCCCCAGCCGCCATAGAGCGCGACCCACAGGCAGCCCTCGGCATCGATCACCGAACCGTCGGGGTGGCCCGCGCCATCCTCGATCACGATATGCTGCTCGGGCGCTCCAAGGTCGCCATTCGCGCCGATCGCCACCCGCCAGATCGTCTTGCCGAGCGTGTCGGTGTGATAGAGGCTGCGCGCATCGGCGCTGATCGCGGGTCCATTGGTGATCGCGACCGGCGGCAGGCCGGTATCACGGCACGCGCCGCCCCGGCAGAGATAAAGTCGGCCCGACTTGTCCGCTTCGCTGTCGTCCATGCTGCCGAACCACAACCGCCCTTCGCTGTCGGTCGCCGCGTCGTTGAGGCGGTTGCCGGGGAAACCGGGTTCGGGATCGTGGAGCAAGGCGAAACGGCCGCTCGCCGGATCAAAGCGGTGTAGCCCGGTCTTCACACCCGCGATCATGTCGCCGGCGGCTGCGGGCAGCACCCAGCCCACCTGATCGGGCGCGTCCCAGTGCCGGCTGGCGCGGTCGGCGGGATCGAAGCGATAGATACGCTTTCCCTTGATGTCGACAAACCACAATTGGCCATCGACCCAAACCGGCCCTTCGCCCAGCGTGGCCGCAACGCGAAGGACCGGTTCGACGCTCATTTCAGCGCCATCCCGCATCGACGAAATATTCGTGGCCGGTGCACATGCGCCCGTCGTCCGACGCCAGGAACAGCGCCAGCGCCGCAACATCGATCGGTTGAATTCGCTCGCTGAGACACTGCGCCGCGACAATCTCGGCCTCGCCTTCGGGCGTGTACCATTTCTCCTGCCGCGGCGTCTGGACATTGCCCGGCACAATCGTGGTGACGCGGATATTGTCGCGGCCGAGGTCGCGCGCCAGGCTGCGCGTCAGTCCCTCGATCGCGGCCTTCGCGGTCTGATAGAGCACGAGGTCGGGAAGACCGAGATGCCAGCTGATCGAGCCGAAATTGACGATCGCGCCGCCGCCCGCCGCGCGCATCGCGGGAATCACCGCCTGCGCCGCGAAAAACAGGTGCCGCAGGTTCGTCGCCATCCGCTCGTCCCAATATTCGGGGGTGACATCCATCACCGCATGGCGATCGTCGTTCGCCGCATTGTTGAGAAGAATATCGATCCCGCCCATCTCCTTGGTCAGCGCCGCGAGGCAGGTCTTGAGCATGTCGATATCGCGCAGATCGCAGGAAAGGAACCGCGTGCCAGGAATCCCGTCCGCCAGTCGCTGGCCGGCCCCGTCGTCAAGATCGAGGAACGCCACCTTCGCGCCCTGCGCGGCGAACTCTGCGACCAGCGAAGCGCCAATCCCGCTCGCACCGCCCGTCACGAGTACGCGCTTGCCCGACAAGCTCGGATAGATTGCTCGCTCCGCCCCTGCCTCAACCGTCGCCATAATCGTCACTTCCCTGCCCCCAGCAAGCCGCGGCCCGCAAGATTCGTCATCAATGCCCCGATCCCGTCGCGCCACGGCGCGGCATCCTTCGAGGTCGTGACGCGATTAACCAGCCGGCCGAGCTTGCGGCTTTCGATCGCGACCACATCGCCGACCTTGTGCGTAAAGCCCCGGCCGGGTTCGTCGCGATCCTCGACCGGCGCGAACAACGTACCGAGGAACAGCGCGAAACCGTCGGGATATTGATGTTCGCTCAGCGTCTGGCGCACCAGTTCGAGCGGATCGCGGCTGATTTCGCGCATATTGCTCTCACCCTCGAGCACATAACCGTCTTCGCCGCGAATGCTCAGCCGCACCTCGGCCGCACGCACATCGTCCAGCGTGAAACTGTCGTCGAACAGCCGCACCAGCGGCCCGAGCGAGCAGGAGGCGTTATTGTCCTTGGCCTTGCCCAGCAACAGCGCCGACCGCCCCTCGAAATCGCGCAGATTTACGTCATTCCCCAGCATCGCGCCGATGGCCGTGCCAGCGCTGTTCACGAGCAACACGATCTCGGGTTCGGGGTTGTTCCAGGTCGAATCAGAGCGGATCCCGATCTCGGCATCGGGCCCCAGCGTCGACAGCACCGGCGCCTTGGTGAACACCTCGGCGTCCGGACCGATCGCGACTTCGAGATATTGCGACCAGAGCCCGTCCTCGATCAGTGCGGCCTTGAGTTCGGCCGCTTCGGACGAGCCCGGCACGACCGAACGGATCGAGCCGCCGACGCGCGCCTCGAGGCGATCCCGAATGGCCGATGCCGCGCCCCAGTCGCCGCGCGCGCTTTCCTCGATCACCCGCTCGATTGCGGATATCGCGAAGGTTACTCCGCAGGCCTTGACGCATTGCAGATCGACGGGGCTTAGGAGATCGACAGCCGAAAGGTCGAAACGGCCAAGCGCGCGTCCCCCTGCGCCACTGAAATCGCCACGCTCGACAAGCGCTGCCGCGGTCGGCGCGACCGCCGACATGTCATAACATTCGCCGCGCACGATCAGCATCGGGTTCGGCCCGGCCTCGGTGCGCATGCGGCCGACGAAGACGCCGGCTTCCCAATCGCCGGGCAGTGCCGACACGATGTCGCGGGGATTCCCCTCCATTATCCAAAACCTTTTTTTGTGATAGCGCTACCAACACGCTCGCGCCCGCCTTGTCAAGGGCACAAGGACGCCCCCGAAAAGGGAGAGCAAATCTCGGCGGCGGAACCGATATTATGCTTTGGGGAAATCTGCCGTCGGGTGGCGGCGCGGGCAAAGTCGACAGGGGCGCCAAAGACCTCGGCAGCGACATTAAAACTGCCGTCCACTCGGGTGCGCACAAGGCTGATTTTGAGCGTGCACACACTCTATGCCGAAGGCGACACGGTCGTCGCGCATTGGGACTCCACTGCTTTCGGCGCTGCGGTTTGCCGAGGATTTATGGCCAAGGCAAAGTTCACTTTCGCAGCCTGGTTCGACAATGCGACATGCGCTCAGATGGCTAAGACTGGGCACTTCAAATTTGCAAGCCCACCAAGATGGGAGGGTCATCGTTATTGGACACAACCGATCCGTTGGAAAACGGAAGAATGACAAAGACAAGTTTATTGAAGAATCTCAATCAGCCTGACTTACCGAATAACGACAGAGCCAACTCGAAAGGTTCGTGAAACTGGCCGGTAGGAGACTGACCGCTTCTGGGTGCCGAATGGCGAATAGCGGACCTTCCCGAGGTCACGAGCAGCGATGACACGTTTCGGCCGATCGCGGCCATTGCCTATCCGATTCTGGGCAAAAGCCTGTCGTTCTCATTATAGGCGGCGTATGCGCCGATTTGAGCGAACGACCTATTCCAACCCATTGAAATCAGGGATGGCCCTTTCTTATATCCCCGCCGCAGCGGACCGGCTGCGACATCCTCAACTTGGCATGGAGAAGAAGATGTCCAGCAAACATATCGAATACTTCCGGCGCGAGCATGCCCGCCTCGAAGCCGAAATCGATCGGGAAGCGCGGCAGCGCCGACCCGACGAGGTCCTGATCGCGCGGCTCAAGAAGCTGAAGCTGGCCGTCAAGGACCAGATCGCCACCTGGAGCAACGACACCGGCGGGAGCCGCGTTGCCTGACCAGCTGCGGAGCCGCACACTGCAGCTCCGCACCTTCCGGTGCGAGGGCCCTCTTCCACCTCTGCGACGAACTGCAATCCGGCGTCGGCGACATGTCTTGAAACAGCAAATTCGCTTCCTAATTTCCTTCCAGATGCCGGATTGACCGGGTCTGCAGGACATGGAGAGCGCCGCTCTGTGTACCGGCGCATCTCATGCCCGAATTGCTTCAATCAGGAGGATTTGGAAATGAGAACCGATTTTGACTTTACCCCGTACCGCCGTTCGACGGTGGGCTTCGATCACCTCTTCGACCTGCTCGAGAAGGGGCAGCGCAGCGAGACGTCCGACGGCTATCCGGCCTTCGACATCGTGCGCGAGGCCGACGACCGCTTCCGCATCACGCTCGCGGTCCCAGGCTTCAAGCCCGACGAGATCGAGATCGTGGCGCAGCAGAACCAGCTGGCCGTTACGGGCAAACCCGCGGAAGAAGATGCGAAGAGCACCTATCTTCATCGCGGCATCGCGCGCCGGGCGTTCGAACGGCGCTTCCAGCTCGCCGACTATATCGAGGTCGGTACCGCGAGCTTCACCGACGGCCTGCTTACGATCGAGCTCAACCGAGTCATTCCCGAGGCGATGAAGCCGCGCAAGATCGAGATCGGCAGCGGCGATGCCGAACCGCGCCGGATCGGATCGTCGAAAGAAAAGGCGCTCGAGAGCGCCTGATATCTTGCGGGGCCGCTGTACAGGAGCGGCCCCGCTTTCCTGAAGAATAGCAGTAGAAGTACAGCTAACCAGCCGGAGACGCTCAGGTCGCTCCGTCAATCAATCGCACGAATGATGTCCGCCACGCGCCACTCGGCGGGCCCGACCAGCGCATCATGCGCGATGCGGACCGAGTGGAGAGCGGCTTCGAGCTGGCGCCGCCACATCGCCAAAAAATCAAACAGCACCGGAAAGTCCGGCGGAAGATCATAATCCTGCCAGACGTATAGCTGGAGCAGCGAGGGATGATCGGGCCGGTAGTAGTGGATTTCGGCGGTTGTCAGCCCGTAGCCCTCCAGCTGCGCGAGCAGCGCCCGGTCGGTCATGGCGCGCGCGCCGCGCCGCCGTCGAGCGACCTGAGCGCCGCAAGCACATCGTCGACCGGCACCGCTCGCTTTGCCCCCGGGGGTTTGCGAAGCGCGGGCTTGTTGCGAACCGCCGAGCGATCCGACGCCCAGGATGCAAGAAGAGCGCGCTTGACCTCAGGCTCGAGGCTCGGGTGACGCGCCACATCGAAGGGGTGAAGAAAACGGGAAAATGGCTCGGACATGATCGTGCCTCCTTCCTTGTAGCCTTTCCTTTCTCGTCGTGCGGCAAGGTGCCGCAGGGACAGATTTTGGGAGCGAAGCGAGTCGAGTCAAGAGGCGTCAGCCCCTTGATAAGCGGCATTTGTTTCGCGCTGGCGAGAAAGCGAAAAAAAATTTCACCGAACCTCTTGAAGCGAAAAAATCGCTTCCTAGCTCATCGGCGCCGCGCGTCCTGGACAGGCGCCGGCTTATCATATCGTTATGCAACATGGAGGTTATGCATGCATTTCCGACCCTTGCACGACCGTGTGGTCGTCCGCCGCATCGAAGCCGAGGAGAAAACCTCGGGCGGCATCATCATCCCCGACACTGCCAAGGAAAAGCCGCAGGAAGGCGAAGTCGTCGCCGTCGGTCCCGGCGTCCGCGCCGAGGACGGCACGGTCACCGCGCTCGACGTCAAGGCCGGCGACCGGATCCTGTTCGGCAAATGGTCGGGCACCGAGGTTCGCATCGACGGCGAGGAGCTGCTCATCATGAAAGAGAGCGACATCCTCGGGGTGATCGAGCAGGCCGAGGCGCTCAAGCAGGCGGCTTGATCGGCCGCCATTTCTGAATTCAGCCAGTGACAGGAAAGGAGTTGCACCAATGGCTGCCAAGGAAGTGAAGTTTTCGTCGGACGCGCGTGATCGCATGCTGCGCGGCGTCGATACGCTTGCGAATGCGGTGAAGGTGACGCTGGGTCCGAAGGGCCGCAACGTCGTGATCGAGAAAAGCTTCGGCGCACCGCGCATCACCAAGGACGGCGTCACCGTCGCCAAGGAAATCGAGCTTGCCGACAAGTTCGAGAATATGGGCGCGCAGATGCTGCGCGAGGTCGCCTCGAAGCAGAACGACAAGGCCGGCGACGGCACGACCACCGCGACCGTACTCGCGCAGGCGATCGTTCGCGAAGGCTCGAAGGCGGTCGCCGCGGGCATGAACCCGATGGACGTCAAGCGCGGCATCGATCTTGCCGTGAGCACCGTCGTCGAAGACCTGAAGGCCCATGCGAAGTCGGTCGAGGCGAACAGCGAAATCGCGCAGGTCGCGACGATCTCGGCGAATGGCGACGAAGAGGTCGGCAAGATCCTCGCCGAGGCCATGGAGAAGGTCGGCAATGAGGGCGTGATCACCGTCGAGGAAGCGAAGAGCCTCGCGACCGAACTCGAGACGGTAGAGGGCATGCAGTTCGACCGCGGCTACCTCAGCCCTTATTTCATCACCAATGCCGAGAAGCTGAAGGTCGAACTCGACGACCCCTATATCCTCATCCACGAGAAGAAGCTCTCGAACCTGCAGGCGATGCTGCCGCTCCTCGAGAGCGTCGTCCAGTCGGGCCGGCCACTGCTCATCATCGCCGAGGATGTCGAGGGCGACGCGCTCGCAACGCTCGTCGTCAATCGCCTGCGCGGCGGGCTCAAGGTCGCCGCCGTCAAGGCGCCGGGCTTTGGCGACCGCCGCAAGGCGATGCTCGAGGATATAGCGGTGCTCACCGGCGGCAATGTCGTCAGCGAGGAACTCGGCATCAAGCTCGAGAGCGTCACGATCAACATGCTCGGGCGCGCGAAGAAGGTGGTCATCGACAAGGATAATACGACGATCGTCGACGGCGTCGGCGCGAAGTCGGATATCGACGGCCGGGTCACGCAGATCCGCCAGCAGATCGAGACGACCACCAGCGACTATGACCGCGAGAAGCTGCAGGAGCGGCTTGCCAAGCTCGCGGGCGGCGTCGCGGTGATCCGTGTCGGCGGCGCGACCGAGGTCGAGGTCAAGGAGAAGAAGGACCGCGTCGACGACGCGCTCCACGCGACCCGCGCGGCGGTCGAGGAAGGCATCCTTCCCGGCGGCGGCATCGCGCTCCTTCGCTCGCTAAAGGCGCTCGAGGGCCTCAAGGCCGCGAACGACGACCAGCAGTCGGGCATCGACATCGTCCGCCGCGCGCTGCGCACCCCGGCGCGCCAGATCGCCGATAATGCCGGCGAGGACGGCGCGTGGATCGTCGGCAAGCTGCTCGAGAGCGACGATTACAACTGGGGCTTCAATGCCGCCACCGGCGAGTATCAGGATCTCGTCAAGGCGGGGGTGATTGATCCCGCCAAGGTCGTGCGCACCGCGCTGCAGGACGCGGCCTCGGTCGCCTCGCTGCTGATCACAACCGAGGCGCTTGTTGCCGAGCTGCCGAAGGAAGAGAAGGCCGCGCCGATGCCGGCGATGGACTTCTGACGAGATAGGGCGGCGGGCGACCGCCGCCCTATCCCCTTCATGCTCGCAACCAAGGAGAATGCGGAGGGAACTGTCATGCCCTTTTACGGCAGTCAAAGCGTTCGCGGCTGCTCAGCCCAACTGAAGCTGCGACACGGAAACGAGGCCAAACAGCTCGTGGCTCGGCAACTCGAATGGGCGCGTGAACGCGGCAACGGTCAGGAAATCGCTTATTGGAGCGCGGTCCTTGAAGACCTCGCGAGCCTGCCGTCTTAGCGTTCCACAGGCACGACGGATGATAAAGTTATCACCGCCGCGCTACCGCGCAGAATCCGTCTTGGCCGCTAGCGGAATTTCGGCTTTTGGTCGCGCCAGGACGAATGCGGACGTTCTACGGATTTTCGCGTGGGGATCAAGTCGTTGGCGTTTAGAAGTCCGCTGTAACAGTTCCAATCACCCGGCGTCCCGGAATCGGCGCGAAACCACCGCCGCCGAAGACACGCCAGCCATAGACATTGGCGATATTGCGTATCTGCAGCCGAAAGGTCGCGGGTACCTTGCCGATGGTCGCCCGGTAGCGGGCGCCAAGGTCGATCGTCGTCCGCGCCGGAATATCGAGGCTGTTGTCGGCGCGCGCGACGCGTTTTCCTTCGTGCAACAGGCGAAGATCGACCGAGGCGCCGGCAATCCCCGGCAGCCGATAGTCGGCATTGAGGTCGATGAGCCTCGCGGTCCGGCCGATCGGCTCCGAACCCAAGCGGCCCTCGTCGACCGCTTGACCGGTCACCCGCGGCCGCAGCAGCACCGCGCCCGCGACGAGGTTCAGTCCGGGCAGCGGTTCGCCGGACAGCGAGAATTCGGCGCCGCGATGGATGACGGTGCCCAGGATGCGATAGACGCCGTCGCGGCTGTCGATCTCGAAATAGGGTTTGCGGATGTCGAACAGCGCGGTGACGAAACGCATCCCGCCCGGCAGCGCATAACGCAGCCCGATTTCCTTCTGCTTCGTGCGCAGCGCCGGCAGCGCCGCGTTGCGGTTGACCGCATTGCCCGGCGCGGTGCCGCTTTCCTCGAGCCCGCGGGTCATCGCGCCATAGAGTGTCAGCCGATCGCTGGGGGTGAAGGCCAGCGCCGCATTCCACAGCCATGGCCGGTCGCGGCTGGTTTCGGCAAGGCGACCGGGCTGCACGACCGCTTTGCGGTAGTCGCTGCGCGTGACCCCCAAATTGAGCTCACCCACCCCCGGCCAGCGCATCTCATAGCCGAGAGCATAGCTCATCTGGCGCACGCGATCTTCGGTCAGCGCGCCATAGCGGCGGTCGGGTTCGGGGCGCGGGTCGGGCACGCCGATGGCCGCCGGGCCGAGATCGGCGACATGATAGCCGCCATAGTCGCTTTGTTTGCGCCGTCCGCGCACCGACAACAGGATGCGGTGCCGCCGCGCGCCCTCGGCAAAGACGCGGCTGACGCGCGCTTCGCCCGACGTCGACGCGCTCAGCTGATCCTCGCCGCTGACGACGACCAGCCGCCCGCGCCCGCCCCGATCGACACCGTCGAAATAGAGCGAGGCGAAATCGTCGCGCGTGAAGCGGCTGTTGAACAACCCCGCGGCGAATTGCCATTCGCCAAGACTGGCCTTGGCGAGGCCGCCGTAATTCTGGCTGTAGCCGCGCCAGTCGGCCCATTGCTGGCCATAGAATAACCGCCGTTCGACCTTGGGGGGCAGGAAGCTGCCGTTCGTATAGAGGGTCGGCGACTGTTCCTCGTCGCCATAATCATAGCGTGCGAAAAACCCCGTCAGTTCGACGCCCATGGCGGGGCGCCAGCGTGCGACGCTGCCATAGCTGACGAACCAGGCACTGCTACCGCTGACATATTGATCGTCGAACACACCCAGCGCGACATTGACCCCGAATTTTTCGCTGACCGGGATGGCTGCGTCGGCGACCAGATCGGGTCCGAGATATTCGCCGCTGCTCAGCCGGACGCTGACCACCGTGTCGCTGCCGGTACGCCGCAGGTCGGTGTCGACGATGCCGGTTGGCGCCGGAAAGGGATAGCCGAAGGCGGTGAGGCCGACCCGGACCGTCGTGCCGCGCACCACGACGTCGGTGATCGCGCCCGCCCGGTCGAAATAAAGTCCCTCGACGCGCGCATTGCCCGCGTCATTGGCCGAAAAGCCGCGCACCTCGCCGCTGGCATAGATGCCCACCGATTCATTGCCGACGCTCTTGCCAAAGCCGTCCTCGGCCTCGCGCACGGCATTTTCGTCGGTGCGCTGCGCCAGCGCGGGGTCGGCCAGCGCCAGCGCGAGAAGCGCCGACCCCGTCCGCCGGATCACAGCCCGACCGCCAGTCGCACCCGCACCGAGCGCGCCGCGCCCGGCGTGATCCAGACATCGCTGTAGGAACTATCGAGATAATAGGTGTCGAACAGATTCTCGACATCGAGATGAAGGCGGACGCCCTCGGCCGCCTGCCACGACAGGTTGGCGCGCGCGGTTACATAATCGGGCAAGCGAAATCCGCTCGCGATATCGTCGCCCGGTCGCGCGCCGACGTAGGTCAGGCCGCCGCCGACCCCGATCGATCCGGGCGCATCGCCTTTCGACTGCCAATATCCATAGAGTGCGCCCGAATGCTTGGGGATATTCATCAGCCCGCTGCCAACGAGGACGGGGCGCGTATCCCTGATCACCTTCGCATCGGTGTAGGCATAGACCATCGTCAGCGAAAAGCGGTCGTCGAGTTTCAGATTGGCATCGAATTCGACGCCCTTGCTGCGCGCGCGGCCGGCAGCGACCTGAAAGCCGCTGTTCGCGGAATCGGTGACCAGGATATTGTCCTTGGTAATCCGGAACAGCGACAGCGCGCCGGTCACTCTTTTGTCCAGCAACGCATATTTGACGCCCCCTTCCCACGCCTCGCCGCGCTCGGGCGCAAAGGGTTCGGCGGTCGCGGTGACGCCCTGATTGAAGCGGAAGGATTTCCCCCAGCTGACATAAGCGGACAGATTGTCGCTCGGCGCAAAAGTGAATGCGGCGCGCGGCGAGGTTTGTGACGGACGCTGCCGGTCGGTGCGGTTCGCGCGATAATTGACGTTCGCCTGCCGGATCCAGTCGTGCCGCACGCCAAGCAACAGGCTGAAGCGATCGCCAAGCGTGATCAGATCCTGGGCATAAAGGCTTTCGCCGCGTTGCTGTTCGAGCAGGTCCTGATTGAGCGTCGCGACCGGTTTGGGCTGGCCATAGACCGGGTTGAAAATGTCGATGTCATACGGGTTGGCGGCGGTCGGGCTGAACCGGAAAAACCGGCGGCGCTGGTCATAGCTGAAGATGTCCCCACCGATACGAAACTGATGATCCAGCCCCCACAAGCTGGTGTTTATGCTGAGTTCGGTGCGCGCCGACAGATCCTGCCAGTCATAGGCGTGGACGCGAAGCTGGCGGCGTAATCGCGTCCCGACGAGCGCGCTGTTATGCGTCGACTGCCCCGTCATTTTGCCGTCGCGATACTGGATTCCTGCTTCGAGCGCGATGCCGTCGGCGAGGTCGATCGTCAGCGTGCCCTGATGTTGGCTCTTTCGCTGTTCGATCTGGCCATCGTCGGGTTCGCCAAGGAAACGGCTGCGCGGCAGCGCTTTGCCGTCACCTTTCACCGCGACCAGCCCGCGGTCGTGGGTGAAATGAACGAGATTATATTCGAGCTGATACAGAAAGCGCACCGCATCCGACGGCGACCAGGCGATCGACGGCGCCAGCAGCAGCCGGTCGGACCGATTGAAATCGCGAAAGCTGTCGCCTGCCTGATAGACCCCGATCAGCCGCACCCCGAGCCCGCCGGCCGCGGGGCCGCCGATGTCGAAACTGCCGCGCCAGGTGTCGAAGCTACCGTAGGACAGGTCGCCGCCGGCGTGGAACCGGTCCTGCGGCGCCTTGGTCACGATGTTGATCGATCCGCCCGGCTCACCCTTGCCCGACAGCGCCGATGCCGGGCCTTTGAGCACCTGGAAACTCTCGACCGTCGCAACGTCGCGCCGGGCATTGAAGCCGCGGTTGGCGGAGAAGCGGTTGACGAGCAGGTCGGGCCCCTGGTTGATATCGCCCGAAAACCCCCGGATCGCATAGGCGTCCCACGCGCCGCCAAAGCTGTTCAGGCGCGCCATGCCGCCCGCCAGATCGAACAGCTGCGACAGGTCGGTAAAGCCAGCCTCGGCAATCAACCGCTCGTCGAGCACGCGCACATTCTGCGGCAGCAGCAACGGATCGACCTCGAGCCCGTTGATGCTGGCATTGGCGGCGCGCGATCCGGTGATGACGATCTCGCTCTCCGCCTCGCTCATCTCGTTCGTTTCGGCCAGCGCAGAGCAAGGCGCTCCTGCGGCCGCCAACAGGCACGCCGACAACGACAATCTTCGTTTCATACTTCCCCCAAAATGCCAGGTCTGGCGCGCAAATTTATCAATGATACATCATATCATCCGCGGTTCGCCTATGCATGGCCTCGGAATGCGTCAAGCAAAAATGTAATGGTATAACGTTATATTGACTCCGCGCTTGCGGCTGGGCAAGAGGCGCGCTCGCTTCATAGGAGATATCGGATGAATGCTGGCAGGCCTGGCCTGGAAATGCGCGATGTCGCCGTCGCTTACGGATCGCATCGCGTGCTCGATGGGCTTTCGCTCAGCGTTGCCGCAGGAGAAATCTATGCGCTGCTCGGTGGCAATGGCGCAGGCAAATCGACAACCCTGTCCACTCTGCTCGGCTTCAATCGGCCGACGGCGGGCCACGTCCGCATCGGCGGCATCGACCCGGCATCCGACCCCGATGCGGTACGGCGGCTGATCGCCTATCTCCCCGAAAATGTCGCGCTGTACGACCATCTCAGCGCGCGGGAGAATGTCGCCTATTTGCTTGCCCTGTCGGACCAGCGTCAGGACGACGCGGCCATCGACGACGCGTTCGACGCCACCGGGCTGCAAGCCGATGCCTGGGACAAGAGGCTGGCCGGATTTTCCAAGGGCATGCGGCAGAAGGTGGCGATCGCGGTCGCGTTGCTGCGCCATGTGCCGGTGCTGCTGCTCGACGAGCCGACATCGGGACTGGACCCGCGCGCTACCGGCGATTTCGGCCGCCTAGTCGCCAATGTCCGTGATCGGGGCGCCGCGGTGCTGATGGTCACCCACGACCTGCTGAGCGCCGCCGAAATCGCTGACCGCATCGGTTTTCTCGACGCCGGCCGGATCGTCGACGAGGTCGCTGCCAATGGCGCCGACCGGTTCGACGTCCGCGCGCTTCACCAGAAATTCGGCGCTGCCGCGGCGGCGGCGGCGGCATGAGCGCGGTCGGATTAATCGCACGCGACGAACTGCGGCTGATGCGGCGGAACCGCGTCGCCATGATCGCTTTCGCGCTGCTCATCCTGCTGACGCTGGTCGCCGCGATCACCTCATGGACAAATCAGCAGGCGATCGCCGCGCAACGCGTGCAATTCCAGAAGACAGCCGAACAGGCGTTCGACGCCCAGCCCGACCGCCACCCGCACCGCGTCGTCCATTACGGCCATTTCATCTTTCGGCCGCTGGGGCCGCTGGCCGCGTTCGATCCGGGGGTCGATGCCTTTACCGGCAACAGCATGTTTCTGGAGGGGCATCGCCAGAACACCGCCAATTTCGGGGATGTCCGCCAATCGTCGCTGCTGATCCGGTTTGGCCAGCTCACCCCGGCTTTCGTCCTGCAGGTGCTGGCGCCGTTGCTGCTGGTCTTCCTGGGCTATGGCGCCGTCGCGCGCGAGCGCGAGCGCGGCACCCTGCGCCAGTTGCTGGCGCAGGGGGTTTCCGGGCGGAGGCTGCTGGCGGGCAAAGCGCTGGCGCTGGGGCTGATCGCAGCCCTCGTCGGCCTGCCGGCGATGATCGGGTTTGCGCTCATCGCCGGGCAGCCAGGTGCGCTGGCGGCACCGATGGCGGTGATCGCACTTGGTTATGCCGCCTGGCTGTTTTTCTGGACCCTCGTCGTCATTCTCGTGTCGGCACTGGTCCAGCGCAGCCGCGATGCCCTTCTCGCGCTGCTCGCAATCTGGACGGTCGGCGTCATCCTGATCCCCCGCATCGCCCCCGATCTGGCGGGTCAGGCGCGGCCGCTCGCGACGCGACTGGAAACCGACATCGCGATCCAGCGCGACCTGCGCCAGCTCGGCGACAGCCACAATGCCGACGATCCCTTTTTTGCCGCGTTCAAACAGAAAATCCTCGACCAATATGGCGTCGCGCGGGTCGAAGACCTGCCGGTCAACTACAAGGGCCTGCTGGCGATCGAGGGTGAGAAACTGACCTCGGGGCTGTTCGACCGCTATGCTGCGGCCAGCTTTGCCACCCAGGCCGACCAGAGCGCGATCATGAACGGTTTCGGCGCGCTCAGTCCCGCGATCGGCCTGCGCCGTCTTTCGATGGCGGCGGCGGGCACTGATCTGGATGGCCACCGGCGGTTCCTGGGTCAGGCGGAAGCCTATCGTTTCGACATCGTGCAGCGGCTCAACCGGCTGCAGGCCGACGGCGTCAGCTATGCCGACGATACCGCCGAGGATGCCGGCGCCGACCGGCGCAAGCGGATCGCACACCGCCATTGGAATGATATTCCCGAATTCACCTTCACGCCCGCGACCGGCGCCGAACTGGCAAGCTCGGCGCTGCCGGGGCTGGCGATGGTTGCCGGCTGGCTGCTGGCCGCGATGGCCGCGTGCTGGCTCGTCGCGGGCCGATTGCAAAGGAATCTGCGATGAGCCCGATCCGTCACGAACTGCGCCTGTTGCTGCGTAACCGGCTCGCCGCTGCCGCCCTGCTGCTGCTGGCCCTGCTCGCCGCCGCCAGCGTCGCCGCGGGGCTCGCCGAGATCCGCCAACAGCGCCAGGTGATCGAACGTATTCAGACACAGCAGGCGGCCGACGTGGCCGCGATCGCCAAATGGGTCAGCAAGATCGAGGATCCGGGCAGCGCCGCCTATTATAGCTTTCATCCGACCTGGGACCCGCCCTCGCCGCTCGCTTTCGCGGCGCTCGGGATGCGCGACGTTTCGCCCTATATCCTGCGCGTGCGTGCGCTCGGGCTCGAGGCGCAGCTTTATGACGGCGAAACGTTCAATCCCGAACTGGCGCTGCCGGGGCGGTTCGATTTCAGCTTCGTACTCGTCTATCTCGCACCGCTGTTCGTGATCGCCTTGTTCCACGATTTGCGGTCGTCGGAACGCGAGGCTGGGCGATATGTCATGCTCCAAGCCCTGTCACGCGGGCGCCGGCTCTGGTGGCGACGCGGCGTGCTGCGGTTCGTTTTGATCTATACCGCACTGGCGGTGCCATTTCTGGCCGGCGGCTTGCTCTCCGGCGCGTGGGCGCTGTCGCAACTGCTGATCCTGGTCTTGATCGCGGCCTATCTGGCGTTCTGGGCTCTTGTCTCCGTCGTCATTGCCCGGCGGGGATCGCGTTCGACGACCAACGCGGCGACGCTTGCCGCCCTCTGGCTTATCCTCACGCTCGTCTTGCCGACGCTGTCGCATATCGTCATCAACCGCGCGATCCCCGTGGGCCAGGGTGTCGAGCTGACCCTTGCCCAGCGCGAGGCGGTAAACCGGGCATGGGACATTCCCCGCGAGGTCACGATGGAGCGCTTTTTCGCAAACCATCCCGAATGGCGTGATACGCCGCGGCTGCCGGTCGGGTTTCACTGGAAATGGTATTTCGCTTTCCATCAGGTCGGTGACGAGAGCGTCGCAAACAAGGTTCGGGCCTATCGCGGCGGCCTCGAGGCGCGCGACTCCGCGGCGCGCACGCTTGGCTGGGTGTTGCCACCGGTCGGCGCGCAAGCCGCGTTGGCGCGCATCGCCGACACCGATCTCGCCGCACAATTGGCTTACCAGGATCGTATCCGCGCCTATCACGCGAAGCTAAGGCTTTTTTATTATCACTACCTGTTCAACGATCTCCCTTTTCGGGCGAGCGATTTTTCCAAGGCGCCAAGGTTTAATCCTGATTTCGAACCAGCCAAGCCCGCATTGCGAAGGTAGATTGGCCGATTGCGGTCAGGCCGCTTTCGGGCGCAAACTTTGAGAAGCGGACGCTCACCGCATGCCAGTTGGTCATGACTTGCACCGACCGGTAACGGAAACCAGCTGCGCCTCTTTTAACCTTAGGAAGATCAACGCACCGATCAACCGCGCTGCACCAGGGATCGGAAACGGCAAGAGCTCTGCTTCCGCCAACGCCGGCATGTTGCCAGCAATCAGCAAGGTCAAGGGCAGCGGGATCGCAAATGCAAACTGCAGCATGGTCGGGTCGACCGCTAATCCCGAGCGCGAGAGGGCCAGACACTGAAGGCAAGGAAAGACCGTGTCGGCCAAGAACACGAACTCTCGGCGCGTACTACATCGCTCCGATGGCGAGGCATGCACTTTCAAACCAGTAACCCTTTGGAAACCATACAAAGTGACTATTCCCACCCGATTGGATGTGTCATTGTATCACCGTTGATGCACCGGTAGCGGGACGGATTTATCGGAACTCCGGGAATATCTGGTGTCTCGTTTCCGCACATTATCAATGGCACTTTATGTTTTTCGCTGGAGCACGACGTCGCACCACGCGCGTCGCACCTCAGGGCACAGGCGATGTCGCACGGGGGTCACAATGAGGCGCTCCACCAGCGACAAACCAAAGACGAGGGAAACTGTTCGAAGCTGACCAAGCAATCGCAGTGATCATGAAAAAAGACGGACGAATTCTGAATTATGGCAATTCAGGAGGCCATAGACTGCTTTTCTTTAAATAATTGTTAACTATTTACTAAGCATCTTTATTTCAAAAATTGATTTGACGCCTAACATCGCGCTTCTTACCTATGTGCATGAAATATAGTGATTCGATCACTTAAAATAGTGTCAACTATAGGCTGACATTAGTGTAAGTATACGTATATTTCAATTAAAATAGGGGTCGTCATATGAAGAATTACGTAGAACTCCATGATGTGGAGGTTGGAGCCCTGACTCTTTTGAAGCAGACGAAGAGAATTCTCCTGGTTGGCTTAGCGATCGTTAGCATAGCCGGCACTACCGCGTCCGCAGCGCCAACGACGGCTCCCACCCCTCCGCTCACGGCCGAGGCCACTTCAACCGGCGCTCGCGTGTTCTCCGAACAGGCCAGAAAGCTTGGGGCCCAAAAATGCGCCCGGCTTTATTCGGTGCTGGGCGACTTGGTCTCGCATGGCGCCGACTATGCGGTGCGCACCGAGACGAACAAACAAGCGCCCGACGCACATATCGTTCAAGGCACCGTCGGCATGACGTATAATTTGCCTGATCTGAAAGGAAAGGCAGCGGGGCTGGTCTTCGCCGCGCCCTCGGCGAACGGCTGCGAGGGACATTTCGTGCGGGTCGCCCCCTTTCAAAAGCCGTGCCAGCAGGTTGTGAAGGATCTGCCGGCTGGGAGCATCTCCGCGGCCGACTTGTCGGGCGTTCCAGTCTATCAACTCGGCGGCGGACAAGGACAGGCGCTGATGATCGCGAGCGGCGCAAGCTGCGTGGTCGTTACCGTCACGCCGGGCAGCCAGACACCCTAGCCAGAAGCCGGCGTCCGCAGGGCGGCTGTCGATCATTCCAACAAACCGCAGATTCCGGGCGTGCCTTGTCGCGCGATGGCTCTCTGCGCCCTTTTAGCACCCGATATCATCGATCGGATCGGGCCAGAGCAGGAGAAATATCATGAGCAATTTCGAGACTGTATCGAACGGACGACGCAATGCGGAACTGGCACAAAGCTGGGTACTGGGCGCGGCAGGGATGGGCTGGACCCAGCGGCGCCGGTTGATGGCGGTGCTGCGTCGGGCACACCGTGTGCTCGGAGTGAACCGCGACCAGCTTGGACTGGGCGCCCTCGGCGGCGGCGGGATGGCCGCCGTGCTTGCGATGGGCATGATGGCCCCGCAGGCGGCGTTCGGGCAGACCGTTATTGGTAACGGGGTGCTGACCAACACCGCCAACTGCACCAATCCCTCCGCAGGGAATCAAAGCACCGCCATTGGTTGTGGCAGCAACGTTACCGGCTCCGCCTCGACCGCAATCGGCGCCAACGCCGATGTGAACGGCGACAACGGCGTGGCGATTGGCACCGCCGCCACTGCGACGGGCAATGCTTCGATCGCCATTGGTTATTCGATGGGGGCCAGCGGCCTCAACGCCATAGGCATTGGTGTTTTTGCAAACGCGACCGGCGTCAACGCGCTCGCCGTGGGCGGAAACGCCCGCGCCATTGCAGATGGAGCATCGGCCTTTGGTGTCAACTCCACCGCAAGCGGTGCCAATGGGACGGCCATCGGCTCCACATCTACTGCCGGCGCCGCCGCCACGGCCGTCGGCGTGTCGAGCCAGGCAATCAGCACCAATTCTGTCGCTATCGGCAGCCTGAGTCAGGCGACGGATATCGCGGCCACCGCCGTCGGCAACGGCGCCCGGGCGACCGGTAACAGCTCGCTCGCGCTCGGAGCGCAGGCCTTGGCCATCGGCACCAGCACCGTTGCGGTCGGTCAGGGCGCCGGCGCTGGATCGACCACCGGCAATGCCAGCTCGGTCGCGGTGGGCATTGCGGCCGGGACGCTCGTGAGCGGGGCGCAGAATACCGCGATGGGCGGCGGTATCGCCAGCGTGATGCGGGGCGCCGGCTCCGGCGTCTCGGGCACGCGCAACGTCGCCCTCGGGACCGGCGACGGCACCGTCGCCTATGACGCTACGCTCTCCGCCTCCGCAGGCAGTCTGGTCACGGGCAGCGACAACGTCGCGATCGGCACCAATGCCGGTATCGGCGTCGCCGCCAACGGGACGACATCGATCGGCCACAACGCCCTGGCCAGCCAGACCAACGCCACTGCCATTGGCTTTGGAGCAACCGCCACCGGCGTGAACGCCGTCTATCTGGGCGGACGCACCGGCGTCGGAACGGGTGCTCTCGCTCAAAGCGCCATCGCCATCGGGACGGACGTAACGGCAAATGTGGCCGACGCTACCGCGATCGGACGCCAAAGCGTGGCATCGGCCCAATTCGCCGTTGCGATCGGGGTAAATTCCCGTGCGTCGGGCATAAGCTCGGCAACGCTCGGTCCCAACGCAAACGCTTCGGGCAACTTCGCACTGGCACTGGGCAATGCGGCTGTGTCGAGCGGAATCGGTTCGATCGCGATCGGGTCGGGCGCCGAAGGTACGGACATTGCCGCTGTAGCGCTCGGCAACGGCACCCGTGCGACCCTCGCGCGCTCGACCGCGCTGGGGGTTAGCGCTTTGGCGAGCGGCGCGAGCGCGCTGGCCATGGGCGACACTGCGAATGCGAGCGCCCAGAACGCGATTGCTGCCGGAACGAACGCCGTCGCCAATTCCGCGGACTCGGTCGCCATCGGCACCAACACCATGGCCACTGGCGGCAAAGCGGTGGCGATCGGCGCCGGAAACGTCGCCAATGGCGACGGCGCGGTGGCGATCGGCGATCCCAGCACCGCGACCGGCGACGGCGCGGTGGCGCAGGGCAAGGACAACACCGCGACCGGCAACGGATCGGTGGCGATGGGCAACACCAACATGGTCGGCGGTGGAGGACAGGCGATCAGCACGCCTGGCACCGCAGCCCAAGGCGCGGTCGGCATCGGTTTCCAGAATACCGTTGTCGGTCAGGGCTCGGTCGCGATCGGCAGCACCAGCAGCGCGCTGGCGGCAGGCGCGATCGCGTTCGGTGACACCGCGATCGCCAACAATGCGGGTGACGTCGCGCTGGGTTCGGGCAGTACGACTGATGTCGCGGTGGCAACGGCCGGGGCGACGATCGATGGCGCCAATTACGCCTTCGCCGGCACCACGCCGACGAGCACCGTGAGCGTCGGCGCG
The DNA here is from genome assembly GCF_037095755.1 of Sphingopyxis sp. CCNWLW2. NCBI lineage: Bacteria > Pseudomonadati > Pseudomonadota > Alphaproteobacteria > Sphingomonadales > Sphingopyxidaceae > Sphingopyxis > Sphingopyxis sp. CCNWLW2. The sequence continues at coordinate 79,187 of NZ_JBAWKJ010000001.1, forward strand.
GCCGGCACCGAACGAACGATTACCAATGTCGCGGCGGGCCGGATCAGCGGCGGCTCGACCGACGCGATCAACGGTTCGCAGCTGTTCGCGACCAACCAGGCGGTCGACGGCATCGGCACGCAAGTGACACAGAACACCACCGACATCACCAATCTCGACGGGCGCGTGACGACCACGGAAGGCGATATCACCAATCTCGACGGCCGGGTGACAACGGTCGAAGGCGATCTCACCAACCTCGGCAACACGATCACCAACATCAACAATGGCGCGGGGATCAAATATTTCCACGCCAACTCGGTGCTGGCCGATAGCCAGGCGCTGGGAACGGACTCGGTCGCGATCGGACCGAACGCGGTCGCCAACAATACCGGGGATGTCGCGCTCGGAAATGGTTCGACAACCGATGTTGCGGTGGCGACCACGGGTACGACGATCGGCGGCACCAACTATGCCTTTGCGGGCACAGCGCCGACGTCGACGCTGAGCATCGGTGCGCTGGGTGCCGAGCGGACGATCACCAACGTCGCGGCCGGCCGGATCAACGGCAGTTCGACCGACGCGGTGAACGGTTCGCAGTTGTTCGCGACGAACACGCAGGTGACGCAGAACACCACCGATATCGCCAATCTCGACGGGCGTGTGACGACCGTCGAAGGCGATGTTACCAATCTCGATGGCCGGGTAACCACCGTCGAGGGCGATGTCGTCAATCTCGATGGCCGGGTAACCACCGTCGAGGGAGACATCATCAATCTCGATAACCGCGTAACCACGGTCGAGGGCACCGTAACCAACCTCGGCGACGCGCTCACCGAAATTGCCGGCGACACCTCGACCACTTACACAGACGCGAATGGCGATGGCATTCGTTATGCCCGCACCAACGAAACCGGCCTCGCCGAAACCGATGCCTTCGCCCAAGGCGTGGGCTCGACCGCGCTCGGCTATCAGGCGGCCGCTTCCGGGGCAAATACGGTCGCGCTTGGCCGGGACAGCCAGGCCACCGTCGATGGGTCGCTGGCGCTCGGCTCGGGCTCGGTCGCCGATCGCGCGATTGCGCCGGTGAGCGGCACGATCCCGGCAGGCATCGGTTTCGTGCCCTATAATACCACCGACGCGACCCTCTTGGGCGCGGTTTCGGTCGGCAATGCGGCGACGAGCGAATATCGCCAGATTACGAATGTCGCCGACGGCACCGCGGCGCAGGATGCCGTAACGCTGCGCCAGCTTCAGGGTGCGATCTCGTCGGTTTCGGTGACGCCGATCCAATATTTCCACGCCAATTCGAGCGCCGTCGACTCGCTCGCGGCCGGCGCGGAATCGATCGCGGTCGGCCCGACCACGGTGGTCAATGGCGACAATGGCATCGGCATCGGCAATGGCGCGATCGTCGATCAGACCGCACCGGGAGGTACGGCGATCGGCCAGAACGCCCGGGTCAGCCAGGCCGACGGCATCGCCTTCGGCACCAACTCGATCGCCAACGGCATCCAGTCGATCGCGATCGGCCCCGGCGCCAACGCGAGCTTTGCGGGCAGCGTCGCGCTCGGCGCGGGCGCGACGACGAGCGTCGGATCGCGGACCGGCTATGCGGGCTATGGCCTCGCCGCGCCGCAGAATTCGGCGGGCGAGGTGTCGGTGGGCAGCGCGGGAGCAGAGCGGCAGCTCACCAACGTCGCCGCGGGCTCCGCCCCGACCGATGCGGTGAATGTCAGCCAGCTCAATCAGGTGGCACAAAATACTGCCACCAGCCTCGGCGGCGGAGCGTCCTATAATCCGACCACTGGCGCCTATACGGGACCGACCTATAATGTAGGCGGAAACACCTACAATAATGTCGGCGATGCGCTCGGCGCCCAGAATACGGCGGTCACCAACCTCGACAATCGCGTGACCACGGTCGAAAGCAACGTCACCAATCTTGGCGACAGTGTCGCGGCGGGACTTGGGGGCGGTTCGACCTACAATTCGACGACCGGAACGGTCACCACGAACCTCAATGTCGGCGGCAACAATTACAACAACGTCAACGACGCGCTGCAGGCGCTGAACCAGACGGCGAGCGCCGGCTGGAACATCCAGGCCAATGGCGGGGCTTCGACCAATATCGCTTCGAACGGCACACTCAACGTGACCGCAGGCTCCAACACCGTAGTGACATTGAGCGGCAACCAACTGCAGATCGCGATGGCGGACAATCCCACGTTCAATGGCGTGGTCAATGCCAATGGCGGCCTCAACGTGGGCGCCAACACCAGCGTCAACATGGGTGGCAATGTCGTCCAGAATGTCGGAGCCGGCGCGATAAACGCCACCTCAACCGATGCGGTCAACGGGTCGCAGCTCTATCCGATCCAGCAGCTGGCCAATAATTCGGTGCAATATGATGCCGCCGGCAACTCGGTCACGTTCAATCCGGGCGGATCGGCCACGACGCTGCACAATGTCGCCGCCGGCGTCGCGCCGACCGATGCGGTCAATGTCCAGCAATTGGGTGACGGTCTCGCCAGCACACTGGCTTCAGCCAATGCCTATACCGACTCGCGGCTGGCGAACTTCGAGTTCGATCTGGGCAACGCGCGACGTGACAGCTTTGCCGGTACGGCGGGCGCGCTTGCCGCCGCGGGGCTTCCGCAAGCCTTTGAACCAGGACGCGGAATGCTCGCCTTCGGCGCGGGTACCTATCGCGGAGAATCGGCCTTCGCGCTCGGCCTGTCGCGGGTGATGGACGACGGCCGCACCGTCATCAAGGCTGGTGCGACGTACGACACGCAGCAGCGCGCCGGCGCCAATGTGGGCGTCGGGTTCCAGTTCTGATTTCGTCCATCATTGATCACTCTTTCCTCAAGGAGGATGTTATGAAAACCAAGTTTTTCGCTGCCCTTTGTCTCTCGGGCGCATGTTTGATGAACCCGGCCGCAGCCTCTGAAGATAGCCCGTCGTCCGCATCGTCCGCTTCAATATATAAGGCGACGGTCGATCCCGCAGCCTTTCGGCCAGTGGTGCTGGAGCACAAGAAGCTGGGCGTCACCACCACCCCGGCGACGATCCGGCTGATCACGCCCGGCGTCGACAAGTTCAGCATCTATCCGCTGATCGGTGCGCCGCATTTTGCTGAAGGAATTACGCGGCGATGGAGTTACGTCCTCTTCTTCCCCGTCGCGCCGGGAAGCATGGAACGCGTGCGCTGCCGCATGGAAATCCGGTTCGAGCGTCCGCGCGGCCACTATAGCGTCGTGGTCTCCGAGGTCGTGTGGCAGGAGCAATCTTGCGCCGACCGGGTTGCAGCGGCAAGCTGATTGGGCAAGAGGTGGCGTCATGCGCATAATCGTTCCTTTCGCCGCCTCTGTCCTTGCCTTCGCCAGCATCCCCGCGTCGGCGCAGACCTTCGGCCCGCCGATCCAGGGGCTTTGCTTGCTCTCCCGGAACGGCGCTATCGCGGCGTCGCGGGCCGGCCAGTCGATGCAGGCACAACTCAAGCAGATGCAGGGTGCGCTGTCGGGCGATCTCGCCCGGCAGCGTTCCTCGATCGATCAACAACGCCGAACGCTCGAGACGCGACAGAATTCGACGGCGCCAATCGAATATCAGCGGCAGATTTCCGCGCTCAACCAACAGGCTCAGGCGATTGAACAGCAGCAAAATGCGCGATTCATCTCAGCACAAACGCGAGGGCAGCAGCAGATCGACCAAGCTCTCAATACGGCGTTGGGCCGTATGGTGACGAAAGCTAACTGCAGCGTCGTCCTCGAGCGCGATAACAGCTACGGCTGGAACAACGCGATGGATATCACGCCGGCCGTCACCCGCGAAATGGACGCTCTGCTTCAAAGCGTGGCGTTGCAATAACGAAACCGGATATGATGGACTAGCGTGCCATGCGCTTGACCTCCCGCCGTAAATTAACGTGATGCTTATCTCGACAGCCGATCTGGTCAGACATGCAGCGAAAACTGAAAAGCAGTGAGCTTGTGAGCTTCATGCTCCTGCTAGTGGCCGTCCTGGTCCTCGCGCTAAGATGATGATCGAGTTCGACGCGCGCGCACAGCCCGAATATTTCCGTCAAATTCTTGCTCAGGTCCCGACTCAAAAAAAGCTCAACCAAGCTGCCTCATGGTCCCGCCTGTCGCACACCGGTTATTGGCAACATCTTGTTAACCAATTTGGCGCAAGCTCCGTTTGGGGGGCACGTTGGCGGCGCGAGCCGTGCGAATGGAGTTCTTCGCGGTGTTCGAATGCGACACGAAGCCTACATCGGTCATCGGACCGTTCGGTCGTCTGACGATCGGCGATTTGCCGGCCTCGTCCACCACCTATTGGGTGAGCCGGCGCAAGGCCGAAGTGCTCGCCGCCATCGACGGCGGTTTGCTGACTGTCGACGAGGCCTGTGAGCGATATCGATTAAGTCTCGAGGAGATCATTGCGTGGCGGCGCTCGATGGCCGACGCCGGCGTTGCCGGACTTCGTATTACGAAGGACCACCGCTATCGTCATCCCTTGTAGTTTAAACCAGAAATGCCGCGCCACCCCCACCACTGGGCGCGGTATCGACGGCGCGAGGTAGTTGGTCCTCCTCGCGTCGTCCACGGCGTGCGACGATGCTGACTGGACATCAGCCCCCGCTTGGAACAGCTATGTGCGCGGTTACAAATGGCCGGTTGGGGTCAGGCGGCTTTCAACTCCGATTCCAGATAAGCGGACATTCTGTAGCGGTACGACAATTCCGTGGCCCCTCGTTTCCTGGCGCGGCCTGATCGGTACACTGCGCTAGATCAATCTTGGACCTTTCTTCCAATCCCTTTCGCCAACATCCGGTCGAACCGGCATTTTATTTGCTCGGGATGTCACAGCGGCGGGCTCCCGCTCGTCAGTCATGGTGACGCCGATATCGGCTCAGGAAGAAAGGAAGATCAGATGAATCGGTTGAATTGGTCCGAAGTCGCTCCCGCCGGAGCGAAGGCCCTGTACGGTGTGCACCATTATGTCACTCACAACACCGCGCTCCCGGACGAGCTGGTCCACCTCGTCTTCCTGCGAGTATCCCAGATCAACGGATGCGCGCACTGCATCGATCTGCATACCCGGGACCTGCTCAAGACCATGCCAATCGACAAGGTCGCGCTCCTTCCGGTGTGGCATGAAGTGCCGCATCTCTTCCCCGACCAGTATCGCGCAGCACTGGCTTGGGCGGAGGAAGTCACTCGCGTCAGCGAGACCCATGCTTCCGACGAGGCCTATGCAGCAGCAGCCGAGGCATTCGAGCCGAAAGACCTCGTGGACCTGACGATCGCGATTGCGGCGATGAACGCCTTCAACAGGCTCGGCGCACCATTCCGTCTTTCGGTTGCGGCCAAGCCCTGAGGCGTGAGCGCTGCTCTTTTTTGGCGTCGCCGTACAATATCAAGTCGATTGGCGAGACTAACCGCGCCATGCGACCCAGGAGGGCTCTTCCTTTCAGGAAACACGGCTCTTCATCTTACGCCCGTCCGATTTCGATCGGGCGGGCGTTCTTTTTCGGGAAATCGTCGCTTATGGCCGTTAGCGGTCGGTCTGCTTTCCGATGAAAAACGCGAATAGCGGACATTGTCGGCGAGACAGCTTGCGTACGTCAAAAGGGAAGCGGACGCACACTCTCAAACCTTCGAAAACTCTTGTCACGCTCGGCCGACCCTAATCATCGCGCGCGATGGTCACCTGAATGCCGTCGAGGTGGTCACCAAAGGGAAGCTGACAAGATAATCGCGACGTTTCGTTGCGGTCGGACGAACTGTCCAAGAGATCGCTTTCGTCTTCGCACATAGATGCCACCTTCCCGACGAATTCGGGCGCGACGTGGACGTGGCAAGTCGCGCACGAACAGCATCCGCCACAAAGCGCGAGCAGTTCGTCGAAGCCGTGCTCGCGGATTATCTCCATCAGGTTGAGGCCAGCGTCGGCTTCGAGCGCATGCGCTGTTCCTTTTCGGTCGACTATTGTCAGGCTTGGCATAATGATAGCTCCATCATGTTGGATTGGACGCCAGCGAAAGCAGCGTTTTCAGCGGCGTTTCGGTGTCGGCGAGTTGCTCGGCCGTCGCCACGAGCCCCGCGGTGACGATCATGCGGCCCTGGACATAATCCTTGGTCGCGTTGACGCAGTCGATCGCGATCACCTTGCCTTCTTTGAGGTAGACGACCGAGAAGCTGCGCGTCGCGGGATCGCCGCGCATCACCGCGCGGTCGTGCCCGGTCGACAGCCCAGCGGTCTGGAGCTTGAGGTCATATTGGTTCGACCAGAACCATGGGATCGCGTGATAGGGCGCCTCGTCGCCGACGATGCCCTTGGCGACGACATTGGCCTGATCATTGGCATTCTGCACCGATTCCAGCCGGATCACGACGCCTTCGGCAAAATGATTCTCATGCGCGGCGCAGTCGCCGATCGCATAAATGTCGGGAAGGCTCGTCTTGCAGAGCGCGTCGACGAGCACGCCGTTGCTGCCTTCGGCGCCCGCCGCGATCAGCGGCTCGACCGCGGGAACGATGCCGATGCCGACGATAACGAGGTCGGCGGGGATCACTTCGCCGTCCGATAGGCGCACGCCGGTGACACACGTCTCACCCTCGATTGCCTCGACGCCGACGCCAAGGCGCAGGTCGACACCATGGTCGCGATGCTCCTGCTCATAGAAGCGCGACAGTTCGTGGCCCGCGACACGCGCGAGCACGCGTTTTTGCACTTCGAGCAGCACGACCTTCTTGCCCGCCTTGCGCAGCACCGCCGCAGCCTCGAGCCCGATATAGCCGCCACCGATCACAACGATCTGGCCCGCAGTCTCGGACGCCGCCTTCATCGTGTCGGCGTCGGCGCGCGTGCGCACCCCCTGCACGCCGGGCAGGTCGCCGCCCGGGATCGGCAGCATGCGCGGAGCGCCGCCGGTCGCCCAGACGAGCTTCCCATAGCCAATCGTCTCGCCGCCATCGGTGGCGACATTGTGCGCAGCGGGGTCGACCGAGACAACGCGCTTGCCGAGCAGCATCGTCACTTCGCGTTCGTCCCAATATTTGGCGGGGCGCAGCTGGATGCGTTCGAATTCTTTCTCGCCCGCGAAATATTCCTTCGATAGGGGCGGACGCTCATAGGGAAGCTCGGGCTCGTCGCCGATGATCGCGATGGTGCCAGTGAATTTCTGCGTGCGCAGCATGATCGCCACCTGCGCGCCGCCATGGCCCGCGCCAACAATCACAACATCGAACGCCCTAGCATCTACCTTGCGATCCTCCACGGCGTCAGGCTCCTGCGAACCGCAAAGATGCCACCTTGATCCCGCTCGTCACTGCGCAGTCATCCCGGCGTCAATGACATGCTCGGCGCCTGTAATGTAGGAGGATTGGTCGGAGGCGAGGAAGAGGACAAGATTGGATACTTCCTCGGGCTCAGCGATACGGCGCAGCGGGATTTGCGCGAGCGCGTCGCCGCCCTCCTCGTTGGTTGCCTCGACCATCATCGGGGTCATGATGAAGCCGGGATGGACCGAGTTGGCGCGGATATTGTCGGGACCATATTCGACCGCTGCTGCCTTGGTCATCCCACGCACCGCAAATTTGCTCGCGACATAGGCAAGGCTTGGAAATCCATAGTTGGCCACCAGCCCGGCTATCGAGGAAATGTTCACGATCGAGCCCTTCCCGGCTTTGAGCATCGACGGGATCACCGCGTGCATGCCAAGATAAATGCTGTGCTGGTTGACGGCGCAGACATGCATATAATCGGCTTCTGACACATCGGCCGTCTTGGCCATCGGTCCCAATATTCCGGCGTTGTTAACCAGCACCGTCACTGGTCCGAATTTGTCTTCTGCGATCGCGACGATGCGCTGCCAGTCGGCGGCATTCGTCACATCATGTTCGGCGAAAGCGGCCTGACTGCCAAGCTCCGTCGCCAGAGCGTCGCCCACATCGGCACGCATATCGGTGAGCAGCACCTGCCCCCCTTCTGCAACGAAGCGCCGCGCATGCGACGCGCCCATGCCGCGCGATGCGCCGGTGACAATGGCGATCTTCCCGTCGAGCTGACCCATCTTCTCTCTCCTGATATTGCGGTATGAATAAGTGTGGAATTGCGGCCGGTTGGGGGGTAGGCAGGCGGCCATGGCGCAATCGAGCAACATTTCCCGCCGCCGCAAAACGGCCCTCGAAGACGGCAGCACCGACTATCTGGCCAAGCGCGCCGAGCTGGTCGAGATCGCCGGACGCCAGTTTAAAAACAACGGCTTCCGCGCGACGACGCTGGCGGAGATCGGCCATAAGGCGGGGCTCGACCGGGCGACGGTCTATTATTATTTCGGCAGCAAGGAGGAATTGTTCCGCGAGTGCCTGCGTGTCGGAGTCGACGACAATATCAACGAGTGCGAGCGGATCGCCAACGATCCCGCCCTGTCCACCGCGGAGAGGCTGCGCGGCGTCATCAACCAGCTGATGAGCGCCTACGACCAGCATTATCCGCACATGTATGTCTACATCCAGGAAGAGATGAACCGCATCGCCGGCGAAAAAAGTGCGTGGGCGCAGCAGATCATCAGCCAGACGCGCAAGTTCGAACGCATCGTGATGAGCCTGATTTCCGAACTGATCGAGCGGGGCGAGATGCGCTCCGACATTCCGGTGTCGGTCGCCGCGAACGCGGTGTTCGGCATGCTCAACTGGACGCACCGCTGGTACCAACCGGGCGGCGCGCATCCCGCGCTCGAAGTGTCCGAAGGGTTCAGCGATATCTTCTTCGACGGGATGGCACGCCGCAAGGACTGACCTCATGGCTCGAGCTGGGCGAGCCAGGCTCGCAATTCCCGCTTGTTGACCTTTGTCGCCGACATCGGCCAATCCTCGGCCTTCACGAAATGCACCGCGCGCGGGACTTTATAGCCCGCGATCCGTCCCTTGCAGTGCGCGATGAGCTCGTCGGCGCTCGCCTCGAAGCCGGGCATCAGCTCGACAAAGGCGATAGGCACCTCGTCCAATCGGGGATCGGGGCGGCCGACGACTTCGGCAATTCGCACCGCGGGATGGCTGCAAAGATACGCCTCCACCTCGATCGCGGCGACATTCTCGCCCCCGACCTTGAGCATGTCCTTCGCGCGGCCATTGAAGATCAGGCGGCCGTCGGCGCTACGGGTATAGAGGTCGCCTGTATGTAGCCAGCCATCGGCATCGAGCGCTTCGGCACTTTTAACCGGATCGCGGTAATAGCCCTCCATCACGCAATAGCCGCGGACCCAGATTTCGCCGACCGTTCCCGGCGGCACGTCGGCGCCATCCTCGTCCACGATACGCAGTTCGATGCCGGGGACCGCTTTGCCATTGCTGGTTGCGCGTTGCTGCGGCGTTTCGTCGGGGTCGCTGAGCGCGAAAATACCGGAGGTTTCGGTCATCCCGCAGGCCTGCATGATCTCGGCCTCGGGAAGCAATTTCTGGACCCGGTCGACCAGCGCCTCGGGTCCGATCAGCAACATCGCGCGGACCTTTTCGGTCGCGGCGACAAAGTCGGGCTGGTCGAGCAAAGGCTGGAGGATCGCCGGAAACCAAGGCCACATCGCAGTGACCCCTTCGCGCTTCATCAGCGCGACGGCGCGGGCCGGGTTGAAGAAGGTATCGGTCAAATAGGTGCCCGACGCGCCGATCGAGCCGATGAAGGGCGCGAGCGAGCCGATATGAAACAGCGGCCCGCCCCCCCAGGTGACGTCGCATTCGCCCGAGCGGAAGCGCTTGTCGGCGCGCTCGACGGGACCGCGTGACATCGCCTCGTGCGTCAGCATGCACCCCTTGGGGTTGGCGGTCGTGCCCGAGGTGTAAATGATCGTCGCGGTATCGCGCAGGCGCGTACAGCGGCGGCGGCGATCGACCTCGCCTGCCCCCACTTTGCTACCGGCCGCAGCAAAGGTCGCGGCGTCGGTAAAGGCAGGTGGAGCATCGCCGGAGAGTAACACGACATGCCGGAGCATCGGCGCTTCGGTTAGCGCGAGATCGCCTGTGGCGGCGTCCGCGAGCGAAGGCAGCGCGCTGGCGATGCTGTCGCGAAAATCGACGTGACTGGTATCGCCGGCAGCGGTCAGCAACACCGCGATCTGCGCGTTGTTGATGATATATCCCAGCTCATGTTCCTTGTGCCGCGCGTTAAGCGGGACTGCCACGCAATTGGCGAGCCATGCCCCGAACAGCCCGGTGACGAGTTCGTGTCCGTTATTGGCGAGCAGGCCGACGTTCGATCGGGGTGCAATCCCCAATCCGATGATACCGCGAGCGACTGCCACCGCCCCTTCCAGCAGCGCGGTATAGGTGATTGCGCTCTCGGGGAACACGATCGCCTTGCGTTCGGGGAACCGGCTGGCGCTTTGCACCAGCAAGTCGCCAAGCGTCGCCGTCGCTGACCAGCTGTCGAAACTCATATCCTCTCCCGCATCTTTTTTGTGCGCGTCGTCACTCATGCGTAGTCCCGAGCAATCTGTCAACGCTATTGTTGACTGTCCGATTGTCCATTGACAGGAAGGCTCCAACCTCCCTATCAACGCGAGTGTTGATAAAAACGATCGGGTGAGGAGCGGGCTATGAAATTCCATTTGATGCAGACCGGCGTCGTCGGGCGGCGGCACGAGATCGAACAGGGAATGGCTGGCCAGCGTCCCGAACTTTACCAGCGCTTCCTCGAAGAGGTGCGCGGCTATGTGAAGCATGCCGACGAGCTGGGTTTCTATGGCTACTGCCAGCCCGAGCACCATCTGCAGATCGAGGGATTCGAGGCGAACAACCATCCGGGCATGTTCAGCCTGTTCGTCGGCCAGCACAGCAAAAGGATGAAGGCGGGGATCATGGGTTACACCATGACGACGCACAATCCGGTGCGCGTCGCCGAAGAGATCGCGACGCTCGACCATATGCTGCAAGGCCGGCTCTATTGCGGTTTCACCCGCGGCTATCATGCGCGCTGGGTCGATGCCTATGGAATCAAGGAAGGCGTCGGCGCGACGACACCCGACAATGTGAAGGCGCGCGACCAGCAGGATGCGCGCAACCGCTCGCTGTTCGAAGAGGGCGTGCGCGTTATCAAGAAGGCGTGGACCAACGACGTCTTCGACCACAAGGGTGACAATTGGCAGTTCCCGCCCGAGGGCGGATCGGGCGGTCACCCTGCCTATGCGAAATATGGCAAGGGTCAGGATGCCGACGGTATCGTCCGCCAGATCGGCATCGCGCCGCGCTGCTATCAGGACCCGCATCCGCCGATTTACGGCGGCTTCGCAGCATCGGGACGGACGATCGATTTCTGGGCGGAGGAAGGCGGCAAGCTGATCGTCCTCTCGGACAATCTCGATTTCTGTGACTCGCTCAATCAGCGCTACATCGGTCATGCCGCCAAGCACGGCCGCGAAGTCACCAGCACCGATGCCTCTGCATGGGGCGGCTTCCTGATGCTCACCAGCGACAAGGAACGCGCCAAAAAGCTCATGGAAGAGCATATGTGGTTCTGGGACGAATGGTTCATCCCGCTTGGTCAGCGTCCCCCCAATGTCCTGATCGGGTCGGCCGACGAGATCGCCGACCAGATCGGCAAGGCGCACGACAAGCTCGGCTTCGACGAACTATTCCTGATGTTCGGGCAAGGCCATCTCGAGCCCGATGAAAATCATGCCGAGCTTGAAGAGTTCATCGCCAAGGTCGCGCCGCGCTTTTCGACCAAAGCTGCCGACGGGACCTATGTCTAGGTCGCAGCGATAAAGATAAAATCTGGGAGAGAAGTCGATGCCTATGCAGTGCGGAATCTTTATGACCCCCTATAATCCGCCGAACCGTACACCGCGGCAGGTGTTCGACTGGGCGCTCGAAATTGCGCGGATCGCCGACGAGGTTGGCTACACCGATTATATGATCGGCGAACATTATACGCTGGGCTGGGAAAATATCCCGATGCCCGAAGCGGTCATTGCCGCGTGCGCGCAGACGACCAAGAATATCCGCTTTGCGCCGATGGCGCATCTGCTGCCCTATCACGATCCCGCGACGCTCGCGATCCGCATCGGCTGGCTCAGCCAGGTGATGGAAGGCCGCTATTTCCTTGGCGTCGCACCCGGCGGCCATCACACCGATGCGATCCTGCATGGCTATGAGAATATCTCGAGCCTGCCGCCGCGCCAGCTTGAGGCGCTGCGTTTGATGGAGCGGGTGTGGGAGCGCAAACCTTTCGTCGAGAAAGGCGAATATTTCCAGGCTGGGTTCCCGGGCTCGGAAACGATGCCCGAATATAATGTGCTGATCGCCGACAACAGCCCCTATGGGGGGCGCGACAAGCTCGAGATTGCCGTCACGGGCCTGTCGATGAACAGCTCGTCTATGAAGTTCGCGGGCGAGCGCGATTATAGCCCGATCTCCTTCTTCGGCGGCACGCCGCAGATGAAAGCGCATTGGGACACATGGGAAACCGCAATGGCCTCAAAGGGGCGCACCGCCGACCGCAGCCGCTATCGCGTCTGCCGCGACGTGTTCATCGCCGACACCGATGCCGAAGCCAAAAGGATGGTGCTGAAGACCGGGATGATGCGCACCTGGCACGAATATCTGAAAGAAATCTACGTCAAGTTCGGGCTGTTCGACGGCATTATCGCCGACAGCGGCCAGGACATTTCGCCGGCCGACATCGACGATGATTTTCTGATCAATCATGTCATCCTGTGTGGGTCGCCCGAAACGGTGATCGAGAAACTGGAGAAGCTCGCCGATGCGTGCGGCGGCTGGGGACAAATTGTCGCCAATCAGCATGACAGCCTCGACGATCCCAAACCTTGGGAGGAGTCGCTGCGGCGGCTCGCGACCGAAGTATGTCCGAAAGTGAAAATGCCCAACTGACGGGCGGAAAAAAATGATGCGGCATCCAGCACAAGAATGGGGCCGCGGGAAGGAAACAACATATGGCAACTGGCAAGGCATGCGTGCTCGTCGAGCCCAACCGCATCGAAACCTGGGACGTGCCGATCGTCGATCCCGAGCCCGGTGGCGCGCTGGTGCGGATTATCGTCGGCGGCGTGTGCGGCAGCGACGTTCATATCGCCGATGGCGGCGCCGGCGTCATGCCCTTCCCCATCATCCTCGGCCATGAAGGCGTTGGCCGGGTCGAGAAACTCGGCGCGGGGGTGACCACCGACTATGCGGGTGTGCCGGTCAAGCCTGGCGATCTCGTCTACTGGGCGCCGATCTCGCTCTGCCATCGCTGCCACAGCTGCACCGTGCTCGAAGAGACGCCGTGCGAGAATTCGCAATTCTTCGAAGACGCCAAAAAGCCCAATTGGGGCAGCTATGCCGACTTTGCCTGGCTGCCCAATGGGCTCGCCTTCTTCCGCGTGCCCGACCATGCCGAGGTCGATGCGGTGATTGCCTTGGGATGCGCGCTGCCCACCGTCTTGCGCGGCTTCGATCGCTGCGGCCCCGTCCGGATCGGGCAAAGCGTGGTCGTGCAGGGCGCGGGCCCTGTCGGCCTTGCCGCGGTGCTCGTCGCCTCTTTGATGGGAGCGCGCGAAGTGATCGCGGTCGACGTCCATGCCAGCCGGCTCGACGTGGCAAAATCGCTCGGTGCCACCGCGACGGTTTCGCTCAAGGACAGCGCCGAGGAGCGGCGGCGGCAGATCTATGATCTCTGCGGTGCGAATGGCCCCGATGTCGTGGTCGAGGCGGCGGGCGTCCTGCCGGCCTTCCCCGAAGGCGTCGACCTCACCGGCAACCACGGGCGTTATATCATCCTCGGATTGTGGGGTGCGATCGGCACCCAGCCGATCAGCCCGCGCGACCTGACGATCAAGAATTTGACCGTGGCTGGCGCCAGCTTCCCCAAGCCTAAAAACTACCATGACGCACTACAACTCGCGGTGCGGTGCCAGGACCGCGTGCCGCTGGCGGCGCTTGTCACGCATCGCTTCGGCGTGGCCGGTGCCAGCGCGGCGCTCGAGGCGACCGCGGCGGGCACCGTCATCAAAGCCGTCATCGATCCCGAACATAGCTGACATCGAACAAGCGAGACTTTCCATGAACCATGCAACATCCATTGACACCCAGACGGCACCCGTTGCCGACAACCGGTCGCGCGTCGCCAAGCCCGCCCATGTTCCGGACCATCTTGTCCGCGACATCGACATGTATGCCCTCGACGGCATCGAGGCTGGCTATCATGAAGCCTGGGTGGGGTTGCACGCGCAGAACATGCCCAAGCTCGTCTGGACCCCGCTGACCGGCGGCCACTGGATAGCGATGGACGGTCCAATGGTCCGCGAGATCTACGAAGATCCCGCGCGCTTTTCGAGCGAGGTCATTTTCCTGCCCAAGGAAGCGGGCGAGAAATATCTGATGGTGCCGACGCGGATGGATCCGCCCGAACATACGCCCTATCGCAAGCTGCTCGACACCGGGCTCAACCTCGCGCGCATTCGGGAGGTCGAGGATAAGGTACGCCAAACCGCGATCGAACTGATCGACGAGATAGCGCCGCGCGGCCACTGCGACTTTTCCACCGACTACGCCAAGATTTTCCCGGTGAAGGTGTTCATGGCGATGGCCGGATTGCCGATGGAAGATGCGCCCAAGCTCGAACATTTCGCGGTTGGCATGACCCGCCCGACCGGCGACACGCCCGAGGAAATGGCGGAATGCCTCGACGCTGCCAACACCGGATTCTTCGAATATGTCGAACCGATCATCAATGCGCGGCGCGGCGGCGACGGCACCGACCTGATTTCGGTGATGGTGAACGGCACGGTCAATGGCGAACCCCTGCCCCACGACAAGGCGATCGGGATGATCTCGCTGCTGCTGCTCGGCGGGCTCGACACGGTCGTCAATTTCCTGAGCTTCATGATGATCTACCTGGCGCGCAATCCGGACAAGGTCGCCGAGTTGCAGGGCAACGACCTGAAACTCCTGCGCGGCGTCGAAGAATTGTTCCGGCGTTTCGCCGTCGTTTCCGAAGCGCGCATGGTGGCCAAGGATCAGGTCTTCCATGGCGTCGAGCTCAAGCATGGCGACATGATCCTGCTGCCGACCGTGCTCCACGGGCTCGATGCCAATGAAAATGCTTGCCCGATGGATATCCAATGGGATCGCAAAGGTCCCAAGCACACCACCTTTGGCGGCGGCCCGCATCGCTGCGTCGGCATGCATCTCGCGCGCATGGAGGCGACCGTGACGTTGCAGGAATGGCTGAAACGCATTCCCGACTTCCGCCTCGCCGATGGCGCGAACCCGATCTATCGGTCGGGCATCATCGCGGCGGTCGAGGATGTGCCGTTCGTGTGGGATGTTGCTTGAGGCTCAGGGCGTCCCGCGATGCGTCGGCGCCGCGGCCGCGAGGCTTAGAGCCTCGAGAATTTCGGCGCGGCCGCATCCCAATTTGAGCGCATTGCCCATATGGACGCGGAACCCCGGGCCGAAACGGTGCGCGGGTGTCGCGTCGCTCGCCATCGCGATCAATTCCTTGACGCGCGCCGGCACGGTGCCGGATTTCCACGGGATCGCGCAATAGTCGAAAAAGCCCGTGAAGATGTCAGGCGACAGGATGAGCATCGCTCTCAGAAAGCCCGGCATCTCGCGCTCGAAATCGGTCCAGAAGGGATCGTCCCCCACTCGCGCATCCCATAAGGCCTGACGCTCGGCATCGAGCGCGCCGCCGGCGGGCACGAGGCCGCGCCGCTGCGCCTCTTCGAGCACCAAGACCGCGCTGATCATCAGCGAGTGCACCCCGAGTCCCGAGACCAGGGCGATCACTTCCTGCACCTGCGCCGGCGACGCGCCGCGGTCATAGGCGGCCGCAACCGCAACGGACAACGCCCCGCGCTCAAGCGACGTGACCGAGGCCGCGAGGCCCAACTGGATCAGCGCGCGCGGCAGCGGCAACAGCGGACTTCCGTCCGCAACACCCTCGAGCGCCTTCAGCGTCGTCTCGCGCAAATGAGGCAAAAACAGCATTTCCATAAGCCCGGCTTACCCTTTTTGCGCCGCCAGTCAACTTTAACGTTGACTAGTCAACACATGTGTTTACACGAGCGGTCTGGGATAGGAAAAAAACCGTGGCAACATTGGAAGACCGGGTGCGCAAGCTGGAGGATCGTGCGGAGCTGCACGATCTCGTCGCGACCTATTTTCAGGCCACCGACGACGATGACTATGCGCGGCTAAGCCTTTGCTTCACCCGCGACGCGTCCTTCGCCGCATCAGGTTTTGCCGATAGCGCAGGGCGCGCGGCCATCACCGACTTCCTGAAAACGGCGCGCTCCGGCATGGGCCAGACCGTCCATACCCCGAATTACGTGCACCTCGTCTTCAACGGTGCCGATGCGGCCAGCGGAACGGTCGCGGCGCATCTAGAACTAGGGATCGGCGACGCGACCTATTTCGCGGCCGTCCGCTACCTCGACCGCTATCGGCGCGAAGACGGACAATGGCGGATCGCTCGCCGCGAGATGCGTGCGATCCATGTCGGCCCCTGGTCGGACGTCGGCACATCGCTGTCGAGCCCGCTCAATATCCGCTGGCCGGGCGCCGCGCCGCAGGCGAGCGACTTTCCGCGGCAAGACATCAAGCAAGAGACTCAGAAAACGGCAACGGCGGGAGCGTCTTCCGCCGAATAATGATAATCATGAGGGAGAGAGACATGTCGAAAGCAAAACATAGAACGGGTCATATCCTGCTCTGCAGCACCATCCTCGCGGCTGCCTGGGCTTTTCCGGCGAGCGCGATGGCGCAAGCTGCGCCCCCGGCCCCTGAAGCCCCCTCGGAAACCGAAGCCCCTGCGCCAAATGAAATCATCGTCACGGCGCAGCGCAAGGAGGAGCGCCTCTCCCGGGTGCCGGTTTCGGTCGTCGCCTTCGATGCCGAGACGCTCCAGGACCGGGCGATCACCAGCGAACAGGATATCGGAACGCTCGTGCCCGGCCTACAGGTCAAGAACGGCCAGAATTCAAACCAGCTCAGCTTCAGCATGCGCGGTCAGTCGCTCGATCCCTTTTCGGGAACGAGCCCTGCCGTCCTGACCTACCTCAACGAAGCGCCCTATAATCCGAACAACACCTCGACCGCCTTTTTCGACCTCGGTTCGATCCAGGTGTTGAAAGGGCCGCAGGGCACCTTGTTCGGGCGCAACGCGACGGGCGGCGCCGTCCTTTATTCGACGCCGATGCCCGGCGATGAATTTACGGGTTATGTTATCCTGCGCGGCGCCGAACGCGACTATGGCCAGATGCAGGCGGCGATCGACCTGCCGCTGATCCCCGGGAAACTCGGAGTCCGGCTGGCGGGCGATATCACCCGCGGCGATGGCTATGTCACCAACGTGAATACCGGCAACACGCTGGGCGACAAGAACAGCCGCTCGGCCCGCGCAACGATCCTGTTCACACCCAGCGACACGATCAAGAACTCCACGGTCGTCCAATATGACCGGGTCAAGGGAACCGAGGGCGCCGGAAACATCATCAACTATAACTCGGTACCGACGACGCCCGGCGATCCGTCGACGCAGTTCAACAGCGACGGGACAAACCATTTCTTCAACACCACGGGCGTGACGTGGGATGCGACGCTGGCGGCAATTTATGGCGGCAACGACGGACCGGCGGGACCGGGCTTTTTTCCGGGCGGAGTCGAGGGTTTTACGAAATTCTCGCACGACAATCCGTACAAGACGTTTCTGCAGTTCGACCTACCGCACAGCGCTGAAAATTTCTTCGTCTCGAACACGACCGAAGTCGATCTCAGCGACACCGTGAAGGTCAAGAACATCTTTTCCTATATGCAGGGCAAAGCCAATACGCCGGGCAATCTGGGTGGCGGCCCGTTCGGCAGTCTCTGGCTGTTCAAACTCAGCGGGATCAACGCGACCGGCACGCCGGGCGGTCAGACCTTCCGTTCGAAGACCTACACCAATGAGTTGCAAATCCAGGGAACGGCCTTCGACGATCGCCTCGATTACACCGCCGGCGTCTTCTATTCGCGCCAGCGGCGCTTCGAGATCATTCCGATCAACATCGGTGCCGATGTCGTTCCGGGAGGGATCGCCGATATCTCCTATGCCTACCGAAACAGGGAATCGTCGAAGGCCGTATTTGCCCAGCTCAGCTACAAGGTTACCGACCAGCTGACCGCCACCCTCGGAGGTCGCTACACCTGGGTGAATGTCGGGATCACGCAAGCGCCCGGCAACGTCTTCGGCGTCGATCCGGATTCACCGGCCGCGAGGCAGAGCAAAAAGCTCTCGGCGCCCGCCTGGACCGCGAGTCTGCAATATCAGATCGACTCCAACAACATGGTCTATTTCAATCAGCGCGGCAGCTTCCGGTCGGGCAACCTCAACGGCACGGTCGCCCCGTTCATCGACCCGCTGACGGGTGGACCTGCCAACCTTTTCAAGAACGAGAAGGTCCACGACTTCGAGCTGGGCTACAAGTTCAATGGGCGGATCGGCGAAGCGCCGGCGCAGTTCAACATCGCCGCCTACAAGGTCATCGTGAAGGATGCTCAGCGTGCGCTCTACGCGGTCGTTGGCGGCGCCCCCGCCGGATTCACGGTCAATGTGCCGGAGGCCGTAACAAAAGGCATCGAACTCGACGCGAACATCGGCCTGACCGACTGGCTCGATGTCGGTTTCAACCTCGCTTTCACCGATGCCGAATATACGAAGAACACGGTCCCCATCCCGTTCGTCGGAAGCCTCGAGGTGGATTCCTATCCCGACAGCCCGAAATGGTCGGGCTCGGCCAACGTCGTAGTGAAGCTCCCGGTCCCCGCCAATTTGGGCACAATGGATTTGCGCGCGGATTTCTACGGCCAGACGCACACCTTCTTCTCCAGCACGAACGGCACGTCCACGCCGGGTACCCGCCTCGACGGATATTCGACCATCGCCCTGCGCTACAGCTGGAAGGACATCATGGAGAGCAGGGTTTCCGCGGCGGTATTCGTCCGGAACCTTACCGACAAGGTCTATCACATCTCAGGATATGCGCTCGGTGCCTCGAACGGGGTGAACACCTGGTATCCTGGCGAACCCCGCACGATCGGCGCGGAGCTTTCGGTCAAGTTCTGATGCCACTCCGGGGGGAGATCTTCCAGCCTTTGGTTGGGAGTCTTCCCGCCGGTCGAGCCACCATGCCGAGCGGCCCGCCGCCGGCCCACAACGAAAAGGATATGATGAGTGACCCAAGATCAGGCGCTGGCCCGGTTACTGGACGAACGCGCAATCGAGCGGATCATCCACGACTATGCCTTTTTTCTCGACATGAACCAGCCCGAGAAGATGGCGGAGCTTTTCGTCGAAGATTGCGAAGTCAGCTACGCCCCCAATTTCGGTGCGAAGGGGATCGAGGCCTATAAGCAGACGCTCGATGGCATCGGCACCTTCTTCACGGCGACATCGCACCATGTGTCCGGCGTCACCTTCGATTGGGTGAGCGACGCCGAGGTCCAGGTACGCGCGATCGTTCTGGCCATCCACCGCTACACGAAGGAGCGCCCCGACGGCGTCCTCTATGGCCAATATCATGATGTGGTCGTCAAGCAGGACGGCGGGTGGAAATTCAAGACCCGCATCCTCAAAACGACGATGACGACCGACTATCATGTCCGGGCCTTCAACCCCGTCGGACGCGGCGATTGAAATGACCGATAGCCCGCCGCTGCGCATCGAGTCCGGACCGGACATCGACTGGATTATCCTCGATCGGCCCGATGCGTCGAACGCCTTTTCCGCAGCGCTGCTCGATGCCTTCTCGGTCGCGCTTGATCGGCTGACGGGCGAAGGCGCGCCCGTGATCGGCATCCGGGGCGAAGGCAAGGGCTTCAGCGCTGGTGTGGACCTTGGCGAATATGGCGGCGCCGCCACGCCCTCCGAAGATGTCGCGCGGCTGCGCCGCAATCTCGAGCGCTGGCAGGCGATGTGGCGGCACCCGAAACCGGTCATCGTCGCCATTCACGGCTTCTGCCTCGGCATCGCGGCGCAATTGCCCTGCTTTGCCGATCTCACGATCGTCGCTGACGACGCGCGGATCGGCGAGCCGGGTCTGCCGATCGGCGGGGGCTATATCGCGCCCGCCTGGGTGTCGCAGGTCGGGGCGAAGCGCGCCAAGGAGCTGGCGTTCCTGCCCGGCAATCATGTGGACGGGCGGACCGCCGAAGCCTGGGGCTGGGCCAATGCTGCGGTACCTGCCGATCAATTGATCGCGTGCGTCGAGGCGCTGGCGG
Organism: Sphingopyxis sp. CCNWLW2; assembly: GCF_037095755.1. Taxonomy (NCBI): domain Bacteria; kingdom Pseudomonadati; phylum Pseudomonadota; class Alphaproteobacteria; order Sphingomonadales; family Sphingopyxidaceae; genus Sphingopyxis; species Sphingopyxis sp. CCNWLW2. The sequence goes on from NZ_JBAWKJ010000001.1 coordinate 99,433, forward strand.
CGCGGATCGCGAAAATCCCGGCGCCGGTGCTTGCGATGAAGAAAATGTCGATCAACCGCGCGATGGAAGCCGGCGGTTTTATCACCGCGGTCAATGCCGTCGCCGAAAGCGACGCCATCCTACATTTCGAGCCCGCGGTCCTCGAACTGCGCGAAACGCTCGCCAGGGATGGCTTGCGCGACACCTTGGCGCGTTTCCGCGGCGAAAGCTCAACCGAAATATTCCGACGTTTTAAAGGGGAAGCAGCCAATGGCTGATATCGAATTTTCCGTTTCCGGTCACACTGCACATGTCCGCCTCAACCGGCCTGATGGTCTCAACGCCATTACGCCCGCGATGGACGATCTGCTGTTCGATGCGTGGCAGACGATCAACGACGATCCCGAAATCTGGTGCGCGATCCTTTCTGCCGAAGGCGAGAAGGGCTTTTGTATTGGCGGCGATGTGTCCGATGGAGCAGAACGCAAATCGCGCATGGCGCTGGCTGGAGGGCTCACCGGTATCGGTGGACCCCTGGTGACGCTGACGAAACCGCTGATCGCTGCTGTCCAGGGTTTCTGCGTCGGCGGCGGGTTCGAACTGGCGATGTGCGCCGATATCATCGTCGCCGCCGACACGGCCCAGTTCGGCCTCCCGGAAACCAAGGTCGGAATCATCGGCGAGTGCGGCGTGGTCCATCGCGCGGTGCGCCAACTGCCGTACCATATCGCCATGGCGATGATCCTCACGGGCGAGCGTATCGACAGCGCAACCGCCGAGCGCTTCGGCCTCGTCAATCAGGTCGTGCCCTATGCGGACCTTGCGGCGAGCGCGCAGGCATGGGCCGACAAGATCAACAAGGCAGCGCCGCTCGCCAATCAGGCAGCGAAAGCATCGGCGAACGGTCGGCTGGGATATCCGCTCAACGTCGCGTTGATGACCAAGTTCGAAGAGATCGAGCAATATGCGGGCAGTGCCGACCAGCGCGAGGGCGATGCCGCGCGCGCCGAGGGACGTAAACCCGTGTGGACAGGACGCTGAGGCCAAACCATGAGCACGATCGATCCGCGTCACTTCCGCAACGTCCTCGGTTGCTATCCCACGGGCGTCTGCGTCGTCACCGCCTCGCACGACGGTGCGCGTCACGCCATGGTCGTGGGAAGCTTCACCTCGATTTCGCTCGATCCCCCGCTGGTCGGCTTCTTCCCCGACAAGAAGTCGTCGAGCTGGCCGCAGATTGCGGCGACCGGGCGGTTCTGCGCGAACATTCTGACCGCCGACCAGAAGCATCATTCGAGTCGTTTTGCTGCCAAGGCAGCCGACAAGTTCGAGGGGCTCGAATATGCAACGAGTCCCGCCGGGCTGCCGCTCCTGCACGATGTTCTCGCGTGGATCGAATGCTCGATTGCGTCGGTGACCGAGATCGGTGACCATCTGCTTGTCGTGGGGAGCGTACAGGCGCTCGAAATGCGCGACAGCGGCACCCCCTTGCTCTTTTTTCGCGGAGGCTATCATGACCTTGCCGACTGTATCGAAACCCAGGCATGACCCGGTGACCACAATCTCGCCCATCGCAGAGATTATCGCCGAAGCGCGTAACGGCAAGCCGTTCATCCTCGTCGATGCCGACGACCGCGAGAATGAGGGCGACATCATCATTCCCGCGCAGTTCGCAACGCCCGACCGTATCAACCAGATGGCGACCCACGCTCGCGGTCTGATCTGCCTTACCATAACCGCCGAACGCGCAAGGTTTCTTGAGCTTGAGCAGATGTCGCAGAACAACCGCTCGGGTCATGGCACAGCCTTCACCGTGTCGATAGAGGCGCGCGAAGGGGTGACGACGGGCATATCGGCCTTTGACCGCGCGCATACCATTTCGGTCGCAATCAACTCGCGCGACCCGAAGAGCGATCTCGTCACACCGGGCCATGTCTTCCCGCTTGTCGCGCGCGCCGGCGGCGTCCTCGTCCGCGCTGGACACACAGAGGCGGCGGTGGATATCTCCAAACTCGCGGGGCTGATCCCGGCGGCGGTCATCTGCGAGGTGATGAACGACGACGGGTCGATGGCGCGGCTAGAGGACCTTATCCCGTTCGCTGCCAAACATGACATGAAGATCGGCACGATCGCCGACCTGATCGCCTTTCGGCGCAAATCCGAAATGCTGGTCGAACGCGTGGCATCGGGTCCGTTCGTCAGCCATTATGGCGATGATTTCACCATCCACGTCTATCGCGACACGATCGAAGGCGGAGAACATGTGGCGCTGACGCGCGGCACGATCGGGCCCGACTCCAACACCTTGGTCCGTGTCCACCAGTTTGACCTGACCGCCGACCTTTTGGGATACCGCAACGCGCATCCTGATTATGTACCGGCCGCCCTCAAGCAACTCGCAGCCCATGAAGGTCCCGCAGTCGCGGTGTTCATTCAGGATGCCGATCCGCGGTCGATCTCGCGCCGGGTCGGCGGCGGGCGCCGTGAATATGCCGAGCGCGCGAGCGATCGCGACTATGGTTTCGGGGCGCAGATATTACGCGACGTCGGCGTCCGCCGCATGACATTGCTCACCTCGAGCAACCGCAAGATGGCGGCGCTCGAAGGCTTCGGCCTCGAGATCGTCGATCGCCAGCCGATTGAAACATGAAGCCGGAGCGAAGGCGATGACATCCACTGCGGGCAACAAGGCGATCGTCGCGGACTTTTTCGAGACTTTCTCAAAGGGCGACGTGCCCGGCGTAATCGATCGTATGCATGACGAAGGCAGCTGGTGGGTGTCTGGCGCGATCGAGGGCATGTCGGGCACCTATCCCAAGGCGACGCTCGCCGGCCTGCTCGACGGCGCGCGGGCGCTCTATCGCGAAGGGGCGCTGCGCATCACGCCGACGGTGATGACCGCCGAGGACGACCGGGTCGCGGTCGAAGCCACATCCTTTGCGACGATGGAAGACGGCCGCGTCTATGCAAACAGCTATCATTTCCTGGTGACGCTGCGCGATGGCAAGGTCGCGACGGTGCGCGAGTATATGGACACGATTCACGCCCGCGAGACGTTTTTCGGCTCCTGAGCGATATGCGAAGCGGCCAGCGGCATGCACGTCGCGGCGACGATCTGGTTCAGCGTATCGTCGAGCGCCGCCGAAAATTCCCGGTCGATCCGCTGGCCCTCGGCATCGCGGGTATGCGCCGCCAAGATATTCAGGAACATGAAACAGGCCGTGATCAGCCGCCGCTGGGCGACGTCGTCGGAGAGGAAATCAAGTCGCGCGCGCAGGAGCGCCAAGGCTTCGCCAATGTGCGGGGGCAAGTGTCCCCCGAAGCGGCCGAACTCCGTATCGCTGTTGCGCAGCAGATATTGGCAGAGAAAATTGGCGTAGCTGTGGTCGCCATGCGCATCGATCAGTTCGAGCTGCGGCAAGAAAATGATGTCCATAATCGTGCGCGCATCGTCCAGCCGGCCGGCATCGCGCGCCGCCCGCAACATCTCGCCGCGCTTGGCTTCCATCTGGTCCATTCGATAGTCGAAGACCGCCTGGACCAGCGTGTCGCGAATCCCGAAATGATATTGCACCGCATGATGGTTGCGCTGCCCAGCCGCGGCCGCGATCTCGCGCAGAGACACGCCTTCGATCCCGCCCTTCGCGAACAAGATCTCGGCCGCGAGAATCAGCCGCGTCTTGGCGTCGTCACTGCGCACCGCGCGCTTGCTGATGGGCATCGATGTCACGGCGTCTCCCTTGGAATCTCGCTCGCTAAAGACTTTGCCGCAGCCGGCCCGCGCGATCAACAATGCTGCGCCGCTTTCCTGCAGCATAAACGAAGATGACCCTACGGAATTCGCTTGACCCAAACCCCGATATAATATTTAAGCCACGTGGCTTAAAATAACAATGGGAGATATGTCATGGCGATGGACACGGGTCTAATTTTTCACCCCTATATGCGGCCGGAGCGCACCGCGCGGCAGACGTTCGAATGGGGGGTGCAGAGCTCCATCGCCGCCGACAAGGCCGGCTTTTCGACGATGATGATTTCCGAGCATGCCTCGCAGGTCTGGGAGAATATTCCCAATCCCGAACTGATCATCGCAGCCGCCGCGCTACAGACCAAGAATATCGCCTTCGCGCCGATGGCGCATATCCTGCCGCACCATAATCCGACCAAATTGGCGATGACCGTCGGCTGGCTTTCGCAGATTCTCGAAGGCCGCTATTTCATGGGGATCGGCGCAGGCGCCTATCCGCTCGCTTCCTATATGCACGGTATCAAGGAAGAGGATCAGAACACCGAGCATCTCAACGACATGGTGCGCGAATCCTTGTTCATCATGGAGAAGATTTGGGCGCGCGAACCCTTTTTCTACGAGGGCAAATATTGGGACGCGGGCTTCCCCGAGGAAGAGCCGGCGGTCACCGAGGAGGATGAGCAGCACAAACTCGCCAACTACTCGCCTTACGGCGGCGGCTTCCCCGAATTCGCGGTCACCGGCTTCAGCGCTAACTCGCCTTCGATGCGGCTCGCCGGCGAGCGCAACTTCAAGCCGGTCTCGATCTTCTCGGGTATCGACGCGCTGAAGCGCCATTGGGAAATCTACTCGGAGGCCAATATCAAGGCCGGTTTCACTCCGCATCGCCAGCGCCACGCCGTGTCGCAAACTGTATTCGTCGCCGACACCGATGCCGAGGCAAAGCGCCTCGTGATGGAAGGCCCGATCGGCTACTGCTTCAACCGCTATCTCATCCCGATCTGGCGCCGCTTCGGCATGATGGACGGCTTTGCCAAGGATGCGGGCATCGATCCGCTCAAGGCCGATCTCGAATTCCTCGTCGATCATGTCTTCGTCGTGGGATCACCCGACACGGTGGTCGAAAAAATCAGCACCTTGTTTGACGCATGCGGCGGGTGGGGCACGCTCCAGGTCGAATCCCACGATTATTACGACGACCCGTCTCCCTGGTTCCACTCGCTGGAATTGATCGCTAAAGAAGTGGCACCGCGGATCAAGCTGCCCGAACCTGCAACTGTTTAACGTCCTCCGTCCGGTTGGCTGAGGGCGAACACTCTCAGCCAACTTCGGTTCGTATTGGCCGAAAGCGGTCGGGCCGGTTGCGGCGCAAAAATGTGCGAAAGCGGACACTCGTCTTGGAGCACCGCGGGCGCGGCCGTGCTGTCTACTACTGGCCAGGACCGGAACCTTCGTCCGAAGGAAGCGTCCTAAGCGATATCCTTCAGAGGAGGTTCCCATGGTTGATGAGATCCATACAACCCGCGAACCCGACGGCACGTCACATACCACAACAGTCGTCGACCGCGATCCGAAACGCGGTGGCGGGGCGGGCATCACGCTCCTCGTCGTTGCCGCGCTGGCTATCGCGGCATTTCTAGGGTTCCAGTTCCTCGGTAACGAGAAGGCCGAAACCGGTGCAGTCACCGAGGCAGCGCAGAAGGTGGGTGATGCCGCTCAGGATGTCGGCGACGCGGCCCAAGAGGCCGTCAAATAGCAGGCGGGCCAATCTGCCCCGGTTGAGGCTGTCGTCCCTTTCCCTGTGAGAGACTTTTCCAGCGTAGAACTATCGATTGAGACGCCGACTGATGGGCCGATGGCTTCGACCGCACGATTGATCTGACTGCTTTCCTGAAGCCTTCGGGTTGCGACCCCCGAGGCCGATGGGGCTTCTCCTGAATTATTCGGGAGACGAAAAGGCCCCGCCCTCAGCGGGGTCTTTTTGCCGTGCTCCATATTTTGCGCGCAGCATCCCCGACGATATTATCGCTCCATCCGCTGCCGCATAATGGCATTGCCGGAACTTCAATCGACGCTCCCGCGTTTTCTGGACAACCCCGTCTCCTGAGGCCACTTGTCTCATGGCTCTCAGGAGACGCGGCCAGAGCGCCTCCGAGGGTCGCCCGGGGATCAGATCAGCCTCGGGACAGGGCCCGCTTTCAAAGTTTCGCCCGATTCATCTCCCCGCAAATCGCGTGAAAATTAAGGATTTGTTATCCATCTGGCCCCACGATGAGACTGTGCCGCACCCCCTGTGCCCCACACACATGCGGCGTAAAGTAGGACGGCGGTCGCTGGTCCCGGCCGCCGTCCAGCGTCCTTTTAGGCGTATATCCTGGATTTCCCGCATTTTGGCACGTCGCCGCGGTGGCGACATCAATCGACCGATGATGTCTGTAGCCCTCCGTCCCACTTGCGGAGAGACCGGCGGCGTGTCGATTCCGTGCATGCCTCCTTCCGCCGGCATGCTAAAGCCCGCAACCTTGGGGCAATGATCGACAACGTCGATCAACTCGCTCCGCGATTTGGTCTGCCGACAAGGCCGCGCCCTGCGGTCCGGGTCGACCGGGAAGGCGCGCCGCATGGCTGCCGACAATCCACCTATCAATCTGGGCCGCACATTGGGGCTAGCGCTGGTGCTCGCGTCCGATGCGCCGCTGCTTCTGCTCGACGAAAATCTGGCGATCGTCGCGGCGAGCGACAGTTTCTGTGCCGCCTTCGGCATCGATCCCGACACCGTCACCGGGCAGACGATCTATGACCTCGACCATCATCATTGGGACTTGCCGCGGCTGCACTCGCTGATCGAAGCGACGCTGTCGGGCGCCGCCGAGGTCGAAGCCTATGAGATGGAGATCAAGACGAGCGCGGGGGCGGTGCGATGCGTCGTGATCAAGGCGCAGCGGCTCGAATATGGCGACGGCCTGAACACCAGGATGGTGGTCACCGTGATCGACGTCACCGAAGAGCGGCAGAACGAGAAGCGCCACAAGGAACTGGTTCACGCCAATGCCGCGCTGCTCCACGAGATGCAGCACCGCGTCGCGAACAGCCTGCAGATTATTGCGAGCATCTTGATGCAGAGCGCGCGCAAGGTGCAGTCGGACGAGGCGCGCGGCCATTTGAGCGACGCGCATCAACGCGTGATGTCGATCGCGACGCTGCAACGCCACCTCGCCGAATCCGAGGGGGGCGCAGTCGAGCTCGAACCCTATCTGGCGCAACTATGCGCCAGCATCGGGGCGTCGATGATCTATGACCGCGAGCAGCTAACGCTCACTACCCGCGTCGATCCGGTGTCGATCAGCGGCGATATATCGGTCAGCATGGGGCTGGTCGTCACCGAACTGGTGATTAATGCGCTCAAGCACGCCTTTCCGGACGGCCGCCCCGGTCATGTCGTCGTCGGCTATGCCACGACAGGCGACGACTGGACTTTGTCGGTTTCGGACGACGGGATCGGCATGGGGGAGGACCCCGAACGGTCCCCAGCGGGTCTGGGCACGCGCATCGTCCAGGCGCTCGCCAAGCAGTTGGGAGCGGAGATTGCGGTCGAGGACACCGCGCCGGGAACCCTTGTGTCGCTGACCCGGACCGTGCAGATCGCACGGCAGGTCGCCGCCAATGACGAAGCACAGATCGCTGCGGTCTGACCTGCCCTCCCCCGGTCAGGAGGGGGAGTTCACGACCTCCACGTCATCCGCCTTGCATCCCACCAACGACGTTTCGCCAGCATAATCTGCCGACAGAACATGAACCGCCAGTCTTGGCCGGTTGCAGTCAGGCAAGTTTCAGGCAGGAAATTTCGGAAGCGGACGTCGCCGTCGCCGAGCCGCTACGATGGATCGGTGGGCGGAAAGCGCAATGTGGTCGCGATCTGAGCTTCGGCCGTGGTTGCTTCAGCAATGAGCAGGCGCAGTGCCTTTGCGGTGTCTTCCAAAAGCCCATCACCAAGAGGCCGCTCGCCATTAATGAAACGGCGGATGGCCCGCTCGTCTATGCCAAGGCGCCGCGAGAATGCCGTGGTGCCGCCAAACAGTTGGACGCAATAAGCAAAATGCTCGCGTCGCTCGTCCACTGAAAATGACGCGGCCATTGTTTCCCCTTTTCGTTCGCTGCCAGTGGCCATAGGCGATCTGTCGGATGAGGCGCAATCGACCAATTGCGGGTATTGGAAGTTGCGCCAAGCCGCGCACCGCGGGAGTTGGCCGACAGCGGCTACCCTATCAGAATTTGAGAGTGTTCGTGGTTTTGCCTGAGCAGTTTGTGCGCTGAAAGCGATGACCGCCGGGTGGGATGTCGGGCGGCATCGGCGTGGCGGGCGGGAGGTGACGCCGGGCAAACGCGCCTAGCGGTTCGTCGCAATTAACAATGTTTGCCGAAGCTTTGTTTACGCGATTTCGCGAGTGATTTTCCGTTGCACAGAGCCGGGGGGCACACTGCGGCAGAAGCCGCGCGACGGAGAATCGAAGTGCTCGAAAACCAGAAAATACGCCCGGCGGCGGTGATCGGCCCGCACGGCGAAGAATTGACATTGGATAATCTTCCACCGCCGGAAACGACGCGCTGGGTCAGCCGGCGCAAGGCACAGGTCGTCGCCGCCATCGAAGGCGGGTTGATTACGTCCGAAGAAGCGTGCGCCCGTTATCGAATGAGCCGGGAGGAACTCGCGAATTGGCAGCGTCTGTTCGACCGGATCGGCGTGCCCGGCCTGCGCACGACGCGCATACAGCATTATCGCGAGCAATTTCCCGATCGGTTGTTGTCTTCATAGCGCCCCGCGCGGCAACTCGTCGCAAAGCGGCCCTGAAATCAATATTTCGTTAACTATATCGGACGATCCTCTCCGCATCGGAACATCGATGCCGCAAAGTCTCCTAACCCCCACGGGCGGCAGCGATCAGGGCGGCGGTTGCTGGTCCCAGCCGCCGCCCTTTCCGTGCCGGTTCCGATCGGGTTCCGCGCGGGCGTCCGATACTGCGCGGTCGTGCAAATCTTGTCGAAAGAGACCGATCGGCCGCTTCGACCCGCCATGCCCGGTCGGGCGGCGATGATGCTGCGAGCCAGGCGGTCCGCCCCGTACATCGCCGTCGGATCCGGCGTCGCGTTATACCTCGGCGCACGCGGCCACGCCGAGTTCTGCTATGCGACAACTATCTGATCGACGTCGAGCATGCGTCATCGGCGATGGCGATGGCGATGGCACGAATGCAAGCTAGATCGGCCCGCGTTCAATGGGGCCCAGCAGCATGATTTTCACGGAGCGCCCTCTAAGCGGCTTCCGGCCGATCCATCGTCTAAATGCGTCATAGAGTGGCCGCTCGCTGCCCCTCCTAACTTAACCGCGCATTCTTGGGCGGCAGGAATGCGCGGGTGAAGATACTGCGCGTTGCCGGCGTTCGCGGGAGAGATTTGGTTTCGACCATCGCGGCGATCGCACGCGACAGGCGCGCGTCGCTGGCGTCGCCGATACCCAGCGCAGCGCGTTCGGCATGGTTCATTTCGTGGCGCAGCGTTTCGGTAAGGCGCGATAACTCCACTTCGCGGCGCAGACTCGAATCGCGGCGCATCGCCGCTGCCACAGCCGCCTCCGGATCGCGGACGGCATCGATCACGCCACGATTGAAGGCTCGCACGATCCGCTTCACGTCGTGGGGGTGCGTCGTCACCATGTCCGCCGACGCCATGACCGCGCTACCGTAGAAATCAGGCAACACCGTATCATAGCGCAGGAAGCGGAGGCGAGTAGCGGGATCGATCCCGGCGGTCAGCGCAGCGGCGGTTTGCGTCGTGAAATAACCGAAGACCCCATCGCTCTTTCCCGCGAGCATGTCGGTGACGAGTGCGGTCATGCTGGCATCGGATGGAACGACGGTGATCGCCGCGGGGTCGAAGCCGGTAGCGCGGGCGTAAGGCGGAAAAGTGCCGAGCGCGACGTCGGTCGGATGCGCCGCGATCCGTTTTCCGGCCAGATCCTGCGGCGTGCGAATGGGGCCGTCCGCCGCAACGCCGATGACCGAGGGGGACTGGTTGAACATCATATAGACGCCGACCGGGACCTTGGCGGGGGTTGCGCTATTCGCCGCGGCTTCGATCAGCGCGTTGATATCGCCATAGCCCAGATCGAAGCCTTCGGCCGCCATACGCGGCGCGGCGGTGTAGGCTCCGCGCCCCGAAGTGAAGTCGATTTCGATCCCCTCGTCGCGCAAATACCCCTTGTCCTGGGCGATGACGAACCAGCTGTTTACCCCGCTGTAGCCCGAATTGAGCAGCATGCGGTAACGGCGCAAGGGCTTGGGCCGGGCCGCGCGCGCGATACCGGGGCAAGAGGCCCCGACGAGTGATGCCGACAGTCCCGCAAGCAATTGGCGGCGAGAGGTTGGAACTGCAACGATCCGGTCGGCAGGGAGGCCATCTTCTTGGTCCCTGTTGTCAAACATCGCGCTCATCATGGCCTTCCCTTCTCCCCGCCTACTGCGTCGGCAATGATGTTGTGCCCAGCCTGTCGATGCGCATCAATGGAAATCAGGGTTTTGGATGTGCAACAGTGAAGGCAGGTCATTCCCTCAGAAATTTCTCAGGAATTCTGTAGTTGGCCGGTCGGCGCCAGTCTGCTTTCCGGTGGGGATCGCGAAAACTGACATCGCACGCGGCCCGCCGGACGACGCTCGCCGGAGGCGCAAGCTTATACTGGACCTCCGGCATTGCGCTGACTTGCCGGGGATAGAGAGCGTTGGAACGGCGATAACCAGTGTGGCCGTTTTGGCCCCCTGCCAGCAGGTCAGCGTCGTTCCGCTATCCCGTCACGCGCCACCTCGGCTCGCATCTTTGCCGAATAGGTTCGCCCGATGCGTATTTCACTCCCGTCGACGAGCTCAGCGGTCAATGCCGAAAACTGCAAGGTCTTCAAGCGAACGATGGCGTCCCTGCGAACAATCGCACTGCGATGGATGCGGATGAAGAGTTGGGGTGGAAGGCGTTGCTCCAATGACGTCAGACTTTCCTGATGCAGGTGGCTTTCGCCGTCGCTGAAGATGCGGACATAATCGCGCTCGGCGACGATGTGCGTTACGTCCTGCAGCGAAAGGCGTCGGTAATCTCCGCGCGATCGCACCCAGAAATCCGGTCCGGCGCTTTCTGCCTGCTGCAGCGCAGCGCGCAGCGTCCGGACCATCTCCTGCAGTTCATTGACGCGCTCCTCGCTGGAACTGGCCCGTAGCCGGGCGCAGGCGCGCGCGACCGCCACTTGCAGACGGGCCTGTTCGAGCGGTTTGGTCACATAGTCGATGGCATGCGCATCGAAGGCGCGCTGAGCCTGATGGTCGAATGCCGTCACGAATATTGTCGCCGGCGCTGCAGCGCCAAGCCGTTCGAGAAGATCAAAGCCGGTCCCGCCCGGCAACTGGATGTCGAGCGTGATGATGTCGGGGCGCAAGCGATCGATCAGCATTTCGGCCTCGTCGAGGTTCGCCGCTTCGCCCACGATATGGACGTCCGCCATGGCCCCAAGCGCGCGCCGGATGCGGCCGCGCGCGAGCGGCTCGTCCTCGACAATCAGGACCGAGAAGCCGCTCATTCGGTGCGCATCGGCATTTCGATCATCGCCTCCCACTCTCCCTTGCCATTATAGCCCGCCTTGCATCGCCCGCGCCCGCCGAACCGGGCATCCAGCCTTTCGCGTACATTGGCCAGCCCGATTCCGGTGGAGGCATGCTCCGCCGTTCCCCGATCGGGAGTAATATCATTGGTCACCGTCAATAGGAGCGATTGCTCCGTCGCCCTCGCTTCGACGCGAACCACGATGGGCGCGCGGGCCTGCCCGACGCCATGCTTGATCGCGTTTTCGACGAGAGGCTGCAAGATCAGACTTGGCACGAGCGCACCGGACAAGGCGGCGGGAATGTCGAATGCAAAGTTCAGCCGGTCGGAAAAACGTTCACGTTCGATCGCGAGATAATCCTGTTGCAGCGCGATTTCCCGGTCCAGACGAACATCGCTGAACGGATCCAGCGTCAGTGTCGTCCGCAGGAATTCGGACAAGACGACGACCATTCGCTTGGCTTCGTTTGGCATGCCTTCCTCGATCAACGCCGCGATGGAGTTGAATGTGTTGAACAGGAAATGCGGATTGATCTGATAGCGCAGCGCCCGCATCTGCGCCGTCAACGCCTCTTCGCGGATCGCGGCCAGCCGCCGCTCCTGCTGGCGCACCTCGTGGCTGTAGAGCATCGCGACGTAGAGGCATGCCCAACCGAAGAAGAAGGAGCTGTTCTCGATCAGGCCATAGACAAAATCGCGCGGCGCGAACGCCGGCTTCGCCGGCCACATGTACCAAGACGCGATGAGGAAATCGATGCTCGCGGAAAAAGGCGAGCAGAGCAAAGTAAGGACGAAGCACAACACGGCCTTGTGCAGGAAAGACAAATGGCGCCAGCGAAGGAGCAGCGCCGAAATGCCATATGTGATAGCGATGCTCGCCCCGATCCAGACGAGCTTTCCCGGCGCCGAAATCCACGCGTTGACCCCGACAAAATGCCAGAGGAGGCTCGCGATCAGGAAAACGGAAGACCAATAGACAGCGCCAAGCTGCCGGGTCATCCGGCGCAGCTCGGTCCGCGAATCCGCGTCTTCGGGCAACGCGCTGAGGCCGTCAGCATTCATCCCATGTCTTATTTGCATGTTGCCCCGCCAAGTCGAGTGCCGTTCACGGCGATTCCAAGCCGTTCGCAGATTTTTCGCGCCATTGAAGGGCCGAACCGAGCGGGTCGCCGAAATCCACTTTCGGCTTGTGTCCCTTACGGCTGTGAAAGCCGAAACATAGGTTCATTCCGGCATTTTGCCCCTTCCCCCGCCAGAAATGAGACGACATGTCATCCTCTCCCCATATGATTTCCCTGAAAATATCCGGACTGGCCGTGACGGTCATCCTGTTTGGCATCATCGCCGTGCCCGCGCACGCCAACCAGTGGCTCGTCTATACCGGAGGCGACCGGCCGAACCGGACCTTCACGGTGATCGACGAGGATTATATCAGCCCCGAGTTCAACAGCGACACCAGCTTCAAGGTCGAGGCCGCGACGATCTATGAAGCCCCCTCGCAGCCCGACTGGTCAACCGCCAACTATCATGTCGACTGCATCAAAAAGACCGTGCGGATCGATCTTGTCCAGATCAGCCCGCGCGACGGCCCACTGCGCCGCGGGCCCGATGTTGCCGACCATGCCCCGGCGAATGTCATCGAACATCAGATCATCACCTTCGCTTGCGACAAAGGTCAGAAAAAGAGCGCCCAGCGCGCCAGCGAGCGCGAGGCCAACAATGATCCGCGCAATTTCATCTACCTCGGCCCGATCAGCTTGCCCAAGGTGGTCGATGTCGCGTGGGAGAAATTATGGACCGATGGAAAGCGGCCCGGCTACAGCAGCAATGTCTCGATCGCGGATCAAAACGCCCAGGTCGAAAAGATCATGAAGGAAAAGCAGGCGCTCGTCGCGCAGGCGGGCGCAATCGCCGAGCAGAGCCAGCGCGACGCCGACGCAATCGCCGCCTCGCAAAAGAGCCGCAAGGACCGGATGAAGCGCGAGAAGGAGGTTGCACCGGCATTGGAAGAATGGATCGGCAAAAGCGTGGCGGAGGTGACGGCGGCATTTGGCCCCCCGGCAAGCAGTAGCGACCGCGGCGCATTGCGGGCCTTGGTCTATCGCCGGACCCACAGTGAAACCTATGATGCGCAAGTGGGACAGGTGGGCAAGACCGGCTATTTCGAAAAGCGCGAAAACCAGTTCCATTGCGATCTGACATTCGGTTTCCGCAACGATATTCTCGAGGATTATTTCACTGAGGGTGACCGTTGCCAGATTCTCTGGGGTCCGCGGTAGCGGGAGGTCCCCCGGTGTTTTCTGCAGTACCGAAATGTCTGCGGTCCCATCGCGATGATGTGATCGCCAGCACTTTTTGCGCGGACAAGCCGGGTTATGGTGAACTATATCAACCGCATAGGATGAACTATATGACGCGCAACCTCGACATCCCCTGGATCGGGAGGATGTTTCTGATCGCGTTGGCCTGGTGCCTTTGGCCTGCCTCGGCGCAGGCACAGCACTATCCCTGCAACGGTCCCGGGCCGGGCGAACGGCTGGTCGGGATGGCCCCCGGCGGCCCGGGCGTCGCCCCGACGCCGCTGTGCGCGCGCGACGACAGCGGCGGCGCGCCGCAGCAGCCCGCGGCGCCCAGCAACAGCTATGCGGCGATTGCCTGGCATGTCGACGCCGCCGATGTCTGGGTCGACGGCAATTACACCGGCGCGAACAATGTCGCCGAGCAGGGCGCGCTCGATGCGTGCAACAAAGTGATGGGCGGCGGCTGTACGCCGGCCGGCACCTGGTGGAATTCATCGATCGCGATCATCCGCGACAAGGAGGGATATTTCTACAAGGGCTGGGCGGGCGATGGCGGCGCCGAGCGCGATCGGGTGATGGCAGACTGTTCGGCCAAGCAATTGTTGCCGTGCGAGGTTTTCGCGACGATCCGCGCGAGCACTAACCGGCGCTTCCCCGGCGCCGGCGCGCGCAAATTTTTCGCCGCGTCGGCGTGGGTCAAGGGCGGCGCCGCCGACGGATATAACGCCAAACTCTATGTCGCGAGCGGTTACCACAGCGCCGATGCCGCGAGCGCGGCGGCGATCAAGGCATGCAGCGACGCGACATCGCTTTCTTGCGAAACGAACACGCTGACCGGCAATGGATTCATCCAGGCGTATCGCTTGAACGGCAGCGACGACAGCGCGACCACCGAAACGACGGCGAAGCGCGCGAAGGAAGCGGCGCAGGCGAACTGCAAGAAACAAAAGAGCGCGACATGCGATTTGCAGGCACTGTTCGACAGCCGCAAATCGGGGCTGTTCGTGCACGACTTCGCGCAGACGAAGGCGCGGTAGCGGTGCGGGATAGCCTTGTGAGGCTTGCCATCTCTGCGACAGGTAATCGCATACAGGAGGAATTCGGGAGAGTGTCTCTATGATCCGGCACCTCGTGTCTCTTGCAGCAATCACCTTCGCCGGCCTTCCCGGCCCGCAAGAACGCGCCTTCGAATCACCGCCCGCCGCAGTTCCCGACCGGATTTCCTATGCCGGCACCGGCAATGGCTGGACCGGCGGGCGTACCGAATGGTGGATCGATCGTTCTGGGCGCGGCGCGTATCGCACGACTATCCGTCATGAGAGAAGCGGCAAGTTCAACGCCGGGCCAGGAGGCTTCGAACATGTCCGCGCGATGTTGCAACCGCTCGAGGATGTGCACGAATTGCCTTGCGATGGCGCGGTCACTGATCAGGGCATGGGGACGCTCACTTGGGCGCGCGACCAGCGCGAAACCACGCTGCGCTTCGACTTCGGCTGCAATTTCCGCCAGCCGGATGCGGCCCGGACGCGGTTGTTTGATGCGACCGCGCTCGTGCAGGAATGGGCACTGGCGAAGTGATGCACCGCAGGCACGCACTTTCCCCGGCCGCCACCCTGCCGCCGCGCAGTCCCGGCATCGGGATGACACAACCCCCGTCACAAGTCTGATCAAGGTCGGGACGCCGAACTTGGTCAAGAGTCCGGGCTCGGGAACGGCTCCATCTTCATCGGGACATCTTCACCCTGATCGCGGACCCGGGAAATGCGCGATCGGCCATTCTGCCATGCTCACACCGGGCCGACGGAGGAATTGAAATGCCGAAAGACTATTTGCTGCCCGGAATTCTCGCCGTGACACTGCTATCCAGCGCCTCGATAGCCGCCGCGAGCGGCACCATCACCTCGCCCGAACGGCAGCAGAAAATGGAAAGCTTTGGCGCCTGCCTCGCCTTTCTCGAGGACAGCGCCGCACAGGACAGGAAAAGCGAAGCTCCGCTCTCCAGAGATGCGGAGGGCAATCGCCGTACGGTGACCGTCGAACGCAAGACCAAGGACGTCGAGCGGTCCGGCAAAGCCAGCGCACGCTATGGGGCGCGTGTCTGGTATTCGAACGGCAGGCCGCGTCCGGACCTGAGGCAAATCGAATATCGAACCAGCTGGAACGAGCATGTTTATGAATGCCGGGGCCGTATACTGATCATCAACACGTCGCAGGGCTATACGCTCGAAAGCTACGAGCCGATGGATGCTGACGAGCCAGTGGGTGATCCGGCCGCAAAAGCCGGGTAGAGGCAGTCCTGTTTTCCGCTTCCTGTCCCGCCCCTCGCCTGAGACGGATTACAGCTCATTACCGCCAGACCTCTGGCCGGTTGCGGACTGTCGGCTTTTAGATGTCAAACAAAGAGAGCGGACGTTCTGCCACGAGCTAGAACGCTCGCTCTCCAGAATACGCGATTTGCTGGTTAGACTTCGATGCCTTCTGCCAGCGTCAACGCGTCTTCAACGTCAACGCCGAGGTATCGCACGGTATTTTCAATCTTGGTGTGGCCGAGCAGAATCTGCACAGCTCGCAAGTTCCCGGTCGCCTTGTAAATGATCGACGCTTTTGTTCTGCGCAACGAATGCGTCCCGTAGTCTTCGCTTCGAAGTCCAACGGCCGTTACCCATTCATCGACGAGACGCGCATATTGACGCGTGCTCATATGAGCAGAGTGGTCGACCCGGCTGGGGAACGCAAAATCCTCGATTGATCCACCGCGCCGCTCAAGCCATGCCAAGAGGCTTCCGCGAGCATCCGACATGATTTCGAATTGAACTGGTCGATTGGTCTTTTGCTGGATCACCATTGCCCGCGTTCTCAACTCACCGCCGGCGACGAGATCGCCGATCTTGATCTTCACAAGATCGCAGCCTCGCAACTTGCTGTCGATTGCGAGATCGAACAGCGCCCGGTCTCGAAGCCGGTGCTCTCGATCCAAGTGGAAGCGAATTGCCCATATCTGCCGTGGCTTTAACGGCCGCTTTGCACCTACCTTTCGACCGGCATTCCACGCCGGTCGTGGAGGCAAATAGTCGAATTCTGATCTACCCATGATCATTCTCCTGCAGCCAAAATGGCCAAAAAGGGAAACGCATGGGTCAGGCCGATTGGCCGGTTGCGTATTGGCAGCTTTGGGCGGTGGAACGAAATTAGCGGACGCTCCAAGTATTGCCTGGCGTTCGCTTGAAAGGTCGACCTCCGTACTGGCTCGTGCAATCGAGGCGCAACCACGTTCCGCAGGAACCGAATAGACGCTGAAGGCCCAGATTCCCGATATCCGTTAGATGATCGGCGCGACATCTTATAATCTTGGCCGGAGCTCCCATATAACAGTCATCGTGGCACACGTTCATCGTAGGCGGCCGCGGCTGAGAGACCTCGTGCTCCCGCTTACAAGCAGGAGCCGCGCCGATGCCCCCCAGTCCAGATCAATCCCAGTCGGCCACCCCGGACGTGCCTGTCCGATTGAGACCGCAATCGAGCCGATTTTTCCGCAAAAGCCGCAGTCCATTCCCCCTTGATGACGCACGGCGTCAGGGAGACATCAGTCAGCTCGCCTTCTCGACGATGGGTGGACGGAATCCGGCTTTAGCCTTCCTGAACACCGACAACGACGCGCTCGGCGGCCGCCCGCTTACAGTCGCGACCGCGAGTCCCGAGGGATATGAACGGGTTGCGGCAGCGATCCGCCGCTGGCCGAGCGGCCCGGGATTCAAATGAGCCGCGCGATGAACATTTCGCTGCCGGAGGACGAGGTCAAGCGCCTATGCCTTCTGCAAGGTGTCAGCATCAGTGCGATCGAGCCGCTTCAGTCGGGCGGTACCCGCCTTGTCTGCACATCCGGCTCCGGCGCCGAGGAAATGCGTCTCCGGCTCCGCGATCATCTGATCGATGGCAATGTCCTCCGTCACCGCTTCTATCGCCCTCCTGCCACGCATGAACGGCCATGAGGCCGGCGCGAGATTCTGCGGTGTGCGAACGTCTCTGCCGAACTCGAATAACATCGGTATTCGTGCCGCACATTTATCGGGATGTGCTATAAGCATCCCATCACCTGAAATCGGACAAGCTCCACGTGACAGAGGGACGATCCGTGCTCTCGCTTGATGCAGGAGCACACACCATATGTCTCATTCAATTGCTCGAAGACGAGCAGATTGCACTCGTGCGATACGCCGCCGCGACAAATCCTTTAGCGATCGACCGATATGGGCGCCTGATCGAAGGGATAGCTCGGCGTCTGACAGCCCTTCCCTACCAGCATCGCCCCCATTTTCCCCTCAACAGGTTTGCGGACGCGAACGGCTCGCTAGCACGTTCGCGAACACGCGCATCCTGAAACCGAAGAAAGATATCCGAGATGGCCAAATCGCAAAAACGCAGCAATCGCGAGATTCGCAAACCCAAAGCCGCCAAGGCGAAGCCACCGACCGCGCTTGTAGCCCAGGAGGCCTCCGCGGTGCAGATGACCTCCAAGCCGAAGGGCAGCCGCTGACGCGCCGTCAAAAACTGCGGTGGAAGCTGACCAGATCGGCGTCGGGATCGCCATAGCCGCAAATCAGGCCGCGCAGCATCTGCGCGGCCATCATCGAGAAGGTGATGCCATTGCCGCCATATCCCATCGCGGCATAGCAATTCGGCATGCCGGGAATGCGGCCGATGGTCGGTGTCCCGACCGGGCTGTCGCCGAAACTGCCAGCCCAGCTATAGGCGGGCGTCGCGTCCACTCCTGGCAGCAGGGCAGCAAGCTTTCGCGACAGCGTCGTCGCCTTGTCGAGGAGCTTGGCGTCGCGGAGAGCCGCATCGCCTATTTCCTCATCCTCGCCGCCGCAGATGATTTCTCCGCGCGGGGTCGTCCGGATGTAGAGGTAGGGATCGGCGGCTTCCCATATCATCGCGGCGGTCGGCCAGATGGCACGGGGTTGCGGGCGCGTCGCGATCGACCAGCTCGAGATGATCTTGTTTCCCTTGCGCGGGATTCCCTTCATCATCTCATATCCCGTTGCCATGACGACATGGCGTGCGCGAATACGGGGGCCGCGAGCCGATACCAAGGTGACCCCCTCGCCCGTCGGCGCGATGTCACAGATATCGACGGGCGCGTAGAACCGGGCGCCCCGCGCCAGCGCGACATTCAGATAACCTGCAGTGAGACGACGCGGATCGGCGGAGTAATTGCCGAATCCAATCAGCGCGTGACGTCCCTTGATCCCGTAACGCTCCTGAACCGCAGCGGGTTTGAGCAATTCCACCTCGAAGCCCGCACGCCGCCGGGCGTCGGCTTCGACCGCAAGCCCGTCAGCATCGAGCACATTGCCGTCGAGATAGATCGAGCCGCGCGTCGCACCATCGACCGCAAGGCCCAGCCGTTCGGTCCGTTCGCGTAGCGCGTCGACCGACTGGCGGGATCGCCGCCAGATGCGTTCGGCCTTTTCACGACCGATCCGCTCGGCCATCAAGGTCAGCGGCGTGTCGAGTTCATATTGCAGCATCGCGGTCGACGCCGCAGTCGACCCCTCTGCCGGTCCCCGGCGATCGACGATCACGATGTTGAGCCCCGCTTCCGACAACGTCTCCGCGATCAGCGCGCCCGACACGCCGGCCCCGACGACGACCACGTCGCACGCGATATCCCTTGTCAACGGCCGCGCAGCGATCGCGGGACGACGCCGTGCCGACCAGATCGACTGGCCGGTCCGGAGATCGCGATGATGGGTCGCCGATGCGCGGCTCACCGGGACAGGCGATCAGGCAAGATCGCGCACCTTGGCTTCGCGTGCCCAATGACGCCGGGTGCCCACACTTTCGAACTTGTCGATCGCAACGACACCGCCGTCCTTTTCGACCCCCGCCTTGTCGAGCAGCAACTGCGTCGCCTCGTCATGCGCGATCGTCTTGCAATGGCCATAGGCGTCCATGAACCACTGGACCGCCGCGCCCTGCCCCGACAGCGCTTCGGCCTGTTCTTCGGTCAGTATCGAAGCCACGGCGTCGAACAGCACCGAGGGCGAGCCCGCGAGCTGGCCGTCGGCCTTGAGCGTGCCGCCCTTGACCTTGATCCCGCCGACCTTCGGCGCGACGAGGAAGGCGGTGCCGCCGGCGCTTTTGATGTCGCCCTTCAGCTTGTCGATCGCCGCCTTGTCTGATCCTTCGGCAAAGAGGATCGCGACCTTGCGGCCCTCCATCGTATCGTCGGCATTCTTCTGGATCGACAGCGCGTCGGACGTTTCGAGATCGACCGGCGCGCGCGCGGCCTTTTCCTTCGCCGGCAGATCGATGGCGAGTCCCATGGCGACACGCGTCGCAAGATCCTCATCGATGTTGCGAAGCTGGCCGACGACGCGGGCGCGGACATGATCGAGCGTGACCTTCGACAATTCGAACACCAACGCCGAGACGATATGCGCCTGCTCATTCTCCGTCTGCGACAAATAGAACAGCCGTGCTTGGCTGAAATGATCGGCGAAAAGCTCGGCGCGAATGCGCAGCTTCTGCGCAGGGTCGTTCCGCTCGTCGTTGGCCGTGAACGTCGAGAAGCCCGTTTCGGCGCTCGCGCGCGGACCACCATTCTCGCCGGCTTCGGCAAGACTGTTGGGTTCGTAGTTGGCACGCCCGGTCGGCACGAGCGTCTGCATCATCCCGTCGCGCTGGAAATTGTGGAACGGGCATTTGGGCGCGTTGATCGGGATCTGGTGGAAATTGGTCGTTCCCAGCCGCGATTTCTGCGTGTCGAGATAAGAGAAGAGCCTGCCCTGCAAGAGTGGGTCGTTGCTGAAATCGATCCCCGGAATGATGTTCGACGGCAGGAAGGCGACCTGCTCGGTCTCGGCAAAGAAATTGTCGACGTTGCGGTTGAGCGTCATGCGGCCGACGATCTCGACCGGAACATCCTCCTCCGGGATCAGCTTGGTCGCGTCGAGCACGTCATAAGGCTGCTTCTCGGCGAAAGCTTCGTCGAACACCTGCACGCCGAGATCCCATGCCGGGAAGTCGCCCGCATCGATCGCCTCGAACAGGTCGCGGCGATGGAAATCGGGATCGGCGCCGGCGATCTTGACCGCCTCGTCCCATGTCGTCGACTGGATGCCGAGCACGGGTTTCCAGTGGAATTTGACGAATTTGCCTTCGCCCTTTTCGTTGACGAAGCGGAAGGTGTGGACGCCGAAACCCTCGATCATGCGCAGGCTCCGCGGGATCGTGCGGTCAGACATCGCCCACATGATCATGTGCATCGCCTCGGGCATCAGCCCGATGAAGTCCCAGAAGGTGTCGTGGGCGCTCGCCGCCTGCGGATAACCGCGGTCGGCCTCCATCTTGACGCTGTGAACAAGGTCGGGGAATTTCATCGCGTCCTGGATAAAGAAGACCGGAATATTGTTGCCGACAAGGTCCCAATTGCCGCTGTCGGTGTAGAGCTTGACCGCGAAGCCACGCACATCGCGCGGGGTGTCGACCGATCCGGCGCCGCCGGCGACGGTCGAGAAGCGGACGAAGACCGGACAAGTCGCGCCCTCCTTCTGCAGGATCGACGCCTTGGTCAGCCCGGGGATCGCCTTGGTGCATTCGAACACACCATGCGCGCCCGAACCGCGGGCGTGGACGATCCGCTCTGGAATACGCTCATGGTCGAAGTGGAAGATTTTCTCGCGAAGGACAAAGTCCTCGAGCAGCGTCGGCCCGCGCTCGCCGGCGCGAAGCGAATTCTGGTTGTCCGAAATGCGATGACCGAAATTGTCGGTCAAGAACGCAGCGTCGGCCGATTTGCCGCTCGATGTCGCATTCTGGTGCAGCTCGTCACCATTGCCGCGGCTCACCTCGATTCTGGGCTGGCCTTTGCCGGGCGAGTGCTCGCGGAGCGCATGATCATTAGCAGGCGACGGCGGCGGAGATTTCGGCATCGGTCATTCCTTCTGCCGCGGAAGGCGACACTCCTACAATCCGCCGCTTCGCCTTATGTTGCGTGTCGCTAGGCCATGGCGGCCAGAATCTCCTTGATCGCGACGAACGCAAAGCAAACCGAGCTGTCCGCCACACCATAAGGCAGGAAAATATCGTCGCCGACGCGGATCGCTCCACAGGTGTAGACGACATTGGGGACATAGCCTTCGCGGTCCTCGTCGGCGGCTGACAGGATCGGATTGGGCGTCCGGCCGATCACCTTCGACGGATCGGCCTTGTCAAGCAGCACCGCGCCGATCGCGTATTTGCGCATCGCGCCGACCCCATGCGTCAGCACCAGCCAGCCTTCATCAAGCTCGATCGGCGCGCCGCAATTACCGATCTGGATGAGTTCCCATGGAAAGCGAGGCTCCAGCAATAATTCGCCGTCCTCCCACTGATCGACCGTGTCCGAGCGCAGCAGATAGAGATTCTTGCCATCCTGCCGACCGATCATGCAGAATTGCCCGTCGATCTTGCGTGGGAACAGCGCCATGCCCTTGTTGCGTCCCGCCTTTCCCTTGATCGGGCTCAGCGTGAAATCCCTGAAATCGCGCGTCCGCAGCAGCTCGGACTGGATGTCTCGCCCGCTATAGGCGGTGTAGGTCCCGATCCATTCGCTTTTGCCGCTATCGCGCTCGAACTCGAGCAGCCGCAGATCCTCGAGCCCGTTGCGCTGCGCCTCGGTGATCGGGAAGATCACCGTGCCCGAAAGGGTGCTGTCCTTCTGCCGATAGAGCGAGACAACATCGTCGGGCTTGTCGTCGCGGTGCGGACCAAGCATCGCCGCCGTAGCGAAGGCGGGCTGCGGCAGCAGCGTCAGTTCGCGGTCGCAGGTAATGATTCCCTCGCGAAAGGCGATCGTCGAAATATGACCCTCGCCGACAGCGCGCAGCGACAGGAGGATGCGGATGCAGCCTTCCTCCAGCCCGGTCTGGTCGGGATGACGAACGACGCTGGGGTTCATCAGCGCCGCCGCCGCGTAGCTATATTCGTGACAGAAATAGGCGCCGATCAAGAGGCGCATCTCGCGCTTCAATGTGAGGCCTTCGAGACCAAGTTTGGGTTCGATCTGCTCGAATCGATCCTCGAACACCTTCTCGATCTGCCAGTGCCGATCGGCGAAATCGCGCAGCACCACGCTGAGCTCGGCGCGCACGGTGCGCGTGTCGAGCGTCACGATTTCGCGCGCCAGCCGCTGCACGCGTTCGAGATCGGGACCCGATGCTTGCCATGCGAGGTGAAAGGGCCGCACGACGACGCGCGTCGGGTCGGCATGGAGCCGCAATTCATCCTGTACCAGATGCACCATATTCCCCTCAGCCGGCTTTGCGGATAAAATCCCGGATCGCGTAAGTCGCGTGCTGGTAAGCAAGAACCGACTCCGCCCCTTCGTTGAGGTTCAGGCCGCGCGGGTTAATGCCATCCTTGCTGCTCCCGGTCAGCGGATCGCCAACGATCACGCCGCGGTCGTTACGCCCGGAGAACCAGTCGTAAGCGCGCCGCGCGTGCGCCAGCCAGATATCGTCGCCGGTCACATCATAGGCGGCCGAAGCGGCATCGATCGCGGCCCAAATCTCGAGCGGCTGCTGATCGAATGGCCGCGGCAGCTCATGGGCATGGCCGAAGCTGTCGGACCCGACGGGGCGATAATGACCATGAGGCGAAATCTGCGCATCGTTGATCCACCGCAACGTCTCGACTCCGCACGCGGTAACATCCGCGCGCTCAAGTCGTACGCCCGCGCGCAGCATCGCTTCGGGCAGGCGGCAATTGTCATAGGCGAGTACCGGCTCGAACCATCGCCAGTCCGGCCGCGCCGCATCCTGATAGAGCGCGATCAGCCGGTCAGCGCCACTGCGCAATATCCGGTCCGCCAGATCATGCTCGGGATGTGCCGCGAGCACGAAGTCGGCGCCGAGAATCGCAAAGGCAATCGCGCGCGGTGACTCGAAATCCAGCGCGGACGTCGCGGTGCGCTCGAACAATTCATGCGCCCATTGCCGCAGACCTGGATCGCGCGCGCCCTGCGCCGTCGCGCCGAGCGCCCAAAGGGTTCGGCCGCAGCTGTCTTCGGACCCCACATCCTCGAGCCAGTTGCGTGCGAAGCCCATGAAGTTGCGAAACTCGCCGCGGTCGGGGTTCCAGGCATGCAGTACGAACGCAGCAAAGACCGGGGTCAGTTGTCCGCACTTGCCGAGCGCGTCGTCGTCCAGCCTGTGCATCAACATCAGCGCGCGCGCATTGTCATCGACGCAATAGCCGTGCGCGCGATCGGGGACCATATGAACGCTGTGCTGGAGGATGCCGGTGTCGTCGCAAATGCGCAGGAACCCATCGATACCGATATGCTCGGGAATAGGCGCAGCTTTCGGCACGACGCGGCTTTCCGCGATCAGCGAACAGGTCCGCTCCGCGAACACCGGCCAGATCATGTCGCGACTGCGGTCATAGGCGCGACGCTGCAGCGTGAGCAGCCGGTCGGCATCGCCGAGCAGATAGCGGATTTCGCTCGCGATCGCATCGCTGTCGTCGAAGGGAACCAGCACGCCATGATCGTCGGCGAGCAGCTCGACCGC
This sequence comes from Sphingopyxis sp. CCNWLW2, assembly GCF_037095755.1. Classification (NCBI taxonomy): domain Bacteria; kingdom Pseudomonadati; phylum Pseudomonadota; class Alphaproteobacteria; order Sphingomonadales; family Sphingopyxidaceae; genus Sphingopyxis; species Sphingopyxis sp. CCNWLW2. Next base: position 123,654 of record NZ_JBAWKJ010000001.1, read on the forward strand.
GTGGACATAGGGTGTCGAGATCACGGCCTTGCCCAGCGCCATCGCGTAGGAAAGCGTGCCCGACGTCGACTGCTGCGCACCGGTATAAGGCGTCACATAGATGTCCGCCGCCTCGAGAAGATCGAGCAGATCGTCGGTGTCCATGAACGCGTTGATCCAGCGGACATGCGCATCGACCCCGAGCGAGACTGCGAGCGCATGGAGTCGTTCGCGATAGGCCTCGCCTTCAAGCGCCAGCAGATTGGGATGCGTCGCGCCAGCGATGCAGTAAAGGAAGACGGGGTGATCTTCGATGATCGCGGGCAATGCCTCGATGACCGCCTCGATCCCCTTGCCCGGCGACAAAAGACCGAAGGTCAGCGCGACCTGTTTGCCCGCAAAGCCGAACTGCGGCTTGAACTGCGACGCGCGGCCGAACGGGCGGTCGGGGACACCATGGGCGATCATGGCGATCTGGTCGTCGTCGGCATGATAGACGCTTCGCAGCAGATCGTGCGAGCGCTCGGACATGACGACCAGCTTCGTCGCGCGCGCGATCAACCGCTCCATCACGCGGCGCTGATCGGCGTCAGGTTCGGCGAGCACCGTATGAAGCGTGACGATCAGCGGTGCGGAAACACGATCCACCAGTTCCAGGATCATATCGCCCGCCAAGCCGCCGAAGAGGCCGAACTCGTGCTGCAGCCATATAATTTCGGCACAGCTCGCCTCGATTTGCCGCGCCGCCTCGATAAAGCTACCGGCGTCACCCTCGGTTATGACGCCGCAAACAACGGGGTCGAATATCGTGGGAACGGCGGCCGGCGCCATCGCATAGACGTCGACGGCAATCTCCGGCGCGGCCACTGCAAGCGACGCGTGGATATCGGCGGTGAAGGTCGCGATGCCGCAGCGCCGCGGAAGGAAACCACCGATCAGTGCGATCCGGGCAGTATCCGAAGTTTTTGGCCGAAGCGTTTGGCACGCCTTCAAACCTTCATCGAACGATCTACGGTCAAGCGTTTCGTACACAGGCATACCTTCCAAAAAATGATGCGACAGAAGGCCTCACCCAGTGTTTTGTCGTTTGTTTCGAAGCCTGCAGTCGGCCTCGGAGCATCAGAAAACAGAACAGCTCAGCGGCGCATTTGTTCCAATTGGCCGACGCCTCGCGAGAAGCATCGCAGGCCAATTCCGGTCATGCTCGCCAGACGGCAACGCCCCGCTCTCATTTCAGGCATGCGACGATAATTCCGATGATTCCAAGCGTTTCTTCGGGATTGCGTACGGAGATTGTATCGAGGCCCAGCGCCTTCGCCGGATAATCATTGCCGCCCGGAAAGATCGCATCGCCGATAAAGAGCATCGCACCCAGTTCGACACCGCTGGCGCCGCTTAGCTTCGTCAGGCCATAGGCCTTGTCGACGCCCTCACGGGTAATGTCGATCGACGTCGCCCCGCCCATGTTGATCGACAGACCGGGCAGACGTTGGCGAAGCTCGGCCTGAATCACCTTGCGTTTGGCGAAGTCCGGATCCCATTTTTCCTTGGCATCGATCGGCGCTTCCTGACCCAGGGCCGAAAAGGTGATCTGACTCCCGCGATCCTCGATCCGTTCGCCCCAGACCGTTTCGGGAACGAACCCGGTCGCCAGTAGCGCCGCATCGAAGGCTTCGAATATGCGTCGCTTCTCCGCATCGTCAAAGATTTCGGCATAGCGCGCCTGCCACGCGCCCGAGCCGAACGTATAGAGCTTGGTGCCGGTGGTCGGCATGAGCCAGAGCCGGGAAAGGTCCGCGCGCTCCGGAAGGCGCGTCGCCACCTGTTTTTCGAACTGCGGCCAGTCGCCACCGGATATCACCGCAACATCTGCCACGCCGAGGAGATCGGCAAGCGCCTCACCCATCGCGGGTTCCATCGGCTGCTTGCTTTCGGCAAGCGTTCCATCAAGATCGAAGGCAATTAGCCGTTTCATGCAGGCGTCGCTCCGCGCCCGTCGCTCGCCGAGTCCCGCTGCCGCCGCGCGGCGGCTTTGGCATCGGCAAGGTTCGAATAGCGATAGTCGCCCACCGCGAATTGTTCGACATAGGTCCGGATGATGCCATCATCCTCGTCGCCCGGTGGACGCAGGCCTCCGCCCTCGCCTTCCCACGCCGAGCGTGACGCAGCTTCATCGATCGCGGCGGCGAGAGGGCCGTCCTCCACGCTCAGAGAGCGATAAAAGTCGCGCCCGACGGCCAGAAGGGTGGCGCGAATGTCGACGACCGGATCGTCAGCTCCGTCGCTTCCAGCAGCATGATGTTGGTGTGTCGCCTTTTCGAAGGCCTTCGCCATGAGCAATTCGGCGATCAGCACGTCACTGACCATATCGTTTGGCGCTTTAACGGCGTCGGCAGGTGATGCAGCGATATCGGCGATAGCCTCGGCATCGCCGCTCAAGCCGCGTCGCTCGCGATATTCGTTGATCCGTTTGGCATAATAGCGCGGCAGGTCAAAGTTTGGCATCGCCTGCCCATCGCGTCGCGCCTGGCTCACGGCCATCAACGCCATCTGATGGTGGTGGAGAAGTTGGTTGAGGTCCATGATTTTGCTCCTTCAGCGGGAGCGCAATGGTCTCTCAGTCGCCAGCACGCGGTGGAAGCGGGCGATGTTATGGAAGTGGGGTCACAGGTTTCCGATTGCAATGAGCAGACATTTATAATTGTAGCCGACTGACGACAGCCTAATCATATGTCTCGACTTCCTTCGGAATAGGCCTAGCGTTCGACCGGCAGCGACTTTCCACGCGACCCGGAAAGTCGGTGGGGCTTCCTTTGGTCACGAACGCAGAGGATGGAAGGGCTTCGCGGTAGCGAAGCCCTTTTGCCCATGTTGCTGGGGCCGTCATCCCAAACATGTTGGCCGTTTGGCGACTGTCCGTTTCTAGGTTGTTACCGAGCCAAGCAGACATCCAGAATCGATGTACCGGGACGGCCTGACAGAAGCCTCCACGGACAATTAACGTCGAAGGATGAGCGATCCCGCCGTGTTATAGCCTCGCATCCAGTTCCGATCGGTCCAGTATGTCCCCTCGAGGCGAAGCTCGTCCGCTTCGTCAAAGGGCGCATCGGCGGCGTCCGCAAGCACGATCGCCGGCCGCATGGATGCGAGGATGAACTTTATCTCATCGGGACCGAGCAAGGGATTGAGCGGGATCACGACGAGCCCGGCGCGATGCGCGCCGAGATAGGCGACGACGAACTGGATGGAGGTGGGAAGGAGCAGAACGACCCGATCACCCGGAGATAATCCCATATCGGCATAGGCGCCGCGCGCGCGCTGAATCTGGCGATCAAGCTCGACATAGCTCAGCCGCGCATTGCCCTCCGAAAGCGCGATCCTGTCGCCAAATCCAGGCTGCGTGCGCCCGATATCGCAGAGTCGTGAAGGCTCTTTCCAGCCGGTCGTCATCTCGGGAGTTCCTCTACCTCATCTTGCGTACTGGCGGCGAGCGCATGTCGGACGGCCTTCCTCCATTGGCCCAGCGATCGCGTTCGATCCTGCGCTTCGATCGCCGGCGAAAAGCGCGTCACGGCACGAGGAAGCGCGTCGAGCGATGCGATGTCGGGCCAGACACCGACCGTAAGCCCTGCCAGAAAGGCCGCGCCGAGCGCGGTCGTTTCGTGATTGGCGGGACGCTCGACCGGTAGACCCATCATGTCGGCGAGGAACTGCGCGAACCAGTCATTGGTCGCCATGCCGCCGTCGATGCGGATCATCGTGCGCGGCGCGATCCGGTCGCCGGTCATCGCGTCGATCAGGTCGCAGGTCTGGAAGGCGACGGCCTCCAATGCGGCGCGCGCGATCTGCGCGGCGCCGGTATCGAGCGTCATGCCGCTGATCGAGGCGCGCACGTCGGTGCGCCAGTGCGGCGCGCCGAGCCCGACGAAGGCGGGCACAAGATGGACGCCATGATCGGCGGGCACCGAAGCGGCGAGTTGCGCGGTCTCTTCGGCGCTCGCGATCAACCCCATGCGGTCGCGCAGCCATTTGATCGCGGCCCCCGCGATGAAGATCGAGCCTTCCATCGCATAAGCGCGGTCGCCGCCGATCTCATAGCCGATCGTGGTCAGCAGCCTCTTGTCCGAAAGCACGGGCTCGGCGCCGATATTGGCGAGCAGGAAGCAGCCGGTGCCATAGGTCGACTTGATCTCACCGGGCGAAAAGCAGCGCTGCCCGATGAGCGCCGCCTGCTGGTCGCCCGCCATGCCGGCGATCGGGATCGCACGCCCGACGATTGCGGGATCGGTCATGCCGAAGACATGGGTGTTGGGATGCACTTCGGGGAGCAGCGCGGCCGGAATGCCGAACAGGCGCAGCAGTTCCTCATCCCATCGGCGTTCGGCGATATCGTAAAGCAAGGTCCGCGATGCATTGGTGACATCGGTCGCATGGACCCGGCCACCCGTCAGTCGCCAGAGCAGGAAGCTGTCGACGGTGCCGGCGGCCAGTTCGCCGCGCTCGGCGCGCGCCCGCGCACCGGGGATCGTATCGAGGAGCCAGGCTAGCTTGGTTGCCGAGAAATAGGGATCGAGGAGGAGCCCGGTCTTACGGCGCACCATCGGCTCGGCACCCTCCGCGAGCAGCGCTGCGCAGCGATCCGCGGTACGGCGATCCTGCCAGACGATCGCATTATGCAGTGGCCGACCGGTGTCGCGCTCCCAAAGCAGGATCGTCTCGCGCTGGTTGGTGATGCCGATGGCGGCAACGTCCGCCGAGAGAATATCGCGCAGCGTCCCGAGCGCGCCCTGCCAGATATGTTCGGGATCCTGCTCGACCCAGCCGGGATTCGGATAGTGCTGGGCGAGATCGCGCGACGCGATCGCCTCAACTGCCGGTGTCTCACTATGCGAAGCGGCTCACCCTGATCGGTCACCAACTCGGCGACGAGGATCATCATCTCGAGCGATTCATTACGCTCGGGTGAGCCGCGTAGGCGCCATCTTAAAGGGGGGATCGGTTATCGGCGCGCGTTGCGCTCGAGGCGATCTCTATGCTGCGAGGGGTGCGACAACGCTCGACGCCGGTGCGCAGGCGATCGCCGCTAAAGCGGCTAGCGTAACGCCACGGCAGTGATCGGCGCTTTCACCGCTTACTGATTTCGGCTACGCATAAAGCTTGACCTCATCACCACAAGGCTCCGAATCCGTCTGAATAGTCGCGCGCCTGTTGTTGAACCTTGCATAGAGCAGGGTTGAGCACTTTGCTGCGAGACCGCAATCCGCTGGAGGCGCTAACGCGTCGGAGAGCCAGAAAAAGCGCTCACTCGGGCCCGTTCGCGTGGCCAGGATCGGGGATGGGTTAGATGAGACAAGGTACGGTGTTTTTGGCTATGGTCGAGTCGGTACTAGCAATGCGTGAAGCAATCTTTGTCGCGTATGAGTTCCAGCCGACACTGCCGATTGTCTTCGAAACCCAGACTTTCGAAAATCGCAAATTTTTCTTAATTATTTCAAAAACATAATTTTTTGACGGGCTGTAGTACGGTCATTCTGGATGAAATTTTTTTTTCAACAGTATTTTCAAGATCTTACGCCCATGAAAATAATTGAATGGGAATGACGATGACAATTGGTATCATAGGATTTTTTGCCATAGTTTCCTTCGCGGAGGCCATTGATATGCCCTGCACTTCCGACGGCCTCACTGACGCAATTGGACGCCACCGAGCCGTTGCACGATCATGGCCGCCCCCACACCCATAGCCCCCGTCAAGACGACCATTCCATAACGCCCGTTGCAGGCATCGAGGGCGTCGAGCAGCGTCGACGTCAGAATCGCGCCGCTGGCGCCCATCGGATGACCCTTCGCCAGATGCCCGCCGCCAACATTGACGCGCGACGGATCGGCGGCGCGGTCGCGGAGGAATTTGGCGATGGTGACGGCAAAGGCCTCCATGAATTCGATCCGGTCGAGATCCGCGAGACCAAAGCCGACGCGCGCGAGCACCTTGTCCATCGCGGCGAAACCCGCGGTCAGCGAGGCGGCCGGATCGCCGCCGCTTTCGGCAAAGGCGATCACGCGGGCGCGCGGGGCGATGCCGAGCCCTTCGGCGCCAACGAGCGCGAGACCCGCGCCGTCGCAGATCGGCGGCGCGTGCGCGATGCTGTGGAGCGGCTCGAACGTCGCGCCGTCGAGCGCGCCGGCATATTGCTGCTGCAATTCGCCGAAGGCAGGCGGCGCGGCGGCGAGCGATTCGGCCGTGGTTTGCGGGCGGATGCATTCTTCGCCGGTCAGCGCGCCGGTCGCGATGCGTGAATGCTGCAAGAACGGGTCGGCGTCGCTCGCTGCGGCCTTTTGCTGCGAGGCGAGAGCAACCGCGTCGAGCGCGGCACGGGTGATGCCTTCGGCGTTCGCGAGCCGGTCGGCGGCGAGCACCGGGGGGACAAAGCGCGCGCGGGCCGGCAGGCTGTCGTCGTCATAATAGGCTGCGCGGTCGCCCAGAAACGGGCTCCGGCTCATCGACTCGACCCCGCCCGCGAGGATGCGCGTGGCTTCGCCGCTCGCGATCTTTGCGATCGCCTGCCCGATCGCCGACAGCCCCGACGCGCAATAATTGTTGATGCTGTGCGCCGCCGTCGTGTCGGGCAGGCCCGCATGGAGCTTTGATACCAGCGCTATATGCCCGCCCTGCGCACCGCTTTGCGTGACGCAGCCGAGGAGCAGCGCATCGGGATTGGCCGCAACATCGCCGCAGCGCGCCGCGAGCGCCGCCGCCTGCTGACGCACCAGTTCCTGCGGGCTCAGCGCGGCGAGCCCGCCGTCGGGCCGCGCCTTGCCGCGCGGTGTCCGCACCGCGTCATAGAGATAGACGTTGGTCAAAATCAGACGCCGACGACGAAGCTGACCGCGGTCGTCGCGCTGCCGCCGACATTGAAGGTCGCAAAATTGCGCGCGCCCTCGACCTGATAATCGCCCGCGTTTCCGGTCACCTGTCGCCAGCTGTCGAGCAGCATCCGAACCCCCGTCGCGCCGACCGGATGACCGAGCCCGATCAGCCCGCCCGACGGATTGACGGGCAGCTTCCCGCCCAATGCAATCGTGCCATCCTCGACCGCGCGCCAACTTTCGCCGGGCTTGGTGATGCCGAAATGGTCGATCGCCATATATTCGGTGATCGAGAAACAATCATGCACCTCGACCCCGTCGCAGGCGTAGATGTCGGGCATCTCCGCGCGGCGGAGCGCGTCCATCATCGCCTTGCGCACGCTGGGGAAAACATAATCGCCGCCGCGGCTGCCCGCGACCTTGGTTGCATAGAGCAGGGGAGCGGTGGCATGGCCCCAGCCCTTGATGCGCGGGATGCTGTCGATCGAAATGCCGCGGCGTTTCGCATAGGCTTCAGCGACCTCGCGCGAAGCAAGGAAGATCGCTGCGGCGCCGTCGGTGACCTGTCCGCAATCGGACTTGCGAAGCGAGCCTTCGATCAGCGGATTGACCTCGTCATTCTCGGCCAGATGATCATCGGTGATCGCCCAGCCGCGCGTCTGCGAGTTCGGGTTCTTCTTGGCATTGGCGAAATTATTCGCCGAAATGCCGCGCAGATGGGCGTGGTCGAGCCCGAAGCGTTCGTCATATTCCTCGGCGACGCGCGCGAACATATATGGCCAGAGATAGCGCGCCTCCTGCGCTTCGCGGCCGGCCCAGGCGGCGGCGCCGAGATATTCGGCGGCACGCTGGCCGGGGACGTTGCGCATCAATTCGATGCCGAGGACGAGCGCGAGACCGTATCGTTCGGCCTCGATCTCCGCCGCCGCGGCGAGGATCGCGATGCTGCCCGACGCGCAGGCCGCCTCGTGCCGCGATGCAGGAATGCCCGCGAGGTCGGGGTGGACATGGCCGAAGAAGCCGCCGAGCTGGCCTTGGCCCGCGAACAGCTCACCGACGAAATTGCCGACATGCGCGGTTTCGACCTCTTTGGGCTCGATGCCCGTCGCGGCGAAGGCGGCTTCGGCGACGTCGCGGAACAGCTCGAACAGTCCGCCGCCCTCGCGTTCGAGATTGCGCGCGAAATCACTCTGCGCGCCGCCGAGGATGAAGACGTCTTTCGCCATGTCAGGCTTCCTTTTCGAGAGTGGCAAGCGCCATTTCGCGCACTTCGCTGCGCATTACCTTGTTGGTGACGTTGCGCGGCAGCGCGTCGAAGCGGAACAGGCGTTCGGGCAGTTTGAACACCGCGAGATCCTTGTCGCGGAGATAGTCGGTGACTTGCGGAAGGCCGACCTCGCCTTCACCGCGCGGGACGTAAGCAAGACCGATGCGCTCGCCCATAGTCGGATCGGGTAGCGAGAAGGTGCAGGCTTCGGCGAGCAACGGATGGCCGCCGAGCAACTGGTCGATCTCCTCGGGCGAGATATTGACCCCGCCGCGGATGATCAGATCCTTGCAGCGCCCGACGAAGCGATAGAAATCGCCGCCCTCGGCGATCTCGAACAGGTCGCCGGTGCGGAACCAGCCGTCGTCGGTGAAGGCTTCGGCGGTGCGCTCGGGGGCGTTGTGATAGCCCTCGAACAAGGTCGGCCCGCGAATCTGCAATTCGCCCGACACGCCATCTTCCTCGATCGGGTCGCCGCCGCCCGGCGGGACAAGGCGGCTTTCGATATTATGCGCACGCCCCTCGCCATAGGGGCGCTGATAGGTGCCGCGGCGCGGGAACAGGCTCGCGCGCTTGTCGGGATCGGGCATCTCGCCCTCGCCGGTGATGAAGCTCATCCCCTCGTTCGACCCGAAGACGTTGACGATGATAATGCCGAGCTTTTCCTGGAAACCACGCACCATCGCGGGCGCGAGCGGCGCCGAGCCCGAGGCGATGACGCGCAGGCTCGACAAGTCGACCGACGCAAGCAACGCCTCGTTCTGCAGCAGCATGTTGAGCACCGCGGGCGGCGCGATCGTCAGGCTCGGCCGCTCGGTCGCGATCTGCTTGAGGTAGACGCCGGGGTCGAAGGGATGATGGAGCACCATCGTCCCCGCGCTCGTCAGCCAGCACATGGTGATGCCACCGATGCTCGCCATATTGATCAGCGGGAAGGGGTTGAGCAGCACGTCGCCCGGCCCGACCTTCATCGCCTCATAGCCCGCCCCCGCGACCGCGATCCAGTGATTGTGACTGCGCGGCACGCCCTTGGGGATGCCGGTGGTGCCCGAGGTCCAGCAGATGGTGAAGATGTCGTCGGCGTCGACCGGGTTCGCCGCGACATGCGCCGCGAGGCTCGCTTCGTCTCCCCTGGCGACCGAGAGGTCGAGCGCATTCACCGGCGGGTTCGGGCCGAAAGTCATCAGCCGGATGCCGTCGAGTAGCGGTGCCGCGACGCCGACATGGTCGCAGCCCTTGACCTGCGTGGCGCAAACGAACGCCTTGGGCTCGACGACGCCGATCATGGCTTTCAGCTCGTGGCTGCGATACTGCACCGCCGCCGGGCTGACGATCGTGCCGATCTGCGCGGCGGCGAAATAGAGCGCAACGAACTCGCTGATGTTGGGCAATTGGACGAGCAGCACGTCGTCCTTGCCGATCCCTGCAACGACCAGAGCGCCAGCCAGCCGGTCGATTTCGGCCTCGAGTTCGGCATAGGTCAGCCGCTGCGGTTCGCCGAAAGCGAAGTCCGAACGATTGGGCGCGTCGACCAGCGCCAGCCGGTCGGGGTGCGCCACCGCATTGGCGAAAAACAGGTCGGCGAAGGTCTTGTCGCCCCACCAGCCGCTTTCCCGGTGCCGTCGCCGCTTATCCTCTCCCGCAGCGATCATGTCAGGCGGCCAGCACGCTGTTTTCGACCATCCCGATGTCATCGCCGCTCGCCCACACCGTGTGCGTTCCCGAGCAGATGCGCTCGGGCAGGATGATCCGGCACACCGGCCCCGCCGCGACATTCTTGGCGTCGATCAGCACGCATTCGGATTTGTCGGTTTCGAGGTCGGCTATGAACGAAACGAGGTAGCCGTCATCCTCATCCTTCGCATCGATGCGCGGCGCGAAGGGCGCCTCGCTGCCGAAGCGGCCGGGGCCGAATTCATAGGATTCGCTCGTGCGGGCATTGAGGTCATGCTTCACCAGCCCGCGGAACAGGAACCAGCCGGGCTCGGGGATCGCGCTATAGGCGTAGCGATAGGGCTTGCCCGCATAGCGATGGTTGAACATGCCGAATTCGAGATCGCGGTCGTCGAGCCGTTCTTCCACCGTCTCGCCGGTCTTGAGATTGAAGCGCCAGCGATGGAGTCGAGGCTTGAGCAGCCCCTGGTCGAGATAGGCCATCATCCGCTCAAGGCCCTCGGGAGCATTGGGATAGGACTTCGGCATCGGCTCTTCCTGATAATAGCCGTCGAGGATGATCTCGTCGCCTTCCTCCCACGCGTTCAGCCAGTGGAGCGTGTAGGTCGGCTCGGCCGTAAACCAGCGAATGTCTTCAGGCTGCCCGTGCCGCGGGATGATCGCGAAACGCGTCTTTTCGTCGGGGTGGAACTGGACGACGTGGAGGTTCCGTTCGAGCAGTTCCGCGTTCCAGTAGAGCGGCATATCGTTGAGGATCGTGTAGTTTTTGGTGAACGCCATGTCGTGCGGCAGGCGCGGCCCGGCGAGCGGGATCGGGATATAATGCTTTAGCCTGTTGTCCGCCCCGACGACGCCATAATGCATGTAGGGCGCGTGCTTTGAGTAATTGAAGAACATCAGCTCGCCGGTCGCGAGGTCGACCTTGCAATGCGCCGAAATCCCGTCGAGCGGCACCCAGCTTTCGGTGCCGAACTGTTCGAGCGTGAACGGGTCGAGCCGATAGGCTTCGCCGCACTGGTAGAAGGTCGAGATGATCTTGCCGGCATGGATCGCGACATCGGTCGAGCTTGAATCCTTCAGCCACTCCTGCGCGCCCCAGCCATGGCGCGTCGACTTGTGCGGCGGCTCCATCAGCCCCGCCCACAGCGAGCGGCCGGCTTCCTTTTCCGCCTCGAAGCCCTTGGTGCGCACGAAACGGCTGCGATAGCTCGCGCGGCCGTCCTTGAACGAGATGGCGTGGATGAACCCGTCGCCGTCGAAGGGGTGATAGCGGCCAATCGGCTCGTGGATCTGGTTCTCGCCCGTGCGGACGTACACGCCGTCGATGTCGGTCGGGATCGTTCCGATCACCTCGGCATCGCCATTGGCGAAGATTGCGTTCCATTCGTTGAACGTCGGGCGCCACGCGCCCTTCATATAGGGATGGTCGTTCGGCTGGATCGTCGATGCGATCGTCTCGACAAGCTCTGCGGTCATGCGATGACTCCTTCGGCGGGGGCAAAGCGCGGCCTTGCGGCGGCCGCATCATATTCTTTCACAAGGCGATCGACGATAGCCGCGACCGGCTCGACGCCGCGCACCGCGCCGACCCCTTGCCCGGCGGACCAGACATTCTTCCACGCCTTGGCGTCGTCCTGCGCGTCGGAGAAGTTGGGGCGCTTGTCCTCGGGCATGTTCGCGGGGTCGTATCCCGCGGCGATCAGGCTCGATTTCAGCCAGTTGGCGGTGACCCCGGTGATCCCCTTCGACGGCACGATGTCCTCGGCGCCGGCCGCGACGACCATATCCTTATATCCCCGCACCGCCGTGCTCTCGGCGCAGGCGATCAGCGAGGTGCCGAGATAGGCGAAATCGGCGCCCAATATTTCGGCAGCACGGACGGCATGCCCCGTCGAAATCGCTCCGCCCAGCACGAGCGGCCCGCCCCAGAATTGCCGAACCTCCTCGACGAAGGCGAAGCCGGCGGTCGCGCCGGTGTGCCCGCCCGCGCCCGCGGCGACGAGCACAAGCCCGTCGACCCCGGCCGCAGCCGCCTTGCGCGCAAAACCGACCGAATTGACGTCGGCGAAGACGAGCCCGCCGTATGAATGGATTTCCTCGACCACCCGCGCCGGGCTGCCCAGCGCGGTGATGACGAGCGGCACCTTGTGCCGCACGACGCAGGCGAGATCGTCGGGAAGGCGGCTGTTCGACGGATGGACGACCAGGTTGACCGCCCACGGCGCCGCCTCGGGATCGTTCGACAGCGCCGCATCGATCCGGCTCACCCAATCCTCCAGATCGGCGGAGGTGCGCGCATTGGGCGCAGGGAAGCTGCCGATCACGCCGGCCCGCGATGATGCGATCACCATCTCGGGTCCCGACACGAGGAACATCGGCGCCGCGATCGCGGGCAGGCGCAAATTGCGCGTTAGCGCTGGTGGAAGGCCGTGTCCCGGCAAGGTCAATCCTCTCTCAAATTATCTGACTTGCATAGTGATACTTAAAGCCCTTATGAGTCGCAAGGCAAGAAAAACATCGCGGCGGTGGTCGCCAAGACGATGGTGCGTGGGAGGACCCTATGAAGAGCTATTTTGTCGCGCTGCTTACCGCATCGGCACTCGCCAGCCCTGGCATCGCTTTCGCTCAGGACACAGCGCCTGCCCCCGAATCCACCGAGGATCAGGGCGGGCTCGAGGAAATCATCGTCACCGCGCAAAAGCGCGCCGAGGGACTTTCCGACGTGCCGATCTCGATCTCGGCGGTCAGCGGAAAGCAGGTCGAAAGCTATGGCCAGACCAACCTTGAACAGATCAGCTCGTCGGTCCCGAACCTCAAGATCACCCAGACCGCGATCGCCAACCGCATCGCGATCCGCGGCATCGCCTCGGGCGACAACAAGGGGTTCGAACAGTCGGTCGCGATGTTCGTCGACGGCGTCTATTACGGCCGTGACCAGCTCTCGCGCCTGCCGTTGATCGACATGGAGCGCGTCGAGGTGCTGCGCGGGCCGCAGCCGACCCTGTTCGGCAAGAATGCGATCGCCGGCGCGGTGAACATCACGACGCGCAGCCCGACCGACGAATTCGAGGGCTCGGTGACCGGCCTCTATGAATTCAATCACAAGGAATTCCAGCTCAACGGCGTGCTGTCGGGCCCGCTGAGCGACGGCGTCGAAGCGCGCGTCGTCGGTTATTACCGGACGATGGACGGCTATTTCTATAACCAGAAACTCGACCGCGACGAGCCGAGCGTCGACGAGAAATATGTCCGCGGCAAGATCGAGTTCGACAAGGGCGGGCCGTTCGCCGCCGAGCTCAAGCTCGAATATGCCGATTTCGAGGCGAAGGGGCAGCCGCGCGACGTGTTCGGCGCGGTCGGCAACTATAACACCGTGTTCCAGGGGCCTTTCTTTGTCAGCACGAACCCCGATTATGTCCGCGAGGACAATGGCTATGAAAGCCGCAACAAGGTGTTCGGCGCGACCCTGAACGCCGACCTCGAAGTCGGCGAACACACGCTGACCTCGGTCTCGTCGCTGCTCGACTACAAGACGCGCGAAATCGTCGACGTCGATTTTTCGGGGATCAGCTTCCTCGACGGCACGAACCTGCGCGAGGATTATCGCCAATATTCGCAGGAACTCCGCCTCGCCTCACCCGGCGGCGAAACGTTCAACTATATCGGCGGCGTCTATTACCAGCATGCCAAGCTCGACGTGCAGGACTTCACGCGGTTCAACCCGACCTTCCTCGCGCTCGGCGCGCCGTTCAGCGCGCTCGGCGACACGCGCAACGACCGCGACTATACCCAGAAATCGGACCTGATCTCTGCCTTTGCGCAGGGCGAATTGTCGGTGACCGACCAGCTTCGCATCGCCGCCGGCGCGCGCTTCAACCATGAGAAGAAGAGCGGGCGCCGCACGCTCGCGATCGTCAAGGGACCGCTCAGCACCGCGCCATTGCCGGTCGTCACCGCGGTGTTCCGCGCGCTCAATATCGAGGCGCACAGCGTCTCTGGCAAATTGAGCGAGGACAGCTTCAACCCGATGGTCAACGTCCAGTATGACGCCACCGACGATTTGATGCTCTATGCGTCCTTTGCCCGCGGCACCAAGGCGGGCGGCTTCGACATCCGTTCGAACTCGTTGCCGGGATCGACCACGGTAGCGAAGCCCGGCGCGTTCATGTTCGAGGATGAAAGCGCCGACAATTTCGAGGCGGGGCTGAAATACAAGGGGCGCAATGTCGCGTTCAACCTGTCGCTCTATCGCACCAAGTACAAGGATCTGCAGGTCAACATCTTCGACGGCACGCTCAATTTCAACGTCCGCAACGCTGCCGCCGCGACGACACAGGGGGTCGAGGCCGATTTTCGCGCTGCGATCGCCGACGGGCTGACGATCAGCGGCGCGGTCGCCTATCTCGACTTCAAATTCACCAACTTCACCGACGGCCAGTGCTTCTATTTGCAGGTGCCGGGGCCGAACGGCTTCTGCGACTATTCGGGGAAGCGCAACGCGCTCAGCCCCAAATGGTCGGGCAACCTCAATCTCGACTATACGACGCCGGTGACGAGCGATTTGAAGGTCGCGTTCAACGTCAACGCCGACTTCTCCTCCTCCTATATCGCCGCGGCGAACCTCGATCCGCGCACGCATCAGGATGGATATGTGAAGCTCGGCGCGCGGCTCGGGCTGGCGCAGGTCGACGATCGCTGGGAGGTGGCGCTGATCGGGCGCAACCTCACCAACCAGCGCATCCTGCAGACCGGAAGCGCGATGCCGCTGGCGACGACGATCACGCGCGGCGCGGGCAACGCCTATAACGGCATCGTCGACCGTCCGCGCACGATCGCGGTGCAGCTGACCGGGCGCTTTTGATGGCGGGCGGGAGGGCGGAGGCTCCGCCCTCCCCCTCCCGGCGCGCGCCTTGTCGATGCACCCGTCCTGGTTTAGGGGCATGGCGACGCAAGGGATGGCTTTGGCTTGAAACACGACCGCACGATCAGGGCCTGTTCGATCTGGCGCGCGCTGGAGGTGGTCGGCGACGTTCCCGTCCTGCTTATCATGGAACAGGCGTTTCTGGGTGTGCATGGCTTTGACGAATTCGTCGCGCGCACGGGGCTTGCCCGCTCGGTGGTCAACGGCCGCCTCAAAAAACTGGTCGAGGAAGATTGCCTGTCCAAACGGCCCAAAAAGGGCGGACGCGGTTTCCACTATATGCTCACCCCAAAGGGGCGCGACCAGTTTCCCAACGCGCTGATGATGCTGCGCTGGCAGCACAAATGGGAAGCGGCGAGCCGCGATTTCCAGGTCCGGCTCTACCACGCCACCTGTGGCAGCGCGACCGAACCGGTCCCGGTCTGCAATTGCTGCCGCGCCGAAATCGACCCACGCGACGTCGCGTGGCGCGAGGGGCCGGGCCTGGTCCAGGTCACCCCCGCCTATGAACGCCGCCGCTTCTGCGGGGATGTCGGCGGCCGCCGGCCCGGAGGACGCCCGCTGGTCGACACGATGATCGAATTGTTCGGCGACCGCTGGGCAACCCTGGTCGTCCGCGCGATGTTCACCCGCATCAACCGTTTCGACGAGATTCAGCGCGATACGCTGATGGCCACAAACATCCTGACCGGCCGCCTGGATCGCCTCGTCAAACAGGGCATTTTGTACGCCGTGCCCTATTCGGCGCATGCGGACCGCTTTGACTACCGCCTCACCGAGAAGGGCCGCGACCTCTACCCCGTGATCCTCGCGCTCCTGCAATGGGGCGACCGCTGGTTTTCCGACGAGCGCGGGCCGCCGGTCCTTTTAACCCACACCCCCTGCGGCAATGATCTCAAGATGGTCGTTGCGTGCAGCCATTGCGGCGACGAGCTTGCCCTGGGCAACAGCTCATTCGAAATTCAGGCGACCGGGCATCGCGCAAGCGGAGAATGTTAAGCCAGGGACAGGCCTCATCATTTGTCAGCCGGGTCCATCGGGACCGACAAGATCGAGCCTGTCCGAGCATGGATCGTTTCCAGACCGCGCCGCGCCATCGGGGGCGAAGTCCATAACCTCGCCGCCACGAAAGCGGGGCCAGGCGGCGAGGCCAGGCCCATTCGGATCACCGGTTTTCACGAAGTTGACGACATAAGCGCTGATGGTCCGGGCGATCGCCCTGTCCCAGGCGGTCGTCGCCGGGCCATATTTGGTCGCGACCGCATCCGGAAAATAGGGGATCTCGCTCGCGTGCGCCACACCCTTCGACCCCGCGCGCACCGGCTCGGCGACATAGGAAAAGCGATAGCAATAGGCGGGCTGCGCGGCCTCGGCGGCGCGTCCGGCGACATAGCGCGCCGGCTCGATCATGAACCTGTCGCCGCCAACCTTGAGCGCCACGTCGAAAAAGCTGCCGTCGCCCGCAGGATTAGATATCGCTCTCGCCTTCGCGGCATTCGCGCCGAAGCCCGCGAATATCTCCTCTTTCGACTTTGCGGCCACGAAGCCGATATCGGCGCTCGTTGCGCCGATCATCACAGGCACCTTCGCCTGAAAGCCGCGGTCGAACATCGCCTCGACGCTTGCCGTCTGCCTCCGCCCATCGGTGAACGGTCCCGACCAGGTCGGGGCGCCGGAGGGCGGCGCGAAGAGGCTCGCGAGATTGAGGCCCGACACGATTTGATCCGCGGGCAACGCGCGCAGCCGCGTCGGTGCCGTCGATGCCGACGCGTTTCGCGAAATTCAGGCCGATCGCTTCGGCCGACGGGGCGCCCGACAGGTCGCGCGTCGCATCGCGTTGCAGGCTGGCGGTCCGCCCGCCACCCGACATGATGATGGCGCCGTGAAACAGTCGCGGACCGATGGCAAGCCCAGCAGGTTCAGCACCGTGGCCCTTTTTATTCAAGGCTGATCGCTTGGCAACTGCAACTGCCACCCCACCAGCTGGAGGCATTTTTTCCGCTATAAGAATTTGAAAATTGAATATTATCTTGAGCCATTCAGCTTGAAATTGCTTGACGGTGTTTTGTCCTAGCTGGCGGAATTTGGCCGGCGGCCGCCTGTCCGCCTTTCCGTCGGAGCCCATAGAAATGACATTTCCCGAGTCCGGTTAGGCATGGACAGGCAATCATTCGCCCGGAAGCGGAACAGCTGTCTGATATTTGACCGCCCTCAGTGCGAAGTGCGATGCAGCCCCGGCGACCGCTTCGTTCCTGAGCAGCTTTTGCATCAGAAACGCTTCATAGTCGGCGACATCGGTTGCGACGACGCGCACCTGATAATCCCACTCGCCCGACATCGACAGGCATTCCATGATGCGGTCCTGGTCCCGGACAAAATTTTCGAACATAGCGGTATGCTCGGCCGAGTGACTCTTGAGCCGGATATTGCAGAGGACGTTGACGCTCTGTCCGACCCGTGCCGAGTCCACGAGCCACACATTCTTCACCAGCACGCCCGCGGCCTCGAGCGCCCTGACGCGGCGCCAGCACGACGGGCCCGTGCTGCCCACCCGCTCGGCAAGGTCGCCGTTGCTCTGCGCGCCATCGCGCTGCAATTCGCCGAGGATGCGACGGTCGAGCGCGTCGAGTTTGAAAATTTCTTTCATCATATAGCCATTATATGAAACAGATTTACTTTCAAACACGCTATTTCGTCCATTTCGAGAAGATTTTTCGTCGGTTTGTTGCGATATCTCGCGCATGATACTCGATACCCTGCCCGCCCGCTCCGTCTCGACCAGCCTGCCATTCGATACGCTGGTTGCGCAGCCCGCCGACGCCTTGTTGAGCCTCATCGCGCTGTACCGGGCGGATGATCGGCCGCAGAAAATCGACCTCGGCGTCGGCGTGTTTCGCGACGATGCGGGGGACACACCCGTGATGCGCGCAGTGAAGGGGGCCGAGGCGGTGTTGCTCGAGACGCAGGTGACCAAATCCTATCTCGGGGCCGAAGGCGACGCCGCCTATACCGCGCTGCTCGCCGAAATCGTGTTCGGCGACCGGACGGCGGGCGAACGATTGAACGGCGTGCAGACGCCCGGCGGCACCGGCGCGCTTCGCCTTGGCGCCGAGCTTCTCGCGCGCGCCAACCGCGAAGCACAGGTCTGGATCGGCACCCCCACATGGCCCAACCACGCGCCCATCTTTGCCGAAGCGGGACTGGCGACGCGGAGCCACCGTTTCCAAGACGCGGCATCGGGCCATATCGATTTCGACGCGATGCTGGACGACCTTGCCGCGGCACGCGCAGGTGACATCCTGTTGCTCCATGGCTGTTGCCACAACCCGACCGGAAGCGCGTTCACCCCGGAACAGTGGCAGGCGGTTGCCGATCTGTGCGCGGCGCGCGGACTGATTCCCTTCGTCGACCTCGCCTATCAGGGGCTGGGCGACGGGCTGGCGGAGGATGCGGCGGCGACGCGGATGATCTTCGCTGCGCTGCCGACCGCGCTCCTTGCCTATAGCTGCGACAAGAATTTCGGCCTCTATCGCGAACGCGTCGGCGCGCTGTGGGCGCTGTCGGCGAACGGCGCGATCGCCGAGCGCGTCCGCACCAATATGCTCTCGCTCGCGCGCAGCCTCTGGTCGATGCCGCCCGATCATGGCGCGGCGATCGTCCGGACGATCCTTGAGGATGACGCGCTGCGCGCCGACTGGCGGGACGAGCTCGACACGATGCGCGCGCGCCTGAACGGCTTGCGCGCGGCGCTCGCCGCAACGCATCCGCGCCTGTCGGCGATTGCGGACCAGCGCGGCATGTTCGCGATGCTGCCGCTAACGCC
Organism: Sphingopyxis sp. CCNWLW2; assembly: GCF_037095755.1. Taxonomy (NCBI): domain Bacteria; kingdom Pseudomonadati; phylum Pseudomonadota; class Alphaproteobacteria; order Sphingomonadales; family Sphingopyxidaceae; genus Sphingopyxis; species Sphingopyxis sp. CCNWLW2. The sequence continues at coordinate 142,185 of NZ_JBAWKJ010000001.1, forward strand.
CGAAGCCGTCGCGGCGCTGCGCGAAGAGCATGGCATCTACATGGCGGGGAACGGCCGCATCAATATCGCGGGCCTGCGCGCCGACACCGTGCCGGTTTTTGCGCAGGCGCTCCGGCCGCACCTCGAAGCCCTGAACGGCCACGCGTGACCCGCCCGCACATCGACGCGACGCACGATCCGGCGCGGACGAGCTGGGTCGAATCGGCGAACGGCCACCGCGACTTTCCGGTCCAGAACCTGCCCTACGGGATTTTTGCGCCCGCGGACGGCGACCCGCGCCCCGGCGTCGCGATCGGCGACGCGATACTGGACCTTCGCGCCGCCGCGGCGGCCGGTTTGCTCCCAACGCGCGCCACTTTGGCCTGCGACGGCGACACGCTCAACGCGCTAATGGCGCTCGCGCCGGCCGATCGCCGCGCGCTGCGCGAACGGCTGAGCGCGATGCTGTCGGATCCGATGCGTGCGGCCGAGCTGGCGCCGATGCTGCATGAGGCGGCAAGCTGCGCGATGCACCTTCCCGCACGGATCGGCGACTACACCGACTTTTATGTCGGCATCCATCACGCGAACAATGTCGGGCGGCAGTTCCGGCCCGACAATCCGCTACTCCCCAATTATAAATATGTGCCGATCGGCTATCACGGGCGCGCTTCGTCGGTACGGCCCTCGGGCGAGCCCGTCGTCCGCCCGCGCGGACAGCGCAAACCTCCCGAGGCCGACGCCCCGATTTTCGAACCGACGCAGCGGCTCGACTATGAACTCGAACTCGGGGTGTGGATCGGCCAAGGCAATGCGCTGGGCGCACCGATCCCGATCGGCGACGCGGCGCGCCATATCGCCGGGTTGTCGCTGTTCAACGACTGGTCGGCGCGCGATTTCCAGGCATGGGAATATCAACCGCTCGGTCCCTTCCTCGCCAAGAATTTCCATTCGACCATCGCGCCCTGGGTCATCACGACCGAGGCGCTTGCACCCTTTCGTATCGCGCAGCCGCCGCGCCCCGAGGGCGATCCCGCGCCGCTACCCTATCTGTGGGATGCCGACGATCAGGCGCATGGCGCGCTCGGCGTCACGCTCGAGGTCTTTCTCCTCACCGCCGGCATGCGTGCGGAGGGCGCCGAGCCCTTTCGCCTCAGCCGCGGCCCGGCGACGAGCATGTACTGGACGATCGCGCAGATCGTCGCGCATCACGCGTCGAACGGCTGCAACCTGAACCCCGGCGACCTGCTCGGCACAGGGACGATATCGGCCCCCGGCCGCGAGGGGTTCGGCAGCCTGCTCGAACTGACGACCGGCGGGTCGGAGCCTATCCAACTGCCCGATGACGAACAGCGCGGCTTCCTCGAGGATGGTGACGAGATCATCATGTGCGCGAGCGCGCAGGCGGAGGGTTTCGTTCCGATCGGCTTTGGCGAATGCCGCGCGGTCATCCTTCCCGCGCGCTAAGCGCCGTACCGGGCTCAGGTCAGAAACACGCCCAGTTCGGCGAGCAATAATTCGGGCGTTTCTTCTTGCGGACTATGCCCGCACGGCAGCGCGCGCCCGCGCACATCGCGGGCCTTCGAACGCCAGCTTTCCAAGACGTCGAAGAGCGTGCCCACCGTGCCATATTCGCCCCAAAGCAGCAGCAATGGCGCCTCGATCCGCCGATGATCATCGGCGGCATCATGGTCGAGATCGATGCTCGCCGCGGCGCGATAATCCTCGCAGATCGCGTGGCGCGTTGCTGGGTCGCGGTAGCAGCGGCGATATTCGGCGACGACGCGCGGATCGAGCGAGCCTTCAACCTTGATCTGGCCGGCGAGATGGCGGTCGAGAAAATGATCGGGGTCGGCCGCGATCATCCGTTCGGGCAGGTCGAACGGCTGGATCAGGAAGAACCACCAGAAATAACGCGTCGCAAACTCGCGGTTCGTCTGCGCATACATCGTCGCGGTCGGCGCGATGTCGAGCAGCACGAGCCGCGCGACGCGGTCCGGGTGGTCGAGCGCCATGCGGTGTGCGACGCGCGCGCCGCGATCATGCGCGACGACATCGAAACGGTCGAAGCCCAACGCGGCCATTACCGCGACCTGATCGGCCGCCATCGCGCGTTTGGAATAATTGGCGTGCGCGGGATCGCCCGGCAGTTTTTCGCTGTCGCCATAACCGCGCAGGTCGGTCGCGACGACGGTGAAGCGTTTCGCAAGCGCGGGCACGACCTTGTGCCAGGTCAGATGCGTCTGCGGGTGGCCGTGAAGCAGCAGCAGCGGCGGTCCCGACCCGCCAATCGCGGCACGGATGCGCACGCCGTCCGCATCGAGGTCCTGCCAACGGAACCCCGGCATGAGTTCGGGATATTCGGGACTATTGCTCATCGCTCGGCACCCATAAGCCAGGGCTTGCGGCCGAGATAGGCTTTCTCGAACGCGCGGATGCGGTCGGCGTGGGTCAGCGTCTCACCGATCCGGTCGAGCCCTAACATCAGCGCGCGCCGCGTGGCGGGATCGATGTCGAAGGCTGCGGCATAAGAGCCGATCGCGATGCGCTGCGCATCAAGGTCGACCGTCATGTCCCCTGCCCCGTCGCCCAGCTCCGCCATCAGCGCCGCGACCTGTTCGAGCGGCAGCGACAGCAGCAGGAGGCCGTTGTTCGCGGCATTGTCCGCAAAGATCGCGCCATAGGAGGAGCCGATGATGCCGCGGATGCCATATTGCAGCATCCCCCACACCGCATGTTCGCGCGACGAACCGCAACCGAAATTCGGCCCGACGAGCAGGAAGCGCGTCTCCGCCATGTCCGCGCGGTTGAGGATGAAATCGTCCCGCACCGCACCGCTTTCATCGAAGCGCAGATCGTGGAAGAGGCCCCGGGCGAGCCCCGAACGATCGATCCCTTTCAGGAATGCCTTGGGCATGATGACGTCGGTGTCGATATTGGCGGCGGGCATCGCCGCGGCGCGGCCCGACAGGCGAATGAAACGCTCCATCAGTCAAGCTCCTCCGCCGCGAGGTCTCGCACATCGGCGAGCCTTCCGGTGACCGCGGCGGCCGCGACCATCGCCGGACTCATCAGGTGCGTGCGGCCGCCGATCCCCTGCCTGCCCTCGAAATTGCGGTTGGTACTCGACGCACAGCGTTCGCCCGGCGCGAGGCTGTCATCGTTCATCGCGAGGCAGAGCGAGCAGCCCGAGCGGCGCCACTCGAACCCGGCTTCGATAAAGATGCGGTCGATCCCCTCTTCTTCGGCGGCGCGGCGGACGCCGCTGCTGCCCGGCGAAATCATCGCCCGAACGCCCGGTGCGACCTTGCGTCCCTTCAGTATCCGTGCCGCATCGCGCAGATCGGTCAGACGCGCATTGGTGCACGAACCGATGAAGGCGCGGTCGATCGCGATATCCTGCAGCCGCATATTGGGCGCGAGGCCCATATAGGCCATCGCGCGGACCGCATCGGCGCGGCGCCCGGCGGGAAGGTCATCGGGATCGGGGACGATGCCGGTGATCGCGAGCGATTGGTCGGGACTGGTGCCCCAACTCACCATCGGCGGAATGTCGCCGGCATCGAGTGCGATCTCCTTGTCGAACCGCGCGCCGGGGTCGCTGCGCAGCGCCTGCCATTCGGCGCGCGCCTGGGTGAGCAGTCCAGCCGACGGCGCGCGCGGGCATCCCGCGATATATTCGACGACCTTGTCGTCGGGCGCCATCAGCGCGACGCGCGCGCCGCATTCGACCGCCATGTTGCAGATCGTCATGCGGGCCTCGACCCCGAGCGCACCGATCGCCGCGCCTGCGAATTCGACGGCATGCCCCGCCGCGCCATCGGCCCCGATCCGGCGGATCACCTCCATGATCAGGTCCTTCGCGGTCACCCCGGGCGCGAGCGTTCCGTCGATCGTGATGCGCATCGTCCGAAGGCGGCGATAGACGAGCGTCTGCGTCGCCAGCAGATGCTCGATATCCGAGGTTCCGATGCCGAAGCCGACCACGCCGAACGCGCCATAGGTGGTCGAATGGCTGTCGCCCGCGGCGATGACCATGCCCGGCAGCACCAGACCGAGCTCGGGCATCACGACATGCTCGATCCCCTGCCTTGGATCGAAGAGATCGAAGATTTCGATCCCGAAATCGCGGCCATTCTCGCCCAGATATTCGATCTGCCGCCGCGCGCCGTCGTCGAGTTCGCCGGCCTCGCGGTCGGGGTTGGTCGAATTGACATGATCGACGACCCCCAGCGATGCCGCGGGGCGCCAGGGCGCCCGTCCCGCGGCGCGGAGGCCACTGAACGCCTGGGGGCTTGTATATTCATTGAGCACCGTTCTATCGATATAGAGCAATAATCGTTCGCCAGCAGCGCCGGATTCGTCGAAAGATAATATGCGGTGTTCGTCGACGATCTTGTCATAAAGCGTTTTTGGCGCCGACATTCTTCTACCCTTCCTGCGGTTTCGCGGGCCGGGATTACCGTCAGCGGTTCGGACGAAGCCAATGCCGGGACAGTATCAATTGATGCGACGAGTGGATTCAAATGGATATCATGTGGCTCGAGGACTTCATCAAGCTCGCTGATGAAGGCAATTTTTCCCGCGCGGCCGAAGCGCGCAACCTGACCCAGCCGGCGTTCAGCCGCCGCATCCGTGCGCTCGAGGACTGGGTTGGCGCGACGCTGGTCGATCGCGACACGCACCGGATCGCGCTGACCGAAGCGGGACAAGCGTTCCGCGTCCTCGCCGAAGAGATCATGCGGCGCCTGACTTTGGGCCGCGACCATGTCCGCGAAATCGGCGGCACGCTGAGCAATGAAATCCGTTTCGCGTCGACGCACGCGCTGTCGACGACCTTCTTCCCCTCCTGGCTCCGCAGCCTCAACGACGGACAGGAAGCGGGGACGATCACGCTCATCGCCGACAACATGGCCGCATGCGAACGCTTCATGCTCGAGGGCAAGGCCGATTTCCTGCTCTGCCATCATCACACGGCGGCCCAGCACCGCCTCGATCCGGCGGGCTTTACGTCACTCGCACTCGGCAAGGATGTGCTGATGCCGGTGACCGCGCCGCTCGGCGACGGGGCACCGACGCACGTCCTGCCGGGCAGCGGCGACCAGCCGCTCCCCTATCTGGAGTTCGAGGAAAAATCGGGCATGGGCCGCATCCTGCAGGCGGCGCAGGTAATTTCGGCGGGCTCGGCCTCGCTGCGCACCGTGTTCCGTTCGCATATGGCGACCGCGCTGCTGTCGATGGCGCGCGACGGGCGCGGCGTGTGCTGGGCGCCGCTCAGCGTCGCCGCCGCCGACCTCGAGAGCGGCCGCCTCGTCGCCGCAGGCGATACGCGCTGGCACGTCCCGATCGAGATCCGCATCTATAAACCGATCGCGCGGCGCAGCCCGAGCGTCGAGGCCTTCTGGACGATGCTGAAAAACCGGCTGAAGGCCGAGGCCAATTAGGGTCCAGACCCGCTACTTACGGGTCCGAGGTTTGAAGCGATTTTGCTCAGGGCGAGGAAGCAAGGCGCAGGCATATTGGAATATTCCAAGACTTGCTGACGCGGCCATGGGCAAAATCGGTCAAATCCCGAAGGGACGTCGAAATGGCTTCGATATCGGGCCCGCGCGGCCTTGCGGGTAGCGATGCTACCCGCTGCACCCACCCGAACCCGATATCTTCGCCATTTCGACGCCTCGGACCCGTAAGTAGCGGGTCTGGACCCTAAATCTCCGGCGGCGCAATAAAGCTGCGCAGACGCCCCTCGCACCGCACGAATGATTCTATGTCGAACCGGCATTGGGATCGATGGCCGCATGTCCATAGACAGAATGGGCCCATGCACTAACCGACGAACGGACGGCTTTGGCAGGGTTCAGGGCGGAGAAAAAAAATGATCCAGGGACCGGCAACGGCGGAGAGCAACAAGTTCAAGATTTCGACATCGCTTCTCGCGATTTCCCTTTTTGCGGGGCTGACAGGCGTGGCGGGCACCGCACATGCCCAGGACGCACCGGCACCCGCGCCCGACAACGGTGCGGCGACGGAAGGCGCCAGCGACATCGTCGTGACCGGATCGCGCATCGGCCGCCCGGTCCTCGACTTGCCGACCCCGGTCGGCGTGGTGAGTTCCGAAACGCTGGGCGCGAACAACGCGCAGTTCGATATCGGCCGCGCGCTTGCCCAGCAACCCGCGATCGGTTTTTCGGGCAGCATGCAGCAGAGCCAGCAGAGCGGCGCCTCGGGCTCGCGCGGCGAGAATAGCGGCGGCCTCGCCGTCGTCGATCTGCGCAGCCTCGGGTCGAACCGCACGCTCGTCCTCGTCAACGGCAAGCGCCGCGTCGCCGGCGCCACCGACAGCGCGGCGCTCGACCTCAATTCGATCAATCCCAATCTGATCGAACGCGTCGAAATCATAACCGGCGGCGCGTCGGCCATCTATGGCTCTGACGCGGTCTCGGGGGTCGTGAACATCATCACCAAGGACGATTTCGACGGCGTGCGCCTGTCCTTCAACGGGTCGCAGCCGGCGCGCGGCCCCGAAGGCTTCACCTACGGCGGAAGCATCGTCGCGGGCAAGAATTTCGCCCAGGGTCGCGGCAACATCACCGTCGCAGCCGACTATACGAAGGTGAAGGAAATCACCCCGCGCCAGGCCGACATGAGAAACAATGTCGCGATGATCAATCCGGCCGATACCGGGCCGAACGACGGCATTCCCGATCTGATCATCGTTCCCGGCGGCGAAGCCTTTCAATATTCGGGTTATGGCGCCGTGGGTCTGCGCGGCGACACCGGCGGCCTCGGTGCGTTCGTCTTCAACGATGACGGCACCCCGCGCCGTGCGCCGACGCCGCTTTTCACCGACGGCAGCCTGTTCGGGAAATTCGACAATTGCGGACCGGCCTGCTTCCGCTTCGACGATTCGATTTCGATCGTTCCCGACATCGAACGCTACAACCTCAACCTCAGCACTCATTTCGACTTCAGCGACACTGTGCGGGCCTATTTCGGCGCCGACTATAACAACACGTCGAGCTATGGACGCGGGCAGCCCGTGCTCCGCGCGGCGCAGCCGATCAACATCGCGCAGAATGCGTTCCTCAACGAACCCTTCCGCCAGCAATTGCTTGCGGCCGGCGCGACGACGCTGGCTCTCGATCGCCTCTACACCGATGTCGGGCTGCGCTTCAGCCAGGTCGATCGCAACAGCCTGTCGTTCGTCGGCGGCCTGAAGGGCGAGTTCGAGACTGGCTTCTCCGATCTCCGCTACGACATCTATGGCACCTACGGCCGCACCAAGGCGAAGTTCACCGGCTACAACCGTATGCTCCTGCCCAATCTGCGCGCCGCTCTCGACGCCGTCGTCGATCCCGGTTCGGGCCAGATCCGCTGCCGCATGGACGTCCCTTCGCTTCAACCCGTCGGCTATGTCCGGCCCGCTATCGTCGGCAGCGGCCCCTGCGTGCCCTTCAATCCGTTCGGTTCGACCGCCAGCTCGGCGGAAGCACGCGACTTCGTCAGCACAACAACGGTGTCCAACGCCTTCGTTCGCCAGACCACGGCGGGCTTCTCGCTCTCCGGGGATTCGAGCAAGTTCCTGACCATGCCCGGCGGCGGGTCGATCGGCATCGCGCTGGGTGCGGAGTATCGGAAGGAACGCAACGGCCGGACCACCGACCCGCTGATCAAGGCCGGCGTGACCAACCAGGCGTCGTCGCAGGATTATGAGGGCGGCTATCATGTCACCGAACTCTTCGGCGAATTGAGCGTGCCGATTTTGACCGACATGCCCTTTGCCAAGCTGCTGTCGGTCGAAGGCGCGGTGCGCCACGCCGATTATAGCCACGCGGGACAGGCGACCTCGTGGAAAGCCGGTGCGATCTGGGAACCGGTCGACGGGTTCCGCCTGCGCGCGACGTTGAGCCGCGCCATTCGCGCGCCGAATATCTTCGAAGCCTTCCGGCCGAGCGAGGGTCAGACGACCAACGTCAACGACCCCTGTTCGCAAAACAACCTCGGTCAAAACCCCAATCGTGCCGCCAACTGCGCCGCGCTGGGTCGTCCGGCGGGCTTCATCCCCGTCAGCGGCGGGATCGGCGTTCCCTTCATCGTGTCGGGCAATCAGGATCTTCGCCCCGAAGTTTCGGACAGCTGGACGGCCGGCTTCGTCCTGACGCCGAATTTCCTGCCGGGCCTCCAGATTTCGGCCGACTGGTTCGACATCAAGATCGAGGACGCGATCAGCTTCCTCAGCCCGCAAGCGATCGCCGAAAATTGCGTCGACCGCGCCGGCGGCCCCGATCCGGACCTGTGTGCGCTGATCACCCGCGACACGACCCCCGGCGCGAACTTCTTCAGCATCACCGGCGGTAGAAGCACCTATGTCAACACGTCGAAGCTGCAGACCTCGGGTCTCGACACGCAGGTATTTTATGCCCGCCCGCTGGGCGGCGGCCGTATCTCGGCCAACCTCGCCTTCACCTATCTGCATCGCCTGCGGACCTTCACCTTCCAGGCGCGGCCGGACCTCTACACCGTGCTCGAAGGCTTTTACGGCTACCCCAAATATAAGGGCGTCGTCGGGCTCAACTATTCGGTCGACGGCCTGACGGTCGGCTGGCAGGGCCGTTATCAGTCGAGCCAGGCGCTGACCGACATCTCGCCGGGGATCAGCCGCGAGCTGCTGTCGCCCGACCGGACGGGTTCGCGCTTCTACAACGATATTTCGGCATCCTATACGCTGCCGATGAACGGGAAGCATGAAGCCAAATTCTCATTTGGCGTCACGAATCTTCTCAACGAGAAGCTGCCGGTGATGGAATCGGTTCAGGTCATCGATCCGTCGGGGGGCGGCTTCGATCAGTTCGGACCGGTTATCCGCCTCGGACTCGAAGTGAACTTCTGAATCCGGGCCGACAAGGTGGGGCTCGCGCCGTGTGCGCGGGCCTCATATTGTCTCCGTACAGCGATATGAATCCAGCCTGGCAGGAGGCGCAATAATGAGTGCTGAAACCATCCGCCCTGCCCGTCAGAGGGGGTTTCTCGGTTTCGTCGAGCGCGTCGGCAATCTGCTGCCCGACCCGACGATCATCTTCCTCTACCTGATCATCATATTGATGCTGGTTTCGGCGATCGGCGCGGGGCTGGGGTGGAGCGCATCGCTACCCTATTCAGGCAAGGACGCGCCCGCCGGCGCCGAACTCGCGGGCGGCGTCCTGACCTATCGCGCGTCGAGCCTGTTCTCGGCCGAGAATATCGCACGGCTGTTTACCGAGATGCCGCGCACCTATGCCAGCTTCACCCCGCTCGGAATCATCCTGACGATTATGATGGGCGCCGCGGTCGCCGAGCGGTCGGGGCTGTTCTTTGCGCTGATCCGGGGTTCGCTGCGGAGCACGCCGCGCCGCTATATGACCCCGATCATCGCGGTGGTGGGCATGGTGTCGCACCACGCCGCCGACGCCGCCTATGTCGTGCTCATCCCGATGGCCGCGGTCCTCTTCGCATCGGTCGGGCGTCATCCGCTCGCCGGTATCGCCGCCGCGCTCGCCGCCGTGTCGGGGGGTTATGCCGGCAACATCATGCCTGGCCAGCTCGATGTCCTGCTGTTCGGCTTCACGCAGGAGGCCGCGCGTATCGTCGAGCCCGGCTGGACGATGAACCCGCTCGGCAACTGGTATTTCATCCTCGGCATCGTCGTCTTCTTCACCCCGATCATCTGGTTCATCACCGACAAGGTGGTCGAACCGCGGCTGGGAACCTGGAACGAGGAGGTCGACGCAGAGCTTCGCGCCGATCTCGAAAAGGGCGACCTCAGCGACGCCGAGCGGCGGGGGCTTCGCCACGCCGGCGTCGCCGCGCTGCTGGTCACCGCGCTGTTCGCGGCGCTTTGCCTCTGGCCCGGCTATACACCCTTCATCGATCAGGACTCCGAGGGCCCGATCCGCCTGCAGCCACTCTACGCCTCGATGATCGCCGCGCTGTTCCTGCTGTTCCTGCTGACCGGCGTCGTCTTCGGGCGCGCGGCGGGGACGGTGAAGAACTCGAACGACGTGATCGCGATGATGCGCGAGGGTGTGAAGACGATCGCGCCCTATCTGGTCTTCGTCTTTTTCGCCGCGCATTTCGTCGCGATGTTCAACTGGTCGGGCATCGGCCCGATCATCGCGATCGGCGGCGCCGAAAAGCTGCAGGGCATGAACCTGCCCCCGGCGTTGCTGCTCGTCTGCGTCCTGCTGCTCTCCTCGATGATGGACCTGTTCATCGGATCGTCGACCGCCAAATGGAGCGTCCTGTCGTCGGTCGTTGTGCCGATGTTCATGCTGCTCGGCATCAGCCCCGAAATGACCACGGCCGCCTATCGCATGGGCGACAGCTATACCAATATTATGACCCCCTTGATGAGCTATTTCCCGCTCGTCCTCGTCTTCTGCCAGCGGTGGGACAAGTCGATGGGAGTCGGGTCGCTGCTCGCGCTGATGCTGCCCTATGCACTGTGCTTCATGGCGACGGGGATCACGATGGTCGTCGCATGGGTGGTCTTCGACCTGCCCCTCGGCCCGCACGCGCAGGTCTTTTATCAGGTCGCAGCGCACGCCGTGCCGTGAGGGAGCCCATGATGAAATCCGCCGCCGAACATGCAACCATGTCCAATAAGCATTGGGGTCGGCCGCGCACCGCCCCTAGCCTGACTTCGCCGCTGCGCCAGGAGGTCCGTTCCCATGTCCGTTGACCTCAAATCGCTCGAAACCGACATGACCGCCTGGCGCCGGCATATCCATCAGCATCCCGAACTCGGCTTCCACGAACAGGGCACGGTCAGCTTCATCCTCGACCTGCTCGAAAGCTTTGGGGTCGACGAGGTCCACACCGGTATCGGCGGCACTGGCATCGTCGCGACAATCCGCGCCGGCGGGTCGGACCGCGCGATCGGCATCCGCGCCGATATCGACGCGCTGCCGATGACCGAGCTGGCCGAGTCCGATCACAAGTCCTGCACCCCGGGCGTGATGCACGCCTGCGGCCACGACGGGCATACGACGATGCTGCTGGGCGCCGCAAGGCATCTCGCCGCGACGCGCAATTTCGACGGCGCGGTGCATCTGATCTTCCAGCCCGCCGAGGAATCGCTGGGCTATCAGGGGCCCGGCGGCGACCCCGATGGCGGCGCCAGCGCGATGATCCGCGACGGATTGTTCGACCGTTTCCCGATGGACGCCATCTTCGGCATCCACAACCGCCCGGGCATCGCCGCGGGCAAGCTCGCGGGGCGCGCGGGCGCGCTCTACGCCGCCGCCGACAAGTTCGAGATCGTCGTTACCGGCAAGGGCGGCCATGCCGCGCGCCCGCACCTGACGGTCGACCCCGTGCTCGTCGCGGCGCAGATCATCGTCGCGGTGCAAAGCATCGTCGCGCGCAATACCGACCCGATGGACGCCGCGGTCGTCTCGATCTGCAAGGTCGAGGCGGGCACCGCCTTCAACATCATCGCCGACGAGGCGCGCATGGGCGGCACGGTGCGCACGCTGTCACGCACGAGCCAGGATGCGACCGAGCGGCGGCTCCGGGAGATCGTGACCGGCGTTGCGGCCTCGTTCGGCGCGAAGGCCGAGCTGCACTACGAACGTGGCTATCCCGCCTTGCACAATCCGGCCGACCTCTATGCTAAAGTCCGCGAAATCGCGATCGGCATCGTCGGCCCCGACCGCTTCGTCGATCTCGACGCGCCGGGCATGGGGGGCGAGGATTTCGCGCGCTATCTCGACGTCGTTCCCGGCTGCTTCCTGCTGCTCGGCAATGGCGATGAGGGACCGGGGTCGGTGATGCTCCACAATTCGCACTATGCCTATGACGACAGCATTTCGCCGACCGGCGCCGCGCTGTGGGTCGCCCTGGCCGAGACATTCCTGCCAAAATAGACAATCCGGGGAGATTATTTTGATGCGCCGTTCGACTGCCACCCTGCTCCATGGTTCCGCCGCGCTGTTGCTTGCGGCGACAGCACCGACACAGGCGCAGGAAAAGGTGGCCATCTACCGCGACGATTTCGGCGTGCCGCATGTGCAGGCGGAGACGTCGGACGCGGTGATGTTCGGCGCGGGCTATGCGATCGCGCACGACCGTCTCGCGGCGATGGAACTCGCACGGCACAATACGCAGGGCCGCCGCGCCGAGCTTGTCGGGAAATCGGCGATCGAAGGCGACAAGATGATGCGCGGTCGGAGGCTTTCCGACGCGGTGCTGATGCAGCGCTACAACGCGCTGGCGTCCGAGCACCAGAAGATGATCCAGGCGATGGTCGACGGCATCAACAAGCGCATCGACGAAGTGAATGCCGATCCTGCGGGCTGACCCCGCTCGAATTCATCCGCTGGGGGATCAAGCCGACGCGCTGGAGCCTCACCGAATATCTCGCGCTGATCAGCGCGGCGCCGCTGGGACGCGACACGTATGAAATCCGCAACCTCGAATTTCTGAAGGCGATGACGGCGCGCTATGGTCAGGACAAGGCGTGGGCGATTTTCAACGACGTCGTGCCGATTTCCGACCCCGACTCCCCGACCACCATCCCCGCGGGCGACGATCTCGCTCCGGCCCGGCCGATACCCGCCCCCGTCCTCGCTCCGGCGCAACTGGTCTCCAATCGCAATGTGGCGTCGGCGGCGGCGCAGACGAAGCCCACCGAACCGGTGAAAGGCGCAAGCCGCTGCCTGGTCATCGGCCCCGAAAAATCGGCAAGCGGAAAGGTGCTGATGCTGGAGGCCACTGCCGACGGCCCCGAAATCCATCTGAAAGGCGGCGGCTTCGACAACACGGGCTTCGGCTCGACCGGCTGGGGCGTCCCGACGATGGGACGCGGCGCGCAGCACGGCTGGCTACTGGTGTCGGGCAGCAGCGAGGCCGGCACCACCTTCGCCGAAAAGCTCAATCCCGAGAACCGGTACGAATATTGGTACAAGGGCGCCTGGAAGAAAATGGAACACCGCGCCGAAGCCTTTAAGGTCAAGGACGGCGCGCCCTTCACGCATGAGGTCGCGTGGACGATCCACGGCCCGGTGATCGCGTGGGATGTCGAAAACGGCACCGCCTATTCGCAGCAAATGGGCGTCCACGGCCGCGAACTCGACACATGGGTCGCTTTTGCCGAAATGGGCCGCGCGAAGAGCCTCGCCGAGTTCAAGGCCAAGGGCGTCGACCGTCTCGGCTGGAATCTCGGCGCCTGTTACGGCGGCGAGGATGGCACGATCGCCTATTTCGAGGCGGGTGCGCTGCCGAAGAAGGCGACCGGCGTCGATCCGCGGCTGCCGACGCCCGGCACGGGCGAATATGAATGGACCGGCTTTCTGACCCCCGCCGAAAAACCGCACATGATCAACCCCCGCCAAGGCTATTTCATGTCGTGGAACAGCAAGGCGACGGGCTGGTCGCAGGAGGGCGACAATGCCCGCATCGGCGCGACCTTCCGCACCTGGCTCGGCGACCGGCTCGCCAAGAACGGCCAGTCGCTGACCTTGCTCGACATGCGCGAGTTCAACGGCAAGATCTTCAACGCGCTCGGCGCGGTCGATCGCAATCAGGCGGCGCCCGACTTTTTCGCGCCCTATATCCAAGCCGCGATCGCGGCGAGCGACGACCCCGAGGTGAAGCGCGCGGGCGAATTGATGCTGAGCTTCAACGGCCTGTATCAGGACCGCGACGGCGATCAGCGCTACGACAATCCGGGACTGACCCTCTACCGGACCTGGCTCCAGACGGCGCCGAAAACGCTGTTCGGCGATGATATGGGCGACTGGTGGAAGACGATCGATACCGACCGCTACCTGACCTATCAATCGAGCCTGCTGCTGCGCGCCTTTCAGGGCGACAAGGCCGGCGCGCCGCTCAGCCTCGACTATTTCAACGGGCGCGACCGCACCGCGATGATGATCGACACGATCAAGGCGACGATCGCCGAAGTCAAACCGCGCTTCCCCGGCAAGGACATGGCCGAATGGAAGCAGCCGATTTACTGGAAATATTTCGACGCGTCGCTCGAGACGCCCGATCGGCCACAGATGGCGGAGGATTATCCCGAGCATCGCCTGTCGGCGGTGCTGCGTCTCGGGCCGACGATGGCGCCGCACAATGGCGGCGAAAGCTGGGTCGGGCTGATGGAAATCGGCGCCAACCGGCGCGCGCTCTATTCGGTGATCGATGCGGGCGGCCAGAATCTGTTCATTGGTCCCGACGGCAAGGGGAACCCGCACCTCACCGATCAGACGATGATGCACGAGACCAACGAGCTCAAGAAGATCGATCTTTCGCCCGAGCGGATCCGCAAGACCGCCGCATCGACCATGACGCTCGAATATCGACCGCCGGCCCGTTAGCGCGCGGCGGAACCCCGATTGACCGCCATCGTCCCGCCCGCCGACATCGGCAGCTACTGGCTCGCAAGCTGCGACGACGATCTGACACCGCGCCCTGCGCTGCCAGGCGACGCGACCGTCGATATCGCGATCATGGGGGGCGGCTTCACGGGTCTGTGGGCCGCCTGGTATCTGCTGCAGAACGACCCGGATCTGTCGATAGCGATCGTCGAGCGGCAATTTTGCGGCTTCGGCGCGTCGGGGCGCAACGGCGGCTGGTGCTCGCCGCGCTTTCCGATCAACCCCGCCGCCCTCACCCGGCGTTTCGGTGCAGCGACGGCCCGGGCGATGCTGCTCGCGCAGCAGGCGATGGTGGGGGAAGTCGGCCGCGTCTGCGAAGCGGAAGGCATCGACGCGCATTTCAACCCCGTGGGCGTCCTGACCCTCGCACGCAGCGCAGAGCAATTGCCGTCGCTGCGCCAATCCTTCGAAGCCTATGCCCGCCTCGGTATGGAGGATGGCTGCGAATTGCTCGACGCCGATCGTGCGCAAGACGCGGTCCACGCGACCAGCGTCCATGGCGCGTTGCGCCTGCGCGCGGGCGGCACGATCCACCCCGGCCGCCTCGTGCGCGGGCTCGCGCGTGCGCTCGAACGGCGCGGCGTGCGGATCCATGAGGAGACAGAGGTGTTGCAAACGACCGCGGGCACGCAACCCGCGCTCGTCAGCTCACGCGGCACGCTGCGCGCTCGCCGCGCGGTTCTGCTCGCAGGCGAAGCATATATGACCGCGCAGCCCGCCTATCGCCGCCGGCTCATCCCAATGGCCTCTACAATCATGCTCACCGCGCCGCTCAGCGCCGAACAATGGGAGACGGTCGGCTGGGCCGGCGGCGAATGCCTTAGCTCTTACGTGCATACGACCAATTATCTCACCCGCACCGCCGACGGGCGCATCCTGTTCGGCAGCCGCGGTGCGCCCTATCGCTATGGCTCGGACATGTCCGAGATCGCGCTGCGCGAGAATGCAAACTTTGGATGGATCCGCGATCGGCTGATCGACTGGTGGCCGTCGCTCGATGGTGTCGAATTCACGCATCGATGGGCGGGCTATCTCGGCATTCCGCGCGACTGGCTGCCCACGGTGCATTTCGATGCCGTGCGCCGGATCGGGTACAGCTACGGCTATACGGGCCACGGCGTGATCACCAGCGCGATCTGCGCGCGGGCACTCGCGGGACTAGTCACTGGCCGCGCGCGCGATCTCCACGCGCCCTACGTCCGCGAGCAAGTCCCGAATTGGGAGATCGAACCGCTACGCTGGGCGGGCATCCGCTATGTCCAGAATGCCTTCCTACGGATGGACGTGGCCGACGCGGCCGGACGGTCGCCGCCGCCCGACGCGGGCTTGGCGAAATATCTCGGCGAGCCTTAGCTGAGGTTCATTTTCCCATATCCGCAAGCGCCCGTTCGAGACCCGGGACAAATCCGGCGCCGGTCCTCAATTCGACCTGCGACCCGGCAAGATCGTCGCCATAAGCTTCGGCCGGCCCGCCAAGGCATTTCGACAGGAAATGCTCGGAGATTGCCGCGAAGGAGACGTTCGTCGCGTCCTTCGCGTAGACGTGGCCCTCATCAGGATAGAAGGCATAGGTCACCGGCTTGCCGCGCGCCTTCAGCGCATCGACAATCTCTTCCGACTGGCTGGGAAAGATGCGCGGGTCGTTAGCGCCGTTCGTCACAAGCAAAGGCTTAGAAATCGCATCGACACGTGCGATCGGCGAGCGCCGCATCAGGTCGGCCGCGCCCTCCTTTGTCGCCGGATCGCCTACGCGATTGACGAACTGCGGGCGCTGCCAGGTCCACCAGTCGGGCATCCCCGCGACTTGCTTTACCAGATTGCTCGGCCCCGCAAGGTCGACGCCGCACTGGAAGGTGTCGGGCGTGAAGCTCAACGACACAAGCGTCGAATAGCCGCCATAGGACAGCCCCATCACCGCGACGCGGTCCTTCGCGGTCACGCCTTTGTCGATCGCCCACTGCACCCCGTCGAGCAGGTCGTCGTGCATCGTTTCCGACCATTTCCGGTCGCCCTTCGCCATGAAGTCGCTGCCGAAGCCCCCCGACGCGCGAAAATTCACCGACAGCACCGCATAGCCGCGGTCGGCGAGCCAGGCGTGTTGCGGATCGAAAGCCAGATCGTCGCGAAGCCAGGGGCCGCCGTGAACGAGCAGCACCAGTGGAACGGGCGTCACCGGCATCCCGTCGGCGCCGAGTTTCGCGTTCGTCGGCAGCGTCAGGTAACTCGGCAGGGTCAGGCCATCGCGCGACGCGATCGTCACGGGAATCCGACGCGCGAGCGGCTGTTTGTCGAGATCGGGCCGCGTCGAGAGCAGCGGCACAAGCGTCCGGTCGTTGCGATTCCACCAGCTATAGCGGTCGGGGCGGTTCGGAACCGTCTCGAGGAGCAGCCAGCGCGCATTGTCGGGGGTCTGATCAACGATCTTGAACGGCCCCGCGGCCGCCGCTTGAAGCGCCGCGAATTCGGCGCGCACCTCGTCCGATCGCACCGTCCATTCGCTGACGAGCGGGTCCTCACGCGTCGCGAGCAGCGCGCCGCTGGCTTCGTCGAACAACGGATCGACGATATCGGCGCGCCCGAACGCCGCGAGCATGGTCTGCTTTCCCGTGGCAAGATCGACCGAGACGAGGTTCGCCTTGTCGCTGGTCCGGCTGTCGAACATCAACAGTTTTCCCGCGCCGTCGAGCCCGAGGATTTTGGAATTGCGCAGCGAGGCGAGCGGGATCGTCATGAACTCGCTGGGCCCTGCGGGGTCGAGGCGAAAATAGGTCGACGAACCGTCGACATTGCCGCGAACGCCCAGCCGGATGTTGAAATCGGGATCGGCGACGACATCGATGTAATTTCGCTCGTTGCGCAGCACCTCGGTACGCTGCCCCGTCGCGAGGTCGATCCGGTAAATGTCGCGATAGCGGCGGTCGCGAATGTTCATGCCGACGAGGATTTCGCCGGGACGGCGCTTCGAAAGCTTCACGATCTTCGTCTGCACGGCGGGATCGGCGGTCACATTGACGACCGTATGCTTTTCGAGGTTCGCGACCCAGAGCTGGCTATGTTCCTCGCCGCCGACATCCTTCAGCACCAATATGTACCGCCCGTCGGGGCTCCACTGGAAACTGTCGGGCGGCCGGCTATCGAAACGGGTGACCGGGGTAGCGGCCTTCGGATCGTCGAGCGGCGCGACCCAGACGTTCAGGACGCCGTTCAGCGGATGGAGAAAGGCCAGCTGCTTGCCGTCGGGGCTGATCTGAAGTTCGGAATAGGCGGGCGAAGCGAAAAGCGCATCGCGCGGCACCAGCGATGCCCGTTGTTCCGGCTCCGCACCACCCGCCGGCACTGCCATGATCGCCGCGCCAAGCAGCGCAGCCGCCCACACCGATGCGCGACCACGCAGTTCGCGCCGCAAAATGTCGAAACCCATCCCCGAAGCCCCCTGAATCAAGCCTGTCTGCGAACGCAATCTGCCGACGGGCGGTCACGAGCTCCAATGCGCAAAATGGATCAATCCATGCGTGTCACGAGGGGTAGCCACGCGCCTTTCCCGCATTACAATTTCCCCATCGGCCAAAGGGGCATGAGTGATGGAACTGGCATGGCTTGAGGATTTCGGTGCCTTGATACACGCGGGCAACTTCTCGCGCGCGGCATCGACGCGCTGCGTGACGCAGCCGGCTTTCAGCCGCCGCATCCGCGCGCTCGAAGAATGGCTCGGCGTGGAGCTGGTCGACCGCAGCACGCACCAGATGGTGCTGACCCCCGCCGGCAAGCGCTTTGCCGTCATCGCCGAGACCGTGCTGCGCGATATCGAACATGGCCGGCGCGAGGTGCAGGAAATTGCCGGCACATCGGCGTCGATGGTCAAGATTCTGGTCACGCACGCCCTGACGCTGAACTTCTTCCCGCAATGGCTCGCGACGCTTCAGGCGATGACCGATACCGCAATCCCGATCCAGCTCACTGCCGATAATATGGGCACATCCGAACAGATGATGCTCAGCGGCAAGGCGCATTTTTGCCTGTGCTATTTCCATCCCGGCGCGCCGTCGGTTCTCGATGGGGCCGGTTTCCAGTCGATATCGCTCGAATCCGATGCGCTGGTGCCGGTCAGCGCGCCGAGCGAAGCCGGTGACGCACCGCAGCACGCGCTCACCGACGACGCCGATCGTCCGGTCAACCTACTGGCCTATGGCGCCGAATCAGGAATGGATCGCATCGTTTCGGCGATGCTTGATGCCAGTGCGTCGCGCGCGAATTTCACGCCCGTGTTCACGTCGCACACGCTGATCCTCGCGCGCATGGCAAGGGATGGAAAGGGACTCGCCTGGCTGCCGCTGAGCATCGTCGCGGATGATCTGAAGCGAGGCGCGCTGGTGCGGGCGGGCGATGCGCGCTGGGACATTCCGGTCGACGTCAGACTGTATCGCCCGCGCGGCCGGCAATCGCCGTCGGCCGAAACATTCTGGAAGCTGGCGACGGCGTAGACGGGAATGGCGCATGCGAACGACGTCCATACGCGGCGGCATGAAACCATCAGCAACAGGCATTTGCCGGCCGGGCCGCGGCGTTGCTAATCGCTCCGGGCCATCCGGCGGCATTCTCGACCCCAAGCCTGTGGAAATGCAGTCGCTGGCGGTCATTATTGAATTTGGATCCCGATCAATGAAACAGCTCGTTCTCGTCGAAGCGGTGGTCTTCGACCTTCTCACCGCTCTTCTCGATTCCTGGTCGGTCTGGAACCGGGCGGCCGGGTCGGCGAGCGACGGGCTGCGCTGGCGCCGCGCCTATCTCGAGCTGACCTATGGTTGCGGCGCTTACCGCCCCTATGAGGATCTCGTCCGCGAGGCGGCCGCCAAGGCGGGCGTGGCGGCATCGGCTCCCGATGCGCTGACGGCGGACTGGAACTCGCTCCAGCCCTGGCCGGAGGCGCCGCCGCTGCTTGCCGAACTCAGCGCGCGCGGCATCGCGCTCGGGGTCATAACAAATTGTTCGAAACTTTTGGGGCGGCAGGCTGCGGAACGGGTCGGCGTGCCCTTCTCGGTTGTCCTGACATCCGAAGAAACGGGCTATTACAAACCGCGACCGGAATCCTACCGCGCCGTGCTGGACCGGCTCGGCACCGATCCGGCGCGGACGCTTTTCGTGGCGGGCTCGCCCGCGGACATTCCGGGGGCGGCCGGCGTCGGCATGCCGGTTTTCTGGCACAACCGTGCCCGCCTGCCCTTTGTCGCCGACGCGGCGCGGCCGTTCCTGATCGCCGATACGCTCGATCCGCTGCGCGAGCTGGTCCGATGAGCGCGGCCACGATGTTCACGGGATTGAACACCCCGCGCCTGATCCTCGACGCCGACCGGCTGGAGCGCAACGCCGCGCGCATGCGCGCCCGCTGCGACGCGCTGGGCGTCACGTTGCGCCCGCATCTGAAGACGGCAAAGTCGACCGACGTCGCGCGTATCGCGGCGAACGGCGAGCAAGGGCCGATCACCGTCTCGACGCTGGCCGAAGCCGAATATTTCGCCGCGGCGGGCTGGCGCGATATCCTCTACACGACCGCTATCGCGCCCGCGAAACTGGCGCGCGTCCATCACATCCAGCGCGAGCATGGCGCGCGGCTGCTGCTTGTCGTCGATGACCGGGAGGCGGCGGCCGCCATGGGCGAAGCCGCGGCGGCGCTCGGCGCGCGCTTCGGCGTCCTCATCGAGGTCGATTGTGGCGAACACCGCAGCGGCACCGAACCGACGTCGGAAGAGCTTGTCGCGATCGCTGGGGTGATTGCGGCCTGTTCGCCGCAACTCGAACTGATGGGCGTGATGACCCACGCGGGACATAGCTACGCGTTCGACGATCCAGCGCCGATCCGGGCGCTCGCCGAAGTCGAACGGCATGCGGCGGTCGCATCGGCCGAATTGCTCCGCGCGCGCGGTTACGTCTGCCCCATCGTCAGCGTCGGCTCGACCCCCACGGTGGTTTTCGCCGAACAATTGCGCGGCGTGACCGAAGTGCGGGCGGGCATTTACCTGTTCGGCGACCTTTCGCAATTGTCGCGGGGCGTCTGCGCGCAAGAGGATATTGCCGTCTCGGTGCTGGCGACGGTGATCGGCCACCAGCGCCGCGGCGCCGGCGCCAGCCTGATCCTCGACGCCGGCGCGCTTGCGCTATCGAAGGATGTCGGGGCCAACCGCTTCATGCCGAACGCGGGCTATGGTCTGGTCTGCGATGCGGCCACGCTCGAGCCGCTCGCATCGCTGACGGTCGTGACCGTGCATCAGGAACATGGCGGCGTGCCCGTACCCGACGAAAGCTGGTTCGAACGCCTGCCGATCGGCACCGTCGTCCGCATCCTTCCCAATCACGCTTGCCTGACCTGTGCGGCCTACACCTCCTACGACGTGTTGCGCGGGGGGGAACTGGCCGAAGAATGGCCGCGGACCGGCGGGTGGTAAGCGACTTTCGGAGATCGAGATGAAGGTTCAGAAAATGACAGAGATACGCTGCGCAGCCGCGCCGCCCCCCGGCGGGCATTATGCCCAAGCCATGTTGCACCGCGACACCCTTTATGTTTCGGGCCAGCTCGGCGTGACCGGCGAAACACCCGACCCCGAAAGCCGTTCTGTCGGCGAGCAGGTCAACTTTGCGCTCGGGAATATCGCGGCGATTGTCGGCGTGGTTGGCGCTTCGCCGGGCGACATCGTCCGGTGCACCGTCTATGTGACCGACGTCGCGCATTGGGGCGAAGTCAACCGGGCCTACGCGGCGTTCTTTGGCACACACCGCCCCGCCCGATCGATCGTTCCCTCCGGTCCGCTGCATTTCAATGCGCTGGTAGAGATCGAAGCCGTTGTCGCGGTGAGTGCCTGAGACCGGGGGCGAAGCGGACGTAGCAAGGTTGAATGGTGCGCGCGCGCTTTAATCGAATGCCTCGACTATCTATTAATTTTCAATACTTTATGGTGGAGTGAATTTATGATTGGAATAAGATCATGGCCGCCGTCGAGGTAGATCCCAACAAGGTTCACGAATTCGTCGACATGGACGGTTTCCATGACTGGCTGGCCGCGCATCACGCCACCGAGCGCGAGGTGTGGATCAAGATCCACAAGGTCAAATCGGGCCTCGCGTCGATCACCCCTGAACAGGCGATCCACGCCGCTCTTTGCTGGGGATGGATCGACGCCATCCGCAAATCCTTCGACGAAAAAAGCTTCCTGCAACGCTACACGCCGCGCAGCGCGAAGAGCGTCTGGAGCCAGATCAATATCGACAATGTCGCGCGCCTGACCGCCGAAGGGCGGATGACCGAGCATGGGCTGAAACAGGTCGAGGCCGCCAAGGCCGATGGCCGCTGGGACCGCGCCTATCGCGTCAAGGGATCGGAAATTCCGGACGACCTGCAGGCGGCGATCGATGCCGAACCTGCGGCCAGGGCCATGCTGGAAAAGCTGACCGCGCAAAATCGCTTCGCGCTGATCTTTCGCCTCGGCACGATCAAGACCGAGGCTGGGCGGAAAAAGAAGATCGCCGATCTTGTCGCGATGCTGAAGCGCGGCGAGACCTTTCACCCGCAAAAGGTGAAGTGACAGCGCTGCGGAGCGGTTTCAACCGTTGGTCGCAGTGACGACAGCCGCGTCCGCATCGGCATCGCCCGCGACGGCATCCCACCAGTCGCCGAGCGCGTCGATCAAGGGCACGAGCCGTTCGCCGTCGGGGGTCAGGTCATATTCGACCCGCCGGGGATAACCCTCGAACTCGGTACGCTGGACGATCCCCGCATCCTCGAGCTTGCGCAGTTCGAGCGTCAGCATCTTGTGCGAGATCGTCGGATTGTCGCGGCGCAGGTCGCCGAAGCGCTTTGTTCCGTCGCTGAGATAATAGATCAGCAAGGTCGGCCAGCGGCCGCTCAGCACCTGCATCACTTCCTCGATCGGACAGCGCGAAACCAGATCTTTCATCGGAGCCTCATGGTTACAAAAAGGTGCGTAATTTACGTGGCGATAGCGCGCCCTATATCTGGTTTCGCTGCGCAGCTCCCCCTCAAGAAGATGGAGCAATACATTGGAACCGATCCTTATCTATGGCTTCCCGCTGGGAAGTTCCATGGGCCTTGTCACGGCTCTCGAATGGCTGGGCAAACCCTATCGCCTGTGCCGCGTCGACATGCTCGGCAAAATGCGCGAGCCGGCCTATGCCCGCATCAACGCCCGGCACGAGACGCCGGCGCTGATTACCGATCAGGGCAATGTCCTGACCGAAACCATGGCGATCGCCCACTGGCTCGCGGCGCGCGACGACGAACGGCGGATCAGCCTTGATCCGCTATCGCCCGAAGGCGACCGGATGCGGCAGATCATGGCGTTCATCAACACCGGCTTCACGGGGTCTTTCACCCCGCTCTGGGTCGCACTCGAAATGGACCCGCCGCGCCCCGCGCTGCAAGCGTCACTCCGCGAATGGGGCAAGGAGGCGGTGATCGAACGGCACGACAAGCTGGAGGCGATGGTGGGCGAAGGCCGCTATCTGGTCGGCGACCGGCCGACGCTGGCCGACGCACTGTTCGTCGGGGTCGGGCGCTGGCTGGAGTTTCACGAGGTCGCCGAGCCCGTCCGCTGGCCGAAGCTCGCGGCGCTGCGCGCGAGGCTGGAAGCGGATCCGGCCGTCGCCTATGCCACCGCGCTTGAAAGCGGCGAGACGGCGCCGGGTAGCGGCCTCTGCCTCGGCCACGTCCCGCTGGCCGAGGTGATCGAGCTTCACGGTGCCTGATGGAAGCGGTGCGCGGCGCGTCGCCGCCGCGCACCGCTTCCCCGCTGGCGCGATTGTGAGTCCCCGCTAGCTTTGATAGCATGACGCCATGGACAGGATCGAAACCGAAGCGTCGGGCGGCTGCCAGTGCGGCGCGGTGCGCTA
The DNA here is from genome assembly GCF_037095755.1 of Sphingopyxis sp. CCNWLW2. NCBI lineage: Bacteria > Pseudomonadati > Pseudomonadota > Alphaproteobacteria > Sphingomonadales > Sphingopyxidaceae > Sphingopyxis > Sphingopyxis sp. CCNWLW2. The sequence goes on from NZ_JBAWKJ010000001.1 coordinate 165,476, forward strand.
TCATGTCACCGCGGTGCTCGACACGTCGCATATCTGCCATTGCCGCATGTGCCAGAAGGCGGCGGGCAATTTCTTCATCGCGCTGATCGGCGTGCCGCGCGATGCGATCACCTGGACGCGCGGCAGCCCTGCGACCTTCAACAGTTCGGACAAGGCCGCGCGCGGTTTCTGCCGCGACTGCGGGACACCGCTGACTTATGATTATGCCGAAAGCAAGCATATCAACCTGACGACGGGGTCGTTCGACGATCCCTCGGCGTTCCCGCCGCAAGTCCAGTTCGGGACCGAAGGCCAGCTGTCGTTGTTCGAGGACCTGCCGATCAGGGCCGAAGGGACGACCGAAGAAACAATGAGCAACCTTGTCGGCGCGATCAAGGCGAGCAACCACCAGCATCCGGACCACGACACCGACCGCTGGCCCGCCTGACCCTCCTATGAAGGGAGCGCGCCGATCGCCGCGCTGGGCGTCAGGCCAAAGGTTTCGCGAAAGGCGCGCGACAGATGCGCGGTGTCGGCAAAGCCGGCGTCCATCGCCGCGGTGCGAACGAGCGCGCCCTGCTTCATCTGCTGCGCGGCATATTGCATCGCCGACCAGCGCTTGAATTCGCGAAACCCCTGCCCCGTCGCCGCCCTGAAAAGGCGCAACGCCCGCGTGCGTTCCATGCCGAGCCGCTGTGCCAGCTCGTCCTGCGACATCCGCCGCATCGGGTCGGCATAGATCGCGCGCACGGCATCGGCGACGCGCGGCAGCGGCGGAGCGGCGGCGACGGTCAGGCGCGCGCGCAGTTCATCGGCGGCATCGCCCGCACCATCGAGCACTGTGTCCGCCAGTTCGGCCAGCTTCCCGTCGAGCGCCAGCGCCAGCGGAACGTCGAACGGATAGGCGAGACCATCAAGATAGAGGATGTCGGCGCCGCGCGCGGGCAAGGCGATACCATGCACGACGCCGGGGCGGATCAGCAGCATGTCGCCCTCGACCGCCACACCATCCAGCGTCAACCGCAGCGGACCGCCGCGCCCGATCAATATCCCGGTGACCGGATTGGCATGCGGCGCAAGCGGAGCGTCGACCGGCAGCAGCGAATTCCAGAAAGGGGAGACGGGATCGGGCATCGCGGTAACTATCTGCCGGTCGAGCGCCGGGCGCAAGCGGCGCCGCTAGCGATCGATCCCGGCACGCACGAAGGCGCCGTGCATCTCGCGCCCGTTCGGATAGACATCCTTGCGCACGACCTCGCCCGCATCGTTCAGCGTGACGACGTCGAGCATCCCGACGCGCGCGACAAAAGGCGCGCCGCCGGGTTCGGTGAGCGTCAGCAGCATCGTCCATTCGAACACCCAATGGTCGTCGCCGTAGAGCCGCCGCCCCATTTCCTGCGTGAAATCGAATGTCGCGAACAACTGCCGGCAATGCTCGCGGAGCCGCTCGCGCCCCGTCACGGGCTCGGTGCCGTCGTGGAGCGCGAAGACCGTGTCCTCCGCATGGAGCGAGGCGATCAGGTCGGCATCCTTCGTTTCCCAGCCGACATGATAGCGGTCAAACAAGGCGGCAACGGACAGGGGGCGGTCGATTTGTGCGGTGGCGGCCATCTGCTTTCTCCCATGATGTTGCGGGGAAGAATAGCGGCCCGGCCGGCGAACGCGTTGAACAAACGTGCGGCCAATTTTCGCTGGCGCGCGGCCCTCCATCTGGTAGCCCTGCCCCCGGGCAGGGGAGCGCTTGACTATGGCGACACAATCGATCGAAGGCCGGGCTGACGGAAAACGGGTGACCTGGGTCGTCGTCCTGATCGCGCTTTCGGTCCTGCTCAACTATGTCGATCGCGGCGCGATCGGCGTCGCGGCGCCGCTGATGAAGGAGGAGCTGGGGCTGTCAGCGACGGGGTTCGGCCTCGCCGTTTCGGCCTTTTTCTGGGTCTATGCCCCCGCCTGCCTGTTCGTCGGCTGGCTCTGCGACCGATTTTGCGTCTACCGCGTCTTTGCGCTCGGCGTCGCGATCTGGGCGATCAGCACCGCGCTCACCGGTTTCGCGGGCGGGCTGGTATCGCTGATCATCCTGCGGCTGTTCCTCGGGCTGGGCGAGAGTATCGCCTTTCCCGGCAGCACCAAGATTTTCGCCGCCGAAGTCCCCGCCGAGCGGCGCGGGATCGCCAATGCTGCGGTGGCCGCCGCGATCGCCTTCGGCCCCGCGGTCGGCGTGCTCGCGGGCGGCGCGATCCTCGGCGAATGGGGCTGGCGGCCGGTCTTCTGGATTTTCGGCGCGGTGACGTTGCTGTGGCTTATTCCCTGGCAATTCGCCGCGGCGTCAATGCGGGCACGCGCAGCGGCGGTGCCGGCGAGCGACCGCGTTTCGATCCGCCGCCTCCTTCGCGTACCGGCGCTGTGGAAGATGAGCGCCGTCCATTTCCTGTCGAACTACGGCTTTTATTTCCTGCTCGCCTGGCTGCCGCTCTATCTCGTCAATACGCGCGGTTATTCGATCGGCGAAATGACCGCGCTGACGACGCTGAGCTTCACGACGCAAGGTGTCGTCGCACTCGCCGGCGGCTGGCTATCCGACCGCATGGTCGCGACGGGCGCCAATGAAGGCGAGGTGCGCCGCTGGCTGATGATCGCGGGACAGCTCGCGATCGGCACGGCGACCGCGGGCATCGCGGTCGCGGATGGCTATGCGATGCTCGCGCTGTGGCTGGCGGTCGCGGGCTTCGGCGCCGGGCTGATCGCCACGAACATCTTCGCCGTCGGCCAGATTTTCGCGGGGCCGCGCGCGGCGGGCAGCTGGATGGGGGTGCAGAATGCGCTCGGTAATATCTCGGGGATCGTCGGGCCGATCATCACCGGGCTGATCGTCGATTATCTCGGCGGCTATGGCTATGCCTTTGCGACGGCGGCCGCGCTGTCGGTGCTCGGGGCGTTGCTGTGGTGGAAGCTCATCCCCGAGATCCGCACGCTCGATCTCTAATCCGCTTGTTCGAGATCGAGCAGGAACGCCTTCGCCTCGAGCCCGCCGGCGAAACCGGTCAGCTTGCCGGTCGATCCGACAACGCGGTGGCATGGCGCGATGATCGAAATGGGATTGCGGCCGTTGGCGGCGCCGACCGCGCGCGAGGCCCCGGGGGCGCCGAGCTGGTCCGCGATCTCGCCATAGCTGCGCGTCTCGCCGAACGGGATGGCGAGCAAGGCGGCCCAGACGCGCTTCTGGAAATCGGTCCCGGCGAAGGACAAAGGCACGTCGAAACTGCGGCGTTCGCCCGCGAAATATTCGCCCAGTTGGCGCTCGGTTTCGAGCAGGATCGGATGGTCCGCCCTTTCGGTCAATGCGCCGAGCCGGACGCGGTCGGGCTTGTCATTCTCCCACAGGATCGCGGCGAGTCCCCGGTCGTCGGCGACGAGGGTCAATTCGCCGACCGGCGACCAGATGGTTTTGCAATGGTAGGTCACGAGATGTTCCTTTGGATGTCATTCGCTGTCGCACTTTGATGCTGAAATTCCTATGGCGGAGGCCGCGCAGCGATGCGTCCCGAATCTTGCGCCCAACGTCGATGGAAAGTTCTTGCATGACCCCTACCGCCACCATCCTTCTCCTCGGTTCGGGCGAACTCGGGCGCGAGTTCGTGATTTCGGCGAAGCGATTGGGGTGCCGCGTGATCGCGTGCGACAGCTATGCGGGCGCGCCTGCGATGCAGGTTGCCGACGGCTATGAAGTGTTCTCGATGCTCGACGGCGAGGCGCTGCGCGCCACGATCGAAAAGCATCGCCCCGACCATATCGTGCCCGAGGTCGAGGCGATCCGCACCGAAATCCTCGCCGAAGTCGAAGCCGAGGGTTTCCATGTCGTCCCGTCGGCGCGCGCGGCGCAGCTAACGATGAACCGTGACGCGATCCGCGATCTCGCCGCGAGCGAACTCGGCCTCAAGACCTCAACCTTCGAATATGCGACGAGCCGCGAGGAACTGGTCGCGGCGGCCGAACGCATCGGCTTTCCGCTCGTCGTGAAGCCCGTCATGTCGTCGTCGGGCAAGGGCCAGAGCACGGTCAAGGACGCCGGCGGCATCGACGCCGCGTGGGATTATGCCGCCGCGGGGATGCGTGGCGACCGGCTGCGCGTGATCGCCGAGGCGTTTATCGATTTCGATTACGAGATCACCTTGCTGACCGTTCGCCACAAGGGCGGCGTCAGCTTCTGCCCGCCGATCGGCCACCGCCAGGAACGCGGCGACTATCGCGAAAGCTGGCAGCCCGCCGCGATGTCCGATGCAGCGCTCGCCGCGGCGCAGGACATGGCGACGAAGGTCGTCGATGCGCTCGGCGGCCATGGCATCTTCGGCGTCGAATATTTCGTGAAGGGCGACGAAGTCATCTTCTCCGAACTCTCGCCCCGCCCGCACGACACCGGCATGGTCACGCTGATCTCACAGTCGCTGTCCGAATTCGACCTGCACGCGCGCGCGATCCTCGGCCTGCCGATCCCGGCCGTCGCGGTTCCCGACGCGAGCGCGAGCGCAGTGCTGCTCGCCGACCGTGATGCGAGTGATTTCGCAATTACGGGGCTTGCCGAAGCGCTGACCCCGCCGAACGACGAAACCGCCATCGATGCGCGCATCTTCGGCAAGCCGGTCACACGGCCCTATCGCCGCATGGGCGTCGCGCTGGCGAAGGTTGCCGGCGGCACCGCCGATGATGCGCGCGCCGCGGCAGTCGCGGCGGCAGCAAAGCTGACCATCAACTATCGATGACGCACGTCCGCCGCCTCGGCACGGGCGACATTGCCGCGATGCGCGGCCTCAACGGGCTTTATGCCGATGCGTTCGACGATCCTGAAACCTATCGCGCCGACCGGCCCGGCGACGACTGGCTCGCGCGCCAGCTCGGCAAGGACGGCGTGATCACGCTCGTCGCAGAGGCAGACGGCCGCATCCTCGGCGGCCTCACAGCTTATGATCTACCCAAGCTCGAGGCCGCGCGCAGCGAAATCTATCTCTACGACCTCGCGGTCGATGCCGCGCATCGCCGCCGCGGCATCGCCACCGCGCTGATCGCCGAACTCCAGCATATCGCCGCCGAAACCGGCGCTTGGGCTGTGTTCGTACAAGCCGACTATGGCGACGATCCCGCGGTTGCGCTCTATACGAAGCTCGGCGCGCGCGAGGATGTGATGCATTTCGACCTGCCGCCGCGGCCGCGAAACTGAAGGGACGAAAAAGGGAACAGCGCCCTAGGCCGCCCGCACCTCCCCTGCTACATCCGCGCGATGTCCGAGAAGAATCATCTCTATCTGGTCGATGGCTCCAGCTACATCTTCCGCGCCTATCACCGCCTGCCGCCGCTGACGAACCCCAAGGGGGTGCCCGTCGGTGCGGTCTATGGTTACACGACGATGCTGTGGAAGCTCGCCAAGGATCTGCACGACGCCGACGGGCCGACGCACCTTGCGGTCATTCTCGACCATAGCAGCCAGTCGTTCCGCAACGAGATTTACGACCAATATAAGGCGAACCGGCCCGAACCGCCCGAGGATCTGCGCCCGCAATTCCCGCTGATCCGCGACGCGACGCGCGCTTTCTCGCTGCCCTGCATCGAGATGGAGGGTTTCGAGGCCGACGACCTCATCGCCTCCTATGCCGAAGCCGCGGTGCGCGAAGGCTGGGACGTCACGATCGTGTCGTCGGACAAGGATCTGATGCAGTTGATCCGCGAGCCCAGCGAAGGCCCGCAGGTCGACATGCTCGACACAATGAAGAATGTCCGGCTCGGGCTGGAAGCGGTAAACGAAAAGTTCGGCGTCACGCCCGATCTGGTAGGTGACGTACTCGCGCTGATGGGCGACAGTGTCGATAACGTGCCGGGCGTACGCGGTGTCGGGCCGAAGACCGCGACCAAGCTGATCCAGGAATATGGCAACCTGACCGCCGCGCTCGACGGCGCCGCGGGCATGAAGGCGTCGAAGCTGCGCGACAATCTGATCGAGCACCGCGCGATGGCCGAACTGTCGCGCATCCTCGTCGACCTGAAGCGCGATGTCGCGCTGCCCGACGCGCTCGACACGCTCAAACTCGGCGCGATCCCGCCGCTGCCGCTCAAGACTTTCCTCGACGAACATGGCTTCCGCTCGCTGTCGGCGAAGCTCGACCTTGGCGCCACGCCGGGCGGCCCGCCGACCTTCCCGCGCGCGAACGCCGCGCCGGTTGCCGCGCCCGCCGGGCCGTCGACGCCGACGTTGCCCGCGATGCCGCCCATCGACCGGTCAGCCTATGAATGCGTGACGACGGTCGAGGCGCTAGACCGCTGGATCGCCGAAGCGCGCGCCGCGCATGTCGTCGGGGTCGACACCGAAACCGCGAGCCTCGACAGCGTCACCGGCCGCCTCGTCGGGGTCAGCATGGCAACCGCGCCGGGCCGCGCCTGTTACATCCCGCTCGGCCATGGCGGCACCGATATGTTCGCCGAAAAGCCCGAGCAGATCGCGATGGAGGTCGCCATCGGCCGCCTGCACGCACTGTTCGCCGACGATGCAGTGCTGAAGGTCGGGCATAATCTGAAATATGACATCGGCGTGCTCGCGCAGCATGGCGTCACGATCGCGCCGTACGACGACACGCTGGTGATGAGTTTCGCGCTCGACGCGGGCAAGCATCAGCATGGGCTTGATGAACTCGCGAAGCTCCACCTCGATCACACCTGCCTGACCTTCAAGGAAATGTGCGGGACGGGCAAATCGCAGATCAGCTTTGCCGAAGTGCAGCTCGACCGCGCGACCGAATATGCCGCCGAGGATGCCGATGTCGCGCTGCGCCTCTGGAAGCTGCTCAAGCTGCGCCTGCCGATCGAGGGCGGGACGCGCGTCTATGAAATGGTCGACCGTCCGCTCGCCGCGGTCGTCGAAGGCATGGAGCGCGCGGGGATCATGGTCGACCGCGAATATCTCGCGCGCCTGTCGGGCGAGTTCGCGACCGAAATGCTGCGGATCGAGGGCGAAGTGCATGAGCTTGCCGGTCAGCCCTTCGCGATCGGCAGCCCCAAGCAGCTCGGCGAAATCCTGTTCGACAAGCTCGGCCTCAAAGGCGGGCGCAAGGGCAAATCGGGCGACTGGTCGACCGACCTGAGCGAGCTTGAACGATTGGAACGCGACGGCGTGCCGATCGCGCGCAAGATATTGGAATGGCGCCAGCTTGCGAAGCTGAAGTCGACCTATACCGACGCGCTGCAACAGCAGATCAATGTCACGACCGGCCGCGTCCACACGAGCTACAGCCTCGTCGGCGCGCAGACCGGACGGCTGTCGTCGACCGATCCGAACCTCCAGAACATCCCGATCCGCACCGAGACCGGGCGCCAGATCCGCGACGCCTTCATCGCGGCGCCCGGCCATGTCCTGATCGCCGCCGACTATAGCCAGATCGAGCTCAGGCTCGCCGCGCATATGGCCGACGTCCCCGAGCTCAAGGAAGCCTTTGCGCGCGGTGACGACATCCACAGCGCGACCGCGATCGAGCTGTTCGGCGAGGTCAACCGCGACACGCGCGGCAAGGCGAAGACGGTCAATTTCTCGATCCTCTACGGCATTTCGCGCTGGGGCCTCGCGGGCCGGCTCGAGGTCACGCCCGACGAGGCGCAGGCGCTGATCGCGCGTTATTTCGAGCGCTTCCCGGGGATTTCGGACTATATTACCGACACGCTCGAGAACGCCCGGGCCAAGGGCTATACCGAGACCTTGTTCGGCCGGAAAACCTGGTTCCCGCGCATCAAGGCGGCGAACCAGAACGAGCGCGCGGGGAGCGAGCGCGCCGCGATCAACGCGCCGATCCAGGGCACGAGCGCCGATTTGATCAAGCGCGCGATGGCGCGGATGCCGAAAGCGCTCGAGGATGCCGGACTCTCCGACGTCCGTATGCTGCTGCAGGTCCACGACGAACTCGTGTTCGAGGCGCCCGAGGACAAGGCCGAGGCCGCGGGCGCGGTGATCCGCGCGGTGATGTCGGGCGCCGCCGAACCGGCGCTCCAACTCTCGGTCCCGCTCGAGGTCGAGGTCGGCATCGGCAAGAGCTGGGGCGAAGCGCATTGATCGCCGCGCTGCTGTTCGTCGCGGCGCTCGCCGCCGATCCCGCCCCCGCGCCTCCCGAAGCCACCGTCGCTTCGGCGCCCGCGCGCCCATCGCCGGTCGCCGACACCGACCTGCGCGAATTCGCCGCGATTGCGGGGCGCAAGGTCGTCGGCCGCGCGGTTGGCGGGCCCTATGCGAACGCCGACAAGGTGTTGCTGATCGCCCGCGACGACAAAGGCTATCCAGCCGTCGCCGCGAGCATGGGCTTTCCCGTGCGCCAGTCGCTTCCGGCGCCGCCCGCGACGACGCTCGCGGTCATCCGCATTCACCAGCGGTACGAAACGACCCTCCCCGGCCCCACTCCCGATGACCTTGCTTTCGTTGCCGCGAACAAGCTGCCGCTGTTCGTGATCGGCGAATGGGCGCGCCCCGCGCCGATGTGGGAGGTTGCGTGGATCGGCGAAGCCGTGCGCTACCGCAACATCGGCGAGGTCGGCGAAATCGGCCCTTGGCAGGACTGACGCCGCATCCTTGATCCTTGGCGCCTACGCCGGTGCGGACCCGAAGCGATTGGGTCCGGCCGTGCCCGCTCGCGCGAGATCGATCAGAAGCCCGAGCAGCAGCAGGCCGCCGGTGACTGCCAGCCAATCCTGCCCGCCCGGCGGCACATTCGCCTTGACCGCCCACTCGAACATCGCGCCGGGGTCCGGGCTGGTATGCCGTTCCATTTCCGCAAGCATGGCCGGCATGCGCTTGGCGGCGGCGGCCACGCGCTCGGCCTGTCCCAACCCCGTCGAAAACAAGCCGAGCGGCAGGATCAACGCCCACCATCCCGTACGTCCCCGATCGTGCAGGCGCCGCACCGTCGCCGTCAGCAGCAACAGCGCACCGAACAGGTAGAAGCCGATATTGACATAAGCGGAAGTGATCATCCCGCGCATCTGGGCTTCGAAAATCTTCACATTCATCGTCGCCTCGCCGGGCGGCGGAACCGCTATGTCATCGAGCGACGGAAAGGTCAGCGCAATCTGCGTCGCAAATTGCACGACGATCAGCGGACCAAAGATCAGCGCGGCGAATATCCAGAATTGCATTCGGCCATCGCGCCCATGCGCTTGAAACAGGCCGCCGAAACCGCGCCGCGCAATATGCCTGATCGAAAATTCAGCCATGCCCCCCGCCCCGCCGGCAATCGTGCAAGCATATCAATGCGGTCGCGAGGTGCCAATTGCCGAACCGTCCCAATCTGGCGATAACGCCGGCACCGCCGCCGTTTTGCCTTTCGCGCGTTCGACGCGGCACGATCAGCCCCTGGCAGGACTGATCGTCGCACGCACGCGGCGCACTGACCGCCCCGCCCTTTCGCAAACCCGACTTTGCCTCTATGACGCCGCGATGACATCCGGCCGGCACTTTTGTGACAGCCGGCAACAAAGGGTTCCCATGAGCAAGTTCGAACCCGTCGCCAAGGCGCCGGTCCGCATCCAGCAGAATATTCTCGCGCGCAGCGAACGCCGTCTTCTCAATTGGTTATGCGCGCGCCTTCCCGGTTGGGTGACGCCCGACCAACTCACCACGCTTGGCTTTGCCGGCGCGGTTCTGGTCGCTGCGGGTTATGTGCTCAGCTGGTTTGACAGCGAATGGCTCGGGCTGTCGCTCCTCGGCTATATCGTCAACTGGTTCGGCGATTCGCTCGACGGCAGCCTCGCGCGCTGGCGCGGTATCGAACGGCCGAACTATGGCTATTTCGTCGACCACAGCGTCGATGCGCTCGCGACATTGCTAATGATCAGCGCGATCGGGATGAGCCCCTATATGCGGCTCGACGTCGCGCTAATGGCGGTGATCGGCTATTTCCTGCTGTCGATCCACACCTTCATCGCCGCCAAGATCCTCGGCGAATTCCGCCTGTCCTATATGGCGGGTGGCCCGACCGAGCTGCGCCTGATGCTGATGGCGATGACGATTTCGATGCCGATCATCGGCGGCGGCGACATCCACGGCACCAATTTCTCGGCCTTCGACCTGTTCGCGCTGGTCGTCTCGAGCATCCTTGTAACGTTGTTCATCGTCCAGACGTCGGCCACGGCACGGATGCTGCGCCGCCGCGGCGGCTAGCGGCAGGGTTTAGCGGCGCGCCCGCGCCTGCGGGTAGGTGCCGAGCAGGCGCAGCGACTTGGTCTGGAAATCGAGTTCCTCGAGCGCGCGATCGATCCGTTCGTCGCCCGGCGCGCCGACGATATCGCAATAGAATTGCGTCGCCGCGAAGCTGTCGCCGGTCTGATAGCTTTCGAGCTTGGTCATGTTGACGCCATTGGTCGCAAAGCCACCGAGTGCCTTGTAGAGCGCGGCGGGAATATTCTTCACCTCGAACATGAAGGTCGTCATCACCGGGCCGGTGATCGCCGCCACGTCGGCCAGCGGTTCGCGCGCAAGGATGACGAAGCGCGTCGTATTATGATCGGCGTCCTCCATCCCCGTACCGTGGAGCGTCAGCCCATAAAGTTCGGCGGCGTGCGGCGGCGCGAGCGCGGCAAGCCCGACCTCGTCGCTGTCGGCGACCCATGCCGCGGCGCCCGCGGTGTCGCTATGCGCAACCGGCGCGATATTGTTCGTGCGCAGCCAGTGGCGGCACTGGCCGAGCGCCTGCTCATGGCTCATAGCGCGCGTCACGGGGCCGAGGTCGCGGCTCATCAGGCCATAGCGGATCGGCAGGAAATGCTCGCCAATGATCGACAGGCCGGATTCGGGGAGCAAGAAATGGATGTCGGCAACGCGGCCGTGCAGGCTGTTTTCGATCGGGATGATCGCGCGGTCGACGCGGCCGTCGCGCACCGCGTCGATCGCATCCTGAAACGCATAGCAGGGCAGCGGCAGCGAATTCGGATCATATTCGCGCGCGGCAAGGTCGCTGTTCGCGCCCGGCGCACCCTGAAACGCCAGCCCGCGCGCGGGCTCGGCGAGGGCCGCGCCCCGCATTTCGTCGACCAGATGCTGCGCCGAAGCCGAATAACTGCCCATGATTGCCTTCCCAAGCTGGAGCCGCGGCGCATAGCCGTCCCGCCTCTCGCGTGCAACCAGCGCTCGCGCTGTTCCCTCGCCCGATTTCATCCCCTTGCGCCGCCGTCCCAGCGCCAGTAAGGGAGCGTCCAAATCAAATATGCGCCCGGCAAGCGGGCGTCAGCTAACGGGGCTGCTACGCATGGACAATCGCAACAATACTATTGCCGGCTGGGTGCTGTTTGCCGGCATTTGCGCGCTGGGCCTGACGATCGGGTCCAGCATGTTGTTCGCCAGCCACAATCCCGAAAAGCCCGGTTATCCGATCGAAGACGCCGAAGCCGGCGCCGGTGGCGGCGAATCGGCCGTGCCGCTCGCCACCCTGCTCGCCGCCGCCGATCCGGCGAAGGGTGAAGCGGTGTTCGCGAAATGCGCCGCGTGCCACACGATCAATTCGGGCGGCGCCAACGGCATCGGCCCGAATCTCTTCGGCGCGCTCGGCAAGGCGCATGGCCATGTCCCGGGCTTCGCCTATTCGGCGGCGCTGAAGGGCGTTGCGGGCAATTGGGATTTCGAGGGCATGAACGCATGGCTGACCAGCCCGCGTAAATATGCACCCGGTACGAAGATGTCGTTCGCCGGCCTCGGCAGCGCCGAAGATCGCGCGAACCTGATCGTCTATATGAACAGCCAGGGTTCGAACCTGCCGCTGCCCGCCGCCGAAGCGGCGCCCGCAGCCGCGGAAGGCGCCGCGCCGGCCGAGACCGCTGCCGCTGCACCGGCAGCCGAAGGCGCCGCGGCTGCTCCGGCGGCTGACGCCGCGGCTGCGCCCGCGCCGGCCGAAGCCAAGAAATGATGCGGCTCGCGCCCGTCCTGCTGGCGGGCGCGCTGGCGCTCGCCGGTTGCGGCAAGGGTGAGACGCCGGCCGAGGCGCCGGCGACGGGCGAGCCCGGCGTCGAAGCGCCGACACCCGCGGTCGCACCGACCGCCGCGATGGGGGAGCAGGTCTTCCGGCGCTGCGTCGCGTGCCACACGGTCGACAAGGGCGGCAGCAACGGCATCGGCCCCAACCTGCACGGTGTCGTCGGCGCCGCGGTCGCGTCGAAGCCCGATTTTTCCTATTCAGGCGCGATGAAGGCGAAGGGCGGCGTCTGGGACGAGGCCGCGCTCGACGCCTATCTCAAGGCACCGATGAAGGATGTTCCGGGCACCCGCATGGCGTTCGCCGGCGTGATCGACGCCGCGGACCGCAAGGCGCTGATCCTGTATCTGGAAGAACAGTCGAAGTGACGCGTCGCCCCTGCGAAGCAGGGGCCGCTATCGACCAGCGCGAGGCTGCCAGCGGCTCCGCCTTCGCAGGGGCGACGCAAACCGGTCAGTTCGGATCCCGAACGTTGCCGTAGAAATCCTGGATGATCTGCCACGCCTCTTCGGCGGTTTCGACGAAGTGGAACAGCGACAGGTCGCGCTGGCTGATCACGCCTTCCTCGACCAGCGCGTCGAAATTGACGACGCGGGTCCAGAACTCCTCGCTGAACAGCACGATCGGGATCGGCTTGATCTTGCCGGTCTGGATCAGCGTGAGCAGCTCGAACGTCTCGTCGAACGTCCCGAAGCCGCCCGGGAACACACAGACGGCGCGCGCGCGAAGCAGGAAGTGCATCTTGCGCAGCGCGAAATAGTGGAACTGGAAGCTGAGGTCGGGGGTGACATAGCGGTTCGGCGCCTGCTCGTGAGGCAGCACGATGTTGAGCCCGACCGATTCCTTGCCCACGTCGTCGGCGCCGCGATTCGCGGCCTCCATGATCGACGGTCCGCCGCCCGAACAGACGACGAAGTTGCGGCAGCCATTTTCGTCGGGCGGCACCTGGCTCGCGATCCGCGCGAGCCCCCGCGCTTCCTCATAATATTTGGCCTTGGCGGCAAGCCGCTCGGCGATCCGCTGCTCCTCGGGCGTGCGCGCCGCGTCGAGCACCGCCTGCGCGGTCTCGGGCGACGGGATGCGCGCCGAGCCATAGACGACGAGCATCGACTCGATCTTCGCTTCGTCGAGCATCAGTTCGGGTTTGAGCAGTTCGAGCTGGAAGCGCACGGGACGCAGGTCTTCGCGCAGCAGGAACTCGGTGTCCTGGAACGCCAGCCGATAGGCCGGGCTTTGCGTCTGCGGGGTCGATACCGCCTGTTTGGCGAATTGCGCGTCGTCCTTGGCTTTGTGGAAACGCGAGCGATGGGGTTGTTTGTCTTCTGCCATTAGCGGACGGCTAGCCGCTCCACGCGACTTTGCCAAGCTTAGCGGCAGTAGCCGTTGCCGCTCATGTCGAAGTGGAAATGATTATAATGCGCCGCGTTGTAATCGGGGCCGAGCACGGTGCCGAAGCGCCGGCAGCCCGATTTGTGTAGCGCGCGGAGGAAATCCTGCGACGATTTGTCGCCGGTCCATCCGCCGTCGAGCATGACGCGCCGGCCGTCGGCGAGCAGGAAGCCCGAGACGTCGATCGCATTCGAAAAGGCGTGCTGCGACATCCGGCCCGAGCGGCCGCCATAGATGTTGCGGCAGCTGTAGGTGCCGAAGGTCTCGATCTTCACGACCTCCTGCCCCAGATATTTCCGCGCCGCGGGTTTCACCGCATATTGCACCCATGCGGCGAAATTTTTCGCGAGCGGACAGGTCATCGCGCCGAGCCCCGACACCGGCGTGCCGATATCGAGCAGCTTCACCGAATCGATCGAGGTGCAGCCACCGCCATGATCCTGGTTCGGGAGTGGGGTGAATCGCACACCCGCCTGCTTCAGGTCGAACGCGCATTGCTGTGCTTCAGCGCTGGTGAAGGAAGGGGTGCCGACGGGTTGCGGGCGGGTCGGCTTGGTCGTCGTCGATTGTTTGCCGCCGCCATTCTTCATCACGTCGGGCGCGCCGAAACAGGCGGACAGTGCCAACGCCGCACTGGCGGCGATCAGGATCCGGGGCTTCAAGAAGTTCGGGATCGGCATGGCCGTCAAATTACCGACGAAATGGTTAACAAGCTGTATACCTTTTCCTCCACTCGTCGAAAATTTCGCGCGGTCCGTGCAATTTGTTTGACAGTTGCGCGAGCGACCCTAAAGGCGGCGCCGGGCCACGCGGTCCCAACGCCGCGCGAGCTCTCTGCAAGGAGAGACTGAAATGACTGAAGTGACGACGCCTGAATTGCGCCCTGCGCGCCCCTATTTTTCTTCCGGACCCTGCGCCAAGCCGCCGGTCTGGTCCCCCGAAAAACTCAGCACCGAATCGCTCGGCCGCTCGCATCGTGCGAAGATCGGCAAGACGCGCCTGCAGTACTGCATCGACCTGATGCGCGAGATGCTGCAGCTCCCCGACACGCACCGCATCGGCATCGTTCCGGGCAGCGACACCGGCGCCTTCGAGATGGCGATGTGGACGATGCTCGGCGCTCGCCCCGTGACGACGCTCGCTTGGGAGAGCTTCGGTGAGGGCTGGGTCACCGACGCCGCGAAGCAGCTCAAGCTCGATCCGACCATCATCCGCGCCGACTACGGCCAGCTTCCCGACCTCGGCCAGGTCGACTGGTCGAACGACGTGCTGTTCACCTGGAACGGCACCACCAGCGGCGTCCGCGTCCCGAACGGCGACTGGATCGCCGCCGACCGCGAGGGCCTGAGCTTCGCCGACGCGACCAGCGCGGTGTTCGCTTACGACCTGCCGTGGGACAAGATCGACGTCGCGACCTTCAGCTGGCAGAAAGTGCTCGGCGGCGAAGGCGGCCATGGCGTGCTAATCCTCGGCCCGCGCGCCGTCGAACGCCTCGAAAATTACACCCCCGCCTGGCCGCTGCCGAAGGTGTTCCGCCTCGTCTCGAAGGGCGCGCTGACCGAAGGCGTGTTCAAGGGCGAGACGATCAACACCCCGTCGATGCTCGCCGTCGAGGATGCGATCTTCGCGCTCGAATGGGCGAAATCGCTCGGCGGCCTCGACGGCCTGAAGGCGCGCAGCGACGCGAATGCCGCGGCGCTCGACAAGATCGTCGAAGAACGCGCGTGGCTGAGCCATCTCGCCGCCGATCCCGCCAGCCGCTCGAAGACCTCGGTCTGCCTGTCGGTCGCGGGCGCCGACGAGGGCTTCATCAAGAAGTTCGCGGCGCTGCTCGACGCCGAAGGCGCGGCCTATGACATCGCGGGCTATCGCGATGCGCCTCCGGGCCTTCGCATCTGGTGCGGCGCGACCGTCGACACCGCCGACATCGAAGCGCTCGGCCCGTGGCTCGACTGGGCCTACGAAACCCTCTCCGCGTAACATTTTTCGTCATCCCCGCGAAAGCGGGGACCCAGAGCGTGCGTGGGCTGACCCCACACTGGGTTCCCGCTTTCGCGGGAATGACGAGGCTAAAGGATCATAGACATGACCGCTCCCAAAGTTCTCATTTCCGACAAAATGGACCCCAAAGCCGCCGCGATCTTCAAGGAACGCGGCATCGATGTCGATGTCATCACCGGCAAGACGAAGGACGAGCTGATCGCGATGATTGGCGACTATGACGGCCTCGCGATCCGTTCGGCCACCAAGGTCACCGCCGACGTCCTCGCCGCCGCGACGAACCTCAAGGTCGTCGGCCGCGCCGGCATCGGCGTCGACAATGTCGACATCCCCGAGGCGTCGAAGAAGGGCGTCATCGTGATGAACACCCCCTTCGGCAACAGCATCACCACCGCCGAACATGCGATCGCGATGATGTTCGCGCTCGCGCGCCAGATTCCCGAAGCCAACGCTGGGACGCAGGCCGGCAAATGGCCGAAGAATGACTTCATGGGCGTCGAGCTCACATCGAAGACGCTCGGCCTGATCGGTTGCGGCAACATCGGCAGCATCGTCGCCGAGCGCGCATTGGGCCTGCGCATGAAGGTCGTCGCCTTCGATCCCTTCCTGACCCCCGAGCGTGCGATCGAGCTCGGCGTCGAAAAGGCCGATCTCGATACCTTGCTCGCCAAGGCCGATTTCATCACGCTGCACACGCCGCTGACCGACCAGACGCGCAACATCCTGTCGGCCGAGAATATCGCCAAGGCGAAGAAGGGCGTGCGCATCATCAACTGCGCGCGCGGCGGGCTGATCGATGAAGCGGCGCTCAAGGATGCGCTGGAATCCGGCCATGTCGCAGGCGCGGCGCTCGACGTGTTCCAGACCGAACCGCCGGCCGCCGACCATCCGCTGTTCGGCGCGCCGAACTTCATCTGCACGCCGCACCTCGGCGCGTCGACCGACGAAGCGCAGGTCAATGTCGCCATTCAAGTGGCCGAGCAACTGTCGGATTATCTGCTCACCGGCGGCATCACCAACGCACTCAACGTCCCCAGCCTGTCGGCCGAAGAAGCGCCGAAGCTGCGCCCCTATATGAGCCTCGCCGAAAAGCTCGGCAGCCTTGTCGGCCAGCTTGCGCACGACAACCTCACGACGATCTCGGTCGAGGTCGAGGGCGCGGCCGCCGAACTCAATCTCAAGCCGATCACTGCCGCGGTGCTCACCGGCCTGATGCGCCGTTATTCGGACAGCGTGAACATGGTCAACGCGCCGCACCTCGCGCGCGAGCGCGGGCTCGACGTGCGCGAAGTGCGCCACGACCGCGACGGCGATTACCACACACTCGTCCGCGTCACCGTCGCCACCGAACAAGGCGACCGCTCGGTCGCGGGCACTTTGTTCAGCAACGGCGACCCGCGCCTCGTCGAAATGTTCGGGATCAAGGTCGAGGCCGACCTCGACGGTCATATGCTCTATATCGTCAACGAGGACGCGCCGGGCTTCATCGGCCGCATTGGCACCGCGCTTGGCGAGGCGGGGCTCAACATCGGCACTTTCCACCTCGGCCGCCGCGCCGCGGGGGGCGAAGCGGTGCTGCTGCTGTCGCTCGATTCGCCGATGCCCGAGCCGCTGCTGTGGCAGCTTTGCCAGCTGCCCGGCGTGAAGACGGTGAAGGGTTTGAAGTTCTGACCTTAAATCCCCCTCCCGCTTGCGGGAGGGGTTAGGGGAGGGCATGTCAGCGCAGTCCTGACCGAAACAGGCCCTCCCCCGGCCCCTCCCACAAGCGGGAGGGGAGATTTGATTGATCGCTCGCCTCTAGGCTTCTAAGGCCGCACGCATGACCAAGGCCCCTGCCCTGCTGCCCGAAGGGCTGCGCGATCGCCTCCCCCGACAGGCGGAGGCCACGTCGCGCGTCACACGTGCGCTCGTCGATGCGATGCGCGCGCATGGCTATGGCCGCGTGTCGCCGCCTCTCGCCGAGTTCCGCGAGACGCTCGGCGGTGACGACGACCGCACCACCCGCGACCTGCTCCGCTTCACCGATCCGGTATCGCAGCGCACGCTCGCGCTGCGCCCTGACATCACGCGGCAGGTTGGCCGCATCGCCACCTCGCTGCTCGCCAAGGCGCCGCGCCCGCTCCGCCTCTGTTACGCCGGGCAAGTGGTCAAGCTGCGCGCGAGCCAGCTCCGTCCCGCGCGTGAGATGCTGCAGGTCGGCGCCGAGCTGATCGGCAGCGACAGCGTCGCCGCAGCGCGCGAGATCGTCAGCGTCGCGATCGACGCGCTCGAGGCCGCGGGGATCGGCCCGGTCACGATCGATTTCACCCTGCCCGACGTCGTCGACCTGCTCGCGGGCGGGCCGCTGCCCATCGATGCCGATATCCAGCAGCTGCGCGACGAACTCGACGCCAAGGATGCCGGCGCGCTGACGCGGCTGGGCGCCGAGGCCTATCTGCCGCTGCTCCGCGCGACCGGCCCCTTTGACCGGGCGATCGCCGACCTGCGCGCATTCGACACATCCGGCGTTCTTACCGCGCGCATCGACGCGCTCGAAGCGATCGCCGCGCCAATCCGCGACCGCGTGACACTGACCCTCGACCCGACCGAGCGTCATGGCTTCGCCTATCAAAGCTGGTTCGGCTTTCAGATATTCGTCCCCGGACAGGGCGACGCGGTGGGCCGCGGTGGCGGCTATTCGATCCCGGTCGGCGAACAGGAAGAATCCGCCGTGGGCTTCTCGCTCTATCCCGATCCGCTGATCGACGCGGGCCTTGGCGCCGAGGACGATGCCGACCGCCGCATCTTCCTGCCGCTCGGCCACGATCCTGCACTGGCCGCGAGCCTGCGCGCCGACGATTGGCAGACGGTCGCGGCACTGTCCGACAGCGACAGTGCGCGCGCGCTCGGCTGCGGGTTTATTCTCGGTCCCGACGGGCCGGTCGAAGCCTAAAAATCCGACACCCCAAAGCGCGGGATGCCCTGATTGACGCCGGGCGGATCGAGCACAGTCACGTCGAGTTCAACGGGCTCGCCGATCCAGTGCGCCAGTGTCGTATGATCGGCAAGGTCGTCGTCGGTCAGCGGATGCACCAGCGCGCGCAGCCCCGTCGCCTCGATCGTCGCGACGACCGCCGGAACCGCTGCACCCAAAAAATGCACCTCATATTGCGCGATCGGGTGCGGCCCCGCGGCGCCGTCAGTCATATCGCCGACGAACAGAATCGCTGCGTCGTGGCTGAACCCGTCGCGCAGTTCGGTGGCGGCTGCACGCTCGGCATCGTCGAAATAGATATGGGCATGATAGGGGGCGTCGGGTTCGATCATCGCGGGCATCCTTCTTTCCGCCTCGCTACTCCGCCAAAAAGAAGGACGCAACCGTGCCACTGCCCTTGCCTCTCCGGCCAAATCCGCTAAGGCCGCGCCGGGTCAGGATGGCCCCGCACAGCAGGACATTGTCATGGCAAATGTTACCGTCATCGGGTCGCAATGGGGCGACGAGGGCAAGGGCAAGATCGTCGACTGGCTCGCCAGCCGCGCCGACGCCGTGGTCCGCTTCCAGGGCGGTCATAATGCCGGCCATACGCTCGTCGTGGGCGAACAGGTCTACAAGCTGTCGCTGCTCCCCTCGGGGATCGTCACCGGCACGCTGTCGATCATCGGCAATGGCGTCGTCCTCGATCCGTGGGCGCTGCGCGACGAGATCACCAAGCTGCGCGGTCAGGGCGTTGCCATCAACCCCGAGAATTTCGCGATCGCCGACAATTGCGCGCTGATCCTGCCGTTCCACCGCGACCTCGACGCGCTGCGCGAAACCGCCGCGGGCGCGGGCAAGATCGGCACCACCGGGCGCGGCATCGGCCCCGCCTATGAAGACAAGGTCGGCCGCCGCGCGATCCGCGTCTGCGACCTCGCGCACCTCGACAAGCTGGAACCCCAGCTCGACCGCCTGACCGCGCACCACGACGCGCTGCGCGCCGGTTTCGGCGAGCCGCCGATCGACCGTGAACGCCTGATTGCCGACCTCCGCGAAATCGCCGGCTATGTCCTCGAATATGCGCAGCCCGTCTGGAAGCGCCTGAAAAAGGTCCGCAAGGCCGGCGCGCGCATCCTGTTCGAGGGCGCGCAGGGCGTGCTGCTCGACATCGACCACGGCACCTATCCCTTCGTCACCAGCTCGAACACCGTCAGCGGCACCGCCGCGAGCGGTTCGGGCCTCGGCCCGTCGGCGGTCGGCTTCGTGCTCGGCATCGCCAAGGCCTATACGACGCGCGTCGGCAGCGGCCCTTTCCCGACCGAGCTCGAAGACGAAATCGGCCAGAAGCTCGGCGAGCGCGGGCATGAATTCGGCACCGTCACGGGGCGCAAGCGCCGTTGCGGCTGGTTCGACGCCGTGCTCGTGCGGCAGAGCTGCGCGGTTTCGGGCGTCACCGGCATCGCGCTTACCAAGCTCGACGTGCTCGACGGTTTCGACACCATCCGCATCTGCACCGGCTATCGCCTCCGCGGCAAGATTCTCGACTATTTCCCCGCGCACGCGGCCGATCAGGCCGAGGTCGAGCCAATCTACGAGGAAATGGACGGCTGGCACGAATCGACCGCGGGTGCGCGCAGCTATGCCGACCTGCCCGCGCAGGCGATCAAATATATCCAGCGCGTGCAGGAACTGATCGAAACCCCGATCGCGCTCGTGTCGACCAGCCCTGAACGCGAAGACACGATCCTGATCCGCGATCCTTTCAGCGACTGAGCCGGAACGCGGGCGGCCGCCGCGCGTCAGGCGTCGGCCGCTTCCTCCGCAACCAGCGCCGTCTGGTCGAGTGCCTGTATGAGGTCGGCGATGATGTCCTCGACCTCTTCCAGTCCGACCGACAGGCGCACGAGCCCGTCCGAGATACCGTGCTCGCGGCGTTCCTCGGGCGTGTAGGTCGAATGCGTCATGCTCGCGGGATGCTGGATCAGGCTTTCGGCATCGCCCAGCGACACCGCACGCTGGACCAGCGCCAGGCGGTTCATCATCGCCACACCGGCCGCGTGGCCGCCCTTCAGTTCGAAGGCGATCATGCCGCCGAACCCCGGCATCTGGCGCCGGGCCAGATCATGCTGCGCAAAGTCTGCTAGCCCCGGATAATGAACCGTCGTCACTGCGGGATGCGCATCGAGCATCGCCGCGACCGACAGCGCGGAACGGCAATGTTCGGCCATGCGCAGCTTGAGCGTCTTCAGCCCGCGCAACACCAGCATCGCATTGAACGGCGCCATAACCGCGCCCGTCATGTCCTTGACGCCGACGAGCCGCACCATCTGCATGTCAGCCTGAGTGCCGAGCGCGATACCCCCGACCAGATCGCCATGCCCGCCAAGATATTTGGTAGCCGAATGAACAACAATGTCGGCGCCCAGCGTGATCGGCTGCGTCAGCACCGGCGTCGCATAGGTATTGTCGACCACCGTGCGCGCGTCGTGCTCGCGCGCGATCGCCGCGATGGCGGCGATGTCGACGAGGCGCATATTGGGATTGGCGGGTGTTTCGAAATAGACGATTTTCGTCGCATCGCCGATCGCAGCGACCAGGTTGCCCGGATCGGTCAGGTCGACATGCGTGACGGTGACCCCGAAGCGGGCAAGACCGTGACGCATGAAGGCAAAGGTGCAGCCATAGAGCGTCTTGTCGACGATCACTTCGTCGCCGGGTTTCAGGAAAGACCAGAATACCGCGGCGATGGCGCCCATCCCCGAAGCGGTCGCCACCGCCGCCTCGGCGCCCTCCAGCGTAGCAAGCCGCCTTTCCAGCAGGTCGACTGTGGGGTTGGCAATCCGGCTGTAGAAATAGCCCTCGCGTGCCCCGGCAAAGAGCTCCGCGCCCGCTTCAGCGGTCTCGAACACGAAGGTCGATGACAGGTGCAGCGGCGGCACCAGCGCACCGTCATGCTGTGCCGCATCATAACCCGCATGGATGGCGCGCGTGGAAAATGCGGAATGCGGAAAGGACGACATGGGGCGGGCTCCTGCAGCGATTTGTTCCCGCGTTCCTAGCAAATGGACGCTGGCAGGTGCTGCCTATATATGCCACCATATCCATCAATATTGGAATTATCTGCCAAGGATTCGCCAATGGACCGCAAAGATCACCAGATTATTCGCGCATTGATGGCCGATGGCCGCTTGAGCAATCAGGATCTCGCTGCCGCGGTCAATCTGTCGCCCTCGCCGTGCCTCCGCCGCGTCCGCCTGCTGGAGGCGAAGGGCGTGATCACGGGCTACGCCGCGCTCGTCGATCAACGCGCGATGGGCTATCCGATCACGGTTTTCGTCGGCATCAAGCTCAGCAAGCATGATCAGGCAACGGTCCGCGCGTTCGAAGTGGCCATCGCAACGATCGACGACATTCTCGACTGTTTCCTGATGACCGGCGAGATCGATTATCTGTTGCGTGTCGTCGCCGCTGACCTCGACGGCTATGAGCATTTCGTTCGCGAGCGGCTGCACGCCATCGAAGGCATCGCATCGATCGACACCAGCCTCGCCTATGGCGTCGTGAAGCAAAGCCGAATCCTGCCGTTACCTATCTGACCTTTGCCATCGCGCGATTGGACCGACGGCTGTATCGCCTTGTCGAACGCCGAGATAAAGCAGCTCTGGAACATCGTCCCCGACGGCATCCCGATCACCATCCGACCCTAAGGAACCCGCCATGCCCCGCCATATCCTCGTTTTCTACGGCAGCTATCGCCGCGACCGGCAGGGCATTAAGCTCGCGCGCTGGATGGTCGAGGCGCTGAACGCGCGCGGTGACAGCGCCGAACTGATCGACGCCAAGGCGGTCGACCTGCCGATGCTCGACCAGCGCTTCAGCGATTATGCCGCGGGCGAGGCACCGGCGGCGATGGCCGAACTCGCCGCGAAAATCGCCGCCGCCGACGGCTATGTCTTCGTCACGGGCGAATATAATGGCGGGCTCCAGCCGGGGCTCAAGAATCTCGTCGACCATTATCTGACCGGCTTCGCATGGCGCCCGGCCGCGATCGCCTCCTATTCGGCGGGACCATTTGCCGGTGTCCGGTCGGCGACCGCCTGGCGCACCACGCTTGGCGCGATGGGAATGGTCGTCACCTCGACGCCGCTTGGCCTGGCGCGCATCGGTGGGGCTTTCGACGCCGATGGCCAGCCTGCGGGCGAAGACGGCGGGCGGCTCGCCAAGGCCTTCCCGCGTTTTGCCGACGACCTCTGCTGGTGGGTCGATGCGGCCAAGGCGCAACGCACCAAGGCCGGCGCGCCCTTCTAACCCGACTTGAGCTCGGTCTTCAGCCGCAGACTCGCGCGCCAGAAGAAGAAGGCCGGGATCAGCCCGAGCCACGCCGCGCCGTAAAGCACCCAGCGGACGCTTTCCTGCCCCGCCACCGGCTGAAGCGCGTCGGACAACACGCCGAACAGGAACGGCCCGAGCCCGAGCCCGATCAGATTCTGGCCGAACAGCATGATCGACGCCGCGACGGCGCGCGCGCGCGGCTGGACCAGCCCCTGTACGCAGCCATAGGCGGGGCCGTAATAGGCGGCGTTGAGCATCGTCGGCAGGACGAGCAGCGCGACCGCGATCCGCCAATCCTCCATGAAATAGCCGAGAAACAGCACCGGCGCCGCGACCGCCATGCCATAGGCGGGAAAGGTCAGGATGTGCCGCTTGTCGCGCGCGCCGAACTTGTCGGCGAGCTTGCCGCCGAGCCAGGTCCCGACCGCACCCGCCAGTCCGAGCACGACCGCCATCGACAGCCCCGCTTCGGTCGTCGACAGGCCGTGGCTGCGGATGAAGAAGCTGATCGTCCACAGCCCCTTGCCATAACCGAGAAAGGCGGTGACCGATGCAGCGATCAAAATATAGACGAAGGCGCGCGAGGCGAATATCTCGCGCAGCGCCTCGCCGGTCGAGAGCGGCACCGTTGCGGCCGCAGCTGCCGCGGCTTCAGCGGTCCGGCTGTGCCTCGGTTCGCGCATCACGAACAAGACGACGAGCGCAAGCAGCAAGCCGGGCGCGCCAACGAGCATCAGCGCGATGCGCCAGCCATAAAGATCGTTGACGATCCCGCCGATGATCAGCCCAAGCAGCGACCCGATCGGCACACCGAGGCCATAGAAAGCGATCGCCGACGACCGCTTTTCGGGCGCGACGCTGTCCGAAATCAGCGAATGCGCCGCGGGGGTGCACCCCGCCTCGCCGACCCCGACGCCGATGCGCGCGAGGAGCAATTGCACGAAATTCTGCGCCAGCCCGCATATCGCGGTCATCGCCGACCAGACGGCGAGCGAGAGCGAGATCAGCCGTACCCGGTTCGTCCCCTGCTTGTCGGCGTAACGCGCGATCGGGATGCCGAGCAGCGCATAGAAGACCGCGAAGGCTGGGCCGGCGAGCAGGCCGAGCTGCGTGTCGGACAAGCCGAGGTCGGCCTTGATCGGTTCGGCGAGGATATTGACGATCTGCCGGTCGAGGAAGTTGAAGATATAGACGATCAGCAGGATCCACAGCATCGTCCGCGTCTCTGCGGAAACGCCGGTGGCCGGTGAGGCGATGCCCTGCGACGAGGCAGCTTTATCGGTCATTTATATCTCCCGCCGCCAAGGGAGCAGACCGGGGGGAGTGGTGTCAACGCCGTTGGGGCGAACCGAAATTGCCCGCTTGCAATTGCCGCTACGGCTGCCAGCCTGCAGCCCATGCAAAAATTTTCGCTGCTCGGCGCCGCCACCCTTCTCGCAATCGCTCCCGCCGCCTCACCGGTCTCCGCGATGCCGCCGCCGCTTCCCGAGGTCGAAGGCAAGGACGCCGCGACGCTGCGCGCCGAAATGGAGAGCGGGCGGATTTACGAAGGGCTGACCGCGCTCGTCTATCTCGACCGGATCGGACGGATCGACGATCACGGGCCCAAGCTCGAAGCCGTCATCGCGACGATGCCGCAAACCGACCTCAATGCCGAGGGGAAGCGGCTCTATGACGAGCGCATCGCGGGCAAGGCGCGCGGCCCGCTCCATGGCATACCCATCCTGCTCAAGGACAATATCGAGGCCGCGGGGCCGCTTCCCACGACCGCGGGCTCGCTCGCGCTCAAGGACAATGTGACGAACCGCGATGCGCCGATCGTCGCGCGGCTGCGCGATGCGGGCGCGATCATCCTCGGCAAGACGAACCTCAGCGAATGGGCGAACATCCGGTCGGACAATTCGACGAGCGGGTGGAGCGCAGTCGGCGGCCTCACAAAGAATCCGCATGCGCTCGATCGCAACAGCTGCGGCTCGTCGTCGGGCAGCGCCGCCGCGGTCGCGGCCAGCCTCGCGCCGCTCGCGATCGGCACCGAAACCGACGGATCGATCACCTGCCCCGCCGGGGTCAACGGCATCGTCGGCTTCAAGCCCAGCGTCGGCCTCATCAGCCGCACGCATATCGTCCCGATCAGCCACAGCCAGGACACCGCGGGACCGATGACGCTAACGGTGCGCGATGCCGCGGCGGTGATGAGCGTGATCGCGGGCAGCGACTCTGCCGACCCCGCAACCATCGAGGCCGATGCGCGCAAGACCGACTATGTCGCCGCGCTGTCGCCTGGCGCACTCAAGGGAAAGCGCATCGGCGTGATGCGCGACCGCGTCGGCGACCGGACCGATGTCGTCGCGCTGTTCGACGCGGCGCTCAAGCAGATGGAGAGCCTCGGCGCGACACTGGTCGAGATCGCCGACAGCCGGAAAGGCAATGAGGGGCTTGGCGCCGCCGAATTCGAGATATTGCTCACCGAACTCAAAGCCGGCATGGCAACCTATCTGGGCAGCCTGCCGGACGCCAACGCGACGAAGTCGCTTGCCGACCTCATCGCCTTCAACAAGGCGAATCCCGAGGAGAAAAAATGGTTCGATCAGTCGCTGTTCGAGATGGCTGAAAGCAAGGGCGGGCTCGACAGCCCCGCCTATCTCGCCGCGCGCGAAAAAGCTGCGCGGCTCGCGGGGCCCGAGGGTATCGACCGGTTACTGAAAACCCATGATGTCGACCTGCTCATCGGGGTCACCAACGGCCCTGCATGGGTCAGCGACCTGGTCAACGGCGACAGCTACAAGAGTCCCGGCACCAGCCAGCTTCCCGCGGTCGCCGGCTATCCGCACCTGACGGTGCCAATGGGCGCGGTCGAAGGACTGCCGATCGGCCTCTCGTTCATCGGCGCCAAATGGAGCGACGCCGACATATTGGCCGCAGGCTATGCCTATGAGCAGGCGAGCCGGAAGCGCGTGGCGCCGACTTATCGGGCGAGCGTGACGCCCTAGTTCGTGCAAACACCCAAACTTCGTCATTCCCGCGAAAGCGGGAACCCAGCGAACAGACGGCGCAACTGGGTTCCCGCTTTCGCGGGAATGACGAAAATGTCGGTCGGCTTTAGACCGGCTTCTTGAACCGCATCATGAAACGGTCGGTCTTGCCGCGGATCGCGGGATCGAACACATTCTTGCTGTGATCGTCTTCCTTTATGCGCAGCGCGTCGCTGTCGCCGTCGAAGACGAAGCCCACACGCTCCATGTCGGCGCGCACTTTCGCGGGATCGATCCGGTGCAGTTTCTCGACAAGCTCGCGCGTATCACCCGCGGGGCCGGCATGGTCGACGACGATCACCGACCCGCCAGGACGCACCGCGCTGAACCAGTTCGCCAGCATCGCATCGACATCGACGCGCGGGAATTCGAACTTTTCGCTCTGCCAATAGAGGTCGTGATAGACGAGGTGGGTGAAGATCATGTCGACACTCTTCGGCGCCAGCACGATATTGTTCACCGGCCGCACCATCGGGGCCATGTTCGGATAGGCCTTGGTGATCGTCGCCCAGGTCTCCGCCTTGTGGAATCGCGGCGGGTTCATCGGGATCACCGTGCCCTTGGGGCCCACGAGATCGGCGAGCATTTCGCTGTAGTAGCCGTTGCCCGCGAGCAGATCGGCGACGGTCGAACCCCGCTTGACCTGCGCAAAGGCGAGCACGTCGGCGGGGTGGCGGCCCTCGTCTAGCTTGCGATTGTCGGCGAGGCGGCTCTTGTCGGCGACGGCGGCGGCGACCGCCTTGTCGGGCGCCGCGGCAGCGGCCGGCGCGGCGACCAGCATCGCCGCCCCGAACAATGGCGTCAAAAGTCGATATTTGCGCATGATGTCTCTCCCCTGTTTCGGCCGGGTGTGGCGGCGGTCCGGGGCGATGGCGAGCACAGTTCGACCAGCGGTCGCCGCGTGGCGATCAGCGCCGGTCGCGGCGCCGCTTCCAGCCCATTTCCTCGAACTCGAGCAATTCCATCGGCACATGGATCGCGCGCACGGCGAGCCGCACCTCGACGAGGAAGAGGATCAGCGAGACGAGCAGCAACAGCATCGCGACGGCAAAGGCCCATGACGCCGCGACGCCGAGGTTGATGCCGGTAAAGGCCTGGGTGAACAGCAGCGCGACGAGCAGGCAGACGACGATCCCGCACGCCACCGCGGAGAGGATCGAATTGTTGATGATCCCCATCCTTCGGTCGGCGATGCGCAGCTCGGCGACGATGCGCTCATGTTCGACGCCCTCCGTCTCGGACCAGCGCTCCATCAGGTTACGCGACCGGTCGACGACGCGCGCGAGGCGGCCCGCGATGACGTTGAGCAGGCTGCCGGTCGCCACCAGCAGGAATACTGGCGTGACCGACAGCTGGATCGTCTGCGCAATCGCGCCCGCGTCGAGTCCCGTCATCCCCCGGCGGCAACCGAGGGCGTGTTCACACCGTGCATCGCGAGGAATTTGCGGACGTTGCGTGCCGCCTGGCGGATGCGCTGTTCATTCTCGACCATCGCGATGCGGACATAGCCTTCGCCATCTTCGCCATAACCGACGCCCGGCGCGACCGCGACCTTGGCGTGGGTGAGGAGTTGCTTCGAAAATTCGAGGCTGCCCATTTCCTTGAGCGCCGGGGGAAGCGGTGCCCAGGCGAACATCGACGCCTTCGGGCTCGGGATGTCCCAACCGGCGCGGCCGAAGCTTTCGACCATCACGTCGCGGCGCTTCTGATAAAGCTCGCGGTTCTTCGCGACGATATCCTGCGGGCCGTTGAGCGCCGCGCAGGCGGCCGCCTGAATCGGCGTGAACGCGCCATAGTCGAGGTAGGATTTGACCCGTGTCATCGCGGCGATCAGGCGCTTGTTGCCGACCGCGAAACCCATGCGCCAGCCCGCCATCGAATAGGTTTTCGACATCGAGGTGAATTCGATCGCGACATCCTTCGCGCCCGGCACCTGCAGGATCGAGGGCGTCGGATTGCCGTCGTAATAAAGTTCCGAATAGGCGAGATCGCTGAGAACCCAGACCTTATTCTCCTTCGCCCAGGCGACGAGGCGCTCATAGAAAGCGAGGTCCACCGCTTCGGCGGTCGGGTTCGACGGATAGTTGACCACGAGGATCGACGGCCGCGGCACGGTGAACGCCATCGCACGGTCGAGCGCGCGCCAGTAATTCTCGTCAGGCGTCGTCGGGACGCTGCGGATCGTCGCGCCCGCGATGATGAAACCAAAGGTGTGGATCGGGTAGCTCGGGTTCGGCGCGAGCACGACGTCGCCGGGACCGGTGATCGCGGTTGCGAGGCTCGCGAGCCCTTCCTTCGACCCCATCGTCACCACGACCTCGGTTTCGGGGTCGAGTTCGACATTGAAGCGGCGCGCGTAATAATTGGCCTGCGCGCGGCGCAGCCCCGGAATGCCCTTCGACTGCGAATAGCCGTGCGCGTCGGGCTTCATCGCGACTTCGCAGAGCTTCTCGATCACATGCGCGGGCGGCGGCAGGTCGGGGTTGCCCATCCCCAGGTCGATGATGTCTTCTCCCGCGGCGCGGGCGGCCGCACGCATCGCATTGACTTCAGCGATGACATAGGGCGGCAGGCGCTTGATGCGATAGAATTCATCTTCGGACATGGGAAACTAGAACAACTCCTTTGCATTAGGTGTGGTTGACGCGCGCGGCAATCTCGCCAGCCGCATCGCGGCTTGTTATAGGCATAATATCCGCACTGACCAGCAGGAACGAGCATGAGCGACACGGGCAAGGACGACACGATCGAAACGCCGAATCCCTTCATGCCATCCGCCGACGACATGCAGCATTGGGCGAGCGTGATCGGCCGCGCGCAGCAGATGATGCTCGAATATGCGCTGGGTCAGGCGAACGACGGCAATGCGAGTGCCGCGGCGCTGTTCGACCCCGCCAAATGGCTCGACAATCCCGCAACGAAGCTGTGGACCGAACAATCGTCGAAGATGTGGGATCAGGGCGTCGCCTTCTGGACCTCGCTCGCGAGCATCGGCCAGCCGATCGCGCCCGACGCGCCGGCCGAGGGCGCGAAGGATCGCCGCTTCACCGATGCCGAATGGACCGCCAATCCGGTGTTCGCGATGATCCGCCAGACCTATGGCCTGCTCGCCGAACAGATGCTCGCGACAACGCGCCAGTTCGAGGGGCTTGACCCCGCGGCGCGCGCGAAGATGGAGTTCGCGGCGAAGGCGATGGCCGATGCGATGGCGCCGACAAACCTCGCGCTCACCAATCCCGAGGTGATCAAACGCGCGGTCGAAACGCGCGGCGAAAGCCTGCTCAAGGGGCTCCGCCACATGCTCAACGACCTGTCGCGCGGGCAATTGAGCCATGTCGATCCCGACGCGTTCGAGGTCGGGGTCAATATCGCGACGACGCCGGGCAAGGTGATCCACGAGACCGACCTCTACCAGTTGATCCAGTACACCCCGACGACGAAGGAGGTTCTCGCCGTCCCGCTCCTCATCTTCCCGCCGTGGATCAACCGCTTCTATATCCTCGACCTCAACCCTGCGAAAAGCTTCGTCGCCTGGGCGGTCGAACAGGGATTGTCGGTGTTCGTCGTGTCGTGGAAATCGGCCGACGCGTCGATGAGCGAGATCGTCTGGGACGATTATGTCGCGGCGCAGGTCGATGCGATCGACACGGTGCGCGACGCGCTCGATGTTCCCGCGGTCCACACGATCGGCTATTGCGTTGCGG
Source organism: Sphingopyxis sp. CCNWLW2 (assembly GCF_037095755.1). NCBI lineage: Bacteria > Pseudomonadati > Pseudomonadota > Alphaproteobacteria > Sphingomonadales > Sphingopyxidaceae > Sphingopyxis > Sphingopyxis sp. CCNWLW2. Next base: position 194,853 of record NZ_JBAWKJ010000001.1, read on the forward strand.
GTACGACATTGGCCGCGACGCTCGCGATGCTGTCGGCGCGCGGCGAAGCCGAAAAGGTCCAGTCGGTGACCTTCTTCACCGCGCAGGTCGATTTCGAGCAGGCCGGCGACCTCAAGATGTTCGTCGACGACAGCTATCTCGCGCTGCTCCAGCAGCTCTCGGCGCCGGGCTTCCTCGACGGGCGCTATATGGCCGCGACCTTCAACTCGTTGCGCGGACGCGACCTGATCTGGAATTATGTCGTCAGCAATTACCTGCTCGGCAACGACTATCCGCCCTTCGACCTCCTCTATTGGAACGGCGACACGACGAACCTGCCCGCGAAGTGGCACCGGCAATATCTGGTCGACCTCTACCGCGACAATCGCATGGTGATCCCGAACAGCCTGTCGGTGATGGGCACCCCCATCGACCTCAGGAAGATCGAAACCCCCGCCTATATCCAGGCAGGGCGCGAGGATCATATCGCGCCGCTCGCCAGCGTCTGGCGGCTGATGGACCATCTGTCGGGCCCCAAGACCTTCCTGCTCGCGGGCTCGGGCCATATCGCAGGAGTGGTCAATCCGCCTGCCGCGGGCAAATATCAATATTGGACCGGCGACAGCAGCGCCGCGACGCTCGACGATTTTGTCGCGAGCGCGAGCGAGACCAAGGGCAGCTGGTGGCCGCACTGGATCGACTGGATTGCGCAGCGGGATAGCGAAAAAATCCCGGCGAAGGGCGCGCGCATCCCCGGAAAGGGCGCCAAAAAGGCCATTGAGGACGCCCCCGGCCGCTACGTCAAACAGCGGTAATATCCCGCGAATATATTGCCTTCGGGCCGGCGCTCGAACTATTTTTGTGCACCGCACAAAAATTCTCTTGAAATCGCCGATCGCCTCCTATATTGTGCAGTGCAACATAAAGGAGTTGTCCCGATGGCTACCAAGATGGATAGTGCCGAAAAGGCTTTCGAAGCCGCGACGCTGGAAACCCCCGCCAAGCCGGTGGCGACTCCGGCGGCCCCGGTTGTTGCTGCTCCGGCAGCCGAAAAGACCGCGACGCCCGTGAAGACCAAGATCGTCAAGGCGAAGGCCAAGCCGGTCCAAAAGAAAGCCGCAAAGCCGGCAGCAAAGAAGGCCGCTCCCAAGACGGCTGCGAAGACCATTGCACCCCAGACCAAGGTCGCGCCGAAGCCGGTCGCTGCCGCCACCAAAGGATTCAAGACCATGAACGACACCGTCAAGAAGTTCGCCGACGAAGCGAAGACCCGCGCCGAAGCCCTGACCGCCGACTTCAACGAGAAGGCCAAGGAAGCGATGAGCAAGACCAGCAAGCTTGCTGAAGACGCCGTCGAATTCAACAAGGCGAACGTCGAAGCGCTTGTCGAAGCCGGCAAGATCGCTGCCAAGGGCATCGAAACGCTCGGCCAGGAAGGCGTGACCTATGCTCGCAAGAGCTTTGAAGACACGACCGCCGCGCTGAAGGGCTACACCGCCGTCAAGACCCCGGCCGACTTCTTCAAGCTCTATGCCGAAAACAGCAAGAAGGCGTTCGACGCCGCTGTTGCGCAGACCTCGAAGACCAGCGAACTCGTCGTCAAGCTGACGAACGACAGCTTCGCGCCGATCTCGAACCGCGTTTCGGTCATCACTTCGAAGATGAAGGCCGCCTAAGGGCTTTCACCTTCTTATTGTTGGCGCGGGCACCCTCCCCCTCCCCTCCCCGCCTGCGCCGACACCCCAAGGCCGCTCGCTTCCCCCGGGAAGCGGGCGGTTCTTGTTTGCGGCCACCCGATCCGGCTGGCGAACAAGAGGTTAAAATCCGCGACCGCGCCTCTTGCGCTTCGCCCGCGGCTTGCGATATTCCTGCCCATGATGTTTCCCGTTTCGACCACCCAGCCTGTCCGCGCCATGGCGGACAAGGACGATGGCTCGCCCGGCACCCCCGGCGTCGGCATCGCGACGCGTACACGCGCGAAGGCCAAAAAGCCCTCGATGTACAAGGTGCTGCTGCTCAACGACGATTACACGCCGATGGAATTCGTCGTGATGGTGCTCCAGCGCTTCTTCAACATGGACATCGAACAGGCGACGCAGGTGATGCTGCACGTTCACCAGCAGGGCGTCGGCGTGTGCGGTGTGTTCAGCTATGAAGTCGCCGAGACCAAGGTGAACCAGGTGATGGACGCCGCCCGGCAGAACCAGCACCCGCTGCAATGCACGCTGGAAAAAGCCTGATCTAACTCGTTCGCGAGACCTGCTCGGCCCTGAGCGCCGGCGACGGTTCGCCTTTCAAATCGCCATAGCCTAGCTCCGCGCCGCACCCCGGACAGATTTTCGCCGTCCCGACATCGGCGCCGCACGCCCGATGGACATAGCGGATCGCGGGCCCGTCGCCCGTTTCGCCCGGCGCATAGGCCCAGCGTTCGGACCAGTTGCGCATCGCGTACAGCACATCGAACAGCGCCTTGCCCTTGTCGGTCAGCCAATAATCGTGGCGTAACGGGCGGTCGCTGTAAGCACGGCGTTCGGCAATCTCCTCGGCAACCAGCATCTTGAGCCGCGCGGAGACGAGTTGCGGCCCCAGCCCCGTGTTCGCCGCGATCAGTTCGAAGCGCCGCCGTCCGAAGAGCAATTCGCGCAGGATCAGCAACACCGCGCGGTCGCCGAGCAGCTCGGCGGAGCGGCCGACGGGGCAGAATGTGTCCGACAGATCCGCGCGTTTGGGCATGCGCCCCTTCCTGTTTTCGTCATCCCCGCGAAAGCGGGGACCCAGTGGCACCCTTGCTTGCCCAAACTGGGTTCCCGCGTTCGCGGGAATGACGAGGGAAAGAAAAATCTCTTGTCACTATGATTATCATAGTTACTATCGGTTGCAAGAGGAGAGTCGCTCATGCCCAACCCCGCAGCTGTCATTATCGGAGCCGGAGACGCCACCGGCGGCGCCATCGCCCGCGCCTTTGCCGCCGAGGGGCTCACCGCCTGCGTCAACCGCCGGACACGCAACGCCGACCAGCTCGAAGCGCTCGCGCAGTCGATCCGCGACGAAGGGTATCAGGCGCGCGCCTTCCCCGCCGATGCCCGCAACGAGGATGACATGATCGCGCTGTTCGATCAGGTCGAGGCCGAGGTCGGCCCGGTCGAGGTCGCGGTGTTCAACATCGGCGCCAATGTGAACTTTCCGATCACCGAAACGACGGTGCGCGTTTACACCAAGGTCTGGGAAATGGCGTGCCTCGGCGGTTTCCTGATGGGACGCGAAGCCGCGAAACACATGGCGCCGCGCGGCCGCGGCACGATCATCTTCACCGGCGCGACCGCGAGCCTGCGCGGCGGATCGGGCTTTTCCGCTTTCTCGGGTGCCAAAGGCGCGCTGCGTATGCTCGCCCAGTCGATGGCGCGCGAGCTGGGGCCGCAGGGCATCCACGTCGCGCACACAATCATCGACGGCGCGATCGACACCGATTTCATCAAGGGCCGCCATCCCGATTTCGACAATGCCAAGGCGCAGGACCTGATCCTCAATCCGGCCGCGATCGCCGCCAATTATGTGGTGCTCCACAAGCAGCCGAAAAGCGCGTGGACGCACGAACTCGACCTCCGTCCCTGGGGAGAAAAATGGTGACCAAATCGCTCGAACTCATTTTCGATTTCGGCAGCCCCAATGCCTATCTTTGCATGAAGGCGCTGCCCGAACTGCTCGACCGCACCGGCGCCGACCTGGTCATCACGCCCTGCCTGCTCGGCGGCATCTTCAAGGCGACGGGCAACAAGGCGCCGATGGTGCAATATGCCGACGCGCCTGCGAAGCTCGCCTATGAAAACCTCGAAATGCGACGCTTCATCGATAGGCACGGCCTCACGAAATTCCGCATCAACCCCCACTTCCCCGTCAACACGCTAACGATCATGCGCGATGCGATCGTCGCCGAGGATGAGGGCACGCTCGACGACTATGTCGACGCGGTGAACCGGGCGATGTGGGAGGAAGGGCTGAAAATGGACGACCCCGAGGTCATCGCGGCATTCCTTTCGGCGAACGGCTTCGACGGCCCCGCGATGCTCGCGCGAACGCAGGAGCCCGAGATCAAGGCGAAGCTGGTCCAGAACACCGACGCAGCGGTCGCACGCGGTGTGTTCGGCATTCCGACCTTCTTCGTCGGCGGCGAAATCTTCTTCGGCAAGGACCGGCTCGCGCAGGTCGAGGAAGCGCTCGCTTAAGCCTGCGCTGCGGGCTGTGACGGTCGCCCGGCGACCAATATGCCGGCGACGATCAGCGCCAGCCCGATGATGTGGAACAGGTGCAGCATTTCGCCAAGGAACAGCATCGCCAACCCCGCACCCATTAGCGGCATCACATTCATATACTGCCCCGTCGCCGCCGAGCCGATCAGTTCGACCCCGCGATTGAAGAAGAGATAGGCGAGGAAGGATGGAAAAACCGAGACATAGGCGATCGCCAGCGCGCTCCCAGCCACCGGGACGATCAGTCGGCCCGACGCAAGTTCGAGCGCATAGACCGGCACGATGACGACGATGCCGACCATGATCGAGGCCGCCAGAAAGCTGAGCGGATGGACCGGCGGCCGCCGGCGGAGCAGCACCGAATAGAGCGCCCACAAGATTACCGCGACGCCGATGATCGCATCGCCGATATTGAACCGCATCGCCCACACTATCCCGGGATCGCCGCGGCCGATGATGATAAGCACGCCCGCGAGCGAGATCGGCACGCCCGCGACCTGGCGCAAGCTCGTACCGTCGCCCATCACCAGCGCCCCGATGATCAGGATCAGCGCCGGCTGCGCCGACTGAATCAGCATCGAATTGAGCGCGGTGGTGCTTTGCAGGCCGGTGTAGAGCAGGATGTTGAACGCGCCGATCGCCAGCGCGCCCAAGATCATGACGATCGGCCAGCTTGTCCGCAGTGCCGGCCAGTCGCGCCGGAGGTGCGGCCAGGCCAGCGGGAGCAGCAGTGCGAGCGCGATGGTCCAGCGCCAGAAGGACAGCGCCGCCGGCGGCACGAGGTCGCGCGCGGCGCGCCCGACGATCGAATTGCCCGCCCAGAAAAGCGCGGTGAGCGTCAGCAGCAGATAGGCCCGCGACCAGAGCGCCGCAGCCGGGCCGGCGTTTCGCATGATGATTCCGGCTCCCGCTGCGTCCCAGACCGTCCGTCATCCCGGCGCAGGCGGGGATGACGGACCGGGATTAGCCCGACCTCAGGTAAAGTCGAGCTGGATGATCTCGCTGGGCGTCGCGCGGCAATACATCTCGACCTGCTTTGCGCCGTCGGGATAGGTCGCGGTCATCGTCGCACGAATGCGCCAGCCGCCATTGCCCTGTTCGAGCGACACCAGCTTGTCATAGGACAGCCGCGTCCCGCCGGTGATACCGATCTGCCGCGCCGCATCGGTCATGCAATTCTGCACCGACGGCCGCGCCGCGCTCGGCAGGCCGCTGAGGTTCGCGCTCAGCGTCGCGGGCCCCTGCGGCGGATGCGTCGTCGCGCTTTCTTCGGTCGTGCCGTCGGGTTTCTTCTTTTTCTTGCTCGCGAGCAGGGCGAGCAGCCCGCCCGCAACCACGATGCCGCCTATGATCAGCCCGGTGCTCGGCCCTTTGTCCTTGTCTTTTTCGGGCGGCCGCACATTCCGGTAGCCATAGCCGAATTCGGCGCGGCACCCCTTGTCGACCCAGATATAATCGCTGGTGTAACCCCATTGCCGCCCTGCGTTGCACTTGCCGCCGAGCCTGCGCGTGAGTTCGACGCGGTCATTCGTCCGGACATTGCACTGCTGATAATTGCGATTCCAAGATTCGCAGTTCATTATGCCCGCATAATCGTCGACCGGCTGCGGCAGCGGGGTCGGGTAGCCACCATCATTCGCATAGCCATAGCCGAATTCGGCGCGGCAGCCGCCGGTCACCCAGATATGGTCGCTGCCATAGCCCCAGCCGCGCCCGCGCGCGCAATCGCCGCCGAGGATGCGCTGGATTTCGACACGATTGTCCGTCCGCACATAGCAGCGCTGTTCGCGATTGCCGCGCGATTCGCAGCGGATCGTTCCGGCATAACCATAACCGGGGTCGGGTCGGGGCGGCTGGATCTGCGGCCCGCCGGTGGGCGGCCAGGGCCGGGTCTGCGCGGCGACGGGAAGCGTCAGCTGCGTTCCGACCAGTGAAAGCGAGGTGATGATCGCGACGACAGGATTCCGCATGTCTTTCCCCTTTTTGACAATTGCTTTTCCGTAAAACGCAGCCCTTACGCATTTCGCCTAAGCCGCCATGGTTTCACATTTCTGGCACCAACGCCATGAAGAAAGCGCGCGGCGAACAGGATGACTTAACCAATCATCGGGCTTTCCTTGCCGCCTTTGTTCGATTAGCTTTCGCCCCGGGTCGCGCCACCGCAACAGGGAGAGCCGACACATGACTACATCGATCATCGACGGACGCGTCGAATCCGCCGAGCTGCGGCGTGCACGCGGCGGCCTGTCCGTCTTTCGCGCCATCACCTTTCAGCCCGACAGCGGGCCGACGCGCACCCTCCGCAATGCCGTCGTCAAACAGAATGTCGCCGACGAACTGACGCCCGGCACGCGCGGCCGCTTCTATCTCTACAATGCATTCGATCAGAAGGGCGTTCACGGCGTCCGGACGCCCGACGGCCGCGCTACTTATGGTTTCGCGACGAACAACCAGAAGCTTTTCCTGCTGACCGGCGTCATTTCCGTCGTGTGGATGACCTTGCGGATCGCGGTCGACGGCTACGTCCCGGTGCTCGGCATATTGCTGCTCATTCTCGGCGTTGTCGGCTATATCTTCATGGGCAAGGGCGAACGTGAGGCAAAGGCTCAGTTCGATGGCGACGGGAACCATCATCCCACATAGCTAGTCGGCTTGCGCGGCATCGCGCATGCGCTAAAGACAGCCGATGGATCAGATCGTCATTCGCGGCGGCCAGCGACTCAAGGGCCGTATCCCCATCTCCGGCGCCAAGAATGCGGCGCTCACCTTGCTGCCTTGCGCGCTGCTCACCGACGAGCCGCTGACGCTGCGCAACCTGCCGCGGCTCGCCGACGTCGACGGCTTCGGGCACTTGCTCAACCAGCTCGGCTGCTCGACGACGATCGAGGGATCGCGCCCCGAGGATTTCGGCCGCGTGATGACCGCGCGCACGACGACGCTGACCTCGACGGTCGCGCCCTACGATATCGTGCGCAAGATGCGCGCGTCGATCCTCGTGCTCGGCCCGCTGCTCGCGCGCGCGGGCGAGGCGACGGTGTCGCTGCCGGGCGGCTGCGCGATCGGCAACCGCCCGATCGACCTCCACCTGAAAGCGCTCGAAGCCTTTGGCGCCGAGATCGAACTCGCCTCGGGCTATGTGAAGGCGAGCGCGCCGGGCGGCGGACGTCTGCCGGGCGGCAAATTCACCTTCCCCGTCGTGTCGGTCGGCGCGACCGAAAATGCGCTGATGGCCGCGGTGCTCGCCAAGGGCACCTGCGTCCTAGAAAACGCCGCGCGCGAGCCCGAGATCGTCGACCTGTGCAACTGCCTCGTCGCGATGGGCGCGCATATCGATGGCATCGGCACCGAAACGCTGACGATCGAAGGCGTCGACCGTCTCCACGGCGCGACCTATCGCGTCATGGCCGACCGTATCGAGGCGGGCAGCTATGCCTGCGCCGCGGTGATCACCGAGGGCGATGTCGAACTGGTCGGCGCAAAGGCCGACGAGATGGAAGCGACGCTCGCGGCGCTCCGCCAGGCGGGCGCGACGGTCGAGGAAACCAAAGGCGGCATCCGCGTCGCCATGTCGGGCCGCGCCGAACCCGTCACGCTGTCGACCGCGCCCTATCCGGGCTTCGCGACCGACATGCAGGCGCAGTTCATGGCGATGGCGACGCTCGGCAAGGGCGCCTCGCTATTCACCGAAACGATCTTTGAAAACCGCTATATGCACGTCCCCGAACTCGCCCGCATGGGCTGCGACATCGACGTGCGCGGCCGCAGCGCCGTGGTGCGCGGGGTCGATCAGCTGGTCGGCGCGCCGGTGATGGCGACCGACCTGCGCGCCTCGATGAGCCTGATCATCGCCGGTCTCGCTGCGCAGGGCACGACCGAGGTCAACCGCGTCTACCACCTCGACCGCGGTTATGAGCGGCTCGAGGAGAAATTGCAGGCGGTTGGCGCCGATATCGAGCGGATCAGCGCGGGTTAAATTTGATCTAAGAATTGTGTGCCCCCGCGAAGGCGGGGGCCCATCTCCGGTCGGTTCGATCTTGCACCGGCAGGTGATGGGTCCCCGCCTTCGCGGGGACACGCTGAGGATTGCAGATTGCGCCTAAGGATTAGGCGTCAGGCGCGCGCCGCGGCCATATGCGCCGCGCACGTCGCGCTTGATCCAGTCGGCGAGCAATTTCAGATAACCGTCGGTGATGCGCGTGATCTGGCGTTCGCCGTTGGCGTCGGTGGTATATTCCCACATGCCGTGGTCGGTCTGCGGAAAGAGATAGACGTCGACCGGCTTGCCGGCCTTCGCGAGCCCTAGCAGCGCGCCGCGCGTCGTTTCGATCGGCGCCTCGCGATCTTCGCCCGCGAGCACCCAGAGCAGCGGTGCGCCGAGTTTCTTCAGCGCCGCAAATGCGTCATAATTCCAGATGAGTTCGAGATTGTCGAAACGCGCGCGCCCGACCCGGCGCAGCTCGTCGTTGGACATCCGCGCGATCGCGCCGCTATGTTCGCCCGCGATCTTCGCCGCCCACGGCTGGCCCGTCATCTCGGCGCGCACCGCGTCAAGCTCGGTGTAGCCTTCGGCGAAGCCCGACAGCAGCAGCTTGCCCGTCGCGTTCGACAGCCGCCCGACGAGCGCCTCGGCGTCCCGGCCCAGCCCCGCCGCACGCACTTCCGACACCATCTGCTCGCGGTCTTCCTCGATCGGTGAGGCGACGAGGCCGAAACCGATCGCAACGAAATCGGCGTTCGTCCGCGTCGCGGTGAGCGGGGCGACCCAGCCGCCCTGGCTGCCGCCGAAGAAGCCCGCGCGGCCATAACGCCCCGCTGCCATGCCGCGCGCCTGCCCCAGCGCGTTCGCCGCATCCTCGGCGAGCAGCTCGAAATTCTGCGTATATTCGCCCTCGGACCCGCCGGTGCCGCGCTTGTCGTAGACGAAGACCGAAATCCCCTGCGCCGCCATCGCATAGCCATAGATGCCGCCGATCGGCGAAGTGCGTTCGGACCCATGCACCATGACGACGAGCGGCCGCCTGGCGTCGTTACCCGGCGGTTCGATCAGCACACCGGTCATCTTCGTGCCGACGCTGTCGAAGGTCGCGGGGGTTTCGCGAAAGGCGATGGGTGTCCAGCGCTTGCCACCGATGGCGACGTCGCCATTTCCGCAGGTGAGCGACACGCCGGCATCGGTGGTCGCGCCGCGGCGGCCGTCGCGAAACATATAGCGCAGCCCGGGCGCCGCCACCGCGGGCGATTTCACCAGCACGACGAAATCGCCGTCGGGGGCTGCATAGGTGCCGGGCGCGCAGGCGGTCTGCGCAAAGGCGGGTGCCGCCGGAAGGGTCGCGAGAAGAAGAAGCGTGCCGATGAGATGTTTCATAGGAGCGTCCTACTGAAACAATACAGCAATGACAACTAGCTCTCGGGCTCGACCGGAACCGAAACCATATTGCCGCTGACCGACGGCCGTTCGGGCCGCTTCGCGACCGCAATCACCAGCCCGATCAGCGCGACGACTCCGCCCGCGATCGACAAGGTTGCCCAGCGATAATCCTCGAACGCCGTCGAAAAGCCCATCGCGATAATCGGAATCAGCACGCTCGACCACGCCGCCTGTCCCGGCCCAACCGCGCGGATGATATTGAAATAGAGCGGGAAGGTCACCGCGCTGGCGATCACCCCGAGATAGAGGACGCCGCCGATGTAGGTCGCGGTGGGCTCGATCACCGGCGGGCCGGTGGTGATCCACGCATAGCTGCCGTCGGCGAGCGCGCCGAAGAGCATTGCCCACGCGATCATCACGACCATCGACTGCGCGCGCGCGATGCGCGTTCCCTGCATGACGTTGGCGGTCGACGCGCTCATCACCCCGGCGAGGGTCAGCGCGGTGCCAAGCAACACCTCGCCCGCGCCGACCGCGGCAGCACGATATTCGTGAAGGATCATCAGCCCGACGCCGACGATCGCAATCCCCGCCCCCGCGAGAAAGCGCCCCTCGAGCGGCGTTTTTAGGAACGCGCGGCCGAGCAGCGTATTCGGCACGATCAGCAGCGCGAACAGCACCGCGACAAGGCCCGAGGTGATGTGCTGCTCGGCGCGGTAGACGAAGTTGAAGTTGAAGGCGAACTGCGCGATGCCGAGCACCACCGCAAAGAGCATCGCGCGCGGCGCGAGCAGAAGCGCCTCGCGGCGGATCGCGGCAAAGGCGAACATCGCGATCGCCGCGACCGCAAAGCGATAGGTCACCGACCAGCTGGGCGGAACCACGCCGAGTTGCCCGGTGATGACGATCCAGGTCGATCCCCAGATCAAAGTCACCAGCATGAAAGGCAGCAGGACGCGAGGGCTGAGCAGCGTCGGTGGCTGCTCGCTACTCACAGCGAGCCGATCGCGGCCGCCAGCGGCGCGACTGCCTCGGCGTCCTGATCCCAGCTGACGACGAGGCGCGCCGCGCCTTCGCCCCAGTCGTAGAAATCGAACCCGGCGCCGCGCAGCTTCGCGGCTTCCTCGGCGGTCAGGCGCACGAACAGCTCGTTCGCCTCGACCGGGTGCATCAAGCGCCCGCCGCACGCCGCCGCGAGCTTCGCCGCGCCCGCGTTCGCGGCGCGTGCATTGGCGAGCCACAGGTCATCGCTCAGCATCGCGCGGATCTGCGCCGCGACGAATCGCCCCTTGCTGAGCAAATGGCCGCCGCGCTTCTTGAGTTCGCGCACCCCGGCCCCGCCGCTGCCGCCGAAAAAGACGATCGCCTCGGCCATCATCGCACCATTTTTGGTGAAACCGAACGACAGCGCATCGACCCCGGCGCGCCACGTCACATCGGCAGGCGCACAGCCGAGGAAAGCGACGGCGTTGGCAAAACGCGCGCCATCCATATGGAGCTTCATGCCCGCGCCCTTCGCGATCTCGCTGATCTCGCCGATTTCCTCTGGGCGCCAGGCGAGGCCATATTCGGTGGCATTGGTGATACTGACCGCGGCCGGCTGGACCTGATGCACGTCGCGCCGGATGCCGGCGATGCGCGTCCTCAGCGCTTCGGTCTCGATCTTCGCGCCGCGCCCGGGCAGCGGCATCAGCTTGGCACCGCCCGAATAAAAGGTCGGCGCCCCGCATTCGTCGACCTCGATATGCGCTTCCTCGTAACAGAGGATTCCCTGCCATGGCCGCACGAAATGGCCAAGGATGATGCTGTTCGCCGCCGTGCCCGTCGCGATCCAGACAACCTCACAATCCGTTTCGAAAAGTTCCGAAAACGTTGCATCGAGCGATTGGCTGAGCGCATCGCCGTCATAGGCCGTATCGACCTGGTTGGCCGCCACCAGCGCGTCCATTACCGCGGGATGGACCGTCGCGGCATTGTCGGAGAAAAATCGGGTCGCCATTACGAATTGAACCCGGACGCTGGTCGCTGCACCATGCTACTCCCCCAATAAAATTGGCTTTCCCTGTGGACAGATCGGGACGAAAATTGCTTGCTCTCCGAGGCTGGCCGTCTCAGTGGTCGCGCTTGGCGAGCAGCCTGAGGCGCAGCGCATTCAACTTGATGAAGCCCGCCGCATCCTTCTGGTCATAGGCGCCGGCATCGTCCTCGAAGGTCACATGGCGTTCGCTGTAGAGGCTGAACGGCGACTTGCGGCCGACGACGCTGGCGTTGCCCTTGTAGAGCTTGAGACGGACGGTGCCGGTGACGGTCGCCTGGCTGTGGTCGATCGCCGCCTGCAGCATCTCGCGCTCGGGCGCGAACCAAAAGCCGTTGTAGATGAGCTCGGCATATTTCGGCATCAGCTCGTCCTTGAGGTGCGCCGCGCCGCGGTCGAGCGTGATGCTTTCGATGCCGCGGTGCGCACGCGCATAGATTTCGCCGCCCGGCGTCTCGTACATGCCGCGCGACTTCATGCCGACGAAGCGGTTCTCGACGAGGTCGAGGCGGCCGATGCCATGCTTGCGGCCGAGGTCGTTCAATGCCGCGAGCAAGGTCGCGGGCGACATCGCCTGCCCGTTCAGCGCGACGCCGTCGCCGCGCTCGAAATCGATCGTGATATATTCGGGAGTGTCGGGCGCATCCTCGGGGTTCACCGTGCGCGAATAGACATAGTCGGGGGTCTCTTCCCACGGATCCTCGAGCACCTTGCCCTCCGACGAGGTGTGGAGGAGGTTAGCGTCGGTCGAGAACGGGCTTTCGCCGCGCTTGTCCTTCGGCACCGGAATCTGGTTCTTTTCGGCGAAGTCGATCAGCGCGGTGCGGCTCGTCAGATCCCATTCGCGCCACGGCGCGATCACCTTGATGTCGGGGTTGAGCGCATAGGCCGACAGCTCGAAGCGGACCTGATCATTGCCCTTGCCCGTCGCACCGTGCGCAACCGCGTCGGCGCCGGTTTCCTTGGCGATCTCGATGAGACGCTTCGAAATCAGCGGGCGCGCGATCGAGGTGCCGAGGAGGTAATCGCCCTCGTAGCGCGCGTTGGCGCGCATCATCGGGAAGACGAAGTCGCGGACGAATTCTTCGCGCACATCGTCGATATAGATATGCTCGGGCTTCACGCCCATCAGCTCGGCCTTGGCGCGCGCCGGCTCGATCTCTTCGCCCTGCCCGAGGTCGGCGGTGAAGGTCACGACCTCGCAGCCATAGGTGACCTGCAGCCACTTCAGGATGACGCTGGTATCGAGGCCGCCCGAATAGGCGAGGACGACGCGCTTGAAGGACTCGGACATGATGGCACCTTTGGCGAGGGAAAGACGCGGGCGCGGCTAGCAGTCCTGCCATGATCACGCAATGTATGTTGTCCAACACGCATTGTGCCCCTGCGCAGGCAGGGGCCCATCACCGAAGCTATCGGCCGACATCACCGCCGATCCGAGGCCCCACCGATAGGAGACGGGCCCCTGCCTACACGGGGGCACGGCGACCTAGGAAATCCGCGTCCAGTCCATGAACCAGTTGTCGTCCCACGTCTTGCCGCCGTCGCGCGAAGTGCCCTGGAACCAGCGACAGCTTTTCGGCGTGATCCGGTCCCACACGCCGCGATAGAGTTCGGCCCCCTTTTCGCCCTCGCTTTCGGACAGGAAGGTTCCGACGCCCTCCTCGAATACGCCGAGCTCGCCCGGCACCGCGACGACGCCCGACTTGGCGTTGACGAAATGATCGGACCAGATCTTCTTTTCGACGTCGAGCAGGCGGAGCCCCATGCCCGAAAAGCCGCGCGCCGGGATGCGCAGTTCCTCGATGCTCGCGATGCCGCCGAGGATGCCGACGACGGTCGCTTCGGCGGGAAATTCGATCCACTTTTCGCCTTCGCGGAATTTGTTGTGGATGCGCCATTCGCCGGTGAGGAAATCGAAATCGCCGGGTTTGCCGACGGGCGCGGGGTTGATCGCGGCGGAAACGACGGCGGGGACGATAGTGGACATAAGGGCTCCTGCGGAAAGGGCGATGATGGTGCGTCGTTCGATGTGGGTCATGGCTTGCTCCCTTCGTGACGCATTTGCCCTACGCACCCTATCCTGACATTTTCTGTCAGTTATTTTCTGCTACAGCGAAAAAATGCGCGCGAGCCGCCTCCTTTCGATCCTGATGCTGCTGCAATTGCGCGGGCGGCTGACCGCGGCCGATCTCGCCGCCGAGTTCGAAGTGTCCGAACGTACGATCTACCGGGATATCGACGCGCTCTCCGCGGCGGGGGTGCCCGTCTATGGCGATCGCGGACCCGGCGGCGGGTTCGAGCTGCTGGGCGGCTATCGCACGCGCCTCACCGGGCTGTCGGCCGGCGAGGCCGAGGCGATGGCGATGATCGGCCTGCCCGGCCCGGCGGCGGAGCTGGGGATCGGCGCCGCAGCCAGCGCCGCGCGCAACAAATTGCTCATCGCGCTCCCGGGCGGCGGCGGCGCGCTTGCCGACCGGATGGCGGCGCGGTTCCACCTCGACGCGGTCGACTGGTATCGCAGCGGCGAAGCCTTGCCGCACCTTCCCGCGATCGCGCGCGCGGTACTCGACGAGCGGCGTTTGTCGATGCGCTACGAAAGCTGGCAGGGCGTGCGCGACTGGACGGTCGATCCGCTCGGCCTCGTGCTGAAAGCCGGCATCTGGTATCTCGCAGCGCGCGGCGGCGGGAAGATCCGCATCTTCCGGATCGCGAATATCGAGGACCTGGTGGCGGGCGACACGCCCTTCGAGCGCCCCGCCGATTTCCATCTCGCAAGCTGGTGGCAGGCTGAACAGGCGCGGTTCGAGGCCGAGCTGTTCGGAACGACCGCGACCCTCCGTGCCTCGCCCGACGGCTGCAAACGGCTCGCCGCGCAGTCGCCGCGCGGCGCCGAAGCGGTCGCGGGTGCGGGTGCGGGCATACCCGCCGCCGATGGCTGGCGCGAAATGACGATGCAGGTCGAGGACAGCGACCATGGCGCACGCGACATGCTCGCGCTCGGCGCCGAGGTCGAGGTGGCGGCGCCGGAGAGCTTCCGCCGCCGTATTGCGGCACTCGCCGAACAGATCGCGGCGCGGCACCGCTGATCGGCGTTTCTGTTAGTGGCCTAGCTGCGCTGCAACGCCAGCGAACCCGCGCCGCGCGCCGCAATGTAAAGCCCGAAGGCGATCAGCATCGCGCTCGGGAAGCTCGCCCGGATCCCTCCCGCAGCATCCACCATGACAATCGCGACCAGGAAGTTGAATGCACAGACAAGGCCCGCCCAACGCACAAGAACGCCCGCACAAAATGCCACGCCGCAAAGAAATTGGGCCCAGACCGACAGGGGTGCCATGATTTTCGGGAACATGAACCCGTGCGATTTCAGAAACGCTGCGAACTCCGCCATCCGCGCGGCACTGGAGATATTATCCCACGTTCCATAGATCAAAAAAATTCCGACAAGCAGCCGAAAGCCGAGCAAGAATATATTCTCGAACTTGTCCAGTTTCTTCAGATTCGGGAAGCGAGCCATCCACCTTCTCCTGACGAACTTGTGCGATATGGGGTGAAATCAGATGGCGAGCCGCCACGCGCGAACGTGATAACGGTTTTTTGAATCAAGTAAATTGCCGCCGCAATCCGTATCGCGACAGAGCCCGCACGGTGCCACTGATTGGAATTCCCTGTCCAAACCGCTATTCTCGTGCCGGGGAGAGAGATCATGGGCAAAGCCGAGATCAAGACCAAAGCCACCGACGTGACCGTCGCCGATTTCATCGCGACCGTCCCCGATACACGGCGCCGCGAGGAGGCCGAGGTGATCGATGCGATGCACCGGCGTGTCACGGGGCTCGATCCGAAAATGTGGGGGCCGTCGATCATCGGCTATGGCAGCTATGACTATCTATACGACAGCGGCCGTTCGGGGACGATGTGCCGCGCCGGCTTCAGCCCGCGCAAGGCGGCGATGACGCTCTATCTGATGGGCCATTATAGCGATCGCCAACCCGAGGCCGACGCGCTGCTCGCCAAGCTCGGCAAATATAAGAACGGCAAATCGTGTCTTTACGTCAACAAGCTCGCCGACGTCGACCTGGCGGTTCTCGAAAAGCTCGTCGTGCTGAGCTGGGACGTGATGAACGAAAGATATCCGGATTGACGGCGATCAGGGCAGCACGCCCCGCAAATCCTTGAAGCTGCGAACTGGGCGAGGCCGCTTCTTGTCTCCCCATATCGCGACGCTACCGACAAGCAGCAATAGGCTGAAGCCCCCGGTGATGCAGGCAAAGACGATATCACTCGTCCTCGTCGAGCCGTAAATCTTCAGCGAGTCGTAAGCGGCGTAGCCGATCAGCAGGGCCATCGCGACCATGAACACCGAATATAGGACGGCTTCCCAAACTTGCTGCCCGCGCTCGACCCGGTCGAACCGCCCGACGCGCTTCATCCCTCGCGCGATTTCGAGGATGAGATCGCGATAGCCGACGTTCCCGAGGGATTTCGGGACCAGCACGAACTTTCGCCCGTCGTCGCACCAGATCAGGCAGCGAAAGGAATCGCGCCAGCGGAATTTGCCTTCGTCGAGACTCGCACGGAGTCGACGAATATCGGTGAGCGGAATTTCGGCGCGCCCGCGCCGCGAACCGGTCAGGACCAGCGCCGGCGAGCCGCCCGCTGCGACTTCCGCGTCGACCCACAAGCCTTTCAGACCTTCGCGGCGCAGCGCCCAACAATTCCTGATCCGGTGAACCCCAATCCGGTCACGCCCGGCGCCCATGTCTTCGTCAGCCATTCCGCCCTCCTTCGGGCCGGTCCCATGGGGGATTATGACGGCGGCGACTGTGTTTGATGTCACACCCAGCGTGCGCCAAAATCCTCCTCGGCCGCCGCGATATAATCGCGCGTCAAGGGCAGCGCGTGGCGGCTGCGCGCGAACTGGATCTGGTAATTGCCCATCCCGCCGCTTTCGAAGGCCGACGTCGCGCCCGCTAGGTAGAAGGTCCACATGCGAAAGAAACGTGTCCCCATCATGGCGGTGATTTCGGCCTCGTGCGCGAGCGTGCGCGCATACCATTGGCGCAGCGTGAGCGCGTAATGCAGCCGCAGCGTCTCGATATCGGTGGCGATCAGCCGGCTCTTCTCGCTCGCCGCCAGCGTCTCGCTGAGCGCGGGGATATAGCCGCCGGGAAAGATATATTTGCGCGTGAAGGCGTCGGTCGACCCCGGCCTGCCGAAACGCCCGATCGTGTGGAGCAGCATCACCCCGTCGGCGGTCATCAGGTTGGCGGCGGCGCGAAAGAAGCGCTCGAAATTCGGCGCGCCAACATGTTCGAACATCCCGACCGAAACGATGCGGTCGAACCGCCCCGCCTCGCGCGCGGCAAGGTCGCGATAGTCGATCAGCTCGAATGTGACGCGGTCGGCGACCCCCGCCGCCTCGGCGCGCTGGCGGGCCAGCGTAAGTTGCTGCTCCGATAAGGTGATACCGAGCACTTCGACCGCCTCAAGCTTCGCCAGCGTGATCGCCATCCCGCCCCAGCCGCAACCGATGTCGAGCACGCGCTGGCCGGGTTTAAGCGCGAGCTTGGCGGCGATATGCGCCTTTTTCGCAGCCTGCGCTTCCTCCAGTGTCATGTCCGGCCGCGGCCAGTAAGCGCAGCTATATTGCATGTCGTCGTCGAGGAAGAGGCGATAGAGGTCGTTGCCAATGTCGTAGTGGTGCTTGACGTTGGCGCGCGACCGGCGCTGGCGGTTGATCGAACCGATCCGCGTCTTCACCCATTCGGCGCGTCGACCGAGCCACGTCTTGTCCTTGAGCGCCGCGCCGCGATCCCATGGCGTGTTCATGCGGATCAGGCCGATCAGGTCCATGATGTCGCCGCCCTCGATCCGCATGTCGCCGTCCATGAAGGCTTCGGCCGCGCCAAGCCGCGGGTCGAGGATGATGCGGCGCATCCCGGCGCGGCTCGCGAAACGAAGGGTGAGCTCGGGAAATCCGGGGGCTGGCGTGCCGAAATGTTCCTCGGCGCCATCGGGTGCAATAACGGTCAGCCGCCCCTGACGCACCACGCGGGAAAGAAATGGAGCTAGGATCGACATATCTGCAACGCCAAAAACCTTCGTCGCGTCAAATGGTTGCCGTCAGATTCCAGCATACCATTCATAATCGATCCGGTCTTCCCAATAACCGCCCTTGCCCGCGCCGATCTGATCGAGGCTGGCGACCGCCTCGATCGCATTCACATATTTGGCGTGCTTGTAGCCGAGCTGGCGCTCGATGCGCAGGCGCAGCGGCGCGCCGTTCGCGATCGGCACCACCGCGCCGTTGAGTGCCCACGCCATGATCGTCTGCGGGTGCAGCGCATCGACCATGTCGCAGCTTTCATAATAGAGCGTATCGCCGAGCCGGTCGGCGCAGCGAAAGACGATATAGCGCGCGCGGTCCTTCACGCCGGCAGCGGCGAGGATATCGCGCAGTTGCGGGCCGGTCCATTGCCCGATCGCGCTCCACCCTTCGACGCAGTCGTGGCGCGTGATCTGCGTGCGCTGCGGCATCGCGCGAATGTCAGCCAGCGACAAAGACAGCGGCCGCGCGACGAGCCCGGTCACCTTGACGCGCCAGTCGGCAAAGCCGCTCGCGGCGTGCACGGCATAGGCGGCCCCCGCGGGCAGGCGCGTGCCGTTGGGCCGAAAATAGGGCGACAGGTCGGCGCGGCCGAACTCGCGCGCGAGCGCATTGCGGTCGATCAGCGCGCGCTGGCTGGCGCGGTTCATCTCCTCGCCCATCGACAAGATCTTGCGCACCGCGGGCGCGTCGTTGATCGCATCGCAGCCCGAAAGCAGCGGCAACGCACCCGCTGCCGCGACGAGCCCGCCGGCGCGCGCAATGAGTTGACGGCGCGGCAGGATGATTTCGCTCACGCGCGTTCCTCCCGCTCGGGCGGCAGGCGGAACCATCCGGTGACCATCGAGCGTAGCTCGTTGACCGGCCCCGCGAGCAGCACCATCGCGATATGGACGAGGAAGAAGAGGACGAGCGCCCAGGCGGCGACGAAATGGATCGAGCGCGCCGACTGCCGCCCGCCGAAGACATCGAGCAACCATGGCCACGCAGCGTTCATCCCGGGCGACATGGTGAGGCCGGTTGCGATCATCAGCGGCAGCAGGATGAATATCACCCCGATATAGCTCAACTTCTGCAGGATGCCGTAACACGCCGCCGCTTGCCCACGCGGAAAGCGCAGCCGCGCATGCTCCTTCGCATCGTGCCAGATATGCCGGGGCGACCATTCGGCGCGGCGGATGTGCAGATCCTTGCGCAAATGTCCGCCGACCAGCGTCCAGAGCATATAGAGCGTCAGCCCGATCGAGAGCACCCACGCAAACAGCAGGTGCCAGCGCCGCCCGTCCGCAAGGCTGTAGCTCGTTGGGATCGTCGCCCAGCCGGGAAAGGCCCACGTCTTTTCGGCACCCTTTGCATCGGTCCAGCGGCCGAGCACGCCCGTCGTATCGATCCGATAATCGCCTATGCGCAAATAGCCGCTGTCCGGTGTCGAACCGATCACCAGCCAGGCGCGGTCGAAATTCGCACCATATTCGCCCCAATAGAGCCGCGGATGCGCGTTGAAGATCATCAGCCCGCTCATCAACAGGATGAGCAGAGTGACGGCATTCACCCAGTGCCAGATGCGCGCCGGCAGCCGGTGGCGATAGACGCGCACCGGCGGCGCGGGCTTGAGGGGAGCGACGGGATTTTCAGCCTCGGCCATGATCCCGGTTCGCTCCTTTGCTGTTTCCGGTTACGCGACCACCTTCGCGGCATATTCCTCGCGATACTGGCTCCGCAAGCTGACCTTGTCGATCTTTTCGCTGCCGAGCTTGGGCAGCGCGTCGTTCGACATCCAGATCTGGCACGGCACCTTGTACGGCGCGAGCCGCGCGCTGAGGAACGCAACCAGCTCTTCCGCCGTCACGCTGCTGCCGGGCTTCATCCACACGACCGCGCCGACGCACTCGCCGAGACGCTCGTCGGGAAGGCCGAACACCGCGCATTCATTAACCTCGGCATGTTCGTAAATCGCGGCCTCGACTTCCTGGCAGCTGATATTTTCGCCGCCGCGGATGATGATGTCCTTCTTGCGATCGACGATGAACAGATAGCCGTCCTCGTCGAGATAGCCGAGGTCGCCCGACCGAAAATAACCATTGTCGAAGAAGGCCGCCTTCGTTGCCGCCTCATTGTTCCAATAGCCTTCGAAATTGCACACCGAACGGATGCAGACTTCGCCGACGCCGCCCTCAGCGACCGGCTCGCCATTGTCGTCGAGGATCGCGAGGTCGACGAGCGGCTTCGACGCGGGGCCGGTCGACATCGGCTTGGCGACGTAATTTTCGTTGATGATGCCGCAACCGACCGCGTTGGTTTCGGTGAGGCCATAACCGAGCAACGGCTTCGCCTCGCCCATTTCGGCCGCAAGGCGGCGGACATGTTCGGGCGGGCGCGGCGCGCCGCCGCCGGCGTAGCTCTTACACGTCGACAGGTCGTAATTCTTGCGGTTCGGACTGACGAGGATTTCATAGCTCATCAGCGGGACGCCGACGAAATAATTGCATTGCTCGTCCTGGATCAGGCGCATCGCCTCGTCGGCGTTCCACTTGGGCATCAGCACCAGTTTGCGCCCCAATGCGAAGCTTTGCAGGAAGACCGGGACTTCGGCGGTGACGTGGAACAGCGGGGTGCAGATCAAGGTCGCCGGCTGGATGTCCGACATTTGCCCGTCTTCGGTCAGCAGATGGACGATGCTCGCGGTCTGCGTGACATAGTTGAAGATCGCCTGACATATGGCTTCGTGGCGCGAATAGGCCCCCTTCGACTGGCCCGTCGAGCCCGAGGTGAAGAGGATCGTCGCCAGATCCTGCCCGGTCAGCGTTGGCAGCACGGTCGCCGCGCTGCCGCCCGCGCCGGTGATCGGCGCGATCGCCTG
The DNA here is from genome assembly GCF_037095755.1 of Sphingopyxis sp. CCNWLW2. Lineage (NCBI taxonomy): Bacteria > Pseudomonadati > Pseudomonadota > Alphaproteobacteria > Sphingomonadales > Sphingopyxidaceae > Sphingopyxis > Sphingopyxis sp. CCNWLW2. The sequence goes on from NZ_JBAWKJ010000001.1 coordinate 215,451, forward strand.
ATCGATCGGCTGGGTGATGTCGAGCGTGACGATCTTCGCGCCATGCTCGATTCCTTCGAGCCGCGCCGCGCGCTGGACGTCGGCGATGACGAGCTTCGCTTCGCTGTCGAGGATGCCCGCCGCAAGCTCGCCGCCCTGCCACCAGCCGTTGAGCAAGGTCGCGCAGCCACCCGCCATCAAAATGCCGATATAGGAAACACACCACGCATTGGCGTTGCGCATCGCGAGCCCGACGCGGTCGCCGCGCTGGACGCCATGGCCTTCGACCAGCCCCGCCGCGACCTGCCGCGCCGCCATATAAACCTGTTTGAACGACAGCCGCTCGTCGCCTTCGACGAGGAAGGTCGCGTCGCCATGCTGCGCGGCAAAAAATGCAACATAGTCGGCTAGATTGGTCGGCGCGTTGGAGATGAAGGGAAGCTGGTGGCCGAAGCGTTCGACGGTCCCGAGCTGGATCGGTCCGCCCGGACCGGTGATCAGATTATAGGCGGCTTCCAGGCGCAAATCGAGCGCAGATGGCATCTTCTATCTCTCCTCTTGGTCTCGCTCGCCTAACCCCTTATGGGGAGGCCTCTCCTGGGGAAGGACAGCGCGACGATATGTTTCTTTTTGCAACCTTAGCCGAAGCAACGCAATATGTGAACTTCCACGATCTGATGGGTGAAAACTCCGAGATCGCGTTCAGCGTCTTCGGCCTGCCGATCCGCTGGTACGCCCTCGCCTATCTCGCCGGGATTTTCGTCGGCTACTGGTATCTTTTGAAGCTGATCGCACAGCCCGGCGCCCCGATGGCGCGGCGCCACGCCGACGACATGATCTTCTATGCGATGCTCGGGATCATCCTCGGCGGCCGGCTCGGCTATGTGCTCTTCTACAACCTCGGCAATTATCTCGAAAAGCCGCTCGAGATCTTCAAGCTATGGGACGGCGGCATGTCGCTCCACGGCGGCGTGATCGGCGTGCTGATCGCGATCTGGTATGTGACGCGCAAGGAAAAGCTCAGTTTCCTGCGCTTCTGCGATTATGTCGCGTGCGTCGTCCCGTTCGGGCTTTTCTTCGGCCGCCTCGCCAATTTCGTGAACGGCGAGCTGTGGGGCCGCGCGACGACGGTGCCCTGGGCGATCATCTTTCCGGGCAGCGGCACGATGGACCCGCGCCACCCGAGCCAGCTTTACGAAGCGGGCCTCGAAGGCCTGCTGATGATGGCGGTCCTCGCCTTCTTCTTCTGGCGCACCGATGCGCGCTACAAGCCCGGCTTCCTGTTCGGCATGGCGGCGATCATCTATGGCCTCAGCCGCTTTGCGGTCGAGTTCGTGCGCGAGCCCGACGTTCAGCTCGGCACGCTGTCGTGGGGGCTCACGATGGGGCAGACGCTGACCGTGCCGATGCTGCTGATCGGTTTCTGGCTCGTCGCCACCGCGAAGGGCCGCCGCCAGCGGGTCGAACCGGTCGCCGGACTCGACAGCGTTGCGTGACGGACCACCGACTCCCGAAGCGCTGATAAGCCAGATCGCGGCGGCACGGCCGATGACCGTCGCCGATTTCATCGCCGCGGCGAACAGCCATTATTATGCGACCCGCGACCCGCTCGGCGCCGCGGGCGATTTCACCACCGCGCCCGAAATCAGCCAGATGTTCGGCGAGATGGTCGGCGTCTGGATCGCCGATCTGTGGTCGCGCGCGGGCAGCCCGGCGTTTCGCTATATCGAGCTCGGTCCCGGCCGCGGCACGCTCGCTGCCGACGCGCTGCGCGCGATGGCGCGCTTCGGCTGCACGCCGCAGGGCGTCCATCTGGTCGAGACGAGCCCGACGCTCCGCGCGGCGCAGCTGGCGCGCCTGCCCGCCGCGATCCATCATGACGATATCGACGACCTGCCCGACGATGGCGCCGCGATCATCATCGCCAATGAATTTTTCGACGCCCTGCCGGTGCATCAATATATCCGCACCATCGACGGCTGGCGCGAGCGGATGGTCGAACGCAGCGACGGAAAGCTGGTCGCGATGCCGGGCGATGTTCCTGCCGACGACAGCGTCCCCGCGATGCTGCGGGCCGGCCGCGTGGGAAGCATCGTCGAGACCGCGCCCGTGTCGGCGGCGGTCATGCAGCGCTGCGCTTTCCGCCTCGCGCGGCAGGGCGGCGCGATGCTGGTGATCGACTATGGCTATCAGGGACCCGCGGCGGGCGACACGCTGCAGGCGGTGAAGGCGCATCAATTCACCGATCCCTTCGCCGATCCGGGCGAGGCCGACCTCACGACGCATGTCGACTTCACCGCGCTTTCCGATGCAGCCAGGCGCGCCGGCGTCGGTATCGCCGGCCCGGTCGGCCAGGGCGCATGGCTTCAGGCACTCGGCATCGACGCGCGGGCGACAGCACTGGCAAATGCCGCACCCGCCCGCGCCAGCGAAATCGCGGGCCAGCGCGACCGGCTTGTCGCGCCGCAAGCGATGGGCGAATTGTTCAAGGTCATGGCTGCCTCCGCCCCCGGCTGGCCGCGACCCGAAGGTTTCGGGGCAAAGGCAGCAGCATGACCACCATCACTCTCGCGCGCGACGAAGATGTCGGCGAACTGACCCTGTTCGCGAGCAATTCCTTCACCCACACGTTCGGGCATATCTACGACCCCGCCGACCTCGCGGCCTTCCTCGCCGGCTGGAATCCCCCCGAGCGCCTCCGCGCACAAATCGCCGACCCCGCCTGGGCGATCGCCCTCGCCCACGACGACGCCGGCGCGATCACGGGCTTCATCAAGATGGGGCCGATCGATTTCGACCTGCCCGAAGGCCAGCCGCTCGAAGACGCAACCGAACTCCACCAGCTTTATGTCGGGGAGGCCGCGAAGGGCACAGGCATCGCCGCGGCGCTGACCGACTGGGGTATCGCATGGGCGCGCGAACGCGCGTCGATCCTCTACCTTTCGGTCTTTACCGAAAACCCCCGCGCACAGGCCTTTTACCGCCGCTATGGCTTTGTCGATGTCGGCCGCAACGCCTTCCGCGTCGGCAACCATATCGACGAGGACCGCATCTTCCGGCTCGACCTGTGAGCGCGCCCTTTGCAAGCGCGGCAACGCTGGCGGGCGTCGCGCACGGCTTTTTCGGCCGGCGTGGCGGCGTGTCGGCGGGCGAGCTCGCCTCGCTCAACTGCGGCCTCGGTTCGAGGGACGATCCGGCGCTGATCGCCGAGAACCGGCTGCGCGTGGCGGCAGCGACCCTTCCCGGCGCCGTACTGACCGGGCTCTACCAGGTGCATGGCAATCGCTGCGTGATCGTCGATGCCGACACCGACCTCGCCGCGCGGCCCGAGGCCGATGCGCTCGCGACGCGGACGCCCGGTATCTTGCTCGGCATATTGACCGCCGACTGCGTCCCGGTGCTGTTCGCCGACCGCGAGGCCGGAGTCGTCGGCGCGGCGCATGCGGGCTGGAAGGGCGCACTCGCCGGGATTACCGACGCGACGCTGGACGCGATGGAAAGCCTCGGCGCCAGCCGTGCCAATATCGCGGTCGCGATCGGCCCCTGCATCGCGCGCGCCTCCTATGAGGTCGACGAGAATTTCGTGCAGCGCTTTGTGGCCGACGATCCCGCAAACGAGCGCTTTTTCGCAGCTGGCAAGCCCGGCCATGCGATGTTCGACATCGCCGCCTATGTCGCGGCGCGGCTCGCCGCGGCGGGCGTGACGCGAATTGCCATCGGCGGACAGGACACCTATGCCGAGGCGGACGATTATTTCAGCTATCGCCGCGCGTGCCATAAAGGGGAAAACACCTATGGCAGGCAATTGTCGGTGATCGGACTGGCGGGAGGATAAGGGGCCGATGACGCGCACGCGCTGGTTGGGGTTGATCGGCGGGCTCGTCGTCTTTTGCATCATGCTCTTGGCTCCGGCACCCGCCGGGATGGAGACCACCGCCTGGCGCGTCGCCGCGCTGACCGTGCTGATGGCGATCTGGTGGATGACCGAGGCGCTGCCGCTCACCGTCACCGCACTCATGCCCTTCCTCACCGTGCCCGCCTTTGGCGTGATGGATGCGAATGCGATTGCGAAGGAATATTATTCGCCGATCCTGTTCCTGATCCTCGGCGGCGCCTTTCTGGCGCTCGCGATCGAGCGCGTCGGGCTGCACCGGCGGCTCGCACTCGCGCTTCTGAAACGTGCCGCGCCGACCGCGACCGGCCTGCTCTTTGCCTTTATGACGGCGACCGCGCTGCTCAGCATGTTCATTTCGAACACCTCGACCGCGCTGATTATGATCCCGATCGCGCTCGCCGTCGTGCGTGCGGGCGGCGTGCAGGAAGGCGAGACCGGCGGTTTCGCAGGCGCGGTGATGATGGGCATCGCCTTTGCCGCCTCGATCGGCGGGCTCGGCACACTCGTCGGCAGCCCGACCAACGCCATCGCAGCGGGACTCATCGAAAAAGCGCTGGGACTTCGCATCTCCTTTCTCGACTGGGCGATCTACGGTGTCCCCATCGTCTTGCTGTCGACCCCGATCGCGATGGGAATTCTCGCGCGCGTTCAGCGGCTTGCCGATCATCCCTTCGACGGCACGGCCGCCGCCGCCGCGCTCGGCAATCAGGCGATCTGGTCGACCGCCGAGCGCCGCGTCGTCCCGATCTTCCTAGTCGTGCTCGTCGCGTGGATCGCGCAGCCCTGGCTCGAACCGATGCTGCCGAAGGGCGCGCTGACCGACGGCACGATCGCCGTTGCGGGCAGCCTGTTGCTCTTCATCCTGCCCGACGGCACCGGGCGGCCGCTGCTGCTCTGGAAGGAAGCCGACCGCGCGCCATGGGGCGTCATTATGATGTTCGGCGGCGGCCTCGCGCTCGCCGCCGCGATTACCGCAAGCGGGCTCGCCGCCTGGCTCGGCGCGGTGCTCGCACCGCTCGGCAGCGTGCCGACGATCGTCCTCGCCGCCACCATCGTCGCGCTCACCATCCTGATCACCGAGTTCGCGAGCAACGTCGCGACCGCGAGCGGGATCATGCCCGTGCTCGCGGCGCTGATCGCGGCGACCGGCGTCGATCCGGTCCTGCTTGCGCTTCCCGTTGCGATGGCGGCGAGCTGGGGCTTCATGCTGCCGTCGGGAACCGGTCCGAATGCGCTTGCGTGGGCGACGGGCCATATCGCGCTGCCGCGCATATTGAAGGCGGGGTTCGCGCTCGACATTATCGGCGTTCCGCTGCTGATCGGGGTGATCTGGTCCATCGCGATGATCGGATGATCCCGCGTAATATAGTTTCGAACGAAACCTGCGTGCTATACAGCGCTCCAACATCTCAAGGAGCATCCTCATGGCCATGCGCGGCAAACCCAAGAACAACACCAAGAAAATCGGCGATCGCGACCTCAGCCCCGCCACGCTGATGATGGGACTCGGCTATGATCCCGTGCTTTCCGAAGGCTCGCTGAAGCCGCCGATCTTCCTGACCTCGACCTTCGCCTTCGAAAGCGCGGCGGCGGGCAAGCGCTTCTTCGAGCATATCACCGGCAAGCGCGAGGGACCTGCCGACGGCCTCGTCTATTCGCGCTTCAACGGCCCGAACCAGGAAATCCTCGAGGACCGCCTCGCGGTCTGGGACGGCGCCGACGACAGCCTCGTCTTTTCGAGCGGCATGTCGGCGATCGCGACCCTGCTCCTCGCGCTCGTCGGCCAGAATGACGTGATCGTCCACTCGGGTCCGCTCTACGCCGCGACCGAAACGCTGATCGCGCGCATCCTGTCGCGCTTCGGGGTCAGCTTCGTCGATTTCCCCGCCGGCGCGACGCGCGAGGAAATCGACGCCATTCTCGCCCGCGCCCAGACGCTCGCCACTGAAAAGGGCGGCAAGGTCGCGCTCGTCTATCTCGAAAGCCCCGCGAACCCGACCAACGCGCTCGTCGATGTCGAGGCGGTGCGCGCCGCACGCGACGCCGCTTTCCCCGGCGAACAGCAGCCGCCGATCGCGATCGACAACACCTTCCTCGGCCCGCTGTGGCAAAAGCCGATCCGCCAGGGCGCCGAACTCGTCGTCTACAGCCTCACCAAATATGCCGGCGGCCATTCGGACCTCGTCGCGGGCGGGGTGTCGGGCGACCAGCGCCTGCTCAACATCATCCGCCCGATGCGCAACACGATCGGCACGATCTGCGACCCCAACACCGCGTGGATGCTGCTGCGCAGCCTCGAAACGCTCGAACTGCGCATGAGCCGCGCGGGCGAGAATGCGCTGAAGGTCTGCACTTTCTTGCGCGATCATCCGAAGGTCGACGGGCTCGGCTATCTCGGCTTCATTCAGGACGCGCGCCAGAAGGACATCTTCGACCGCCATTGCACCGGCGCCGGGTCGACCTTCTCGCTGTTCATCAAGGGCGGCGAGGCCGAGAGCTTCCGTTTTCTCGACGCGCTGAAGATCGCCAAGCTCGCGGTCAGCCTCGGGGGCACCGAGACGCTCGCCAGCCATCCCGCCGCGATGACGCATCTGTCGGTTCCCGACGAGCGCAAGAAGGCGCTCGGCATCACCGACAATCTGGTGCGCGTGTCGATCGGCATCGAAGATCCCGACGACCTGATCGCCGACTTCGCGCAGGCATTGGACGCGGTTTGAACTATCGCCGTTAAACAACTTGTGCGCCCCCGCGAAGGCGGGGGCCCATCACCTGCCGGCGCCATTTCGAACCGACCGGGACACGGTCCTGTTTTTCGTCAGCGCCGGGCACGCCAGTCGACGACCTGCCAGCCCATTTGCGGGGCGAGCAATTTCAGCTTGCGCGACGGCGTCGTCGCCACCGCCTCGTCGGCAAAATGCAGCATCGGATGATCGGAGACATGATCCGAATAAGCGCGGATATGCGCCCGGTCGCGGGTGATGTCATTGGCGGCCATCCAGCCGTCGATCCGCGCGAACTTCGCCTCGCCATAGCAATTGTCGCCGGCTAGCCGCGCGTGGATATGGTCGGCGCCATCGGGCTCGTCGAGCTGTGTCGCGAGCACATCGTCGATCCCGAGCCGCCGCGCGATCGCATCGACATAAAGGTGGAACGACGCCGTCGCGAGGAGCAGCCGATATCCCGCCTCGCGGTCGGCGGCGATCTGCTCGAGCGCGGCAGGATGCAGTCCGCGCGCGACGACCTTGTCGGCATAGCTTTCGGCGAGCGGCGCGATTTCGGTGCGACGAAAGCGCTTGCCGACAAGCAGCCTGAGGTTGATCGCCTTCAGCCGCGAGCGGTCGATCAGGCGCAGCGAATAGGCCGCCCCTGCAAGTCCCACCAGCGGCAACAGCAAGAGCCGCCATTGCTGGCGCCGCTGCGCAACATGCATGAGGAAACCGCTGTAAGTCCCTGAACGCGTTATCGTCCGGTCCATGTCGTACATCGCGACGCGGTGCGCATAATCGGGGATCGGCGTGGCGAGCGGGTCTTCCATCCCCCTCCCATAATGTGACCCGGCATGGCGGCCAAGACCCGGCAAGCTAAACCATGGATTCACTTGCCGTCGTGGGGCAAATAAGACAATGTCCGGCACGATGGTTGCCAGGGCGGATTTCGAACATAGCGACGGTGCCGAGGGTGCCGAAGTTCGCTTCACCGGCCGTCTGACGCTCGCGCGTCTGGGTGACGTTCCCGCGCGTCTCGATGCGCTGGGTCCGATCGCGACCCTTGATCTCTCGGCACTCGAACGCATCGACACCGTCGGCGCCTGGATCGTGACGCGCACCGCCAAGGAACATGGTTCGAAAGTCGTCGGCGCGAGCGAAGAAGCGCAGCGCCTGCTCGAGGCACTCGCCAGCGACAAGAGCGAATATCGCGTCCACCGCGATCGCCGCCCGGGCTGGGCGCGGATGCTCGAACAGGTCGGCAACGCCAGCGTTGCGATCTGGCACGAACTTCTGGGTATCGTTGGTTTTTTCGGCGCGATGATCATCGCGCTGGGCATCCAGATTCGCGCGCGCCGCCGCCTCCGCTGGAATGCGGTCGTGATGCGTTTTCAGGCCGTGGGTGTCGACGCCCTCCCCATCATTGGCCTGATGAGCTTCCTGATCGGGATCGTCATCGCGCAGCAGGGCGCGGTGCAGCTCGAACAATTCGGGCTGGAGGTGTTCACGATCAACCTCGTCGGCCGCGCCTCGATCCGCGAACTTGGCCTGCTGATGACCGCGATCATGGTCGCGGGCCGCTCGGGCTCGGCCTTCGCAGCACAGATCGGCACGATGAAGCTGACCGAAGAGATCGACGCGATGCGCACGATCGGGGTGTCGCCGATGGAAGCGATCGTGCTGCCGCGCGTCGCCGCGTCGACGATCACCATGCCGCTGCTCGGTTTCTACGCCAGCCTGTGCGCGATCGCGGGCGGCGGCGCCTTTGTCTGGATCGGGCTCGACATCCCGCCGCTCACCTATATCCAGCGGCTGCGCGAAATCATTCCGATGACCGATTTTTACATCATGCTGATCAAGGCGCCGGTGTTCGGCATATTGATCGGCGTCACCGGCTGTTACGAAGGCATGCAGGTGCGCCAGAATGCCGAGGAGGTCGGCCAGCGCACGACATCGGCGGTGGTCGCCGCGATCTTCCTCGTCATCGTCCTGGACGCGATGTTCGCCGTCTTCTTCTCTTCGCTGGGATGGAATTGATGAGCGAAGAGATCGAACAGGAAATCAAGGAAGAGCTTGCCGCCGCCGACGCGGTGCGGCCCGAAAAGTTCGACGAGGCGATCTGCATTCGCGGTCTCCGCAACCAGTTCGGCGACGCGGTGATCCATGAGGATCTCGACCTCACCGTCCGCTCGGGCGAAATCCTCGGCGTCGTCGGCGGATCGGGCACCGGCAAATCGGTGCTGATGCGTTCGATCATCGGCCTCCAGACGCCGGCCGCGGGCGAGATCGAAGTCTATGGCAAGACACTCGACACGATCGCCAATGAAGAGGAATCGCGCGACTTGCGCCGACGCTGGGGCGTGATGTTCCAGGGCGGCGCACTCTTTTCGACGCTGAGCGTCGCCGAGAATATCCAGGTTCCGCTGCGCGAATATTATCCGCGGCTCGACCAAAGGCTGCTCGACGAGATCGCCGCGTACAAGGTCGCGATGGTGGGCCTGCCCCCCGATGCCGGCCCCAAATTTCCGGCCGAACTGTCGGGCGGGATGGTCAAGCGCGCCGGGCTTGCCCGCGCGCTCGCGCTCGACCCGGCGCTGCTCTTTCTCGACGAACCGACCGCGGGGCTCGACCCGATCGGCGCCGCGAAGTTCGACGAACTGCTGCGCGGGCTTGCCGACACGATGGGCCTGACCGTCTTCCTGATCACCCACGACCTCGACACGCTTTATGCAACCTGCGACCGCGTCGCGGTATTGGCGGAGAAGAAGGTGATCGCGGTCGGCACCATCCCGGAACTGCTTGCCACCGAGCATCCGTGGATACAGGATTATTTCAACGGGCCACGCGGCCGTGCAGCGGCAAGCGGGAACCAAACCGCGAAGCGGCGATAGGAACAGCTGATGGAAACACGCTCAAACAACGTCCTCGTCGGCGCTTTTGTCCTCTTCTTTACTGCGGCGCTCGCCTTTTTCGTGGTCTGGCTGGCGAACGACAGCGGCGGCGACAAGCGCGAATATGATATATTCTTCAAACAGTCGGTCGACGGCTTGAACAAAGGCGCCGCGGTGCAATTCTCCGGCGTTCCCGCAGGCCAGGTCCGCGAAATCGCGCTGTGGCCGGAGGACCCGCAATTCGTCCGCGTCCGGATCGAAGTGAACGAGGGGGTCCCCGTGCTGCAAGGCACGACCGCCGCGCTCGAGGGCGTCGGCTTTACCGGCGTGTCGCAAATCTCGCTCGATGGCGCGGTCAAGGGCGCGCCGCCGATCACCGACAAGGGCCCCGCGGGCAAGCCCGTGATCCCGACGCGCGTCGGGGGCCTCGGCGAACTGCTTAACACCGCGCCGCAATTGCTCCAGCGCCTGTCGACGCTGACCGAGCGGCTGGCCGAACTCGCCGACGACGAGAATCAGGCGAGCCTTCGCGGCATCCTCAACAATGTCGAGGCATCGACCGCGATCCTCGCGCGCAACGGCCCGGCGATCGAACGTGCGCTCGCCGACACGCGGATCGCGATCCAGCAGACGGGCGTGGCCGCCGAACAGATCGGCAATCTGGCCGCATCGGCGCAAGGAACGATCGACCGCAACGTCGATCCGGCGATGGCGAACCTGCGCGACACGCTGAAATCGGCCAACGCATCGATGGCGACGCTGGAAGGGGCGATCGCCGATGCGCGGCCCGGGCTCAAGACATTCAGCGAAACGACGATTCCCGAAGCCAATGCGCTGATCCGCGATCTGCGCCGCACCTCCGCCTCGCTGTCCAGCCTGACCGACAAGCTCGACCAGCAGGGCGCGGGCGCGGTTCTCGGCGGCAGCCAGCTGCCCGACTACAAGAAATGAGGATGCCCATGATGCGAAGATTCCGCGCCCCGCTGGTTGCCGTCATCGCGGCTGTGACGCTCTCGGGCTGCATCGGGCTCGGCGGCAAGACCCCGCCCTTCCTGCTGACGCTCGACGCCGACGCCGCGCCCGCCGCCGGCGGTGCGCGCACCGCGACCGAAGCCGCGACGCTGACGATCCTGATCCCGACCGCCCCGCAAAAGCTGCGCACGACGCGCATCCCGGTGCAGCAGGACGGATCGAGCGTCGCCTATGTCAAGGACGCGCAATGGGTCGAGGCACCGTCGCGCCTGTTCCAGCGGCTCGTCTCCGAAACCGTGTCGGCGCGCACGACGCGCGTCGTGCTCGACGAAGGGCAATATCTGACCGCGCCGGGCGAGCAGCTTGCGGGGCAGCTGATGGAATTCGGCGTCGACGCCGCCACCAACGAGGTCGTCGTGGTCTATCAGGCGATGCTGGTGTCGGCAGGCGGCAAGACGGTGACGCAGCGCCGCTTCGAAGCGCGCGAGGCGATCGGCGGCAAGGTCGAAGCCAAACCCGTCGGCGAGGCGCTGACCCGCGCCGCGAACAAGGTCGCGGTCGAGGTCACGGGCTGGCTGGTCGGCTAGTCCCCCTCCCCATTGCCATTTCGTGCCGCTGCGCCTAGAGGGCGCCGCATCACATCACCTGTTCCTGCGCAGCCTCTTCCGGGTTTCCGGCTGCGCCCTTTCCTTTCGAGCCCGCCGACTTGAAAGGACTATGCCATGGCGTGGGTCATCCTCGCGATCGCCGTTGTTACCGAAATCATCTGGGCGCTCAGCCTGAAATGGGCCGCGACGCTCGGGACCTGGCAGGCATCGGTCGTTCCGGTCTCGCTCAGCTTTTTGAACATGGCGCTGCTGGCGTTCGCGATGCGCGGGATCTCGGCCGGGACCGCCTATGCGATCTGGACCGGCCTCGGCGCCGTCGGCGTCATCATCGGCGGCATTTTCTGGTTCGGCGAGAAGGTGAACGCGGTCCAGATCGGCTTCATGGCGCTGATCGTCATCGGCGTCGCCGGGACCAAGCTGTTTTCGACGACCTGATCTAGCCGAGCAGGCTTTTCGAAGCCTGCTCGGTGACGTCGCGCGACAGGCCGGGCTGCGCGAGGATACGCTCGAGCTCCGCCTTCATCAGTGCCTGTCGCCCCTCGTCGAAGCGTTTCCAGCGGCCGAGCGGCGGGATCATCTTGGCCGCGGTCTGCGGGTTCTTCGGATCGAGCGCGATGACGAGGTCGGCGATCAGCCTGTACCCCGCCCCGTCGGCCTGATGGAACGCCGCCTGATTGCCCGTCAGCGCGCCGTAGAGCGAGCGCACGCGGTTGGGGTTGGCGAGCGTGAAGTCAGGGTGCTGCGCCAGCGCCTTCACCGCATCGACGGTGTCCGCGCGCATCGACCACGCCTGCACCTGGAACCATTTGTCGAGCACGAGCGGATTGTCGCGATAGCGCTGATAGAAGATGTCGAGCGCCGCCACGCGCTCGTCGCTGTCGCCATGCGCGAGCGTCGCGAGCGCCGCCTGCCGCTCGGTCATGCCGTCGGCGTCGGAGAAGATGCCGAACGCGAGCGCCGGGGCATCGCCCGCCCCCGTCGCGGCGAGATAGGCGAGCGCGACGCCGCGCAGGCGGCGGCCGCCCTTGGCCTTGCTCGACAGGTCGGTCGCGGGCGGGGCGCTGCCGGCAAGGATCGCGCGCCATTTCGTTTCGAGCGCGGTGCCGATCGCTGCCTGCAAGGCGAGCCGCTCGCGGCGGATCGCATCGGGGTCGACGGTGACCATTTGGTCGCCGATAAAGGCTTCGCTCGGCAGCAGCACCGCTTCGGCGACGAAGGCGGGGTCGTTTGCCGCGCCGGCGAGCGTCTGGCCGACCGCGTCGATCACCGCCCGAGTATCGCCCGTCTTGCCCGATACCGCGGCGACGAGCGTATCGAGCATCAGCTGCTGCAACGCTTCATAACGCGCGAACGGGTCGTCGTCGTGCGCGGCGAGCCACGCGAGCTCGCCGGGGCCGCGCTCGAAATCGACGATGATCGGCGCCGAAAAGCCGCGGTTGACCGACAGCGCCGGGCGCGCCGCGAAGGTGCCGAGCGCGATGCGCTGCGTTGCGCCGGTCACGATGACGAGCGTGTCGGCGAGCGCACCGCCGCTGCCGTCCATCGCGAAAGCGGCGAGACGCAGCGGCATCATCATGGGCTGTTTCTCAGGCTGCCCCGGCGTCGGCGGCACCGTCTGCACGATGTCGAGCGACCAGTGGCCGCCCTCTTCGGCCAGCGACAGTTTGAGCCGCGGCGTGCCGGCCTGCTCGTACCAGCGGCGGAACTGCGCAAGGTCGATGCCCGCGCCGTCCTCGATCGCACGCACGAAATCCTCGCACGTCGCAGCCTCGCCGTCGTGGCGGTCGAAATAGAGGTCGGTGCCTTTGCGGAAGCGGTCGGGGCCGACCATCGTCGCCATCATGCGGATGATCTCGGCGCCCTTGTTATAGATGGTCGCGGTGTAGAAATTCGAGATTTCCTGGAAACTGTCGGGGCGGATCGGGTGCGCGAGCGGCCCGGCATCCTCGGGGAATTGCGCCGCGCGGAGCAGGCGGACATCCTCGATCCGCTTGACCGGCGGCGACCCCATGTCAGCCGAGAAATTCTGGTCGCGAAAGACGGTGAAGCCCTCTTTCAGGCTGAGCTGGAACCAGTCGCGGCAGGTGACGCGGTTGCCCGACCAATTATGGAAATATTCGTGCGCGACGACGCCCTCGACCCCGTCATAATCGACGTCGGTCGCGGTGTCGGGATCGGCGAGGATATAGCGGGTGTTGAAGATGTTGAGGCCCTTATTCTCCATCGCCCCCATGTTGAAATCGCTGACCGCGACGATGTTGAACAGGTCGAGGTCATATTCGCGGCCATAGACGCGCTCGTCCCACGCCATGCTGTCCTTGAGCGCCTGCATCGCATGGCCGGTGCGATCCTGATCGCCGCCCCGCACCCAGATGCCGAGTTCGACCTCGCGCCCCGACATCGTCGTGAAGCTGTCCTTGTTGACGACAAGGTCGCCGGCGACGAGCGCGAAGAGATAGGAGGGCTTCGGCCACGGGTCTTCCCACAGCGCCCAATGATCGCTCCCCGCTTCGCCCTGATCGACGCAATTGCCGTTCGACAGCAGGATCGGGAACGCGGCTTTGTCGCCCTGCATCCGCACCTTGTAGCGGCTCAGCACGTCGGGGCGGTCGGGGTGGAAGGTGATGCGGCGAAAGCCTTCGGCCTCGCACTGGGTGCAAAGCAGGCCGCCCGACGCATAAAGCCCCGAAAGTTGCGTGTTCGATGCGGGGTCGATCACCGTGTCGACCTCGACCGTCGCCGCGGCGCGTTCGCCAAGGTCGACGATCAGGTCGCTGCCCTCCATCCGCCAGTCGTTCCACACCTCGCCATCGACGCGCACCGCGGCGGGGCTCAGCCCGTCGCCGCGCAGCGTGAGCGGCACCGGCGCGTCGGCCTGGCGCACGACCGACAGCGCCGCGCCGACCTTTGTCGCGTCGATCCCGAGCGCGAAATCGAGCGCGATATCGGGGATCTGCCATTCGGGCGCACGATAATCGCTGCGATAGATGGTGACGGGAATGGCGGGCGTGGAGGAAGCGTCGGTCATGCGATCGATCTAGGCACAGCGCCGCCGACGCGCAATAAGGCGCGCGATGGGACAGATGCTGATTTTCGGAATGGGTTATGCCGCGAGCCACCTCGCGGGCCGCCTCCGCGCGCGCGGCTGGGAGGTGACGGGGACAACGCGCGACGGGCGCGACGGCAACATCGCTTTTGCCGACGAGACGGCGGTGCTCGGTGCATTGCGCAGCGCCACGCACATATTGTCGTCAGTGCCGCCCACCGAGGGCGCCGACCCGGTGCTCGCGCGCTATGGCGACGCCGTTGCCCTCGCCCCGGCAAGCTGGGTCGGCTATCTGTCGTCGACCGGCGTCTATGGCGATGCGGGCGGCGCGTGGGTCGACGAAAGCGCGCCCATCCGGGGTCGCCGTCCCGACCGCAACACCGCCGACCTCGCTTGGCAGGCGCTCCGCGGCGACGTCCGCATCTTTCGCCTCCCCGGCATCTACGGCCCCGGCCGCTCGATTCTCGACCGCATCGCCGAGGGCCGCGCGCATCGGATCGACCTGCCCGAACAGGTTTTCAGCCGCGTTCATGTCGACGACATCGCGGGCGGGGTCATGGCGTCGTTCAGGGGACCGGCGGGTGTCTATAATCTGGCCGATGACGCGCCGTGCCACCAGAACGAACTGGTCGAATGGGGCTGTGCGATGCTCGGTGTCCCGGCGCCGCCGCTGCAATCGCTGGAAGAAGCCGGCCTGTCGCCCGCCGCGCGCGCTTTCTATTCAGAGAACCGCCGCGTTGCGAATGGCAAGGCGAAGCGATTGCTTGGTTGGACGCCACGCTATCCAAGTTTTCGAGAAGGGCTGGCGAGCCTTACCTAAAGTAACTTAGATCAGCACATCCACCGTATGGATCAGCACGCCCACCAGCCCGCCGACCAGCGTGCCGTTGATCCGGATATATTGCAGGTCGTCGCCAACGGCATTTTCCAGCCGGTCGGTGATCGTCTTGGCGTCCCAGCCGCGGATCGTGTCCGACACCAGCCTGAGCGCCGTCTCGCCATAGCTGTCGACGACGCCGACGACAGCGCGGCGCGCATAGCGGTTGAGCGTGCGCTTGATCCCCGCATCCTCGCCGAGCATCGCGCCGAACTGCGTGACGAGTTCGCCGATCCGCCCTGCGAGCATCGTGTCGGGATTGCGCGCGGCCTTGAGCAGCGCGGTTCGGCCCTGCTCCCAGAGGCCGTCAAGCCAGCGCTTCACCGCCTTGTTTTCGAGCAGCTCGTCGCGGACCTTGGCGACCTTTGCCTTCACCTCGGGGTCGTGCTGCAGGTCGAGCGCCATTTTGGCGAGCCCTTCCTCGACGCGGATGCGCAAGGGGTGCGTTTCGTCGACCGCCATCTCGCTCAGCAGCTTCGACAGCCCCGCGACGATGCGGTTCGAGATGCTTTCGTCGAGCCCGGTGAAGCGCACGATCGCGTTCGAATTGTCATGCACCATCTGGTGGATCAGATGCTCGTTGAGTTCGAGCGTCTTCGACCCCCATTTGACCATCGCGTCGAGCAAAGGCTGGTGCCGTCCCTCGGCGAGTGCGGCCTGCAATGCCTGGCCGAGCAAAGGCGCGACGTCGAGTTCGCGCAGCCGGTCGGCGATCGCCGATTTGACGATGCCGCCGAGGCGCTGCTGGTCGAGCGCGCCCAAACCGTCGGCGATGATCCGCGATGCGCCAAGCCGGAGGCGCCCGCCGCCTTCGCCCGGTTCGGACAGGAATTTGCCGACCGCGCCCGCGACGTCCACCGTCTGCATCTTGCGCGCGATCAGGCGCGGCAGCAGGAAATTGTTGAGCAGGAAGCGCGCGAGCGTGTCGCCGATGCGGTTCTTGTTGCGCGGGATGATCGCGGTGTGC
Source organism: Sphingopyxis sp. CCNWLW2 (assembly GCF_037095755.1). NCBI lineage: Bacteria > Pseudomonadati > Pseudomonadota > Alphaproteobacteria > Sphingomonadales > Sphingopyxidaceae > Sphingopyxis > Sphingopyxis sp. CCNWLW2. Next base: position 231,391 of record NZ_JBAWKJ010000001.1, read on the forward strand.
GGGATCGGCAGCCCCATCGGATGGCGGAACAGCGCGGTCACCGCAAACCAGTCGGCAAGCCCGCCGACCATCGCCGCCTCGGCAAAGGCGCGGACAAAACCGATCGCGGGATGGATCTCCTGAAAATATTTGGCGCCGATAAAGACGAACGCCATGACGACGAGCAGGCCCGTCGCGACGACGCGGATATTCGATCCTCTTGCCGGGATGGCGACGCCAATCGGCCGGGAAAGCGTGCGGTCGGTCATGTGAACCAAATGGCGAAATGCCGCAAAGGTTGCAACCGGCGCAGTCGCTTACCGCGCCGGTCGACCTTCGTTACTCCGCCGGTTCGGGCGCGGGCGCCCCGTGCGGCTTGGTATCGTCGCCCTTGCGATAGGTCAGCAGGTTGCTCGAGAAGAAGCGGCCAAGGCGCTTTTCGATGCTGTCGGCAAGGCTGAAGCCCGCGGGAACGATCAGCAGCGTCAGCAGCGTCGACAGGATCAGGCCGCCGATCACGACGACGCCCATCGGCGCGCGCCAGGCGCCGTCGCCCGACAACGAAATCGCGGTCGGCACCATGCCCGCGACCATCGCGACCGTCGTCATCACGATCGGCTGCGCACGCTTGCGCCCCGCGTCGAGCAGCGCCGCGTTCTTCTCGACACCATGGTCCATTTCCTCGATCGCGAAATCGACGAGCAGGATCGAGTTCTTCGCAACGATGCCGAGCAGCATGAGCAGGCCGATATAGACGGGCATCGAGATTTCCATGCCGGTGATCAAGAGGCCGAGCAGGCCGCCCAGAGGCGCGAGCAGCAGCGACGACATATTGACCAGCGGCGACAGGAAGCGGCGATAGAGCAGCACCAGCGTCGAGAAGACCAGCAAGAGCCCCGACACCACCGCGATCATGAAGTTGGTGATCAGTTCAGCCTGCCATTTGGCGTCGCCCTGCACGACCTTCCGAATGCCCTGCGGCATCGTCGTCACCGCGGGCAGGGCATCGATCTTTTTCTGCGCATCGCCCGTCACCAGTCCCGGCGCGAGATCGGCGCCGATCACGATACGCCGCGTCTGGTTGTACCGGCGAAGTTCGGTCGGACCGGCACCAAAGCCGATTGTCGCCACCGACTTCAGCGGCACCGTCGTCCCGCGCGCGGTCGGAACCGGCAGATTTTCGATCGTCGCCAGCGCGCGGCGCGAATCTTCGGACAGCAACACGCGGATCGGGATCTGGCGATCGGACAGCGAGAATTTCGCCGCATTCTGGTCGATGTCGCCGATCGTCGCGATGCGGATCGTCTGGCTGAGCGCCGAGGTGGTCACGCCGAGTTCGGCGGCGAGGTCCATCCGCGGGCTGACGATGATTTCAGGGCGCGGAATGTCGCCCTCGATCCGCGGCGAGCGCACTTCCTTGAGCTTTTCCATCTGCGACACGATCAGGCGCGCATGCTTTTCGAGCGCGACCGGATCGTCGCCGCCGATGACCATCGTGATGTCGCGGCCAGAGAAACCGCCCGACTGGCTCTGGAAGGTCACGCGCGCGTCGGGGATCGCCGCCATTTGCGGCTGCAGGCTGCGCTCCCATTCGACGCTGGTAACTTCGCGCTTCTTCTTCAGTGTGATGTAGACACCGCCGTCGTTGACGTTGACCTCGTAAAAGGCGTTTTCGACATTCTTGTCCTTCGACAGGATCGCGCTGATCTGGTCCGAAATATGCTCGCTCTGCGCGAGCGTCGAGCCCGGCGGCAGTTCGTAACGAATCTGGCTGTAGTCGCTGTTGATCGTCGGCTGGAATTGCTGCGGCAGGATCATCAGCAGGGCGACGCTCATCCCAAGCGACGCGGCGCCGATCCCGACGATCCAGACGCGGTGGTCGAAAAGACGGGCATAGGCACGCTGGACCATGAACTTCGCCCAGTTGGTGAAGCCCCATTCGCGCATTCCGATGAGCCATGCGAGGGCGCCGAGCAGGATGACGATCAGGCTGATGCCGAGATAGGCCAGGATCGCATCGACGGGCGTCTTCAGCAGGAAATACATCGCGGTGTTCGGCGCGTCCTGCCCGACCGGCACCGGCTGAAAATAGGCGTAGATCGCATAAAGGACCGATAGACCGGCGAGCACCAGCGGAACCGCCAGATAGGCGAGTTTCGTCCGATGCGCCTCGTACCGCGCGCGCACCGCGTGATGCTTGCTGTTGTCGAGCGTCCATTTGAGAAGGCGCTCATAGCGGTCGACCCACGGGCCGGAAGCATGGTCCTGCTCGCCCTGCGCCGACAGGAAATAGGCGGCGATCATCGGCGTGATCATGCGCGCGACCGCCAGGCTGACGAGTACCGCGAACACGACGGTCATGCCGAACTGGATGAAGAACTGCCCCGAAATGCCCGGCATCAGCGCGACGGGCAGGAAGACCGCGACGATCGACATCGTCGTCGCGACAACCGCGAGGCCGATTTCGTCGGCGGCGTCGATCGACGCCTGATAGGCGGTCTTGCCCATGCGCATGTGCCGGACGATATTCTCGATCTCCACGATCGCATCGTCGACGAGCACGCCGGCGACGAGACTCAATGCGAGCAGCGACAAGCCGTTCAGCGAAAAGCCCATCATGTCCATGAACCAGAAGGTCGGGATCGCCGACAGCGGGATCGCGAGCGCGCTGATCAGCGTCGCGCGCCAGTCGCGCAGGAAGAGGAACACGACGACGACCGCGAGGATCGCGCCCTCAATCATCGCGAGCATCGAGCTGCGATATTGTTCCTTGGTATATTCGGTGCGCGTGAACAGGATCTTGAATTCGACCTGCGGGTTCGTCTTCTTGATCTCGGCGAGCTTCTTCATCGTCTCGTCGTGGATCGTGACGTCCGAGGCGCCCTTGGCCTTTTCGATCGAGAAGCTCAGCACCTGCCGGTTGCCGATCTTCGCGAGGTTGCGCTGCTCGGCATAACCGTCGGTCACGGCCGCAATATCGGCGAGGCGGACCGTGCGGCCGCTGCCGATCGATATGCGCGTTTCGCCGAGCTGGAAGGCGTTTTCGGCGTTGCCGAGGACGCGCACCGCCTGTTCCGATCCGGCGATTTCGGTGCGCCCGCCCGCGGCGTTGACGTTCACCTGGCGCAATTCCTGGTTCACCTGGCTCGCGGTGAGGCCATAGCTTTGCATGCGCGCGGGATCGAGGATAACGCGGATTTCGCGGTTGACGCCGCCCGAACGGCTGACCTTCGCCATGCCGGGGATCGAGAGCAGTTCCTTGGCGATCGTATTGTCGACGAACCAGCTCAATTGCTCGAGCGTCATATCCGACGTTTCGACGGCGAAATAGGTGATCGGGCCGCCCGCGGCGTCGACGCGCACGACCTGCGGTTCGAGGATGCCGTCGGGCAGGTCGCTGCGGATCTGCTGCACCGCCTGGTTGACGTCGTTATAGGCGCGGTCGATCGGGGTGCCGATCGCGAACTGCACCATCGTCCGGCTGTTGCCCTCGGCGACATAGGACGACAGTTCGTCGACCCCGCTGACGGCGCGCACCGCGGCCTCGACACGCTGGGTGACCTGCGTCTCCAGTTCGGACGGCGCCGCGCCGGGCTGTACCACGACGACCTGGACCATCGGGAATTCGACGTCGGGATTGTCGTTGACGTCCATCCGGTTGAAGCTGACGACACCTGCCAGAAGAAGCAGGATGAACATCACGATCGGCGGCACCGGATTGCGAATGCACCAGGCGGAAATGTTGCGAAAGCTCATGATCAAACGCCCTTGTGCACTGAATCTCTACGCGCGCCGCTCAGCCGGTTATTGCGACGATTTCTGTACCACCGGCTTCACCTTGTCGCCGGGGTTGAGGAAAGCGCCCGCGAGCGCGACGACCTTTTCGGTGCCGGTCAGGCCCGACGCGATCGACACGCCGCGGTCGGTAACGGTCCCGACCTTCACCGGACGGCGCTGGATGGTGTTCTTGGCATCGACGACCAGCACGAAATTGCCTTCGACGCCGCTTTGCACCGCGCTTTCGGGGAGGAGCGGCGCTTCCGCCGTGCCCGCGATCAGGCGCGCGTCGGCAAAGCCGCCCGGACGCAGCGCCTCGCTGTACGGGACCGCGATGCGGACCGTGCCCTGTCGCGTGTCCATGTCGATGACCGGCGACTTCTGCCACACCTGCCCCGCGATATTCAGGTTGCTGCCGACCGGGGTGATCGTCGCGCGCGTGCCGACATTGACGCGGGCCAGATCGGCCTCGGCCATCTGGGCCAGCATTTCCATCTCGCCGTCGCGCGCCATGCGGAACAGGATTCCGCTGCCCGAGCCGACGATCTGGCCCGGCTCGACCTGACGCGTCAGCACGAGGCCCGCGGCGGGCGCGACGATATTGAGGCGATCGTTGCGCGCGGTCGCTTCGGCATATTGCGCCTGCGCGACGCGAACGCGCGCGTTGGCGGCGTCGCGCGTCGCGCGCTTGCGATCCATGTCGGCCTTGGAGATGAAGCCGCGCCCGACGAGCGCCTGCGCGCGTTCGAGTTCGGCCTGCGCCAGATCGGCATCGGCCCGCGCGACGCGGATCGACGCCGCGAGGCTCGCGGCCTGCTGCGCCTGGACCGAGCGATCGATGACCGCGAGCGTCTGGCCCGCACCGACCCACTGGCCGGGTTCGACGAGGACGCGAAGGACCTGTCCGCCCTCGCCCGCGACACCGACGGGCATTTCACGGCGCGCCGCGATCGTGCCGTTGGCGGAAATCGCGGCCTCGACCGAAACGCGGCCAGGGATGACCACGGTGACGTTCGGGGCGGCCGCGCCGCCCTGTCCTTCGCCTTCGGCAGCCGCGCCCTTGCTTTGCGTGAAGGCGTAATAGGTGGCCGCCAGCGCAAGCGCGATGAGCACCAGTGCGACGATCAGGAACGTCCGCTTGCGCCGGCTGTCGCTCGCGTCCTCATAAAAGCTTTGTGTGCCCGCCAGGCTGTCCATCACATCCACTTTCCGCTCGTAGTTCACGCCGAAAATCCTCCCTGCCTTGCGCGGCATCATGCTGCGGCAGGCGCAGACGCGCCCGTCCCCTCGACCCCGCACGACAGGATCAATCCACTGCGAGGTGTATTACCTAATTAAATCACCACTGGCAAGAGGCGAAACTTCGCCATCCCCCCTGCGCCCCGGATCGCGGCTCATAGACTTGTCTTCGTGCAATTTCCAGTGGTTACCGCCATGAAAAAGGGCGGCGCGCCCTGCGGCGGCCACCCTTTTCTTCCGGACCGGTCCGAACGGCCGGCCGTTATCGGCAGGCGGTCAGCGGACCCGGCCGCGCCGCACGAGGTTGACGATCCCGAGCAGGATCACCGCGCCGATGAAGGCGGTGAGCAAGGTCATCGGATCAAAGGCGTTGCCGCGCAGATGTCCGCCGCCCAGGAAGCTGCCGAACAGCAAGCGACCGAGGATCGACCCGACGCAACCGACGATGATGTTGAGGAAGATGCCTTGCTGAGCGTCGGTGCGCATGACGATACTCGCCAGCCAGCCGATGATGCCGCCCATGATGATAGCGATAATCCAAGTCATAAGATGACCCCCTACGATCGATGTTGGCGCCTGACCCTGCAGGCCCCGCATTGGTAACCCAAATATTTGATATCGCCTAGCAGAATGGCGGCGGCGCGATCACGCCCGCCGCCACGCCGTTCAACGGACGCTGCCGCGTCGAACCAGGTTGATGATACCAAGCAGCACCACCGCGCCGATGAAGGCCCACAACAGCCCGATCGGGCTGAAGGTGTCGAGGCTCGCCCCCATGCCGAAAAAGCTGCCGAGGAAGTTGCCGAGAAACGCGCCGACGATGCCGACAACGACATTCAGGATGATGCCCTGCTGCGCATCGGTGCGCATGACGATACTCGCCAGCCAGCCGATAATGCCGCCGACGATCAACGTGATGATCAGACCCATGATTTTCCCTTCCCTGAACCGGCCGGGCGAGCGCCGATGCCCGGCGACCATGCGAACGTCCGGTCGCGCCCGGACATCGTTTCAACGATGATCAAAGAATGCCGGTCGGGAGCGAAAGGTTCCCGACCGGCCCGCGGGGGCTCGGCCGGGAAAGTGGGATCGGTTCCTGATCGGGAACGTCTCCGGGTCGCAAGACGCCACTAAGCAGCCGCGTTTGACGCTGATGTGACGAAAGTCACAGGGGTGAAAATAAATGGGATGGGGATGCGGCCTGTGGCAAAGGCGCGGCCATGATGCGGCGCATTCCGGCGGCCGCGCATACGAAATGGGGGCCGGCATCGCTGCCAACCCCCACTATCCGGCTTTGCCCCACGCACTCCGCCTCACTTCATCCCGGTCCGCTTCTCTTGCGATCAGCAGCCCGCAAAACGATGCGTTGCGGCGCACGCCGGAACAATCCGGCGACGGTTTGGTCGGCCCCCTTTCGGGGGCCGGCCGCACCTGGAAAGCCCTTCATCATCTCTTCTTGCATCCGCCGAAGCGGTCGCTGTCCAAGCGATGGACTGCATTTCCTGTACCCGATCGGGTCCGTATCAACTCGTGGGAATCGCTACGTTCCGTGATCAGGCTACCGGTCGATTTCCTCGTAAATCCGTCCGTTCTCTTCTGGCTAGTCTTGCAACTACCCTTGATGTCCCGGTGGTCTGCGTCTCTGTCGTCCGATGATTTGAAGCTGACATGAAGCTTCGGACCCGCCAACAAAAAATGCGCGAAAAACCGGCTCGAGCTGCCTGCGCTTGTGGATAAGTCCGGCATTAGCAACAAGCGGATTCGCTGCAGCATTTTTGTAACAGCGATGCAGCATTTTCGGATTCAGAATCCGAACCGACTCGCGGGCACGACGGTTCGATCCAGGTCGATTTTCTCCTCGCGAGTCGCGACTCGGCATAAAAAAAGCGAGGCCCGGAGGCCCCGCTCTCTTTTTCCTGCTGGGGCGAAGATCAGCCTTTGACGGTGACCTCGACGCGGCGCGCCGCCGAATTGTCGGTGCCCGTCGTCGTCGCCTCGGCCGGCTTTTCAAGCACGACCTTGTCGGCCGGGAAGCCGAGCTTCTCGAGCGCCGCCTTGACGCTCTGCGCGCGGTTCTTCGACAACTCGGCGTTAGCGGCCGCATTGCCCGTCGGATCGTTATAGCCCGATACCGCGAGCGTCGCGGCGGGGTTGCTGTCGAGATAGGCTTTCACCGACGATGCCGCGGTCGTGAGATCGTTCGACACCTCCGATTTGCCGGTGTCGAAATAAACCGTCAGCATCGGCTTGCCCTCGCGGTCCGCCGCGACGACGCCGGCACCCTCGGGGACGGCGGCGACGGGCGCGGTTGCCGTATCGGCGGGTGCGACCGTCTCACTGATCGCCGTGTCGTCGGTGGCCGGGGCAACCGCGGCGTCCTGTTTCGAACAATAGCGCAGGCCGAAGAACAGCAGCGCCGCGAGAGCGAGCAAAAGCAGAAGCCAGGGCAGCCAGCCCATGCCGCCGCTCTTTTCGCCGTCATCGCTCGAATAGGCGGTCTGCGGGCTTGCCGCGGTCGGCGCCGGATCCGCCGGCGGCGGAGCCGCAGCGGCGGGAATGGCCGATGCGCCGGCCAGGCCCGCCGCTGCCAGTGGGACGGCCGAGCTATCGTCGTCCTTGCCGGAATCGCCGTCCAGCCCGCCGGTGGCCGCGAGCCCTGCGGCAGCGCCCGCGGCGCCAGCCGCGCCTGCCGCGCCTGCCGCGCCGCCAAAGAGCGTAAGCAGGCCGAAATGCTGCGCGAGGAGATAATAGACGGTGACGCGATTCTTGGTCCGGTCTTCCTTCATCCGTTCGCCGACACCGGCGATCGCCGCGTCGAGCGTCGCGTCATCGTCGGTCAGCCCCAGTTTTTTCTTGAGGAAATTTTCGCGGACGCGGTCGGTTTCTTTTGTGTCGGTAAAGGAAACGAGCGAGGAATCGCGGTTCCTGAGGGCGATGCCGAGATATTTGACGATCGCCGACACCACATTTTCGTCGGCGTCCGCGACATATTTCCTGACATCCGCCAGCCAATCTTCTGCCATGCGATTTCCTCCTGCTTAGACGCAAGGGTTCGTCGTCAGACGCTCGCACGGGGGGCGAGACTCGCGTCTTAGGAGGCGGAACTTATATCATTTTCCGCGAAAGCAAACCTCGCGGCGGGAAATCGGGGCTAGCGCTTGCCGAGATCGCCCTGGCCGACCGTGCCCGACGCCATTTCGAGCATCCGGTCGAGGCTCTTGCGCGCGGCGAGGCGGAGGCCCTCTTCCATCTCGATCTGCGGCTTCAAATCGCGCAGCGCGATGTAGAGCTTCTCCATCGTGTTAAGCGCCATATAGGGGCAGATGTTGCAGTTGCAGTTGCCGTCGGCCCCCGGCGCGCCGATGAACTTCTTCTCGGGCAGCGCGAGTTCCATCTGGTGGATGATGTGCGGCTCGGTCGCGACGATCAGCGTGTCGCCGGGAAAGCTCTTCGCGAACTGCAGGATGCCGCTCGTCGATCCGACATAGTCGGCATGGTCGACGATGTGCGGCGGGCATTCGGGGTGCGCCGCGACCGGGGCTTCCGGATGCTGCGCCTTCAATTTGATCAGCTCGGTTTCGCTGAACGCCTCATGGACGATGCACACGCCCGGCCACAGCAGCATCTCGCGCCCGAACTTGCGGTTGAGATAGCCGCCGAGATGACGGTCGGGACCAAAGATGATCGGCTGGCTTTCGGGGATCTGGCTGATGATCGTCTCCGCGCTCGACGAGGTGACGATGATGTCGCTGAGTGCCTTCACCGCCGCCGAGCAGTTGATGTAGGTCAGTGCGATATGGTCGGGATGCTTTTCGCGAAAGCGCTTGAACTGTTCGGGCGGGCAGCTGTCCTCGAGGCTGCATCCGGCGTCCATGTCGGGCAGGATGACGATCTTTTCGGGGCTGAGGATCTTTGCGGTCTCGGCCATGAATTTGACGCCGCAGAATGCGATCACATCGGCGTCGGTGTCGGCGGCCTTGCGCGACAGCTCGAGCGAATCGCCGACGAAATCGGCGAGATCCTGAATCTCGGGCTTCTGGTAATAATGCGCGAGGATGACGGCGTTGCGTTCCTTGCGCAGGCGCTCGATTTCGGCGCGCAGGTCGAGGCCCGAGAGATTCTCGCGAATGGGAGCAGTCATCGCTTTTCCTTATATGGCTTTAGCCTTGGCGCACCCCCTACACCGCCACCCGCGACAGGGCAATTCGGCTATGAGCCGGCCAGCCGCTCCGCGAGCGCGATGACAGGGGGCGTCATCGCCAGCAGATAGATGGTGACGCGCACCGCGATGACAATCGCCGCGATCGCTTTTGTCGCGGGATGGATGCGGCCCAGCGTTCGCCGGTCGTACAGCGCGATGATGCCGACAACGCCAAGCTGGACCAGCCCGATCGGAATGTCCGACCAGCCGATCATCAGCGGCATCGGCAGGATGCGGCCGAGCGCGGGTTCGAGGATGACGATCGTCGCGCCGATCATCAGCCGCCGGTGCCACGCGGTCGTATGGCGCCGCCTGATCGCCGCCCACACCATCAAACCAAAGACCAGCGATTCCACAGTCGTGAGCGCGAGGAAATAAGGCGGCGTGAAGAAGGGCGGAAAGCGGTTCAGCACCAGCGACGCGAGGCCGGTAAAAATGCCGAGGCCGGTGATGAACAGCCCGAGCCCCGCGCCGATCCACCCAAGCCGCCGGTGCAGCGCCAGATTATCGCGCGAGACGAGCGTCGGCTGAACGATCAGCAGCGCCAGCCATGCCAGCATCAGCGCCCCGTGCAGATGCACCCAGAAAGGCGCCGCGACCGGATCGACGAAACCTCTCAGTGCGAATTGCAGAAAACCGAAGACGATGAAGATCGCAAGGCCGATCGCCATGCGATGCCAGAAAAGTTCGGCGCGCGCGGCGCCCCCTGCGGTGCTAGCCATGCCCTACCCCTGCCCGACCGCTCCCCCAATACCACACATAGAACGGTACTCGATAGAATCATTCTCCGAATACCGCTCAGCGCTTAATCTATTTCCCCAAGACCCCCCTGTCGGTGACGCGTTGCGCGACGAGCAGGTCGTAATCCGCCGGTGTTCTGAAAATGCGACCTTCAACTTCATAGCTATGCCACATACGAAAGGGTTCGTGTGCGGGCGGGATCAGAATTAGCGGAGGGGGACGGCTTCCATCAGGGTTTGGCGGCCCGATTAATATAAACATGTCGCCGTGTTGCTCAATTCGACCCAGATGCCGAGATACTTGATCCGGTGCCGCGCTGAACAGACTCTCGCGATCGGGAGCATAGTGTTGTGGGTGATCGATGATTGAGATGGTGTCTTTTTGCTGGAGCAGGGAGAGTCCCTTAGATGAATTGACGCCGTAGGCCCCCTCACCATATGCCGAACTCACAGAATGTGCCGTCCCGACCGCTGCATGGACACCCCGTTCCCGGCGCTGCACCTCAGAGACGTGTCGCTTTTCGATGATTGCTGTACAATCGGTAGACCAGACTTTCACGCTTGATACGTTGTCGAGTTCCATTAAGTCCGCGATGGCGCTGGCGCATCGGTTTGGTTGCTCGCTGAGCGCATCATGCGCTACGTCATAGATCAAGCCCATAACGGCAAGCACTAGCGACCATTCGGCGATGCGCCGCGACTTATATGCTTCAGCTGCTTGATCAAGGGTCGCCTGTGCTGTGACAACTGCCGAGCCGTCGAGGTCGGCGCGAAGTCGCGCGATCTCCTGCTCCATTTGTTCAAGCCGTTTCTCGTCAGGTGGATTGCTCCACCAACGAAAACTAAAACGACCAAAAATACATTTCTTCTGAAGATCAACAACTTCAAGGCGATATGCTGGAATAATTCCATCTTCACCAACAAATGTGAAGCAATTTAACAGAGCGATAAGGCGGCGCAAGTCCACCGCATCGTTAGTCTTAAGATACAAAGCAAACTCGCCCGGACGGAGCGCTATATTCTCAAAATCCATACGATAATTCCCTCGCATCCTTTTTGAGCACACAAAACGCCAAGCGCAAGTATGTCGCGGAAATTAACGGAGATCGGATATGGTTACCCGTCTCAAGCCCCAGCTAATATCGTAGAGAAGTCCCGACGTTCCCTTCAAATCGCGGGACTGTCGGCGAAACGCGCGGTGACCTTGGCCTCGATCCCCGCGGCCTTCAGCGGCATCGCGAAGCTCTGCTCGACCGCGGTCCGCGCCGCGCCCTGCGCGAGGCGCATCGGGGTCGCGCCCTTCGCCTGCGCGATCAGTTCCTCCTGCGCGCGCTTGCGGTTCGCCGCGTCGAGCGTGCGTTCGGCGTCGGTCAGGGTCAGCAGGATCTCACCATCGCGATATTCGCTGATCGCGTCGATATCGATCTCGGGGCCCGCGAGCCGCAGCGGCGGCAAGGTGACGGTGAGCGCGTTGGTGGTCGCATCCCAGTCGAGGTCGGACTGCTTCAATTTGCCGAGGTCGAGTTCGTAACGCACCGTACCCGGCATGATCAGCGTCTTTTTGGCGCTGAGCCCCATCCGGCTCTGCGTCGAGGTCACCACCGCGACATAGCGTGCGGTGAAGGGGACGAGGACATTCTGTTCCTGCAGGCCCTGCAGGCTCGCGGCGACGACGGTTTCGGGATCATAGCCCTTTTGCCAGTCCTGCCAGGCCGCGACCGCCCACCAGACGGCGACAAGCAGCAGCGCCGCGGCGGCGAGCAGGATCAGGCGGGGCGCAAGGCGCGCAGCGGAAGCGGAGGTCATTCAGGCAAGTTCCCATTCTTCGTCATGCGCGCGCACGATCCCGCGCGTCTGAAGGTCGATCAGGTGCGCGAGCACCGAGCGGCCGGCGGCGCCATTGAGCCGCGGGTCGAGCCCCTTATACATATGCTTGACCATGTCGGGGATGACGTTCGTCCCCTTTTCGAGTTCGCGCAAGATCTGCCGCTCACGCTGCTTGCGGTGGCCGAGCATACCGCGCACGAGCTGCCGCGGCTTGGTCACCGCGGGGCCGTGCGCCGGATAATAGACGCGGTCCTCGCGGTCATAGAGCTTCGACAGGCTCGCCATATAGGCGGCCATATCGCCGTCGGGCGGGCTGACGACGCTGGTCGACCAGGCCATGACATGATCGCCGGTGAACAGCGCGCCGCTTTCGACAAGCCCGAAGCAGAGATGGTTCGAGGTATGTCCCGGGGTCGCCACGGCTTCGAGGGTCCAGCCGTCGCCCGAAATGCGCTCGCCATCGATCAGCACGCGGTCGGGGGCATAATCGGGGTCGAAGGCCGAATCGGCGCGCGGCCCGTCATCACGCAAGGCAAGCGGCGCGCAGCCGACGATCGGCGCGCCCGTCGCTTCCTTCAGGGGCGCCGCGGCGGGGCTATGGTCGCGGTGGGTGTGGGTGCAGAGGATCGCGGCGATGCGCTGGCCTTCGGTCGCGCGCAGGATCGCGTCGACATGGCCGGTGCCGTTGATGTCCGCCGGGTCGCCGATGCTGAGCCCCGAGCCCGTCGGACCCGGATCGATCACCGCGACGTCGCTCCCCGCCCCGACGATCCATGTCTGGGTGCCCGTGAAAGTATAGGGCGACGGGTTCGGCGCGAGCACGCGCCGCACCAGCGGCTCATGCTGCTCGCACTCGCCGGCGCGGATGCTGTCGGGCCAGGGCTTTTCTTCGCTCATGCCGCCCATGTGGCATCGCGGACCACGAAGGAAAAGGGATGGGCACGAAAAAGCGCATGCGAAAAAAGGGAGCGGCGTGAAAAAGGGAGCGACATGGGCCGCCCCCTTTCCCCGCCCCTGCCGCCGGCCCCACCGGGGAGCAAAAGCCGGCGGTGAAGCTGCTCGGTCCTAGTGGTCCGATTTCTCGATATCCGCGATCGCCCTTTCGAGGTCGGCGGCGACCTTGGCGCGCATGTCATCGGACAGGGTGCGCGCACGTTCGCCCTCGGCAAAGGCTTCGCGCGCCTTCTTCAGCGCCGAGAGCCGCGCCGCCTTGGCTTCGGGTCCGTCGCCGCACGCGAACATCATCACGTGGCTGCGCTTGTTGCCGCTGTTTTCGTCGCGGTTGACGATCGGCGCCGCCTTGCCGTCACCGCATTTGCCCAGAACCATCGCCTTGCCGTGAGTGCTCCAGCTGCCGTGCATTGGGGGGATGGGCGGCATGGGCGGCAGCGGCGCCATGACGGTGCGGATGCGTTCCTTGCGCTTCGCTTCGAGCTTGTCGGCGATCGCTTCGGCGCGCTTGCCGGTGATGCCCTGTTCCTTTAGCGTCGCGATGACATCGTCGCGCGACAGGCCGCCGGGGGAGCGGATTTCGATGCGGCGCATCTTGTCCTTGCCGTCCATCATCGCGCGCGCCTTGCCCTCGCCTTCACCGTCGCGGCGGATGACGATGCGGTGGACTTCGCGCTTCTTCTTGCCGTCGTCGGTCGCAGAATCGTCGCGATGCTCGGTAAAGACCATCATGCCGGGCGCGTCCGGCGCCTCGGGCGGCAGCGGCGGTTCGGGGGGCGCCGGCGGCACGGGCGGTTCGCCAAGGTCGGCGGTCTGCGCCTTTGCCACGACGATCCCCGCGGGGACGAGCGTCGCGGTCGCGCCGAGCACGGCCAGCGTCGCGCTGCCAATCAGCAACCGGCCGACAAGGCCGCGCTTCTTCGAAATATCCCCTTGCGTCAACATCGTCAGCCTCTCCTGCAGATTATCGTGGACCGCCATCGGCGCGGCGAGCGACAGGCGCGGGCCGACTGCGGCCTTGACGATCGCGGTCGCATAACGCGCGGTCCGCTCGCCCCGTTCGGTGCAATCGGTCATCGTCAGCACGCGCGCGTCGCACGCGGCCTCCTGATCGAAACGAAAGGCGCGGATCGCGCGCCAGGCGAAGGGGTTGAACCATTGCGCGGCGAGCAACACGAGCGCCGCGCTGTTCGCCCACAGATCGCCGTGGCGGTGGTGCGACAGTTCGTGATCGATCGCCAGCGCGCGCTCCTCGGCGACATAGCGCGCGAAGAAATCGTGCGGGACGGCGACGTAACGCTGCCACAGGCCAAAAGCGACGGGGCCGTCGACCGCGTCGGACATCACCAGCCGGATGGTGCCGATCGGCTCGAGCTCGACCGCGTCGCCCAGCACCGCGCGGCGGAAACGCCGGTGCGACACCATCGCGGTCACGATAACGGCGACCATGCCCGCCGCCCACAGCGCGAAGAAGAGCGGCACCAGCTCGGCGAGCGACCAGAAAGGTTCGGCCGCAACGGGCGCCGCAACCGGCAGGCCAACGGGGACCATCACCGCCATGTCCGCCGCGGGCTCGGGCATGATAACCACCGGATCGGCGAAGGGCAGCGGCGGCAGCACCAGCCGCAGCGCGGGCACCGCCCACAAGGCATAGGTCAGCCGCGGGCCGAAATGGCGCGCGAATGGCTTGCGAACGATCAGGATCAACAGGACGAGAAGGCCCGTGGTGACGAGCGTATCGGCCCACGCCTGGAGCAGCATCGCGGCGCTCACGACTTCAGCCGCTTCAAAAGGGCCTCGATTTCGGCGATGTCGGTGTCGGTCAGCGCCTCGCGGTCGGCGAGATGCGCGATCAGCGGGCTGACACGCCCGCCGAACAGCCGGTCGACAAAGCGCTGCGATTCCTCGCCGACGGCGTCGGCGCGTTCGATGGCGGGGCTATAGAGATAGCGCCGACCATCGGCTTCCGCCGTCACCGCGCCCTTCTGAACCAGCCGCGCAAGCAGCGTCTTCACCGTCGCCTGCGTCCAGCCGTTGATCTTGCCGATGCGCGAAGTCAGGTCGGCGGCGGTCTGCGGGGATTCCTCCCACAGCGCCGACAGCACCTGCATCTCCGACTCGCTTGCTCGTTCTGCCATGCGGACCCCTCCCATTGGCGTCGTCGTCACCGATGCGACTACAGATGTAGTCAAAGGGCTGAACGCTTCCTGAACGAAGCTGAATGGCTACCACTCCGTCGCTGGCGTGTCGGAATATTTGACACTCTCCGATCCCGGTAAGAAATCGCTAACCACCGTCTCGCGCCGGATTCGGCAAATGCCGCAAATTGGCACGGCAATTGTATAGTATCCCATGTTCCCGAGTGTTCCGCTCAAATGGAGCGGTGGGGGACATCGGTCTGGTCCCTGATGTCCCCTGCCCCCACCCGGGAAAACCCCACTTACCCCCGAAGCAGACGGGGGGCGGAGCGGCCGAAAGGCCCCGCCCCCCGGAAGCTTTTCATCCGGACAAAAAAAGGACGGACCGCAACGGCGGCCCGTCCAGAATATGGCCGCCGCACACGGCGGCCACCCCATTCGTTTATTCGGCTTCCTGCTGCTCGGCCGCTTTCTTGAGCTGGCCCTTGGTCATGCCGGTGACGAGGACGTCGCCCGACCCGGCAAAGCTGGTCGCCGGCAGCGTCGCGACGCGGTCACCGACCTCGACCGTCACCGCCTGCACGACACCGCCGCCCGTCTGGCGCAATTCCTGGACATAGCCGATCACCTTGCCGCGCGCGTCGGTCACCGCCATGCCGGGTTCGACCGCGAACATCCCGGCGCCATTCGCCGCGCCGCTACCCGCAGCGGCGAGCTGACCGAGGCTGCCCTGGAAGCTGCCCGCGGCCGATCCAGCACCGCTGGCGCTGCCTGAGACGTTCGACAGCGCGGCGCCGGTCCGGTCACGGGCAGTCCCGACCGCACCGCGCGCGGTGCCGGTGGCGGTCGAAGCCGTGTCCCTTGCCGTGCCGACGGCGCCGCGCGCGGTGCTGCCGACAAAATCGGTGCCGACCGCCTGCGCATCGAGGCTGCCGCTGCCCGAGGCGTTGCCCGAGCCGCTAGCGTTGCCGCCAAGGCTGTTGCCGAGCAGATCGCCGCCGCCGTTCGCCGAGCCCTTGCCGTTTGCATCGGCATTGCCTTTGCCCTGGACGCGGCCCGAACGGCGATCGACCTGCGCGTCGCCGCGGCCCGATCCGGTCAGATCGCCCGCGCCGCCAAGCGTGCCGCCGATCGGGCCGGTCGGATTGCCGAGCGTCCCGCCCAGCGTGCCGCCGAGGCTGCCGCCGAGGCCGCCGCCACCGCTGCCGCCAAGCAGCTGCGCACTGGCCGGAGCCGAAAAAGCCATGGCCGACGCGGCGAGCGCGAGGGCCGGAATGAAAATATGATTTGCCATTGTCCTACTCCTGAGTTTGGGCCCGGAGGGGGTGGGCCTGGAGAGAGAACGACGGCGCGTTCGATTTTCTTCCGAATAGTTGCTCAGGAGGGGTCAGCGGCCCCCGCAAGTCCCGCAAATCAGGCCGTGACCATAGATTTTGTCGCGCCCCTTCTTGCCCAGATCGCGCGCTTCCATGACGAGCGCCGCGACAGCCGGCCCGATGCGATCGATCGACGGCGAAGGGTAGCGAAGCGCAAGCCGTCCGGCGACGAGCGGTGCAGCAAAGGACGTGCCGCGCAGCCGATCACTGCTTCCCGCCCCGGTCGCGGCCAGCACCGCGTCGCCGGGCGCAGCGAAATCGACATGCAGCGCGCGCCCGGCCTCCGGCAGCGCGCGCGCTTTTTGGTCGACCCCGGTCACCGCAAACACGCCCTTATAGGACGCCGGATAGGCGGGCGGCGCGGCGGGGCCGTCGTTGCCGACCGCCGCGACGATCAGCATCCCGCGCTGCTGCGCGCGCGAAATGGCTGTCGAAAGCAGTTTGTTGTCGGGGCCGACAAGGCTGATGGTCGTCACCGCGGCACCGCTTTGGGCGAGCCAGCCGAGCGCGCGTGCGATCGCGCTGGCGTTGCCGCCCGCCGGGTCGGTCCCATAGACATCGGCCGCGAGCAGGCGCTGGCCGGGCGCCGCGCCCCGAACCGAACTGTTGCCGACGAGCAGCGAGGCGACCGCCGTGCCATGGCGACTCGCCGACGGCGCGCCCTTCGCAAAGCCGCGTTGTTCGACGCGCCCGGCGACCGATGGATGCGCCGCGACGCCGCCGTCGATCAGGCCGAGGCTCGCCTTGCCGCTGCCTTGGGCGGCCGCGAGCATCGCCCCGGGCAACGCGCCGCCCGGCCCGCTCGCGAAATAGAGATTGTCGGCATCGACTTCGGCACCCGGAAGCAGCTTCGCGAGCTGTTTGCGCGCCCGGCCAAGGCTGCGTCCGTCGGGCACGCGAAACCGTGCGATATCGAGATCGAGACCCTCGATCCGCTCACGGTCGATCAACGCGAACCCCGCCTCGCCCGCGCGCGCGATCATCGCCGCATCGACCCCGCTCGCGACAAGGACGCCGCGCACCGCGGGTTCGCCGCGCTCGTCGAGCTCGATGCTGTCGCGATTGCCGCGGACCAGCGCGGTGATGCGGTCGAGCCGAACATCCAGCAAGCGCTCACCGATCCCGGGCAGCCGCCGCGCATCGACCTCGGGAAGCGATGGCAGCGTGCGCGCGGCATCAGGAAGCTGCACTTGCGGCAGCGCGACCTGCGCCGCGACGCGCGCGTCGGTCCCGCCGAGCAGGAGACAGAGCATCGCCAATGATATCGTCCAAAATCGCATTGCAAGTCTCACAAGGCCCGGCACGGCGGCCGGTTCCCGAAAAAATTTAGCATGGTACGGAAGAAACGATAGAAGCCACTCGTTTCTTCCTCAGACAATCGAAAGGCGAAAATGCGCTTCGAAGAGGAACTGGTCGAATTGCTGCCCCGTCTGCGCCGCTTTGCGCGCGGACTGGCGCGCGATGCCAGCGACGCCGACGATTTATGTCAGGCGGCGATCGAACGCGCCCTGAAGTCGCAGGAACAGTGGCAACAAGGAACGAGACTGGATAGCTGGATGTATCGCATCACCCGCAACCTCTGGATCGACGAGCGCCGTGCGGCCGGGCGCCGCGGCGTCCACACGCCGATCGACGACGCCGCCACACAGGTCGCCGGCGACGGCGCGGCCGAAGTCGAGGCGGGGGCATTACGCGGCGATGTCGATGGCGCGATGGCGCGCCTGCCCGACGAACAGCGCGAAGTCGTGATGCTCGTCCTCGTCGAAGGCTATGCGTACCGCGAGGCCGCCGAAATATTGGAAGTGCCGATCGGCACCGTCACCTCGCGCCTCGCGCGCGGTCGCGAAACCCTGATGCATTTGCTGGGAGAGGCCGCATGAGTTTCGACCCTGCCACCGTCGCCGCCTTTGTCGACGGCGAACTCGACGATCTGACCGCGCGCCGCATCGAGCGCGAAGCGACAAGCGACCCCGCGCTTGCCGCCGAAATCGCGCGGCACCGGGCGCTGAAAGCCCAGCTGACCGCCCATTATGCCCCCGTGATCGATGAGGCGGTGCCCGAGCGGCTCCGCGCGCTGCTCGCCACGTCGGACAAGGTCGACGCCAGCCTCGCCGAGCGCCGCGAGGCAAAGCGGGTGCGCTTTGCGCCGATCCACTGGGGCGCGATCGCAGCCTCGCTCGCGTTGGGGCTGGCGCTTGGGCTGAAGCCTTGGATGCCGCCCGCGAGCGTCACCGAAGCCAATGGCACGATGATCGCCGCGGGTCCGCTTGCCGAGGCGCTCGACACGCAGCTTGCCTCCAGTCAATCGACGAATGCGGCGGTGCGGATCGGTCTCAGCTTCGAAGACAAGGCCGGCCGCTATTGCCGCAGTTTCGAAAGCCGGTCGCTGAACGGCATTGGCTGCCGCGACGACGGCGGCTGGCATCTTGAACGGACGATGCAGGGACAGGCGGGCACCGCTTATCGTCAGGCGTCGTCGGGCGAGCTCGCAGCCGCCGCGGCGGCGATGATGACGGGCGATCCGCTCGACGCCGCGGCCGAACGGCAGGCGCGCGATAAGGGCTGGGCGCGCCGCTGACGATCTTTCAGGCGCCAGCCGGCTCGTCGATGCCGAATAGCGCGGCGAAATTCGCGCGCTTCGCGAGCAGGTCGGCGAGGCTGTAGCCGTCGAGCACTTTCATAAACGCCGCCAGCGCCTCGGCGAGCGCGCCGGTCAGTCCGCACGCGGGCGCGATGATGCAGCTCGCGCAATCGACGAGGTCGAAGCCTTCCTCGGTATGGCGCACGACCGCGCCGACGTTGATCTCGGCCGCCGGCCGCGCCAGCCGGATCCCGCCAAAGCGCCCACGCACGCTTTCGAGATACCCCGCGTTCACCAGGTCGTTGACGACCTTCATCAGATGGTTCTGCGAAATGCCATAGGCGCGCGAAATCTCCGAGATCGGGCACAGCCGCGCGTCATCCTGCGCGCCCACATAGAGGAGCACGCGCATCGCATAATCGGTGTAGCGCGTCAGGCGCATCCTGATCCTTCGAAAATGTCCGTCATCCAATAATATGCATTTTTGTTGCATGTTTCAAATCGCGATCATACATGCGCATCAGATGCATGATTGGAGCGAGTCGTGAAACAGGACGGTCAGATCGATGAAGCCGCGCTCGAGCGCCTGATTCCGGCCTTTTACGACCGCGTGCGCGCGGACGCCGACATCGGCCCGCTGTTCAACGCCGCCGTGCACGACTGGCCCCACCATTTCGAAAAGCTCGTCGCCTTCTGGTCGTCGGTGATGCTGACCAGCGGCCGCTACAAGGGCAGCCCGGTCGCCGAGCATCTGAAACACAAGGATGCGATCACCCCCGCGATGTTCGACCGCTGGCTCGCGATCTGGGCCGACACTACGAACGAGTTGCTGGCGCCTGCCGCCGCGGCCGCTTTGCAGGCCAAGGCCGCGCGCATCGCCGAAAGCCTCCAGCTCGCCCTTTTCTTCCGCTTGGACGACCCCGCCGGTCGCCGCGCCGCCTGAAACCTCCCCTCCCCTTTTGATTTAAGGAGATCATATGCGTACCGCTTCCGCCCACGCGATGGAAATCGTCAAAGCCACCGCCCCAGCGCTCGAAAAGCACGGCCTCGCGATCACCACCGCGATGTACGCGCGCTTGTTCGAGAATAAGGATATCGAGGCGATGTTCGACCGCGCCGCGCAGACGAGCGGCGAACAGCCGAAGCGCCTCGCGGCGGCGATCCTCGCTTATGCGAAGAATATCGACAAGCTCCAGAACCTCGGAACCGCGGTGTCGCGCATGGTCGCCCGGCATATCGAAACCGGGGTGAAGCCGGAGCATTATCCCCATGTCGCCAATGCCCTGCTGCCCGCGATCCGCGACGTGCTGGGCGCCGAGGTCGCGACCGACGAAGTGCTCGCGGCGTGGGGCGAAGCCTATTGGATGCTCGCCGACATCCTGATCGCCGCCGAAGCGCAGGCGTATGAGGATGCCGAGGCGGCATAAACCTTTCGGCCAACAAAAAGCCCGCCGGAGCCTAGGCGCCGGCGGGCTTTTGTCATCTGCCAGAAACGCAGCTTATTCGGCGCGCGCCGGGATTCCGGTCATCAGCGTGTGAAGCTCGCCCGCTTCCCACATTTCCATCATAATGTCCGATCCGCCGACGAATTCGCCCTTCACATACAGCTGGGGGATCGTCGGCCAGTCGGAAAATTCCTTGATGCCCTGGCGGACTTCCATGTCCTGCAGCACGTCGACGGTTTCATATTCGATGCCGAGACGGTCGAGCATCGCGATCGCGCGCGAGGAAAAGCCGCACTGCGGGAACAAAGGCGTGCCCTTCATAAAGAGCAGGACGGGGTTGTCGGCGACCAGCTTGGCGATGCGGTCGTGGGTGGTCGGGTCGGTCATAGTCAGTCTCCGGGCAGGCGCGCCGTCGCGCCGCAAAAAGTTCATGCCCCCTATGAGGGGATGGCGGTCGTCAATTGCAAGGCATGAAGTTCGCCGCCCATGCGCCCCCCCAAGGCTGCATAGACCGCCTTGTGCTGTGCAACGCGGGTCATGCCGCGAAAAGATTCGCTCACGACATGCGCGGCATAATGGTCATTGTCGCCCGCAAGGTCGGTGATCGCAACCTCGGCATCGGGAAACGCCGCGACGATCATCGCCCGCAAATCATCTTCGCGCATGCCCATCGTTATCGCCTCAGTTCTGGCTGTCGATGAACTGGCGCCGCGCCTCGGCGGTCTTGTCGTTCAGCACCGACCGGATTTCGGCGTCGCTGATCTCGACCTGCGCCGCGGTCAGGTCGCCCGCGAGCTTGCGGATGACGTCCTCGTCGCCCGCTTCCTCGAAATCGGCCTGCACCACCGCCTTGGCATAGGCGTCGGTTTCCTCGGGGGTCAGACCCATGCGCTCGGCCGCCCATTCGCCGACCAGCCGGTTGCGGCGCGCGGTGATCCGGAACTGAACCTCCTGGTCGCGTGCAAATTCTGCCTCGAAGGCGCGTTCACGATCGTCGAATCCGCTCATTTTGTCCTCGTGCGAAGGGAATGTCCCCTCGCAGATAGGTCGCGCGCCCCCGCGGCGCAAGCCGCCTGTGCGGCAGATCACTTCCCTTTCGCTTACGAAGAGTTTAGGGTTTCGTCCCAAGGGAATGGGTCGCACCGCAGCAATGAAGACTACGCCTTGCCGGCGTCGCGTCGGCATGGTGTTTCGGCGCCTGTGTTTGGGGGATTTGTGATGACCGTTCGACGTCCGCAACTTGTGCCGATTCTGGTGGCGCTGGCATTTGCCGCGCCCGGAACCGCACTCGCACAGGGCATGGACCCGACGCTGCGCGACAGTTTTTCGATCGGCGATCAGGGCGGCTCGCTCTGCGAGGTGCAGGCAACCGTCCGCGACGAGGTGGTCAAGGGCATGTTCGACCGCGCCTGGACGATCGTCTGCCGCGATGCGAGCCAGCCGGTCGGCTATGTCCGGATGCTGCGCGCGACGCCCGAGGAGGCGCGCGCGCGCATCGATAACGCCATTGGACGGACGGGCGCGATCACGTGCGTCAAGGATGGCGGTTGCACCGTGCACGACACCAATATCGCATGGAAGACGCGGATCGAGGCGGCGGGCGGGACAACCTATGCCGTCGAAGGCTTCGAGGCCTATGGCGACGCGCTCGACATCGCGCTCGAATCGATCCGCCAGCGCAAGGTCGTGCCCGGCGTCATCAAGGTCGCGACCATCTCGGTCGGCGGCAACGACGGTTTTGCCCGGACGATCGCCGGAACGATCGACGTCGACAAGGCGCTGGCCGAGGGATATCGCCGCAACCACAGCGGCGACTATGCCGAGGCGGCCGAATTTTTCGAAGCGCTGTCGCGCCGCGCCGCCGAGGAACAATCGGCCGCCGACATCGACCCAACCGAAGTCACGCTGAACCGCGCGCTGCAACGCTCGAACCTGGGCGAATTCGCCGAAGCCGAACGCCTGTTCGCCGAGGTCGAGGCGATCCCGACCGGCGACCCGGTCCAGCTGCGCCTCCGCCGCAATTTCCGGGCAATCAACGCGCTCAACCAGCGCGATTATGACGGGGCGGCCGCGCGGCTCCAGACGCCGATCCCCCTGCTCACGACCGGCGTGACGGTGGCGGGCGACGCGGTGACGCTGACGCCGCAGATCGTCGCCGGGGTCAACAGCGGCGACAATGCCCGCGTCATCCGCCAGAGCAATGATCGCGAGCGGCTGTCGCCGCTCGAACGCGCGCAGATCATCGATGCACAGGCGATCCACCTGCTCGGCACGGTCGAGCGGCTGCGCGGCAATGCACAGGCGTCGAAGACCGCGCAACTCAAGGGGCTGACCGACGCCATTGCCGTACGAGAAGGCCGCGTCACCTCGATCATCCGCCTGCGATCGCAGATGCTCGGCGAACTCGCGCTGGCCGAAGAGGCGAGCGGCGACAAGGCGGCCGCCGACGCACGTTTCCGTGAATCGGTGAACCTGCTCGCCGTCGAATATCCCGAAACCAACGCGCTCGCCTCGGCCCGCGCGCGCTACGCCGCCTTCCTCACGCGCGAGGGACAGGACGACAAGGCGATGGGCATTTATCGCGAGGTCGTCACCGCTCTCGCCAATACCCAGCGCTCGACCGCGGGCATGGCGAACATGATGGCGCCCTATTACCGGCTGCTCGCCGCGCGTTCGGCGACCGAGCCCAAGGCGATCGAGGATTTCTTCGTCGCCAGCCAGCTCCAGATCCGCCCGGGTGTCGCCGATACGCAAGCGGTGCTCGCGCGCGAACTGTCGAGCGGCAGCAGCGACGGCGCCCGCCTGTTCCGTCAGGCGACAACGCTCAATCGCGATCTGGAACGCGCGCGGATCGAGGATGCGCGGCTCGCCCAGCTGCCCGAATCGCCCGAAGTCAACGCCTTGCGCGCCGATATCAAGGCGCAGCTCGGTAATTTGTCGGTCCAGCAGGCCGAAACCGTCGCCGCGCTGTCGGCCTTTCCGCAATATCGCGTCGTCGCATCGGGCAAGCTCGATCTTGCCGAACTGCAGCAGGTTCTGCGTCCGGGCGAAGCCTATTTGAAGATGCTCGTCGTCGGCGACGGCGTTTATGCGATGCTGGTCGAGCAAGGCGGGGCGCAGCTCTGGAAATCGGACATCAGCGCATCGGACCTTGACACCGCGGTCGACACGATCCGCTCGACGATTTCGCTCGTCGAAAATGGCCGCCGCGTCACCTATCCCTTCGACGCCGCCACCTCCTACAAGCTTTATGGCCAGCTGTTCGGCCCGGTCGCGGCGCGCCTGCCCACCATCGCGCACCTGATCTTCGAACCCGATGGCGCGATGCTGCGGCTGCCGATCAACCTCCTCGTCACCGCCGACACCGGGCTTGCCGCCTATGAAAAGCGGGTGCTCGACCCCAATGCCGATCCGTTCGACATGCGCCAGATCGCCTGGCTCGGCCGGACGTCGCGGCCGAGCACCGCGGTGTCGACGCTCGGCTTCCGCAACGCGCGGCAAGCGGCGCCATCGAAGGCGGCCAACCAATATTTCGGCCTCGGCGAGAATCTGCCGGTCGGCAGCCGGCTGCCCTCGCTCGGCACCCGCGGCGCCGTGGCGGGGGGCCTCGATGGCGATTGCCTGTGGGATGCCGCGCAATGGGCGCGCCCGATCTCGGCCGATGAGCTGGTGACCGCGCGCAACGCGATGGGCCGCGATGCGGGCACTTTGCTCACCGGCGGCGCCTTCACCGACAGTGCGGTGAAAAATCGCGCCGACCTTGGCGACTATCGCATCATCCATTTCGCCACGCACGGCCTCGTCACCGCGCCGCGTCCCGCTTGCCCCGCGCGCCCGGCGCTCGTCACTTCGTTCGGCGGGCAGGATTCGGACGGGCTGCTGACCTTCCAGGAAATCTTCGACCTCAAGATCGACGCCGACCTCGTCATCCTGTCGGCGTGCGACACCGCCGGCGCGGCGAGCGTCGCGGCGACGCGCGAAGCCGGGCTTTCGGGCGGCGGCAACGCCCTCGACGGGCTGGTGCGCAGCTTCATCGGTGCGGGCGGCCGGTCGGTGATCGCGAGCCACTGGCCCGCGCCCGACGATTTCGACGCGACCAGGCGGCTGATCGGCGGGCTGTTCGCCGCCAATCAGGGCACCAGCGTCGCCGACGCCCTATGGGGAACGCAGCTGCGCCTGATGGACGACCAGCAGACATCGCATCCCTATTATTGGGCGGGCTTTGCGATCATCGGAGACGGCGGCCAGGCGCTGCTCCACGACGGCGCGACCACCGCCGCGCGCGCGAAGGAGGCAGCCGGCCGCGCGGCCCGCTAAGTCGATGAACGCACCCGACGTCCTTGTTCCCGCGGCCGACGCGCCCGCGCAGGATGGCCGACAGGCCGCGGTGCCGCTGCGCAAGCGGGTGCGCCGGCTGGTCATGCAGCTCGGCCCGTCGCGGATGGCAGCGACGATCGTCTTCCTGATGATCGCGGTCCTGATCGCACGCTTCAGCTGGCAGATGCCGCTGATCGACGCCGCCGAACGCGCGCTTTACGACGCGCGCGCGACGCTGATGGCGCCGCATGTCGAACAAGATAAACGCATCACGCTCGTCACCTATAATGACGAAACCCTGTTCAACACCGGCATCCGCTCGCCGCTCGACCGCACCTTGCTCGCCAATGCGCTCGGCAATCTCGACCAGATGGGCGCGAAGGCGATCGGCATCGATATCGCCTTCGATTCGCCGCGCCCCGACGACGATCTGCTGAAGGCGCAGCTACGCGCGATGAAGACCCCGACCTGGCTGGCCTATGCCGAACAGGCAAGCAACCCGAACACGATCTTCTACGAACAGCAGAAATATCTCGAATCCTATATCGCCGACGTCACGACCGCGAAGACCAAGCCGACGAGCGTGTTGTTCCGCACCGACGACGACAGCGTGATCCGCAACTGGCCCGACCGGCCGAAGAATTTGCCGCCGTTGATGTCCAACGCGCTGGCGCCGGTCGACGCGGCGCATGCCAATTTCCAGGGCAATATCCGTTTCCTCGTCCCCGCACGCGCCGCGGCGGGGCAGGAAGAGCCCGTCTTCGCCAACATCCCGATCGACACCTTCGCGATGCCGATGGATGCCGAGATGCGCGCCGGTTTTTCGGAGCTGGTCAAGGGCCGCTATATCCTGATCGGCGGCGACATCATCGACAACGACCAGTTCAACACGCCACTCAGCCGTTTTCCCGACGCGATCACCGGCCAGCATGAGACGATGATCGGGCTCGAGGTCCATGCGCATATGCTCGCGCAGCAGCTCGACGGGGCGTGGACGCGGCCGATCGCCATGCCGGCGCTGTGGGTGCTCGCGGTGCTGATCGTCCTTGCCGGCGGGCTGACGAGCCTCATCGACCTTCGCGCGCGCTGGGTCGCGCTCGCCTTCCTTGGGCAAATGGCCTTTTTCATCGCCTTCCCCTTCTGGCTGCAGGGGCGCGGTATCGACACGACGACGCTGCCGACCTTCGGCTGGGCGGTCGGCTGGCTGTTCGGTTATGCCGCGGTGGGCACCGCCGCGCGCACGATCGGGTCGCGCCAGCGCGCCTTTGCCCAGTCGGCGCTCGGCAAATATCTGCCCGCCGACGTCGCGGCGCAGATCATGCGCGACCCCGACCAGTTGTCGCTCCACGGCGAGCGGCGCAATATCTTCTGCGTCTTCACCGACCTCGAAGGCTTTACGAAGCTCAGCCACGCGGTGACGCCGGAAACCGTCGCGCGGCTGCTCAACGAATATCTCGACCGCCTGTCCGACATCGTGCTCGAACATGGCGGAACGATCGACAAGTTCGTCGGCGATGCGATTGTCGCCTTCTGGGGCGCGCCGCTCAGCCGCCCCGACGATGGCGTGCGGGCGGCGGCGGCCGCGCTCGCCATGTATCAGGCGGGCGAGAAATACCGCGTCGACCTGGCGGCCGAAGACGTCCCGCCGATCGGAATGACGCGCGTGGGCCTGCACGTCGGCGACGCGATCGTCGGCAATTTCGGCGGCGAGGGACGCATCCAATACACCGCGCTCGGCGACAGCATGAACACCGCGTCACGGCTTGAAGCCGCGAACAAGGGCCTCAAAACCGGCGTGCTGATCTCGGCCGAAGCCGCCGCGCGCTCGGGCCGCGACGATCTTGTGCCAATGGGCCGCGTCACGCTGCGCGGCCGCGCGCAACCCGTCGATGTCTTCACCCCGCGCCCCGACCTTGCCCCCGACCAGCGCGCGCGCATCGCCGCATTGGTCGCCGCGCACACCGCGGGCGATAAAAAAACCTATGTGACCTGTGCCACAGCAATACAGGCGGATTTCGGTCAGGATGCAGCCATCATGTTTCTGATAGAACGCCTTAATGAGACCAAAGAGGGAGAAAGCTATGTCCTTTCCTGATTTCCGGATGCGCCGCTTCGGCCTCACCGCCGCCGCGGCCATCGCCGCCATCGCCATGGTCGGCACCGCCGCCGCCCAATCGATGGTCGTCCGCTCGACCGGCCCGTCGGCGGGCAAATATCCCGCCGGTGCCAAGCTCAAGTCCGCCGACAAGCTGACCCTCGTCGCGGGCGACAAGATCGTGCTGATGCAGGCCGGCAAAACCCGCACGCTGTCGGGGCCGGGCACCTTTGGCGCCACCGGCACGGTACAGGCGAGCCAGTCGCTCGGCGGCAACGTCACGCGCATGCTCGCCAAGGGTCCGACGATGCGGTCGCGCGGCGGGTTTTCGCGCGGTCCGGGCGATGAAACCCCCGCCAATGTCCGTGCGCCGAACCTCTGGTTGCTCGACTATCGCGAGGGCGGGACCTTTTGCGTCCTCGATCCCGCCGTGCTGATGTTGTGGCGCCCCAACATGGAAGGCGACACCGCGCTGGAGATCGAAAGCGCCGGCAAAAAAGCGACGGTCGCGATCGTCGACGGCGCGAATTTCCGCAAATGGCCGACCGATGTGCTGCCCGTCCAATATGGCACCGACTATCGCCTGTCGGGCGGCGGCCTCGCCAGGCCGGTGACGGTGCGTTTCGCCGCGATCGAAAATGCGCCCGACACGGTCGAGGGATCGGTCGATATGCTGATGGCGAAGGGCTGCTCGCCGCAGCTCAACCGCCTGGTCGACACGATGTCGGAAGCCGAAGCGGGATAAGGTAAATGGATGGGGCGGCGGCCATTGTCCCCGCCCTATCCGTCTGATAATCTTCCAAGGAAATTCCGCCGGTCGCGTGACGGAACATTTCCTTGGGTCGAAATTTGCGCTGCCGCTTTGCGGCAGCGCCAGTGGAGTTGGCGCATCGCGATCGTCGCGGCGCGCCCATACGCAAGGGGTGGTGATGGCCGTGTCGGGGGACTTCGGAATACATGCGATTATCCGGCCGAAGCGCGCCGCGATCCGCAGCGCGCTGGCCGGTTCGGCGGCGCTGATCGCCGCGGTCCTGCCCGCCGCAGCGTGGGCGCAGGCGACTCCGCAAATCCCGACGCGCGAGGAAATCCAGCGCCCGCCGCCGGTGCCCGCGATCCAGCCCAATGAACAGGTCGTCGCGGTCGATGACGGCATCGAGCGCGCGCCTTGCCCGCTCGCCAGTCCCGAGTTCGCCAATGTCCGCTTCACGCTGCGCGGGGTCGAATTTTCGAGCGTCGAGGGCATCGACAATGCGGTGCTGGCGCCGAGCTGGTCCGACCGCGTCGGCCAGGAACTGCCGATTTCGGCGGTGTGCGACATTCGCGACCGCGCCGCGACGATCTTGCGGGCAAAGGGCTATCTGGCGGCGGTCCGCGTGCCGCCGCAGACGATCGGCGACGGTGTCGTCCGGCTCGATATCTTGTCGGCGCGCATGTCGCGGATCGAGGTACGCGGCGACGCGGGCGCGAACGAACGCCTGCTGCAACGCTATCTGTCGCGGCTCGACGACCAGCCGGTGTTCAACATCGTCGACGCCGAACGCTATCTGCTCCTCGCACGCGACATTCCGGGGATGGACGCGCGCCTGACGCTGCGCCCCGGCGCGGTTCCGGGAGAGGTCGTCGGCGAAATCACCGTCGCCCGCACCCCCTTCACCTTCGACTTCAACGCGCAGAATTTCGGCTCACGCGACGTCGGCCGCTGGGGTGGCATCGCGCGCGCGCGCTTCGCCGGCCTCACCGGCATGGGCGACCTCACCACGGTCAGCTTTTATGCGACCCCCGATTTCGACGAGCAAAAAGTCGTGCAGGCGTCGCACGAGTTCCGCGTCGGCGGCGAAGGGCTCCGCTTCGGCGCCAGCTATACCTATGCCTGGACGCGCCCCGACATCACCGGCTTTCCGGTCAAGTCGAACACCCAGATCGTCAGCCTGTTCACCGCTTACCCCCTTGTGTTGACACAGGCGCACCGTGTGACCCTCGGCGGCGGGCTCGATATTATCGATCAGGACATCAGCCTCGCCAGCATTCCGATCAACCACGACCGGCTGCGCGTCTTCAACCTCCGCGCGGACGCTAGCTGGATCGACCCCGGCTCGATCGCAGGGCGCGGCGGTTACAGCCCCAGCGAACCGCGCTGGTCGCTTTCAACCTCGTTCGAGGCGCGCAAGGGTGCTTCCTTCCTCGGTGCCAGCGACGATTGCGGTCCCGGCGGCACGGCGTGTTTCCTGCCCGGCGCGATCCCGCTGACGCGTGTCCAGGGACAGCCCGACGCCTTCCTCGTCCGCGCCAATGCGCTCGCCGAATGGCGGCCGGCAAAGCTGTTCACGCTGTCGGCGGCGCCGCGCGCGCAGTGGGCGAACGATCCCTTGCTCGCCTATGAGGAATTTTCGGGCGGCAATTTCACCGTCGGGCGCGGCTTCGACCCCGGCACGGTGATCGGCGACAGCGGCGTCGCGGTGGCTTTGGAAGCACGCTACGGCTCGTTCGTTCCCGCCAATACCGAGAGCTTCGCTTTCCAGCCGTTCGTCTTTTTCGACGCCGCGTGGGTGTGGAACAAGGATAGCGCCTTCGACGGGCTCGATCCGCAGAAACTCTATTCGGCGGGGGGCGGCATACGCGTTGCCTACGGCGATCTCGCGCGGCTCGACATGACGCTCGCCGTACCGCTGAACCGCGGCGGTTTCCTCGCCGAGCGGCCCGATCCGCGGCTGCTGATATCGCTGACAACCTTATTCGGCGTGAGGGCGCGCTGACCATGAATTTTGCATCGAGGACAACGGATATGCGTGCCATCGCCTCCCTCTCGCCCAGCGGCCCCGGCAAGCAGCGACTGCTGACGAGCTGCGCGATCGCCGCCGGGATGATGGCACTCGCCTATGGCGGCCCCGCGCTGGCGCAGGTCGCGGGGTCAGGCACGATCACGACCCTCCCTTCGGGGACGACCGCGGGCACGGGCGTGAATCCCTCGACGGTCAACGTCACCGGGCCGCAAAGCATTGTCGACTGGACGCCGTCCAATACTCCGGTTGCGGGCGTGATCGACTTCCTGCCGGGAGGCAACACACTGAACTATGTCGGCGACACCGCAGGCTATGTCGTCCTCAACCGGTTCGTCGACGGGGCGGGCACCTCGATTACCGACCAGATCGGGCTGAATGGCATTGTAAACAGCTATGTCGGAGCGACGACCGGGCCGCGCGGCGGCAATATCTGGTTCTATAACGCCGGCGGCATCCTGATCGGCGCGACCGGCATAATCAACGTCGGCAGCCTTGTCCTCACCACCAACGACATCATCACCACGGGCGGCCTGTTCGGTCCGGGCGGAGAGATCCGGTTCAACGGGGCGGCGGG
Source organism: Sphingopyxis sp. CCNWLW2 (assembly GCF_037095755.1). NCBI lineage: Bacteria > Pseudomonadati > Pseudomonadota > Alphaproteobacteria > Sphingomonadales > Sphingopyxidaceae > Sphingopyxis > Sphingopyxis sp. CCNWLW2. The sequence goes on from NZ_JBAWKJ010000001.1 coordinate 261,411, forward strand.
CAGCACGTCGGCGATCACCGTCAACGGCGCGATTAACGCGAACAATGTCGGCAACCCCGGCAGCAGCTACATCGCGCTGGTCGCGCCGCGCGTTGTCCAGGCGGGCGCCGTGCGGGTCGACGGGTCGGCCGCCTATGTCGCCGCCGAACAGGCCGAAATCCGCATCAACGGCGGCCTCTTCGACATCAACGTCACCCGGGGGGTCGAAGGCGGCAACGCGATCACCCACACGGGCACGACCACCGGCCCCGCGCATCAGGACGGCGATACCGACCAGAGCCGCATCTATATGGTCGCCATTCCCAAGAATGACGCGGTGACGATGCTGGTGTCGGGCGCGATCGGCTATGACGACGCCGTCTCGGCAACAGAGGAAGACGGCGCGGTGCGCCTGTCGGCGGGCTATAATATCGTCGGCGGCGACCTGGCGACGACCCCGGTCAACGCAACCGCGGCGAACATCACCGCGGGCGACACGCTGTTCCGCAGCAGCACGGTCGCGCGCGCCAGCAACGTCCTTGCCGCGCAGCCGACGCAGCCCCTGCCCTCTTCGCCCCCGCCGCTGTCGTCGGCCGGCCAGTTCTTCGTCGAAGGCAACGGGACCTTCATCGGCGACGCGAGCGCGACGGTTTCGATCGGCGCCAACCAGTCGGGCGGCGCCGCCGGCACCTTTACCGTGCAATCGGGCGGCCGGGACAGTGCGCCCGGCAATGCCGCGGTCAATATCACCGGCGGGACGTTCTCGGCGCCGGGTGCGCTCTCGATCCTCGCCTCGGGCACTCCCGATGCCCTTACCGGCGACAGTCAGGGCGGCACCGCCAGCCTGACAATCACCGGCGGCAGCGTGACAACGGCGGGGGTTACGGTCGAGGCCAACGGCTTCGGCGACCGCGACGCGGGCGGCTCAAGCGGTAACGGACGCGGCGGCAATGCAAGCATTTCGGTCAGCGGCACCGGCAGCTCGCTGACCGCCGGCAATATCTTCATCAATGCGCTCGGTACGGGCGACAGAAATTTTGTCAGCGGACCGCCCGCCGCCAACGGCAGCGGCACCGGGGGCACGGCAAGCCTGACTGTTGCGAACGGCGGCAGCGTCGGGCCCGCGGCGCTGCTGTCGCTCGACGCGCGCGGACTCGGCGGCATTGGCCTCACCCAGTCGGGCGACGGCACCGGCGGCACCGCGCGCATCACGGTGTCGGGCACCGGCTCCACTTTGTCGACCACGCAAAGTTTCGTTCAGGCCGCGGGCGAAGGCGGCCGGAATGTCGGCGGATTCCTGACGCAGAATGGCGGCAACGGGACCGGCGGCACGGCGGAAATATTGATCAATGCCGACGCGACGTCGGTCGTGTCGCTGGGCGACCTCGGCGCCAGCGGCTTCGGCCGCGGCGGCGATGCGGGCGGAAGCGAGAATACCACCGGCGGCGATGCGCTGGGCGGTATCGCGAGGCTGACCGTCGACGGCGGCATCAATGCGCAATTCACCTCTATAACGCTGGATGCCTCTGCGGCTGCCGGAACAGCAACGACGCCGAGCGGCACCACCGGTCAGGCGGGCAACGCGCGCGCAAACAATGTGACATTGGCGGCGACCAACGGCTCGACCATCAGCAGCAGCGGCGTCATCAATCTTTTCGCGGTCGGCATGAATCGCTTTCCATTCAATCCTGCCGGAGAAAATTTCGGATCGGGTACGGGTGGCAATGTCGCCGTCAACGCGACCGCAGGGGGTACGATCAGCACCGGCAATCGTTTCACTGTCCAGGCGATGGGCGGAAACATGTCCAACGCCGTCACGCAAAGCGCCGGAAACGGCGTTGGCGGCAATGTCGACTTCCTCGCCGACGGCGGAACCATCGTGGCCGAGGTCTATGAGGTCAATGCCAGCAGCAGCACGGCCCATGTGGTTGGCACGGGCGGCGCCGCGCAGGGCGGGACGATCGACCTATTTGCCCGCAATGGCGGGGAAATCCGGGCGACTCTCGACGCAACGAACCAGCTCCACGTCAGCGCGACTTCCGGCAGCAGCGCCGCCGGCGCCGCGGCGATGGGCGGGACGATCCAGCTGATCGCCGATGGCGGCCGCCTCGACCTGGGCGTCGGGGCCGACCTGATCGCGGGCGGCACGTCGGGGGGTGCGATAACGGCGGGAGCGACCGACCCGACCGGCATCGGCGGAACCATCCTGATCGGGACGACCGCCAGTTCCGGCAGCGCAATCGACTATGGCCAGATTTTTGCGGTAGCGGACGGCCGTACTGCGGTGGAGCTCGAGGTTCCGGGCGGGCCGATCGATAGCAGCGGAAATGGACTTGGCGGCACGGTCACGCTCGATGTCCGGGGAGGCACCCTGTCGGGCGGTCTTATCGAACTGTCGGCCAATGGCGTCGGCAGCGGCGGCAGCGCGAACGGCACCGGCGGCACCGCGACCTTCACCCAGACCGGCGGCGACATCTCGATCAGCGACTTGAGCGTCAGCGCCGACGGCATCGGTGGCATTGCCCAGGGCGTGTCGGGCACGGGCACTGGCGGTGTCACGACGATCGACCTGTCGGGCGGGACGATCACCGCCGCCGACATCATCGCATCGGCGAACGGCGAAGGCCGTTCGGGGATGGACGGGAATGATGACGATCCGGCCAACATCATCGCGGGCGGCACCGGCGGTGCGGGTGTCGGCGGCAATGCGGCCATCAACATCGGCGGCACTGCCGTCGTCGATGCGAGCGTCATCGAGGCCAATGCCAACGGCACCGGCGGCACCGGCGGCGGCTTCAACGCGGGTTTCGGGTCCCCACCCGGAACGCCCGGCAATGGCGGAAACGGGTCCGGCGGCACCGCCAGCGTCAACCTGACCGGCGGCTCCGTCACGGCGAGCAGCGTGACCGCCGAGGCATCGGGCATCGGCGGCGAGGGCGGCTCTTCCTTCTTCTCGAGCAGTTCGGGCAGCGCGACCGGCGTCGGCGTCGGCGGCGGGGGCGGCATCGGCCGGGGTGGGCGCGCGACGATCGGACTGGCGGCGACGTCGGGCACGATCACCGACGTCGGTGCCGTTGCGCAGGGCACCGGCGGCCTTGGCGGCACGCACAATGTCGGCGGCACGGGCGGCGATGGCTATGGCGGTATCGCACAGGCGATCGTCGACGATTTCGACGCGGGCACGCTCCAGATCGCGCTCGATTCGACGGCGCAGGGCGGAAACGGCGCTAACGGCCGCGACGGAGGCGGCGGCAACGGCGGCAACGCCTTTGGCGGGACATCGAGCGTCCTCGCCGACGGCCCCAATGCGATCGTCGAGGTCACGCAGGCCAATTTCGTCACCGGCGCGACCGGCGGCAATGGCGGTAACGGCAACCTGGGCTTCGCTTCGTCAGCGGCGATCGCGCCTTCGGGCGGCGATGGCGGCAGCGCGCAGGGAGGCGCGATCGAGGTCATTTCGCGCGACGGCGCGGCGATGACGCTCGGCCTGGCCGCAGGCGACGTCGTGGAACTCGGCAGCACGGGCATCGGCGGCAACGGCGGCAACGGCAGCACCGCCGATTTCGGCGCCGGCAATATTGGCGGCGATGGCGGCCTCGGCGGCGGCGGGGTCGGCGGATCGGTACGGCTGATCGCCGACGGCGGCACGGTCACGACCGCCGGCGAGTCTCTGGAAATCAATGTCAGCGGCCAGTCGGGAACCGGCGGCAACGGCGGCCTTGCCGGCGGCGGCGGCAGCCTGCCCGGCACAAACGGCGGTTTTGCGGGCACCGGCGGCGGACGCGTCCATATCGATGCGCTGACAACCAACGCCGGCCCCGGCCTGATCGACCTTGGCAACACCAATATCTTTGCCAGCGGCGATACCGCCGGCCGAGTCGAAATTCGCAGCGACAGCCGGATCAACTTCACCAGCCTCGACGTCGAGGTGCGCGGCCTTGCCAATCCGACCAACAACGACACCGGCACAGCGCCCGCGGGCATCTTCCTTGGCGCGACCGGCGGCACGATCGAAGCCGGCAGCCTGACGCTCGGCACCGACGGCTCGATCGGCCTTTATGCGGAGGGCGCCGGGCACGTGATCGTCGGCGAAACGGCGCAGCTGCAGGCGGGCGACCAGATCGATATCCGCCACGACCTGCGCGGAGCCAATGCGGCACCGACGATCGAGGCCACCGACGATCTGTTCATCGTCGCCGGAACCAGCATCAGCGGCGCGCCGGGTAGCCTGCTCGCCGCAGGGGGCACGCTCTCGCTGACCGGCGAAGGCCCCGCGGCGACGATCGGTGTCGACCGCCTCGACGCCACCGATATCGCGATCAACGGCGGCGGCGCCGCGAGCGTCGAACATGCCGAAGCGGTCAATGATTTCGCCGCGAGCGCCGCGAGCTTCCGTACCGGGCTGAATTCAATCATCACCGGCGGCGATATCTCGATCACCTCGCCCGGTGCCGTCGATCTCGGCAACTCGACCGCGGGCGGCTTTGTCCAGGTCCAGGGCCAGTCGATCACCTTCAACTCGATCACCGCCGGCCTGTCGGTCGGGCTTTCGGCGGAGGGGACGACCGCGGGCGCCGAAGGAATCCGCGGCGGGTCGATCAGTGCGGGCGAGGACATCAACCTCTTCGCTAACAGCATCGCGCTCACCGGCAATGTCACGGGCGCGGCGTCCTTCTTCGCCTTCGGCACCGGCGGCGCGGTTGCGGTGAACAATGCCGACGTCGATGGGAACATCTCAATCTTCTCGGCCGCCGACCTTTCCGGCATCTATGTGGCGGGCGGCAATATCTTCCTGAATTCGGACGCCAATATCAACGCTTCGGCGCAGGCGAATGGCGGTTATGTCGACCGCAACGGTATCGCGGCGGAGGGCAATCTGTTCGTCATCGCCGCGGACAATGCGGCGCTCACCGACAGCTCGGCGGCGCGCATGTTCGGCGTCAACGCCGGGGCCGCGGCGTCGATCGATGGCGGCACGGCGGGCGAAGATGTCCTCGTCATTGCGGGAACGACCGCCAGCCTGACCGATGTCACGGGCGGCGACGACATCACCGTCCGCGCTGCGGGCAATATCGACGCGCTAAACGTCCGCACTACCGGCACTGGCGCCGACACGCATATCCTCGATTTCTCGACAGCCTCGGGCAGCCCGACCTTCACCATCGGCACGGGCGAAGGGTCGCAAGGCATCAATGGCGCCGACATCGTGATGGCGTCGACCGCCGGCGCGATCGAAGCGGCGACGCTGTCCGCCGGCGACGATATCCTGCTCAACGCCGCGAACAGCATTGCCGTCAACGGCGCGACGACGCTCGGCCTCGGCACCACGGGCGGTGACAGCAGCATCCGCACGCAGGGCGGCGGGGCGACGCTCGCAGGCCTCGATGCCTTCAGCGACGTCGTGGTCGATGCGGCGGGTATCGCCAATCTGACCGGCACCGTGGCGGCGGGACGCAATGCGACGATCACCGCGCAGGGCGTGACGCTCGCCGCGCTCACCAGCCCCGGCGGCTCCGCGATCCCGACGCTGAGCGCCGACGGCGATGTCGTCGTCAATTCGTCCGCGGGCATATCGGGCGGCGGCGTCCGCGCGCTGGGCAATGCGACGCTGACCGCGGGGACCGCGATCGGCATCACGTCGATCGAGGGACAGGATGTGACGCTCACCGGCGCGACCGGGGTCGCCGCGAACCAGGCCAATGTCCTCGGCACGACCAGCCTCGACAGCAGCGACGGCAATATCCAGCTCGGCAGCCTCATCGCGGCGGGTACGATCAACGCCAGCGGCAATGCGATCCGCATTGAGAGCGGCGGCGATCTGCATTTTGCCACGCTGACCACCGACGTCGGCGACGCCTATGTCCGCGGGGGAGGCGACTTCTCGGTCGCCACCGGCACTGTCGCCGGCACCGCCGACCTTCGCACGCAGGGCGAGGCGATGACCATCGGCAACCTCACCGCTGCGAACGCGATCATCGAAAATGCGGGCGGCTTCCTCAATCTCGATACTGTTACCGTCGCGGGCAACCTCACCGCCGCGGCGCGCGCATCGCTCGGGATCAACGGCGTCGTCACCGGCCAGTCGATCTCGCTCGCCTCGGCGGGAATCAGCATTGCGCCGACGGGCCGCGTCGGCACCGCGGGCGTGACCCAGCAGCTGTCGGTCGCCAACAACAACACCGCCAACCAGACCTTCGTCGGTGGCACTGCCGGCCCGAACGGGCCCAACGGCTATCATATCGACGCCGACGAGCTGACGCGCCTCTATGGCACACAGATCGAAATCTTCGCGCCCGAGGTGCAGAGCGCGGGCCCCGTTTCGGTCGGGTCGGCAACGCCGCCCGACGTCGTCGTCGACACCTTCACGATGACCGGCGGCGCATCGAACGCCAACCTCGGCGCCAATGGCGCGCTGACGATCCGCACCCCGGGCAAGATGCGCGTGATCGGCAATGTCCAGCTGACGGGCCTCACCGACGCCAACGCGCTCAACCTTGTTGCGGGCGACGCGCTCGAGGTCATCCTCGGCCGCGGCAGCGTCCGGTTGCTCGGGGCAAATAATGCGCCGGGCGGGCAGCTCAACTTGGCATCGGACGACATCATCGTCGCGACCGAAGCCGCCATTACCGCGGTTGGCGCGGCGACGACGACCGACGCGATCAATACGCGCCTCGGCCAGAATGACGGCGTCACGCTCGACGAGGGCGCGCTGTTCGCGCGCGGCATCCGCGCCGACGTCGCGGGCGGCTTCTACGTCCAGAACAGCGGGGCGGGCACCGACTTCGCGCAGCGCCGTGGGCTGACCTTCGGCGCCGGAGGGCTCGACGTGCGAACGCAAGGGACGTCGCGCATCGTCATCAACGGGGTGCAGCTTGGCGCGGGCGGCCAGATCACCGGCATCGACACGGTCCCGCTGCTGACGATCAATGGCGCAGCGCCGGTGGTCGGCAGCTATGATCGCCGGTCGACCTTCAATGGCTGCCTTATCGCCAGTCCGAGCGGCTGCACGACCGTGACCTTCGAGTTCCAGACCAATTTCCCGGTCCAGGATATCATCGACGAAGAGGTCGAAGATGAGGCGCGTGGCGAGGGCAATAATTTCCCGCAGCCGCTGATCACGATGCGCGACATCGATCCGATGACCGGCGAGCCGCTGCTCGACGATCCGGTGACCGGCGCGGGTAACGACGATCTGTGGACGCCGCCGCAGCAATAAGGCTTTCGGTTGACGCCGGCGGGCGGAGCAAGGCATGGGCGCGGTTATGACCGACGCCCCCGCCTCCCCGCTCAAGCTGTTCAACAGCCTGACGCGCAGTCTCGAAGAGTTCGAGCCCGTCCACCCCGGCGAGGCGCGCGTCTATAGCTGCGGACCGACGGTCTATAATTATCAGCATATTGGCAATATGCGCGCTTATGTCTTTGGCGACACGCTGGGGCGAACGCTGTCGTACAAGGGTTATAAGCTTACCCACGTCATCAACATCACCGATGTCGGGCATCTGACCTCGGACGCCGATGTCGGCGATGACAAGATGGAGAAGGCCGCCGCCGCGCAAGGGAAAAGCGCTTGGGACATCGCGGCTTTCTATCAGGCGGATTTTGAGACCGATCTTGCGCGGTTAAATATCCGAGACAAGCAGCACCCGCGCGCCACCGAATATGTCGAAGCGATGATTCAATGGGGCAAAAACATCGCCGACAAGCATTGCTACGAACTCGATGGCGGCCTCTATTTCGATACCGCCACCGTCCCCGACTATGGCCGCCTCGCGCGTCACGGCACTGATGAGGGCGAGAGCCGCATCGATCCCGTCGATGGCAAACGTGCGCTCGCCGACTTTGCAATCTGGCGCAAGACGCCGCCGGGCGAGACGCGCCAGATGGAGTGGAATTCGCCCTGGGGTCGCGGCGCACCCGGCTGGCACCTCGAATGCTCGGTGATGTCGGAGGCCCTGCTCGGCTTTCCGTTCGATATTCACACCGGCGGCATCGACCACCGCGAGATTCACCACCCGAACGAGATCGCGCAAAACCAGGCACACAGCTGCTCGCCAGACAGCGGCGCGCGGATATGGATGCACAATAATTTCCTCGTCGACCGCAGCGGCAAGATGTCGAAATCGAGCGGCGAATTTTTGCGCCTGCAATTGCTGGTCGACAAGGGCTACCACCCCCTCGCCTATCGCCTGATGTGCCTGCAGGCGCATTATCGCAGCGAGCTGGAGTTCAGCTGGGACAGTCTTGGCGCCGCGCTGACGCGGCTCAAGCGGCTGGTGATGGCGGCCGCCGCGGCGCGCGATGTGGAAGCCGCCGAGCCGACCGACCGACGCCTCACCGACCTGTTGGCGAAGTTCGACGCGGCGATGTCGGACGACCTCAATACGCCCGTCGCGCTCACGCTGCTCGAAGAAACGGCGGCGATGAAAAAGATCGACGCGGGCCAGAAACGCGCGGCGCTCGCCGCGATGGATGCGGTGCTCGGCCTCGGCTTGCTGACGACCGCGCGCACCGACCTGCGCGTCCGCCCCAAGACCGCGACGATCGGCGAAGACGAGATCGAAGCGACGCTCGCGCGCCGCAAGGACGCGCGCGCCGCCAAGGATTTTGCGGCCTCCGATGCCCTCCGCGACGAACTCGTCGCCGCGGGGGTCGAGGTGATGGACGGCGACCCGATCGGATGGGACTGGCAACCAGCCGCCAATTAGAGGCTTGTCGCAGGCCCGCGGGCTGCTAGCTTCGTTGCATGTCGCAACTGATCTGCTGGCTGCTCGTCGGCCTTGTCCACCTGATCCCGGCGCTGGCGCTGTTCCGGCCGGCGTTGATCACGCGGCTATATGGTATCGCGCCGGACAGCCCGATCTTCCTGCTGATGCACCATCGCGCCGCGCTGTTCTTCGCGGTGCTCGTCGCCTGCGTGTGGGCGGCATTCGATCCCGGCGGTCGCAAGCTTGCGACCTTGCTCGCCGCGATCTCGATGCTCAGCTTCCTATATCTCTATCAGTCCTATGGGTGCCCCCCGGCGCTCGGCACCATCGCGCTCGTCGACCTGATCGGCCTCGCCCCGCTGGCCTGGGCGGGCTGGCACGCATTTCAGCAGTAGGAAAATCATGACCAAGACCGTCACCGTCCTTTCGGGCCTGATCCGTCCCCTTGTCGAAAACCGGCTGCCCGACTGGATCGAACCCAAATTCTTCGCGTCAAAGGAAGAGGCGCTCGAACTCGCGCCGCAGGCCGAGATCGGCTGGTTCGACATGTACGACAAGAAGGATATGGCAGCGGTCATCACCGCCGCGACCGGCCTCAAATGGCTCAATTCGATCTATGCCGGGGTCGACGGCATGCCGCTGGGCCTGCTGCGCGAGCGCGGCACCGTGCTGACCAATGGCGCGGGGATCAATGCGATCACCATCGCCGAATATGTCGTGATGGGGATGCTCACCGTCGCCAAGGGCTACCGCGATGTCGTGCGCGCGCAGGAACGCCGCGAATGGCTGATGGATTCGCCGGGCAAGGTCGAGCTGTTCGGGTCGAGGGCGCTGCTCCTCGGCTATGGCGCGATCGGCAAGCTGATCGAGGAACGGCTGAAGGCATTCGCGGTCGACGTCACCGTGGTCCGTCGCTCACCCGGTCCGAACACGCTGACCCCCGACCAGTGGCGCGCGCAGCTCGGCGAGTTCGACTGGGTGATCCTCGCGGTCCCCGCGACCCCCGAAACCGACGGCATGATCGGCGCCGCCGAGCTCGCGGCGATGAAGCCGACCGCGACGCTGATCAACATCGCGCGCGGCAGCGTCGTCGATCAGGACGCGCTGATCGCGGCGCTCGATGCGCAGCAGATCGCCTCGGCCTTCCTAGACGTCACAACACCCGAACCGCTCCCCGCCGACGATCCGCTGTGGAGCCTCGACAATGCGCATATCACAATGCATCTGTCGGGCCGCGCGCAGGACAAGATGTTCATCCGATCGGCGCAGCGCTTCCTCGAAAATCTCGATCGCTGGAAAAAGGACGAAGCCGTCGAGCCGCGGGTGGACTTGACCCTGGGTTACTAATCTCCCTCGACGACCGAAAATCTCCGATCAGTTTCTCTAAGGACGGTTGCGAGCTTGGGGGCATTCAAAGCCCGCCGTTCGAATCGTTCCAGAATGGCCTTTTGATAGGGTCTCTCGACGCGTCGATAGAGAAAGTCGGCGGCCAAAATAATGACCGCCCAGGTTGGAAGAACGGCGATCAACCCCAGCGTCTGTGTCGGCGTAGTGAGCCCCGAAAGGATCGCCCAGCTCATGATATAAATAGGAACATGAAGCAGGTAGATCGCATAGCTGCGCTCACCCAACCAGACCAGCGGACGAGCCTCCATGATCTCGCTTCGCAGCGCTAAAAGGATCGCAGCCGGCCACGCGATGAGGATCGCCAAGATCAGCCAAGCCCCGTCCGGCACGATGATAAAGGGCAGCGCAGCCAGCGGCGCCAAGACCAAGTTGGGTATTCGATCGGCAAGGCCCTTTGATTGACACAACAGGACGCCGCCGAAAAAACCCAGGAAACCGCGGCCGACAAGGGAATTCCAGACGCCGAACTCAGCAATGGAATAGACGCCGAACACCATCGCGACCAGCATCGCCGCCTGAAGAAATCGCGTGCCGGCAATGGCTGCCAAACAGAAAACTGCATAGCAAAGCACTTCGACCGAAAGCGACCATGCCGGGCTATTCAGCGTATGGGTCGGATCGGCCACGAAGACATGTAGCATCAGCAACGAGAGCAGCGAATTGCACCACGTCGTATCGGGAAAGTTAATGGTTACGGCGATTGTGAAGGCCAGAGTGATCGCATGCAAAGGCCAGAGTCGAGCAAAGCGGGAAACAGCAAATCCCGACGCTGTAGTTCCCGAGCGCATTCGCCAGCGATCAAGGTAGCAATGTGCGAAGACAAAGCCGGAAAGCACAAAAAACAGGTCGACCATCGACCAGCCCCAAGTCTGAAACCACATTATGACCGGAAGCCCATCGAGCGGATTTTCCTGTCCGCCGAACAGCAGCCGCGCATGAAATATCAGGCTGACGATGCAGGCCGCGACGCCGCGCAGTCCATCCAGTCGCAACAACCGTTTCGGGGGATGGTCCATGTTTCCGTACGATCCCCAAAAGGCACATCGCCCACAAACGGCTATCGCGCTAGCCGGTAAATACTCTCGGCCCAATGGCAGATCGGTCTAAATATTGTCAGTAAAAAACAAATTAATGTAGTGACTTTACCTTCACTTGTCGAGTGGCACTAGGAGAGGCCTCCCGCTGACGAATCCGGCGTCGATCTGTCGCTCGGCTATTGGCGCGGCCGCTCGGCCTTCAACTCGCGCACCAGCGGTTGTAGCCGTTCGTCATATTTGGCGAGCATCGTATGCGCGCCGGCGTGGTCGTAGAAGCTGACGAGTTCGCGCCCATTCCAACGGTGGAGCGCATAAGCGGGATCTTCAGCGACGATCATCGGCCGGTCGTCGGGCTTGTTCTCGTCGATGGGCCTCAGATCGAGCGAGACCTGCGGCGCGGTCGACGAACAGATCGCGATTGTGCGCCCCTCCCACGCAACAGTCACCGAGCGGTGGAGGTGGCCGCAGATCAGTCCACGAACCTGCGGATGGCGGCGTACCACGTCGGTGAAGACCGCGACCCACGGCTCGTCGGGGTCGGTGTTCATCCACTCGATCCCGCTTTCGATCGGCGGATGGTGCATGACGATATAGGTGGGCTTGGCGCTGTCCTTCGCCAGTTCGGCGTCGAGCCACGCGGCGCGCCGGTCGCAGAACGCCCCGCCGTGGCGCCCTTCCTCCAGCGTATCGATCGTCACCAGCCGCAGTTCGGGGAGTTCTATCGTGTACTGAACGAAACCGTTGCCGTCGTCGAGACCGGGAAAGCGGGCGTGGAAATTGTCGCGCAGGTCGTGATTGCCGACGCTCGGCCACACCGGAAAGGGACAGCGCGAAAAGGCGGTCGCGAGGCGGCGATAACTGTCGTCGTCGCCGCGATCGGAAAGATCGCCGGTGGCGAGCAGCAAGTCGGGGCGGTTCGGCCCCTCGATCAGCACGTCGAGCACCTCGTCGAGGCGCTTGCGGTTATATTCGGCCGGATTGTCCGGATCGAACCCGATATGGATATCTGTGATCTGCGCGATCAGCATATCCGTCCCCCGTTCCGGTCGGCTGGTCCCGACCCATAAAACCTCACCCGCCCCGCCTTGCCCCGTGCAAGGGAGGTGTGCGCCACGTCACATCGTAAAGGCCCCGCCCCCCGGTTCCTGTGATCATGCTCACACTATAGGTAGCAGCAAGAGGTTTATTTGTGATTGCGGCGGTGTTTTTCTTGGCTCTGCGCGGCGGCATCCACGGTTTCCCGCCGTCCGAATGATATTCATGGCACATCGCGCAGGGCGATTCGGTCGCGGTTTCGACCTTCACCACGTGCGCCCCGCCCTCGCCGACATGGCAATCGCGGCACTGGCGCAGCCCCGGAACAAGCAGGTCAGTCGAGGCTTTCGAAGCCGGCGCGGCGGTGTGGCAATCGGCGCATTCGGTTTCCTTGTGCGCGTCATGGTCGAACCAGCCCTTTTGCAGGTAGCGCGGCGTCTGGCTGACCGCCGCGACCCGCCAGCTGTTACCCGCCTGCGGCGCAAAGATCGTGTGGCAGTCATAGCACGCGCCGCCCTTTGAGAAGACCGCGCGCACCGCATCCTGCGCGCGGCTGGGCCGCGTCGCGACTTCGTTGAAATAGATATTGTAGACTTGCCCCTCGGCATAGGCGCCGGGGCGGCGACGCTGCATGCCGCCAAGCTGAAGCGGACGCGAGGGCGGGGTCGAGCGGTAATAAGCGGTGAGGTCGGCGACGACCTGATCGGGCTCGCCATGGCGCAGCGTTCGCGTCACGCCGCCGACGGTTTCGAAGGCAAGGCTGTGGCACATCGCGCAGTCGCGCTCCATCTCGACCGGCTTCACGCGCACCCCGTCGGCCTCGACGCGGTGGCAGTTCGAACATTCGAGCTTCTTGCCGAAATCATAGCGGCCGCGGAAGCTAGCCGCCATGCGCGCAACCCCACCAGTCGCCTGCAAATGCATGTCGTGCGGGAATTTGAGGCCATTGTAGTCGACCATCCCCTTCGCCAGCGTCGTGCGCACCAGCTTCGCGCCCAGCGCCGGGCGCACGAGCGGGCGGAATTCGGGGTGGCTTGTGCCAAAATCGGCGGCGTCGGCGAGCGACGTCGGAAGGCCCGCGGTCTTCAATCGCGCCGACATGCCGTTATGACAGTCGGCGCAGAATTTCTGCGGCGTCGCGGGCATCGGCCCCGAACCTTCATGCTCGGTATGACACTCGACGCAGCGGCCCTGCGGCTTGTTGAAGGTCTTCGCGAAACCCGCAAGAATCTTCTCGCCCACCCCCGGCGGATGGCGCGCGGCGAGCAACATCGCGGTCGGCGCACCCGCGTGCGCCATGCTCATCGCCTTATGCTCGCCGGTGTGGCAGCCGACGCACGCCTTGTCGGTCACCGCGACGAACGGTTCGACATGGCACGACTGGCAGTCGTTCTTCAGGCTCGCGTGCGCGCTCGACAGCGGACCCGACAGCCAGGCGCTGTCGGCATGATAGCCGTCGGGGCGCTCGTTGACATTCTTGTAGCTGTACCACGCCCAGATCGGCCCGATCAGGAAAGCGAGCAGCATCAACAGGCCGAACGCCCACGCCCCCATGCGCTTGCCCAGCATCACGCCCTGCAGCGAGAAAGCCTTCGCCTCATCGACATCCTTCGACGACTGCGACAGCTCGTCGATGCGCTCGACGAGGAGGATGATATTCTCGCCCTCACGCGCGATCGTCAGGCGGTGCCCGCCGAAGCGCAGCTCGCCGCCCGCACCGCTATCGATATCGGCAACGGTTGCGCTGCGCCCATTGAGGTCGAACCCCAGCCCCTCGCTCGCCGCCACGCGGACGGTGCGGCCATCGGCGCTGCTGATCGTCGCATGCTGCGGGTTCACCGCGAGATCAGCGACATGGATGCTATTGCTGCCCTCGCGGCCGAGCGTGATCGTGTCGCCCGGCAGCGCCTGATCGCGGATGATCTGTTTGCCGGTCTTCGTCGTCGAAATACGGCGCAGGATGAAGCTCATGGTCCCCTCCCCGCCTTACCAGTAAAAAAAGACACTGATGATGTGCGCCGACAGCGCCGCGATCAGCGCAAAGGTCAGCGGCACATGCACGTAGAGCCAGATTTCTAGCAGCGCGCGAATCTTGAGATGCCGGCGCAGCCGCGTCAGCGCCGCCTCCTTCTGCTTGAGCAGCCCGACGACCTTCTCGCGCGCCTCACGGTCGCTGCCGTTCGAGGCCGACAGCGTGCGCAAAGCGGCGGCGGTTGCGCAATTCGGATAGCGGCCCGACAATCGTGCGCCAATGCCGCCCGCGAACGGATCTTCGCCCAGCGCCGCGAGCACCGGCGCCGTGTCCTCGGGCGTCAGCGGCTGTGCCGCGCTGTGCAATTGCCGGTCGAAAGCGCGGATCGCTTCGAGCATCTGCATCTGCGTCATCTCGTCGCGGTTGTTCGACAGCGCCGCGGGCAAGGTCGCATAGACGATGACGCCATAAAGTCCCGACAGGATCACGAGCATCATCAGCGCCCATGCGAGCGTGTGGACGTTCCAGCCGAGCTGGAACCCCGTGTGCCAGGTGCCGACGACGATCAGGCTGAGCCCGAGATAGACATGCGCCGAGGTCCACGCCTTCAGCGACCAATGGTCGCTCGTCATCTTGCGCTTGCGATAGCCGAGCGCGGTGAGCCAGAGGATCAGCGCTGCGCCGATCGTGCCGAGCGTATAGCCGTACCAGCTACCGCCATTGTGCCGCGGCGTCACGTCGACCAGCGCATAGCTGACGATGATGAGCAGGCAGAGCCCGCCCGAAATTTTCGCCCAGCGGAACCCCGCATAGCGCAGGAAGCCCTCGTGCCGCCGCTCGCGGACGCGCTCGACCTGCGTGGCCTTCGACCGGCGTCGCTGGAACAGGCTCGCCATCAGTCGGTGTCCTCGTCGAGCCGCGCGATCGACAGGAATTCCTCCGGCGACACGCGGATCGCGGCGCCCGTCGGGCACGCACGCACGCAAGCGGGGCCGCCCGATATGCCTTTGCACATGTCGCATTTGACCGCGATCTTCTTGGGCTTCTCGTCGCCCAATTGCTTCTTGGTCCATTTGGGCGACGGTTCGCCCGGCCCGGGCCCGAAACCGGTGAGCAGCCAGCGGAGCAGGCTCGGCTTCTCCGGCGGCGCGGCCTCCATGCGGATCACGCCATAGGGGCAGTTGCGCATGCAGTTGCCGCAACCGATGCACCCCGGCTCCATGAACACCTCGCCGTCGGGGCCGCGGTGGATCACGTTCGGCGGACAGTCGGCCATGCAATGCGGGTGCTCGCAGTGGCGGCAGCTCGTCGGAACATGCAGGTGCGCAAAGGTCTTGCCCGCCTCGCGGTCCAGCCGCGACAGGCCTTCGTGGCTGTCGGCGCACGCCTTTTCGCAATTGTCGCAGCCGACGCACAGATTCTCGTCGATCAACAGCGCGTCGGTCGCCTCGCCGAGCCCCTCCTTCATAATGAAGGTCGCGGTGTCCGAATAGAGGTCGACCGCGCTCGAATAGCTCGCCTTGCGCGATTCGATGAAGCTGTTCATCGCCGCGCGTTCGGCGACCGCGGCCTCGGTCGCCTCGCGCACCTGCGGCCGCTTGGCGAGCATCGCCTTGAACTGCTCGCCCTTCAGCCGGATCACTTCGCTCGCGACCGCTGCCTTGACCGTGGCGTTGCGCTTCTCTCCGCTGAGCACCGCCATTTCGCCGAAAAAGCTGCCCGCAGGCAAATAGCGCAGGAAGATCGGCTTGCCGCCGATATCCTTCTCGACGACCATCGACCCCGAGCGGATGACATAGACATCGTCGCCCTCGTCGCCCTCGGCAAGCACGACCTTGCCCGCGGGCACGCGTTCGATCGCGGGATCCTCGACGATCGGCTCGAGATCCTCGACGGTCAGCCCGCCCTTGAAGATCTGCAGCAACTGGCGTTCGAGCGAGATGCGGTTGATCACGCGTTTCGCGCCCGGAACCGCCGCCATCAGCTTGAGCGCCGCGGTACGCGACACCTCAACAAAGATGGCGTCTTCGCCGGCGCGGATCGTCGCACCGCGCTTGCGGCCCGAAATCAGGCCGACCTCGCCGAAGATCGACCCCTGCTCGATCGGCACATTGATGTCGGGTCCGACCTCGACCACCGCATGGCCGTCGGCGATCGCGAAGAGCGACGACCCCGGCTCGCCCTTTTCGAACACGACGTCGCCCTTGCGGTAAAAGGCGACCTTCGAATCGAGCATGAATTCGCGCATCTGGAGCGGCGAGACATCGGCGAAGATGCGGATGCGCGTGCGCAGATATTCGAGCCACTCGCTGACCGATTTCTGCTGCGGCAACCCCGCGAAGATCGCCGCGAGATCCTTTTCGTCGGCGGGGGTAAGCGCCTTGTTGCCGTTAAGGAACTCGACGACGTCATAGCCCTGGTTCATGCAATGCTTGATCAGCGGATAACCCGCGAGCGCGCCGATGACATAGAGGCCGGGCACCGTCGTCTCGAATGTCGGCGACAATTTCGGAAAAGCCTCCCGATCGGGACCGGTGAACTCGATCCCCATCGATTCGACAAAGCCGCGCGGCGCGACCGAGCCCAATCGCGCGACGATCACGTCGCACTCGATCCGCTCTTCCCCAGTCGGGGTTTCGAGCGTCAGCCAGCCCGGCTCGACCTTCTTCGGCTGCGTTTCGGTGCGGATCGACATGAAGCCATTTTCGCCGGCCTCGGTCATGTCGGCGACATTCTTCGCCTTGGCACGCGCGAAATCCTTTGACCGGTTGAGGATCGTGACGGTGTTCTCAAGCGCTTCCTCGGCGACACCGAGCGCATTTTCGATCCCCGCGTCGCCCGATCCGACGACGGTGATATGCTTGTCCTTGAAATCCTCGGGATCGTCGACCTGATAGATGATGTGCGGCAGGTCGGCGCCCTCGCAGCGCATCCGGTTCGGATTGCCCTGCGTCCCGATCGCGAGCACGATATTCTCTGCGGTGTAGACGTCACCCTTCGCGGTCTTGATCGCGAACGCGCCCTTCGCGCCGGACACTTCGGCAACCTCGGCGTGATACGCCACATTCACCTTGTTGTTCGCGGCGTCCTCGTCCCAGTTGCCAAGGATATATTCGCGCGCGCCCTCGGCAAAGCGGCAGTCGGAGCGCAGATCGAGCCGCTCGGGCGTCGCGAGTACGCGCTTGCCCTTCTGATATTTGAAGATCGTGTCCGACAGGTGGTCGGTCTTTTCGAGCAATATGTGGCTGAGTCCGAGCTGCGCGGCGCGCGACGCGGCGCTGAGCCCCGCGGGACCCGACCCGATGATCGCAACCTTGACCGGATCGCTCATGCGCGCGCCATCGCACGGCCGGAGCCGCATCTGCTGTCGCTAACCGTGATGCTGAACGCGCGCACGGGCATCCTTTTCCCCCTGTCGCCAGCCCCCCCGGCGAATTCATAACGGATGCGACCCGGACTTATGTCCTGGGCGCAAAGCTATGCCCTTGAAAGCGAGGAAAGGTCAACCGGGTGGAGGCGAGAAACCGACCGTTGCGAGCTATTCTCAACAACGGTCAGCCGGTGCGATCAGGCGAGCTCAAACATCGCCGCGATGCGCTCGGACTGCGTCGGCTCGAAGCGCGACCAGCCATCGGGGCCGAGCTTTTCGAGCGGACGGAAACGCGCCTTATACGCCATGCGCGCCGACCCTTCGATCCAATAGCCGAGATAGACGTAGGGCAGTCCCGCCCGCGCCGCACGCTGGACATGGTCGGCGATGATATAGGTGCCGAGCCCCTCGCGCATCGGGTGGGCCGCGTCGAAAAAGCTGTAGATCATCGACAGCCCGTCGCCCTGCCGGTCGGTGAGGCAACAACCGACGAGGCGGCCCTTGCTGCCGTCCGCGGTCGGCTCGCGATATTCGATCATATAGGAGTCGACCGGGGTCTGCTCGACCATGTCGGCAAAATCCTGCTCGTCCATGTCGGCCATCCCGCCATCGGGATGGCGCGAACCCAGATAAGCGCGGAGCAGCGCATATTGCTCTTCGGTCGCCCACGGCTTGCACGCGGCCGCGACGAGATCGCCGTTGCGGCGCAGGTTGCGCTTCTGCGAGCTGCTGGGCGTGAATTCGCTCGCGCAGACGCGCACCGACACGCAGGCCGAGCAATCGGCGCAGCTCGGACGATAGGCGACCGACTGGCTGCGGCGGAAGCCGATGCGGCCGAGCGCGTCGTTCAGCTCGTTCGCCGAGTTGCCGCTGAGTTCGGTGAACACCTTGCGCTCGGTCTTGCCCGCCAGATAGGGACAGGGCGCCGGGCTGGTGACGAAAAAGCGCGGAAAACGGAACGGTGCGGACACGCGGGAAAAACCTCCGGACTGGCGAATGCGGAGCCCCCCGACGCGGGTCCGACGCGCTACTTGCACCAACTATGCCGCGCGGCGTCAATGGTGCAAAGTCCATTTACCATTTTTAAACGTCCCGATCTGAATCAGCCCGAAAATTTTGTGAATCAGCCGGTAACTTTTGTGCCGATTTGAATCGACTAGGCCCCGAATCCTAACTGTAGCCGCGCAGCTCGTCGCCCGTGAGTGTCGCGACATGCAGCACGTTGGTCGACCCCGGGGTGCCAAACGGAACTCCCGCCATCATCACCAGCTTCGCACCCGCCTTGCAGATGCCGTGGCGCAGCGCCATGCGCTTGCCCTTGGCGATCATCTCTTCGAAGCTACCGATATCCTTGGTCGGCACGGCATGCGCGCCCCACAGCAGGCCCATGCGCCGCGCTGCCTCGCGCTTCGGCGTCAGCACCAGCAAAGGCGCGCCCGGCCGCTCGCGCGCGACGCGGCGTGCGGTCGACCCCGATGCGGTGAAGCAGATGATCGCATCGGCGGCGATCGTCGTAATGATGCTGCCTGCCGCCTCGGCGAGCGCGTCGGCGGTCGTCGCGTCGGGCGCGGTCTCGGTAAAATGTAGGCGACGGAAATAATCGGGATCGCTTTCGACCGAGCGCGCGATCGAATCCATCATCGTCACCGCCTCGACCGGGAAGGCGCCCGCCGCGGTTTCGGCCGACAGCATGATCGCGTCGGCGCCATCGTAAACTGCGGTCGCGACGTCGGAGACTTCGGCGCGCGTCGGCGACGGCGAGACGATCATCGATTCGAGCATCTGCGTCGCGACGACCACCGGCTTGCCCATGCGGCGAGCGGTCGCGACGATCTTTTTCTGAAGCGGCGGCACCGCCTCGGGGGGCAGCTCGACCCCCAGGTCGCCGCGCGCGACCATCGCCGCATCGGCAAGCTCCAGGATCTCCTCGATCCGCTGCACGCCCGACGGCTTTTCGAATTTCACGAGCAACGCCGCCTTGCCGCCGATCAGCGTGCGTGCCTCGGCGACATCCTCGGGACGCTGCACGAACGACAGCGCGATCCAGTCGACATGCTGTTCGAGCGCGAAGGTCAGGTCCTTGCGGTCCTTTTCGGTCAGCGCCGCGAGCGGCACGACGACATCAGGGACATTAACACCCTTGCGGTCCGAAATCTTGCCGCCGACCTCGACCACCGTCTCGATCTTGTCCGGCGCGACGCTCTGCACGCGCAGCACCAGCTTGCCGTCGTCGATCAGCAGGCGCGTGCCGGCCTCAAGCGCCGCGAACAGTTCGGGGTGCGGCAGATATACGCGCGTCGCATCACCCGGCGTCTTGTCGGTATCGAGGGTGAAGCTCTTGCCGTTCACCAGCTCGGCCGGGCCATCCTTGAAGGTGCCGACGCGCAGTTTCGGGCCCTGCAGGTCGACAAGGATCGTCGTCGGACGTCCGGTATCCTTTTCGAGCGCGCGGATCGCCGCGATCACCTTGGCATGACCCGCATGATCGCCGTGGCTCATATTGACGCGAAACGCATCGGCGCCGGCGCGATGCAGCGCGGCGATCATCTCGGGGTTGGCGCTTGCGGGGCCAAGGGTCGCCAGGATGC
This sequence comes from Sphingopyxis sp. CCNWLW2, assembly GCF_037095755.1. Classification (NCBI taxonomy): domain Bacteria; kingdom Pseudomonadati; phylum Pseudomonadota; class Alphaproteobacteria; order Sphingomonadales; family Sphingopyxidaceae; genus Sphingopyxis; species Sphingopyxis sp. CCNWLW2. The sequence continues at coordinate 281,504 of NZ_JBAWKJ010000001.1, forward strand.
GCACCTTGCGCTGGCGGGGGGTAAAATTCTGGACCACAAAAGCTCCGATAACAGGGGGGACGCTAGGGCAATGCCGGCTTGCTGATGATGGCAATGCCGCCTTGATGATAGGAAGGCAACCGCCGTATAGCTATTCAATCATTCAACGGAGGAACCATGTCCTGCAGCGACGATCAGACGACCGGTAACGACGCGCTCGACAGCATCGACGATGCGGTCGCCGCCGCGGCCTTCCGCCGCCTCGTCCGCCTGCTCCAGCATCGCAGCGACGCGGCGAACATCGATTTGATGGGTCTCGCCGGATTTTGCCGCAACTGCCTCGGCGACTGGATTGCCGAGGCGGGCGACATGGACAAGGAGGCGGGCCGCGCGATCGTCCACGGCATGCCGACCGCGGAGTGGAAAGCGCGCCACCATACCGCCGCCACGCCCGAACAGCTCGCGCGGATGGAAGAAAGCATGGCCAAAAATCCCGGAGCCGATTAGGGACGCGCCAGGCGCGATTCTCGCGCCGCATCATCCCAATCACCGGAGCCAAAAATGAGCGAAGCCACCGTATCCGACGAACAACTGCGCCTTTTCATCGAGCGCATCGAGCGTCTGGAAGAAGAGAAAAAGGGCATCGCCGACGACATCCGCGACACCTATAATGAATCGAAATCGCAGGGTTACGACCCGAAAATCATGCGCCAGATCGTGCGCCTGCGCAAACTGCCGGTCCACGACCGCAAGGAAATGGAAGCGATTCTCGACGTCTATAAGTCGGCGCTCGGGATCGATTAAAAACCACGAGGGAGAGTGACGATGTTCAGCACCACCACCAACAATGTCGAGGGCCGTCCGGTCCGCGAATATCTGGGCATCGTCACCGGCGAAGTGATCGTCGGCGCCAATTTGTTCCGCGACCTGTTCGCCAGCATCACCGACATCGTCGGCGGCCGTTCGGGCAAATATGAGGATGTGCTTGCCCGCGCGCGCAAGGAAGCGATCGGCGAAATGGAAGCCGAAGCCGCGCGCCTCGGCGGCAATGCGGTGATCGGCGTCGACCTCGACTATGAAGTGCTCGGGCAGAATGGCTCGATGCTGATGGTCAGCGCCTCGGGAACGGCGGTGACGCTGGCGTGACCGCCGACATCCGCCCGGCGACCTCAGCCGACGCGGCGCGATGTGCCGAGATTTACGCGCCCTATGTCACGGACAATTGGGTCAGTTTCGAATGCGATCCGCCCGATGCGGTGGAAATGGCACGCCGGATAGAGAATTATGGCGCGAGTCATGGCTGGCTGGTTGCGGAGGTCGAGGGCAAAATTGCGGGATATGCCTATGGCTCCGCCCACCGCACGCGAGAAGCCTATGCAACCTCGGCAGATGTCGCAGTCTATCTTGATGCGGCTTTTGCGCGTGCCGGAATTGGGCGGCGACTTTATGAGGCGCTGTTTCCGATTTTGGCCCATCGCAATATCCACGCCATCTTTGCCGGGATTGCCTTGCCGAATGAAGCCAGCATCGGCTTGCATGAGGCAATGGGCTTCACGCCGATCGGTATCTACCGCGAGGTCGGCTGGAAAATGGGCGGCTGGCGCGATGTCGGGTGGTGGCAGCGGTTGCTTTGACATTCGGTCCTGATGTAAGCGCGCGCTTCCAGTTCCTTCCAGCCGAAAAGAAGAGAGCCATGGCCGGCCATAGCAAATTTAAAAACATCATGCACCGCAAGGGTGCGCAGGACAAAAAACGCAGTTCGCTGTTTTCCAAGCTTTCGCGCGAAATCACCGTCGCGGCGAAGATGGGCCTGCCCGATCCCGACGCCAACGCCCGCCTGCGTGCGGCGATCAACGCCGCCAAGGCGCAGTCGGTGCCGAAGGATAATATCCAGCGCTCGATCGACAAGGCCGCGGGCGGCGAAGGCGATAATTACGAGGAAATCCGCTACGAAGGCTATGGCCCCGGCGGCGTGTCGCTGATCGTCGAGGCGCTGACCGACAACCGTAACCGCACCGCGACCAACGTCCGTACGGCGTTCGCGAAGAACGGCGGCAACCTCGGCACCAGCGGCAGCGTCAGCCACGGTTTCGACCGGCTGGGCATGATCAGCTATGCCGCGAAAGCGGGCGATGCCGACACCGTGTTCGAAGCCGCGCTCGACGCCGGCGCCGACGATGTCGAATCGTCCGAGGACGGCCACGACATCTGGACCAGCGTCGACAGCCTGCACGAAGTCGCGAAAGCGCTCGAAGCCAAGCTCGGCGAAGCCGAAGGCGTCAAGCTCGCCTGGCGGCCGACGCTCAAGAGCGAAGTCGCCGACGAAGCGACCGCGCAGACCCTATTCAAGCTGATCGACACGCTCGACGACGACGACGACGTCCAGACCGTGTGGGGCAATTACGAAATCCCCGACGCCGTGATGGAAAAACTGGGGTGAGCGACCCCGCGGCAGCAGGCGGAGAGGACAAGGTTCGCCGCGTCCTCGAAGCCTATGCCGCCGCGTGGAAATCGGGCGATCTGGCGGCGATTGCCGCGCTGTATCACGACAATTTCACCCTGCATTATGGCGGCGCGAACGCGCTGTCGGGTGTCCATGCCGGAAAAGTCGCCGCGCTGACGATACTCGCCGATTTCTCACGGCGCACCGGCCGGCGGCTTCTCGAGATCGTCGATGTCATGGCGGGGCCGCGCCGCGGCGCGATTGTCGCGCGCGAACGGCTGGGCCCAGGCGATGCGGCGGTCGAGGTCGAACGCCTCCTCGTCTATACCGTCGCCGACGGCCTGCTGCGCGAATGCTGGGTTTACGACGCCGATCAGGCGCTGATCGACCGGCTGATCGGCCCGGCCTGACCCCATGATCATCCTCGGTCTCGATCCCTCGCTCAGCTGCACCGGCTGGGGCGTCATCCGCGTCGAGGGCAGCCGAATCAGCCATATCGCCAACGGGCAGGTGAAGACCGACGCCAAGGCGCCGCTGCCTGACCGGCTCGCGCATCTCGATACCGCGCTCGCCGCGGTGATCGCCGATCATGCGCCGGCGTGCGCGGCGGTCGAAGAAGTGTTCGTCAACGACAATCCGCAATCGACGCTGAAGCTCGCGCACGCGCGCGGCGTCGTGCTGCTCGGCTGTGCGCGCGGCGGGCTGGCGGTCACCGAATATGCCCCCCGCCTCGTCAAGAAAGCGATCGTCGGCACCGGCGGCGCGGCGAAGGAACAGGTGCAGGCGATGCTGCGCATCCTGCTCCCCGGCGCGAAGGTCGCGGGCGCCGATGCCGCCGATGCACTGGCGGTCGCGATCTGTCATGCGAACCATCGCCCACGACCCTAGAACCTTGTCACCCCGGACTTGATCCGGGGTCCACGCGGCAATGGATGCCGGATCAAGTCCGGCATGACGAAAAGGGGATATTCCCGATGATGAAGGGAAATTGATTCCCTTTTCGTTCTCCCCGCGTTAGGCACCGGGCATGATCGCGAAACTGACAGGGCGGCTGGATTCGAGCGGCGCAGGCCATGCGGTGATCGACGTCGGCGGCGTCGGTTATCTGGTCGAGGCGTCGGCGCGTACGCTCGACACACTCGGCCCGGTCGGCGGCGACGTCACCATCCACACCGAGATGCTCGTCGGCGAGGATTTCCTGCGCCTGCTCGGTTTCGCCAAGGCCGAGGAACGCGACTGGTTCCGCCTGCTCACCAGCGTCCAGGGCGTCGGCGCAAAGGTCGCGCTCGCGATCCTCTCGGCGCTCGAAATCGGCGATTTGCAGCGCGCCCTCGCCAGCGGCGACAGCGCGATGATCGCGCGCGCGAATGGCGTCGGGCCGAAACTGGCACAACGGATCACGCACGAACTGAAGGACAAGGCCGGGGCGCTCGGCGGGATCGCGGGTTCGAATCCGTCCCGCTCCGCTACCACAGGCCCGCTCGGCGACGCCGTCACCGCCCTCACCGGTCTCGGCTTCAAACCCGGCGAAGCGAGCTCGGCGGTTGCGGCTGCCAACGAGGAATTGGGCGCGGGCGCGAGCCTCGACGCGCTGGTTCGCGTTGCGCTCAAGAAGGCGGCAAAATGATCTTCTCCGAAACATTCCTCTCGGATGACAAAGATCTGCCCGATCGGATCGAGCACGGCTGCGATATCATTGTCGATGACGCCGGCGAACTCGAACAGTACTATAATTATTTGGTGTATCATTTCAGCGGAGTTGGTCACGGCCTTTGGGCACGAACCTATCTTGACGAGATGAACCACATAACTTTGTACGGTTCCGTAAGTGAAACCGACAAACGCTCAATTGATCCCGCTGCTTTCAACAGCGAGAAAGGACAAAAAATCGTTCGATATCTCCAACGGAGATATTCTGAGGTCAGGCTTGGCATAGCCAATCCGTACGTCTTTCCTCCCTCAGCATGACTGATTTGATACGCCACGCCTCCTGTCGCTGCGGCCAGGTCCGCATTACCTGCACTGGTGAGCCGATCCGCGTGTCGGTCTGCCATTGCCGCGAGTGCAAGGCGCGGAGTGGGAGCGCCTTTGCCGCGCAGGTTCGCTTTCCGGAGGAGCAGGTCCGCATCGAGGGCGAGGCGAACGCGAAGGTGTGGCAATATACCGGCGACAGCGGCAACATGGCCGACTTCTTCTTCTGCGACACCTGCGGTTCGGGTGTCTGGTATCGGGCGCGGCCCTATCATGATGCTTATGCGGTGCCGCTCGGCAATTTCGAGCCCGGTCACGGCTTCGTGCCCGACTATTCGGTGTATGAAGAGCGGAAGGAGCCTTGGGTTTCGGTCATCGGCGATGCAATAGAGCATTATGACTGAGCCGGCCCTCACCACCCCGATCCGCACGCCCGAGGACGCCGACGCCGCGCTGCGGCCGAAGACGCTCGCCGAATTCGTCGGGCAGGCGGCGGCGCGCGAGAATCTGCGGATCTTTATCGAGGCGGCGAAGGCGCGGTCGGATGCGCTCGACCATGTGCTTTTCTATGGTCCGCCGGGGCTCGGCAAGACGACGCTCGCGCAGATCGTCGCGCGCGAACTCGGCGTCGGCTTCCGTTCGACCAGTGGGCCGGTGATCGCGAAGGCGGGCGACCTTGCCGCGCTGCTCACCAATCTCGAGGACGGCGACGTGCTGTTCATCGACGAGATCCACCGCCTGTCGCCCGCGGTCGAGGAAATCCTCTACCCCGCGATGGAGGACCGCGCGCTCGACATCATGATCGGCGAGGGGCCATCGGCGCGCTCGGTGCGGATCGATTTGCCCAAGTTCACGCTGGTCGGCGCGACGACGCGGCAGGGGCTGCTGACCACGCCGCTGCGCGACCGTTTCGGGATTCCGGTGCGGCTCAATTTCTACACGCATGGCGAGCTCGAACAGGTCATCACGCGCGCCGCGCGCCTGCTCGCGCTGCCGATCGCGTCCGACGGCGCGCTTGAGATCGCGAAGCGGTCGCGCGGAACGCCGCGCATCGCCGGGCGGCTGCTGCGCCGGGTGCGCGATTTCGCGACCGTTGCGGGGCATGATATCGTCGATGCGAAGGCCGCCGATGCCGCGCTCAACCGGCTCGAGGTCGATGCGCTCGGGCTCGACGCGATGGACCGGCGGTATTTGACGATGATTGCCGACATCTACCGCGGCGGCCCCGTCGGGGTGGAGACGCTCGCGGCCGGACTGTCCGAACCGCGCGACACGATCGAGGATGTAATCGAGCCCTATCTGCTGCAGGTCGGACTGATCGCGCGCACCGCGCGCGGACGCATGCTCAATGCGAGCGCGTGGAAGCATCTCGGGCTCAACCCGCCCGCGGGGTCGCAGGACGGACTTTTCGATCAGGCGAAATAGGCGGATTTCCGCGAATTTCATTCCATCAACCGGCCCCGATCTGCGACGAACCGTTGGTTAGGGGTTTGCGACGAGTCGAAGGGCCGCTATCGGTTGGGACAATGGTAAACGCCCCGCCCCCCTTCGTCCCCGGCGCCTTCGTCGGGGCTGAGCATCATTTCCGGGCGCGCGTCTACTTCGAGGATACCGACCTGTCGGGCATCGTCTATCACGCCAATTATCTGCGCTATATGGAGCGCGCGCGCTCCGACATGCTGCGCATCGCGGGCATCGATCAGCGCGCGGCGATGGAAGCGGGTGAAGGCAGCTGGGCGGTCACCGACCTCGCGATCAAATACCGCCGCCCGGCGAAGCTCGACGACGATCTTCTGGTCGTCAGCACAGTCGAGGCGGTACGCGGCGCAAGCGTGATTATTTCGCAGCGCATCCTTCGCGGAACTGACACGTTAAGCGGCGAGACATTGACGGACGGGCAAGTCACCGCCGCCTTCCTGTCGCCCGAAGGCCGGCCGCGCCGCCAGCCTGCGGGTTGGGCCGATCGATTTACCGCCATGATGAATGGAGAGACTTTCCCTTGCTAGACAATATCTCGCTGGCCGCCGACGCGGCGACCTTGTCCCCCGTCGCGCTGTTCCTGCAGGCCGATATCATCGTAAAGGCGGTGATGATCGGCCTTCTGCTCGCGTCCATCTATGTCTGGGCGGTGATTTTCACGCATGGCCGCAGCGTCAGCAAACTGATGAGCGCATCCGAGCGCTTCGAGCGCGATTTCTGGCGCGCCGACAATATCGACAAATTCTTCGACAAGAATGGCAGCGAGGAATTGCCGAGCGCCAAGGTGCTCGGCGCCGGGATCAGCGAATGGCGCCGGTCGACCAAGACCAAGACTGTCGACCGCGACGGCACGCGCGAACGCCTCGGCATCGCGATGAACAGTGCGGTTGCGGGCGAAGTCGACCGGCTCGCCGAAAAGATCGGCACGCTGGCTACCATCGGCTCGGTGGCTCCTTTCGTCGGCCTGTTCGGAACCGTGTGGGGCATCATGCGCAGCTTCACCGCGATCGCGGCGGAAAATAATAGCAGCCTCGCCGTCGTCGCACCCGGCATCGCCGAGGCGCTGTTCGCGACCGCGATCGGCCTGTTCGCCGCGATTCCCGCGGTGATCGCGTACAATGCCTTTTCCCAGCGCCTTAACCGGCTCGAATCGCGCCTCGGCCGTTTTGCCGACGGACTGCACGCGACGTTCAGCCGCGAACTCGAGGTTGAAGCCTGATGGCGATGAGCGGTCCCTCGGGCGGCATCGGCGGACGGCGCGGACGTGGCACGCGCCGTCCGCCGATGGCCGAAATCAACGTCACCCCGCTCGTCGACGTGATGCTCGTGCTGCTGATCATCTTTATGATCACCGCGCCCTTGCTCGCCTCTGCCGTCCCGATCGACCTGCCCGAAAGCCGCGCCAAGCCGGTCGAGACCGAGGATCAGGAGCCGGTGCAGCTGTCGATCAATGCCGACGACACGCTCTACATCGGCGAAGAGGTCGTGCCCGAAGCCGAGCTTCCGGCACGGCTCGACGCGATCACGCGCGAGAATGAAGGCAAGGACAAGCCGCGCCAGATCATGCTGCGCGCCGACAAGGGGCTCGACTATGGCCGCGTGATGCGCGTGATGGGCGAACTCAATCGCGCCGGCCTGACGCGCATTTCGCTGGTGACGACGGGATCGGAGGGCACCGCCGACAGCGCCCCCGCCGCGGTCACCGACGGTTCAGAAACACAGCCCTAGGTTAAGACGATGGCCGAACAACGGGCAGTAAGGGGGAATGAAGGACGCGGCATCGCCATCGCGGTGGCGGCGCATGTCGTCATTATCGGCCTGCTCTCGGTCCAGTGGACCGCGGGCGAACGCCGGTTCGACAATCCCCCGATGGAGGTCGACCTGATCGCCGAAAGCGCGGTGCAATCGACCGCGCCGGTGATCAGCGAGACGCCCCCTGCCGCACGGCTCGGCGAAGAGGACAATGTCGACATCGCGGCGCCCGAGCCAATGCCCGCGCCGCCGCTGCCCGAACCGGTGGTGCGGCCGACGCCCGCACCGACCCCCAAGCAGGTCGCGAAGCCCAAGGCGGCACCGCCGAAGCAGCCTCCCGCGGCGCAAAAAGCGCAGCCCAAGGCCGCCCCGAAAGCACCGCCGGCAAAGAATCGCCCGGCGCGCCCGACCGGCCGCCTCGACGGCATCGCCGAGGGGCTTTCGAAGTCGCAGCCCAAATCGCCCGCGAGCAAAGGTGCGCCCGCCGCGGCGACCGCCGCCGAAGTCCGGCGATCGATCGACGTCAGCATCAAGTCGGCGGTCGCGCCGCGTTGGAACGGCTGCCGCATTTCGGGGGTCGATGTCGATCAACTCAAGACCGTAGTCAAATTCCGCCTGACCCAGTCGGGCGCGCTCGCCGGCTTCACCAGCGTCACGACGAGCGGCGAAAACGACAGCAACAAATTCCAGATCCAGCGCCACCAAGAATGCGCCAAACGCGCGGTGGAACTCGCCGCACCCTTCGACCTGCCCGAAGAAAACTACAGCTTCTGGCAGAATTACACGCTCGATTTCATCAAGAGGTAAGAGAAATGCTCCTCCGTCCGATCAGCCTTTCGCTCGCCCTGCTGCTTACCGCGGCACCGGTCCTCGCGCAAACCCCGACCGCCCCGACACCGCCCGCGGTCACGCCGACCGAGCCGCGCGAGACGATCGAGGGCACGCTCTCGCAGGACCGCACCGTCATCGCCATCCCCGCGCTCGCCACCTCGTCGGTGCAAAACGTCGCCGGGCTGCGCACCGACAGCCTCGGCCGCCAGATCGCCGAAGTTATCGCCGCCGACCTTGAACGCAGCGGTCTTTACGACCCGATGGGGCCCAGCGGCATTCCCGCAATCAGCCGCGCCGAGGTGCAGGCGCCGCGCTTTGCCGAATGGCAGGCGCGCAACGCCGAAAATGTCGTCCACGGTTTCGTCGACGCGAGCGGGACCGGCGGCCTCGTCGTCGGCTGCTATCTTTATGACACCGCGCTCGGCAGCGAGCTGGTCCGCAAGGGCTTCGAAATCCAGCCCGGCGACTGGCGCCGCGCCGCGCACAAATGCGCCGACGCCATCTATTCGCGCCTGTCGGGCGAGGCGCCCTTCTTCGACAGCCGCGTCGCCTACATCGCCGAGAGCGGCCCCAAGGGGAACCGGATCAAGCGGCTCGCGATCATGGACAGCGATGGCGGTAACCACCGCTTCATCACCAACGGGCAGGCGCTCGCGATCAGCCCGCGTTTCTCGCCCGATTACAAGAAGATCGTCTACGTCAGCTATTTGAACAACCGCGTCCGCGTCTTCATCTATGACGTCGCGGCGGGTTCGCAGAAGCTGGTGACCGAAAGCTCGAACGCGACCTTCGCGCCGCGCTGGTCGCCCGACGGCACCCAGATCCTTTATTCGATGGCCGTCAACGGCAACACCGACATCTATCGCATCTCGGCGAACGGCGGCACCCCGGTACGGCTGACGAGCACCCCCGGCATCGATGTCGGAGGCAGCTTCTCGCCCGACGGCAAGAAGATCGTGTTCGAAAGCGACCGGTCGGGTGGCCAGCAAATCTATACGATGAACATCGACGGATCGAACCAGCAACGGATCAGCTTTGGCGGCGGGCGCGCCGCCACCCCCGAATGGTCGCCGCGCGGCGACCTGATCGCTTTCACCCGCATGGGCGGCGGCGAGTTCCGCGTCGGGGTAATGACCCCGTCGGGCGGCGGCGTGCGGATGCTGACCAACAGCTGGCAGGACGAAGCGCCGACCTGGTCGCCGAACGGCCGCGTCATCCAGTTCTTCCGCACCACCCCGGGCCGCGAGGGCAAATCGAGCCTGTGGCAAGTCGACCTGACCGGCGTGAACATGCGCCGCCTGCCGACCCCGCAAGACGGGTCGGACCCCAGCTGGGGCCCGGTACTTCCCTGAGGAAAACCGGAACCAAAATGGCGCGATCGGGTTCAACTATCGCGTCCTGAACGGGCCAATTCGGCCGCACGAATATTTTCAACAACAAGAGGACAGAAACATGACGATACGCAAAAGCACCGCAATGATTGCGGCGATCACCATGCTTGCTGTTGGCGCCTGCGCGAAAAAGGCCCCTGACACGCTCCCCCCCGCCCCCGAAGGCACCGGCACCGATACGGGCGCCGGCACGGGTACGGGCGTCGTCCCCGGGTCGCAGGAAGATTTCCTCGCCAGCGTTGGCGCCATGGGCGACCGCGTTTTCTTCGACTATGACCAGTATAATGTCGACGCACAGGATCAGGCGACATTGCAGACCCAGTCACAGTGGTTGCAGCGTAATCCCGCGGTCCGCGTTACGCTCGAAGGCCATGCCGACGAACGCGGCACTCGCGATTACAACATCGCACTCGGCGAGCGCCGCGCGAACGCCGCGAAAAACTATCTCGCGTCGCTCGGCGTCGATCCGTCGCGCATCCAGGTCATCAGCTATGGCAAGGAACGCCCCGCCGAAATCGGTTCGACCGAGGAAGCCTATGCTAAGAACCGCCGCGCGGTGACCGTCGTTATCGGGCGCTAAGAAGCGGCCATAAAGGCACTGTCGCGAAGGCGGCGGTGCAGGCAAAAACACCGAAGGGGACCCGTCGCTCGGCGAGCGGCTGGTCCCCTTTTCGTTGGGCAATGAGCGCCCAGACGATTCCGCCGAGGCTCGCGAGCAGCAGCATCAGCGGCAGCGCCTGCCAGCCGAGCCAGGCACCGATCGCCGCGACCAGCTTGGGATCGCCGCCGCCCATGCCTTCGGCGGCGCGCGCGCGCCGATAGGCCCACGCGATCAGCGCCAGTATCAGCCCCCCGGCCAACGCGCCGATCCAGCGATCAAGCAAAGGCGTTCCGAGCATCGGCCCGGCGAGCAGCAGGCCGACGACGGCGAGCAAGGCACTCAGTCGGTCGGGAAGCCAGAAAAGGCGCGCGTCGAGCAGCGCGAGCGGCAGGAGCAGCCAGCCGAACAGCGCCCAGAGCCAGCCCGCCGTTCCGGGCAAAAGCGCGAGGGCGAGGGCACCAATCAGCGCCGAACCCAGCTCGACACGCCAGTGAAAGGGATCGATCGGCACGTTGCACGTCCGGCAACGCCCGCGCCATGCCAACGCCGATAGCAAGGGCACGAGATCGAGCGCGCCAAGCGGCCGCCCGCAGCCGTCGCATTGCGAGCGCCCCAGCACCGAGCGCCCCGCCGGCCAGCGCAGCACCAGCGTTGCGATGAAGCTGCCGAGGGCGAGTCCGATCAGCGCGGCAAAGGCGACGCCCATGCCGAAGGGCAAGGCATCGAGGATCGTCACGTCAGAAGCGGCCCGAGGTCACCAGGACGAAACCGGCGGGTCCGGCCTTGAACCCCAGTGCGGCAAGCGCGCCCGCCATCGCGGGATCGCGGTCGACATTGATCGCGAACTGCGCGCGATACGCGCCGCTGCCATCGAACGACAAGGTCAGCCGCTCCATGCCCGACTGGCTGGCGAGCGCCGCCTGCGCGCGCCCGTTCGCGCACCCCAGCGGACCCGACAGGCCGCGCGAGAGGTCGAGCCCCGCGATGGGGGCGGAGACCGTAAGCTGGATGCGCCCGCTTGCCGCGGCGCATTTGCCCGCATCGTCGAAGCGTATCGTGGCGCCTTCGAACCGGATCGTATCGACGGGGATCATGCCGAGCCCGCCCGACATCGATGTGGTGCCGCTGACGTCGGAGGCGCCGCGTGGGGCGCTGCCATGCAGGCGGCCCGCGAGCGCGCCGAGCCGGTCGTCGGCGCGCGAGAAGGCAAGTTCGGTGCGGGCGCCGAGCAACGCGAGCGGCGACAGGCTGGCGCGCACCGTGCCGAGCGGCAGGACGCCAAGCCGCGCATCGACGAGTTCGCCCGACCATACCGACCCGCGAACCTCGCGCGCGGTGATGCCCGCATCGGTTGCACCCGACCAGCCGAGCGCGAGCCGCATCGGGAAGGTCGCGACAATCAGAATCAGCGCGAGTAGCAGCGCCGCAATCACCCAACGCCTGCGCACGCTCATTGTCCGCCCTTCCGAAGCTCGGCGGTCAGGCCGACGGTGCCGTCGGCGGCGGGGGTAATTGTCAGCTGGTCGACGACGAAGCCCTGCCCCTCGAGTGAGGCGAGCCAGTCGGTGAGCACCGTCGCGCGCGCGGTGGCGATCGCGATTGTCGCCTGCCCCTCCCCACGCGCTTCGTTGCGGTCGAGCGTCAGCCCGATCTCGCCCGCGGATTGCGCTAGATATTGATCGATCGCGACCGCATCGACCGTCGCGGCAACCGATTTCGCGGGACGCCGCGCGAGCAATTGCACCTTTGCCGCCACGCGCCCTTCGCGCTCGATCGCGGCGCGGTGCTGGTTTTCGAGATCAACGAATAGCGCAACCGCCGGGCGGCCGAGCCCCCACAGGATGACGCCGAGCGCGAGCACTCCCGCGACGCCGACGAGCCAGCGCTCGCGCAGCGACAGGGCTATCCACCAGTTTTGCAGTCGCTCGGTCATGGCACCGCCCGGATCGTGATATTGGCCATTTGCTGTCCGTCGCTGCCCGCCATCGGCTGCGCGGTGATGCGATAGCCGCGCGCCTGCAGCGCGAGCAGCACCTTGTTGATGTCCTCGACGCGCGGCGCCGCGAGAGTGGTCGTCAGCGTCCCGTCCGTGCGGTGCGACAGCGTCCTGAGCGTCACGCCGGGCGTGTCGCCCATCGTGTCATAAAGCGCCGATGCCGGGACCGAGAAGGCGAGCGGCCCGCCGCCGGCAGCGGCGAGGCGGCGGTCGAGTTCGGCTTCGGCCGCGGTCGCATCGGGCGCGGTCACCCCGGCCTTCTTCGCCATCGCGACCACCGCATCGTCGGCGCGGCCAGTGTCGGACGACAGGCGTACCGCGTAGATGATCGGGATCAGCAGACTCACCGCAACAAGCGCGATGGCAAGGCGCTTTGCCAGCCGCAGCATCGCCGGATCGACCGACCAGCTGCGCTTGAGCTTCCATCCGCCGCTGAGCAGGTCGAGCGGCGGCGCGGCGAGCGTCAGCAGCAGCGCCTCGCGCATCCGGTCGGTGTCGAGCGACAAAGCTGTGTGGCCGCCCGCGATCAGCGGATCGAGCTCGGGATCGGAAACCCAGGCGCGGTCGGCGGTGCGGACGATCCGCTCGCCGCCGACCTCGGCGGTCCACAGCGTGTCGGGCTCGGGCGGCGGCACCGCCACCGCCGCCGGGATAATCGCCGCCGGCGTCAGGTCGCGCGCTTTCAACCAGTCGGTCCAGGCGGTCATCGCGGCGTGAGTGGTCACCGCAACCGCGACCGCCTGCCCCGTTTCCGCGGGCTGGCCCGCGACGACGTGGAGCGCCGCGGCGTCGCCCAGGCTGTTCTTCAGCGCGTCGATCCGCGCCGCCGCAGCCGCCTGTGCCGGCGCGGCGTCGGGGTAATGCAGCCAGCGTAGCGGCACATCGGCGGCCGGCGCCAACGCGACCAGCCGGTCGTCCGCGCTATCATCGCGGGGCTTTTCCCACGCACCGACCCAGCCGTCGTCCTGCCCGCTATCGACGATCACGCCGTCGTCGACGCGCAGCCAGGCGGGCTGCGGCGCATCGCCTTCGCCAAGCGCCGCCACGGGGGGCAGCCAGAGAACCAGCGTGCGCGTCATATCAGTCGCTCTCGCCCCAATCACGGCGCACGATCACCGGCGGCGTCATACCCGCGGACGGCGCCCCGCCATTGGCATCGATCAGCGAAACTGCGGTCAAGAAACCGTCCCCCATCGTCACATTCGTCGTCAGCGCGAGCCAACGGCTGTTCACGCCCGCCTGTTCGGCAACTTCGTTCGGCGGCTTGCGTCCTTCGAACGGACCCGCCTCCCAGAATCGTACGCTGCTGCCATAGCCGCCAGCGGGGCGCGCCGCCAGCACCGCCCGCGCTTTCGCAACGCCGATCTCGCCGGGCACCAGCATCGCGACCAGCGGCGCCTGTTCGGGCGCGAGCGTGTTGACGTTGAGCTTCACCGGATCGGTCACCGGCAGCACACAAATCCAGGGTTTGAGGCGCGCATAGATTTTCGGCGTCACCCCGCGCACCGCGCGCAGTTCGCTGACATCGGCCATCTTGCGGTTCGCGGGCAAATAGGCGCCCTGCATCCCGCGATAGGCATTGTCCTCGGCGCCGAGCGGGCCTTCGTTGCTGTCGCTGTCGATCCAGTCGGCGGCCGCACCCGCGATCGCCTGTGCCTGCCCCGGATCGATCCCCAGCAAGGTCATCAATTCGCCGAACTGGCGCATCGAACCCGATCGCTGGCTGAACCGCCCCGGCACCGTCTCAGCGACGAGGCTGTTGAGGTTGAAGCAATTGTTCGCGTCGGTGAGCTTCGCGCGTCCCTCGCCGCCGGGAAGAGGCAGGGTAAAATCGCGGCCCAGCCAATTGCCGGCGAGCGTCAGTTTCGCGGGATCGCGGCCAACAAGATCGGCGACGCGGCGCAGCGCAATCTGTTCGGCGGCAAAAGCGTAAGCGCGTCCCTGATCGACTGCCGCTGCGCTGCCCGCGATGCGCGTCGCGAGCGTCAGCCGATCGAGCGCGGTCGCGGCGATCACCGCCATCACCGCGACGAGCAGCAATACGGTGAGCAGCGCCGCACCGCGCTCGTCTTTCGCGCCGGGCCTCATGATGTGGGTACCCCTTGGGCGGGTGGCAGCGGCAGGGTCGGCGCGGTCAGGAACAGCATCGTCAGCGCCTCGCGTCCCGTGCGGGCCACCCGCACCTCGACGGCGCGCGGCAGGCGGTCGCCCGACTCCGAACTCCAGACCTCGCCCCAATTGCCCCGTTCGTCGCGGTATCGCAGCGCGACGCTGGCGACATCAGCGATCAGCCGGTCGCCTTCGCCGAGCGCGGTGCCGTCGAGCATCGGCTGCGTCGCGCGCCGCCACTCGTTGCCGACGCGTGCATAGGCAACGCGCTCGACGCTGGGACGGGGGCTGCCATCCGCCGAACCCGCGCCGCCATGGACGAACGCAAAGCCGGTCGACGATCCGATGAAGGCGGGAACCGTTTCCCCCGCCGGACCGCGCGTCGAGCGCTGGACCGCTTGCGCCAGATCGTTCGCCATCACAGCGCGAAGACGGTTGATCCCGCCCATCGCCTTCAGCCGTTCCTGCACCGCATCCTGCGTATCGATGCTGCTGCGCAGCAGGCCGACGCCCATCGCCGCGATCGCCGCGAAGATGGAGAGTGCGACGAGCATCTCGACCAGGGTGAAGCCGCGCTGCCCTTCAGGGCAGTGCGCCCCGGCGAAAGCCGGGGCCTCGAGAGGCCAAACCGGACTTCTCTGGACCCCGGCTTTCGCCGGGGAACACAATTGGAGAAGCGGCCGTCTCATCGCGACGGCCGGATGATCGTCAGCGCCGCCTGCCCGCGCCCGCTTTCGGGGCGGACAAGCAAATCGATGCGCAGCAGAGCATCGTCGGCGGTCTTTGCGACGCGCTGCTCGATGCGCCAGTTGCGTCCGGCGTTGGCGACGCCGACGGCGCTGTTGCCGATCGTCGGCGGGGCCGGGTCGGTCCACAGTTCGACCGCGCGGTTCTGCGCGACAATGCCCGCCATCGTGCTTTCGTCGAGGTCGCCCGCGGTGCGCACCGCATAGGCGTCAAGGCGAATGAGCGCGAGCGCGGCGATGCTGATGACGCTCAAGGCCACCAGCATCTCTAGCAGCGTGAATCCGCTTTCGCGGCCTTTGGCGCGATTATGGCCCACGGCTGACCTCCCCGGTCGCCGAGACGCGCACGATCTCGCGCGCATCACCGCCCGTGAGCACAACCGCCTGCGGCGTCGGACTGATGCCGACGCGGTCGAACAGGATGCGTGCCGCCCCCTGCCCGTCGCCCGCCGCGAAGCGCACGTCGCCGGGCCAGTTCCGTTGCTCGAACGCCCGGCCCGGAAGCGGTTGCCATTCGCCCGAAATCCGCCGTTCGAAACCATAGCCCGACGGCGCGAAATTGACCGCGACGCTGCGCCCCTCGATCACCGCGATATCGCGCGCGGCGGCGAGGCGCGCCGCGAGCCGATCGGCCTCGCTGCGCACGGTGCGTTCTTCGCCGGGAATGGTGAGCACGACCGCGGTCGCGGCGAGCGCCATGATCGCGAGCACGACCATCAGTTCGACGAGCGTGAAGCCGCGCTGGCCGTCAGGACAGCGCGCCCCGGCTAAAGCCGGGGCCTCTTGAGCCCGAACAGAACCTTGCTCTACCATCGCATGGGCCCCGGCTTTCGCCGGGGAACAGCACACGGCTGACCGCGGTGCTTCGGCTCCGCTATCAGCCGTCGCTGCGAATATCCGCATTGTCGTCGGTCCCGCCGGGGGCGCCGTCGGCCCCGAGCGACCAGACGTCGAACGCCTTTCCGTTCGGCCCCGGCGCCTGATAATTATAGGGGCGGCCCCACGGATCGGCGGGCAGCTTCTTGATATAGCCGCCGCGGCGATAGCGTTCGGGCTGCGCGAGCGCGGGCGGCGCGACGGTCAGCGCGTTCAGCCCGTCGGTCGATGCCGGATAGCTCAGATTGTCGAGCCGGTACTGCTCGAGCGCATTTTCGAGCGTCGCGATATCGGCTTTGGCCTTGGTCACCATCGCGCGGTCCTGACTGGGCAGGACGTTGATCATCACCACGGTGGCGAGCAGCCCGATGATGAAGATCACGACCATCAGTTCGGTCAGCGTGAAGCCGCGCTCGTCTTTCTTGCGGCGCCCGACCGTCGGCCGGCCCCGATCAGAATAGGAGGTATCGAGCATCAGGCGAAAGATTAGCTTCATCAGCGACATTTTCATAGTCCGGCTAGGTTCTGCAACTGAAGGATCGGAAGCAGAATGGCGAGGATGATAAGGGCCACGCACGACCCCATAACGACAATTATGACAGGTTCGAGAAGCGCCATCGACGCGGCCGTGAAGCGGTCGAATTCGCGTTCGAGATAATCGGCGGCGCGCTCGAGCATCTGTTCGAGCCGGCCGGCGCTTTCGCCGCTGGCGGTCATGTAGACAAGCAAGGGCGGAAAGACCCCGGCGTCGCGGAGCGCGGTGGACAGGCTGCCCCCGGCGCGCACCTGATCGACGATGTTGACGGTCGCACCCGCGAGCGCCGCGTTGCGGATCGTCGGGACGGTCAGTTTCAGCCCTTCGACGAGCGGCAGGCGGCTCGACACCATCGTCGACAGCGTACGCGCAAAGCGCGCGGCGTAGAGATCGCGGAGCAGGCGGCCGAAGAGCGGCAGACGGAGCAGCCGCGCATCGACGCGCGCCTTGAACGCGGGGCGCCGCATCGCACTCACCCAAGCGAAACTCGCCCCGGCGATCAGCAGCGCGATCAACCACCACCAGTTCGCGGCGAAGCTGGAGATCGCGATCACCGCGCGTGTCAGGAAGGGAAGCTGCTGGCCGACGTCGGTGAATTGCTCGACGACGCGCGGGACGACGAAGATCATCAGCGCCGCGACGACGCCGATCGCGACGACCGCGAGCACGATCGGGTAAGCGAGCGCGGCGATCAGCTTGCCGCGCACCTCGGCCTGCCGTTCGAGCAGATCGGCGAGCCGCGCGAGGATGGTGGTGAGGCTGCCCGTCGTTTCGCCCGCCGCGACCATCGCGCGGTAAAGCGGCGGAAAGCTTCGCGGCTGACGCCCCATGGCGTCGGCAAGGCGGCGGCCCTCGAGCAGCCCCGCGTGGACGTCGCCGATGACGGTGCGCGCGCTTTCGGCCTCGCTCTGGCGCGTCAGCGTACGCAGCGCCTCTTCGAGCGGCGCGACCTCGGCGAGCGTTGCGAGTTGGCGCGTGAAGAGCGCGAGTTCCTTGGCTGAGAGTTTATTCTTGCGGAAAGCGAGCAGCGAGCGGCCCGCGGGCTTCGCGCCCGCCGCCTCGACCGCGACGATATGGAATTTGCGGCGCATCAGATCGGCGCGCGCGGCATCGTCGTTCGCGGCGGTCAGCCGTCCCTTGCGCTCGCGGCCCTGCGGATCGATCGCCACATAGCGATAATCAGGCATCGATTTCCTCGCGCCGCGCGATACGGATCGCCTCCTCGGCGGTGGTCAGCCCCTTCGCGACCATCGCCCGCGCCGCCGACGCCAGCGTCGGCGATTTCAGGAAGGCATGACGCGTGATCATCGCCTCGTCGCCGCCATTATAGATATAGCGGCGGACGGTCTCGTCGACCTTGATCGCCTCGAACACGCCGATCCGGCCCTTGTAGCCGCTATGGCCGCACTGGTCGCAGCCCTTCGGGCGCCAGATCACGGTGCCGATGTCGAGTCCGAGGATCGCGGCGACGCTGTTGTCGGCCTGTACCGGTTTGCGGCAATGGTCGCACAATTTGCGTACCAGCCGCTGCGCGAGGACGGCGCGCAAGGTCGAGGCGAGCAGGAAAGGCTCGACCTTCAAATCCTTGAGGCGCGTGATCGCGCCGACGGCGTCGTTGGTGTGAACGGTCGAGAGCACGAGATGCCCCGTCAGCGACGCCTGCACCGCGATATCGGCGGTCTCGCGGTCGCGGATTTCGCCGACCATCACGACGTCGGGATCCTGGCGCAGGATCGCGCGGAGGCCCGCGGCGAAATCGAGCCCGACCTTGCTGTTCACCTGCGTCTGCCCGATGCCGTCGACGGCATATTCGACGGGATCCTCGACGGTGAGGATATTGCGCTGGCCGTCGTTCAATTGCTTGAGCGCGGCGTACAGCGTCGTCGTCTTGCCCGACCCCGTCGGGCCGGTGACGAGGATGATGCCATTGGGTTCGGCGAGCGCCTCGCGCAAGATCTGGTCGGCGGCGCCCGACAGGCCGAGGACGTCGAAGTCGATCCCCGCTGCATCCTTGTCGAGGATGCGCATCACGACGCGTTCGCCCGCGCGGCTCGGCAAGGTCGAGACGCGGACGTCGACCGCCTTGCCCGCCAGCGTCAGTCCGATGCGGCCGTCCTGCGGCACGCGGCGTTCGGCGATGTCGAGGCGCGCCATCACCTTGATGCGGCTGACGACGACGGGGGCGACATGCGGCGGCATGCGCAGATGTTCGCGCAGCACGCCGTCGGTGCGCATGCGCACGACGAGCCCGCTTTCATAGGGTTCGATATGGATATCGCTGACCCCTTGGCGCACCGCTTCGGCGATGATCGCGTTGATCAGGCGGATCGCGGGGGCGTCGTCGGCGCTGTCGAGCAGGTCCTCGGCGCTCGGCAGGCTGAAATCGATGTCGCTGCCGTCGAGCGAGCCCGCCATCGCGGCGGCCGAGCTGTCGACGGCATAATGGTCGGAGAGCAGCCGGTCGAAATCGGCGACGCTCGCGGTCGCCACGCGCAGCGGCTGCGCGAGATAGCGTTTCACCTCGATCAGCACCGCGGGGTCGGCGCCCTCGCGCAAGGTCGCGAGCCACGCGCCGCCCTCACCCTGCGCGATGACGACACCGTGCGTGCGGGCAAAGCCGTAAGGAATATCAACCGGCGCCGGGGGAGGCGCCGCCGGTTCGATGTCGGTCACGGATAGTCTCCGGCGGGCGGCGCGGGCGCCTGTGAAATCGAGGGCGGGACGTCGGTCGCTGTGACGCTGCCGTCGGGTCCGCGCAATTCGGGCAGGTTCACCGGGCCGACGGTGATGTCAGCGGACGTGGCGGCGCTCGGCACCGGCGGCACCGCGCCCAGATAGTCGCGCACCAGCGTATCGATCGCGGGTTCCACGTCGGGGTTCCGCTGGAGCTGGAAGTCGCGGATATAGCCGTAACGGCGCGCGGTGAGCGCGGCATTGTCTTCGCGATTGCGCAGGATCGTCGGGCGGATGAAGACCATCAGATTGGTTTTCGAGCGCGTGCGGCTGCGCGATTTGAACAATTCGCCGAGCAAGGGGATGTCGCTGAGCAACGGGATCCGCTCGATCGTCTTGCGCTCGTCGTCGTTGAGCAAGCCGCCGATCGCGAGGATTTCGCCGTCATCGACGGTCAGCACCGTTTCGAACGCGCGCTTGTTGAGGATGAGGTCGCCGTTGCGCGACGAGACGGGGCCGGCGACGCTCGACACTTCCTGGCGCAGAAACATCTTCACTTCACCCGCGCCATTGACCTGCGGGGTCACTTCCAGCTTGATCCCGACCTCTTCGCGCTGGACGGTGCGGAACGCATTGTCGAAATCCTTGCCCAGCTGTTCGCCGGTCGTGATCGGGACATCCTGTCCGACGAGGAATTTGGCCGCCTGATTGTCGAGCGTCACGATATGCGGGGTCGCGAGCAGGTTTGAGGTCGTATCCGACTTCACCGCGTTGATGATCGCGCCGAAGATCGTGTTCTTGCCGATGTCGCCTGCGAAACCGGCGAACCCGCCGCTCGCGGCGAGCAGCGACGCCGCCGCGGCTTCCTGCAAGCTGTTGCCGAGCGAACTGGTCGTCTGGGTGACCACCGTTTCGCCGTCGACCGTCGTCTTGTCCTGCGTCAGCTTGGTCGCCGCATAGGCGCCGCCGAGCGTCAGGATATTGGGCTGCGCATTGCTGTAGCTCGTCGCGACGAACGGGATATTCTTGCCGCCGAGCAGGAACTGGACGCCGAGGCGCTTTGCGGCATCGTCGCCGATCTCGACGACGATCGCCTCGACCAGCACCTGTTGCCGGCGGCTGTCGAGCTGGCGGATGAGTTCGCCGAGCATGCGCTGCACTTCGCTGTTCGCGGCGACGATGATCGCGTTCGCGCCTTCGTAACGCGTGATGATCGCGGGGCCGCGGGTCGAGATGCTGCCGCTTCCGCCGCCGCCGACCGAGGTGGGGGCAGCCTGGGCGGCGGCCGCGGGGGCACCGTTGCCGTTCGACGAAGACATTGACGAAGAGGAAGCGGGCGGCAGGCCCGCCTTTTGCGCGGGGTCGCTGCCGCCGCCGATCAGTTGCTGCAAGGTCGGCAGCAAGGTTTCGGCATTCGCATGTTCGAGCCAATAGACGCGCAGTTCAGTGCCGCCCGCCGCCTTCGCGTCGAGGTCGTGCGCCATCGAGACGAAGCGTGCGACGAGCGCCTGATCGCCGCGCAATGCAATCGCATTGCTGCTGTCGATCGGCACGATCGCGACGGGCTTTTGCGCGCCCTCGCCCGCCGCAGGAACCAGTGCCTGCAGCGCAGCGGCGATTTCGCGCGCACCGGCGTTTTTCAGCGGGACGATCTGGCTGGTCGAGCTGTCGCGGTCGATGCTCGACGCGAGCGCGCGGATGCGGCGGATATTGTCGGCAAAATCGGCGACGACGAGGCTGTTCGCGTTGCGGTTCGCGGTCAGCGAACCCTGCGCGCTTACGAGCGGGCGCAATGTTTCGACCGCCGAGACCGCGTCGATGTAACGCAGGCGGATGATTTCGGTGACGAACTGATTCTGCGCCGCGCCGCGGCTTCCGATCCGGCCGGGCTGCGCCGCGGCGCCGTCGATCGGCTGGACGCGGTAGCTGCCGTTCGGCCCCGGGACCGCGACGAGGCCGTTCGAGCGCAAGGTCGCGAGGAAAATCTCGAAATATTCGCTGCGCGACAGCGGCCGGTCGGTGACGACCGAAACCTTGCCGTTGACGCGGCCATCGATCACGAAGGTCCGGCCGGTGACGCGCGCCGCATCCTGGATAAAGGCGCGAATGTCGGCATCGCGAACGTTAAGCGTGTACTGGGCGAACGCCGGTCCCGGCGTGGCGGAAACCAGCGCGGCGGCGAGCATCAGGGACAGTTTGAGGCGCATAAAACCTATTGCTTCGAAAGGAAAATGGCGACGGGAACGACGCTGGCGCCGCGCTCGACTTCGAGCGCGATGCGCGCACCCGGCGTAAGTTGGTTGGCGAGCGCGGCAGCGTCGCTCGCCGAGCCGATCGGACGACCGCCGACCGAACGGATGACGTCGCCGGGGCGCAGGCCCGCGGCGCGGAACGCCGCGCCGTCGCCCTGCGGCTGGACGACGATGCCGGTGACGCGGCCGTCTTCGGTGCGCGGGGCAAAACCGACGCCGGCCTTGATCGCCGCGGGGGTCATTTCACCGCTCGCCGACGCGCCGCCCGACGCGGCCCCGATCTCGGGCGTCGGCGCGGGCAGCGGCGTCGCGGGATTGGCGACGGGCGCTTCGCCGCTCTGGTCGAGGAACAGGCTTTCGCGCGCGCCGCCGCGGTCGAGAAGGACATGATCGAAGGCGATGCCCGCAAGCTTCAGCCCCGGCGCGATCTCGTCACCGACGGCATAGCTGGTCTGGATACCATCCTCACCCGCGATGATCGCCGAGCCGCCGCCCGTCGCTTCGTTGAGGTTGATGCCGAACAGGGTGAGCCCCGCCGAAGTCACCGTCGCCGAAGCCTGACCCTGAGCATTGCCGCGGAAAAAGGGATCGAGACTGGAAAAGAGCGCGCGCCGCTCCGCGGGCGAAGCGATCACCGCCGCCTGCGGTTGCCACGCGCCGAGCGGCGACAGCGGCGTGAGCAATGTCCAGAGCAGGCGGATGCATTGCCATACCAAGAGCGCGCCGAGCAGACCGGCCAGCAGCATCGGCCAGATCTCGCGCGGCGAGCGCTTCCCGGCGCGGAGCCAGGCTGGCAGCGCACGCGGCAGCCGAACGGCCGATCCGGACATCAGCGTTGCCATGAAATGTCTCTGTCCCCCCAGACTGAAAAACCTGTCTCGCGAATCGCCTAGGGGCGAACGGTGACAATCAGTTGACCGTGAGATTACAGTTTTTTGACATCCGGGCGAGTCCGCTGAGACGGCTCGAAGCGGCCCTCCCTGCGCCGAAGGCATGGGAGGTAGCAACCGCGCGAGGGCTGAAGGAGGGGCGGTTGACGCTGCCGGCCCCTCTACCACCCGCTTCGCGGGCGGTCCCCCTCCCCGTCGTTATGCGACAGGGAGGATTGTGACCTTAGAATTTGAGCGACGCGCTGAGCGAGAAGGTACGGCCCAGCTTGTAGCGGTTGAGGAAGATGCGGTTGTCGCCCGCTTGTTGCACTTCCTCATAATTGCGCCCGGTCAGGTTGCGCGCCTCGAACTTCAGTTCGATTTCCTTGTCCAACAACGAGATGCCCTGACGGGCGACGAAGTCGAGTGAGATGCCCGGCTTTTCGCGGATATCGGGCTGACCTGACGGGCCGCGGCTGGTGACGCGTGGGCTGGCATAAGTCAGGAGCAGCGTCTGCTGCGACAGATTGTCCTGATCTTCGAGCCCGATCTGGATGTTGACCAAATGGTCCGACTGGCCGGTGAGCGGCGCACCGTCGAAGAAGAAGTTGCTCGCATCCTGCACCACGCCGTTGATCACCGTGGTGTCGCCCGCGCCAACCTGAATTTCCGACTTGGTGTAGGTGTAGTTGCCAATCAGCACCAGGCGGCGGCTTGCCCAGAAGGCCGAGTCCGACAATGTGTCGAGCGCGAAATATTTCTGCACCTCGACCTCGCCGCCGTAAAGCAATGCCTTGGGCGCGTTGGCGAAGCTGGTGTTGGCGATCGAATCGGTGCTGAGCGAGGTGTATGCCTCGATCGGGTTCTCGATCTTCTTGAAGAAACCTGCCGCGGTGAAACGTTGGTCCTTGGCGAAATACCACTCATAACGCAGTTCGCTGTTCCACAGCTCGCTGTCGGCCAGCGAGGGGTTGCCACGGAACTGGCGGTTCGATTCGGGATCCTGATAGATTTGCGCGATGAGTTCGCGGAACTGCGGGCGGGCGATCGTGTTCGCGGCGTTGAGGCGCAACTGCATGTCGGGCGCCACTTCCCAGGTCAGCGTGACCGCGGGCAGCCAATAATCGTTTTTGAGATTGGTCTGGGCAATCGCGCTGCCGCCGGTGCCGAACAGGTCGATCGGCACGACGGTCTGCTTGCCATCTTCATAGCGCACACCGACGTTGACGTTCATGCCAGACACGATCTCGGCCTGAAGCTGGGCATATCCGGCGTGGGTGGTCAGCCCGGCGTCGAACGCCGCGGTGCCGTCCTGCGCCGAGGTTTCGACCAGCGTGATGTCATAGAGCTGGATCGACGCGTCGGAGAGCAGATAGTCGGGACGCAACTGGGTCACCGGC
The DNA here is from genome assembly GCF_037095755.1 of Sphingopyxis sp. CCNWLW2. Classification (NCBI taxonomy): domain Bacteria; kingdom Pseudomonadati; phylum Pseudomonadota; class Alphaproteobacteria; order Sphingomonadales; family Sphingopyxidaceae; genus Sphingopyxis; species Sphingopyxis sp. CCNWLW2. The sequence goes on from NZ_JBAWKJ010000001.1 coordinate 305,407, forward strand.
ACCGGCAGGCCCGAGGCACGGAACTGGAAGGCGCGGCGCACGGCGGTACGGCTCGTGTCCGAATAGGCGTAACCCACCGTCGCGGTGATCTGCGGGGCGAGCTCGTACGACAGGTCGACGCCGCCCGACCACAGGTCTTCGTTCAGATCCGAAAAAGCTATCGTCGCATCGCCGCGATTGCCGCCGAGGTCGTTGACGAACTTGTTACCCGTCGGGTCCTGCGCGGTCGGCAGGTTGGTGCGCACATAGGTGAAGCCGCGTTCATAGGGCGCCTCGCGCTGCGAATTGGCATAGGCGCCGCGCAGGTCGACCTTCAGCGCATCGAAATGGAATTCGCCGACGAATTGCGTGTTGATCAACTGGCGCTCGTACCACGCGGTGTCCTGCTTCATAATGTCGCGGCCGACCTGGTTCGCGTCGGTGCCCAGGCCGAGGCGCGCCTGTTTCAACGTGTCGCGGATGAAAAGGTTGGTCCAGCGCAGCTTGTGCTCGCCGATTTCGAGGCCGAAGCCGAGCAGCGCGTTCACGACGATACGGTTGTCGGTGATCACACGGTTATAGCTGGTCTGCGGATCGCCCGACAGATCCTTGTTCAGCGACGTCTGCTGCAGCGTGTCGCGCGTGCGCCATTTGTTGCTGATCCCCGCGGTGGCGATGATACCGAGTTCGCCGTCGGCGAAGGGGATCGTCGTGCCGCCGGTGATGCCCGCGGACCAGTTGATCGGGATGTGATCATTCTGCTGCAGCAACGCCGTGTCGCTGTTGACCAGCTCCATCTGGATGAATTCCAGATCTTCCTGGGAGAAATCGGCGCCTTCGAGGATCGGCTTGCCGCTCGCGAAGGCGGCCTTCAGGACCGACGGGACATCGCGGCTGCCGTCGTCGAAGCCGGTGACGTCGGTGTCGCTGCCATAATAGGTATAGCCAAGCTGGTTCGTCGTCTCGCTGTCCCAGCCGATGCCGCCGCTAAAGGTAATGAAAGGTTCGCGCGGGATCGCCTTGGTCGTGAGGTTGATCACGCCGCCGCCGAATTCGCCCGGGAAGTTCGCCGAATAGCTTTTCTGGACGAGCGTCGAATCGATGACGTTCGACGGGAAGATGTCGAGCGGCACGACGCGCTTCAGCGGCTCGGGGCTCGGGAGCGGCGAACCGTTGAGCAGCGCGAGCGAGTAACGGTCGCCGAGGCCGCGGACATAGACGAAACCGCTGCCGACGACCGAAAGGCCGGTGACGCGCTGGAGCGAACCCGAGATATCGCCTTCGCCAGTACGCGCGATGTCCGCCGACGAGAGGACCGAGACGACTTCGGGGGTCGCGCGGACGACGTTGGGGGTAAAGCGGCCGGTGACGACGATTTCCTGATCGGCGCCGCCGGGGATCGATACATCGCCCTGTTCGTCCTCGGCCGCAGCATCGTCGGTCGCGGGCGCTTCGGCCGTGACCGGCGGCGCGTCAGGCGCGGGCGCGCCTGTGTCCTGCGCCAGAGCGGCAGGCGCGACGAGAGCGGAGCTGAGGAGAAGCAGGCTGGCAAAGATCGGCCGCTTGGTCATAGTGGAAAGTCCCCAAGGATATGCAGGAAGAGAGCGGGCCAGCCCGTCAGGCGTGCCCGCTCTCCAATTGGATCGCGAGCGATCAGGTCGTCGGAATGGCGCTGCAGGCGCGGCTCGTCGTACCGAAGTTCGCTGTCGACGAGTTGCAGGTCCAGCCCTGATACCAAGTGTCGTTGGCGTCACGGACGGCGCCCACATAGGCGGTGGTGTCGAAGAAGGCGTTCAGCGTCTTCGCGTTGAAGGGCGTGAAGCCGGTTTCGGTGGCGCCGTTGATGAACAGGCTGGTCAGCGACGGCACATAGTTCGAACGGTTGTTCGTGCCGGCTTCGAAGATCGTCTGCACCTGCGCGTCGGTCACGCCGCTCGTGCCGCGGAACGGCGTGGCGTTGCATTGCAGCGAGACCGAGAAGAACTTCGGCGGACCCGCTTCGTCGAGAGCGGGGTTCGCCGGGTTGATCGTCGTCGCGCTGTTCAGTCCGAGGCAGCGGAAGCCCGGCGCAACGATCAGGCCGTTGGCGAAGGTATAGTCCGCGCCGCCACGCACCAGGATCGACACGCCGTTGCCCGCCGCATTGTTGCGGTGGATATAGGTGAAGTTCGAGATCGCGACATTCTGGCGCGGAACCGCGTCTTCGTTGCCGTTCGAGTCGATTTCCATCATCGAGTCGCCGACCGCGCCGCCTTCGCGCTGCACGCCGATGACGTACTGGATGTTGCCCTTGTAGCCGACGTCGGTGTCGAGACCGTCGTCTTCGGCGCCGGTGATCACCAGATGCTTCATGTTCACGCGGCCGCCGAACACTTCGATGCCGTCGTCCGAGCTGTTGTGAATCTGGACATGGTCGATCTGGGTGCCCGAACCGGTGCCCGACGGTGTCAGCCCCTGAAGTTCGCTTGCCGCCGACAGGATGAAGCCCGAATAGCGGATCTGGACATAGGACAGGCGGCCCGAGTTATCGGCGGGCTGCGCGCCGCCATAGAGCGCGTTCGAAGTGCCTTCGGTGTCGCGTTCGCAGGCCGCGGTGCCCGGCGCCGCGCCCGGAGCAAGGCAGTCGGTGATCGGCGCACGGCCGAGCAGGACGACGCCGCCCCACAGCTGCGACGTCTGGTCGCCCGCCGAGCCGACGACGTTGCCGCGGCCGGTGAAGATGATCGGCTGCGTCGGCGTGCCAACCGCGTCGATGCGGTTGCCGCGGTTGACCGCGAGGAAGGACACGCCCGTCGCGCCAAAGATGGTGACGCCCGGATCGACCGTCAGCGTGACGACATTATTGGTGCTCGTCGCACCCTGATCGGTGCCGACATCGACGCGGCCGGGCAGCGAATAGAGAACGCCCGCAACCTTCGGAATCGCGGTCGTCGCGGTAAAGCGCGTCGGGAAGCCGCAGTTGCGCCATTCGCCGCCGGGGCCCGAAATCGTCCCGAGGTTCGCAAGCTGGTCGGGACCGGCGATGGTCGGGCAGTTCGCGGCGGGGGTGACGGTGCCGGGCGTGGGGGTCGGAGTCGGCGTGGGGGTCGGCGTCGGCGTCGGGGTCGGAATGACGATCACGCCGTCACCCGGCGACGCGACGCCGTCGGCACCGCACGCCGCAAGGATGGAACAGGCCACGCCGCTGAGCATGACCAAACGAATGCGTGCGAAAGCCGCCATGAAAATCTCCGTTCCCGGTGCACGCCTCCCGATCGTCGAGCGGCGCCCCTGATGAAAAATCACCGGCGAACGAGAAGAGATGTGCTGGCTCGCCCCCGGTGACGCCGCCACTAGGGTGATTCGATGACGGTCTGACGCCAGAGCCGTGACACTTGGATGACTCTTTTGAGTCGGTTCGGTGACAAGAACGGCGGCGCTAGGAGCCGCTTGTTCGCGCCTGCAAAAATAAATGCGGCGAAGCTCGCTTGCATCACCCGAAAAGCTTTGCTAGGCGCCCGCTCCTACCTGGTGCCGGCCCCGTCCGGACCATCATGATGTGCGGTCGTGGCGGAACTGGTAGACGCGCAACGTTGAGGTCGTTGTGGCCGAAAGGCCGTGGAAGTTCGAGTCTTCTCGACCGCACCATCATTTTTGATTTATCGTTTGTTTTCAAATATTCATACAATTCCGGGAATATCCCGGACCACCTCTTGGTGATGCGCTTGCCGCGCGGGCCCAGTCATTTCGGCTTAAGCGGGCTCGGGCGTGCGGCGGATCAGCGCGCTGGCGAGCTTCTCGCTGAGTTCCGCGAGATGGTCAAAGCGCGCCTCGTAATGCGCCATGCCCTGGCTCAGTGATCGCAGTTCGGGCTCCAGTCCGGGAAGTTCAGCCTCGGGCATCAGCAACTCGATCACGTCCCAGCGAGACCAGCCTTCGAGCGGCGTTATTCCCAGCACCTGGCCGCGCCGGCTGGTCGCCGCGGAGGTGATCCGCGAAACGGCGCTGCCCGGCGCCCGGATGGTCATATGCGCGAGCGGCTCGAGCAGATAGGGCGTCGCCGCCGCCAGGGCTTCTGCCATGGCGATCCGACCGGCGGTGCGAAAGGCGAGTTCGGAGCTGTCGACGCTGTGATAGGAACCATCGACCAGCGCAACCGCGACATCGACCACCGGAAAGCCGGATGGTCCGCGCAGCATCGCATCGCGCACGCCCTGCTCGACCGCCGGAATCCATTGCCGGGGGATCGCGCCCCCGGTTATCCGGTCCTCGAACTGAAAGCCGTCGCCACGCCCGCGCGGGCGGAGTTCGATGATGACGTCGCCGAACTGGCCGTGCCCGCCGGATTGCTTCTTGTGGCGACCATGCTTTGTCACCGTCTTGCGGATCGTTTCCTTGTAGGCGATCGCGGGCGGACGCACCGATATGGCAACGCCGTACCGCCGTTTCAGCCGTGCCTGGACGACGGCCAGATGCTCCTCATTGAGCCCGTGGAGCAGCGTCTCCTGCGTCGCCTCGTCGAGGTTCCAGAGCAGACCGGGATCCTCCTCGACCAGTCGATTGAGCGCCGTCGACAACCGCACCTCGTCCTTGTGGTCGGTCACCGCGATGGCCAGCGCATAATTGCGTGCCGGCCGCTGCACCGCGTCCACGACGGCATGCGGGCGACCGGCTGCGCCGAGCCGGTCGCCCGCCTGGACGACATCCACCTTGGCGATGCCGACGATATCGCCCGGTTCGGCGCGAGCGATCTTCGTGGTCGCCGCTCCCTGCAATGCGAACAGTGACCCGATACGCATCGGGTTCCCATCGGCGCCTAACAGTTCGGCCCCCTCGGCAAGCGGCGCACCAAAGACACGCGCGAGCGCCAGCCGGCCCACTGCGCTGCCATGCGTGACCTTGAACACCTGCGCCGCGGCACCGTCGATATCAAGCCGATCCGCCGTCGACGCGGCGAGGGGCGTATCATGCCGCAGCATCTTGAGGAGGCGGCGGACGCCGAACCCGTTGAGCGCCGAGCCAAACAGGATCGGTACGATCTGCCCCGCTGCGGTCTCACGGGCGAGATCGCCAAAGATTGTGTCGGAGCTTGGCTTCTCGTCGTTCAGCAATTGCTCGAGCAGTGTATCGTCATGATCTGCCAGCTGTTCGAGCATGTGGAAGCGCGCATCGGTCTCCTCGCTCTTTAGATGGGCGGCCAACGGCACCCGTTCGGAGCGGCGGCCCGGTTGATAATGATATGCGCGCTCCAGCGCGAGATCGACAAAGCCAGCTATGCGCTCGCCGGCCCGGATCGGGATTTGCCGCGCCACAACGGCCGTCGCGCTCAGCGGCTGGAGCGCTGCAAGCAGATCCTCGATGCTGCCGCGCGCCTGATCGATCTTGTTGACGAACAGCGCGTGCGGGAGGCGGAGCGCTTCCAGGCGCCGCAATGTCGGTTCGACCAGCGGCGCCCGCGCCGGATCGGGATCGATCACCACCAGCGCCAGATCGGCCACGGCCAGCGCCATCTCCGCGTCCGCCGCGAAGCCCACCGAGCCGGGCGCGTCGATCAGCGCATAGCCTTCCTTCATCCATTCGAAGCGCATCAGGTTAAGTTCGGTCGAGCCACATCGCGCGCGCGCTTCCGGGCTGGCGTCGCCCACGCTGCTGCCGCCATCGACCGCGCCCAACCGGGCGCTGGCCCCCGCCGCGAACAGCATGGCCTCGGCGAGGCTCGTCTTGCCTGTGCCGGCGGGTCCGACGATCGCGATGGCTCTGGTGCCGTGGATAGTTCCATCCATGTCGCTCTCCTCCTGCCTGCCTATTTTCCTCACCGGAAAATGGCCCACTGGAATTGCGAGGATCGACCTCAACACGTCCAAACACAAGATCATTTAAAGGTGGAATGTCCCGGTCTTTGCGCTGCCCTCCAAAAACGGGAATAGCACGCTAAACCGACGGACGGTCGTAACGGGTCGATGCCCTAGGCAGTGGACGCTCCGGCCTGTGCCTATGGCGTCGCAAACAAGAACGAAGGACTGCTTTTGAGGTCACCGATCCGGCGTTCGAATGGCTAGGTTGAAGCGCAAAGCAGACCTCTTTTCCTGATCAAACTTCCCATATTCAAGCAGGAGCGGAGTCTAGCGTGAAATGTCCTGCGCTACATCGGAAACGCTGTCGAGCATTGCGCGGGAAAATGGCGCAAAATCGCCGTAGATGCCATGTTTGAGCACGGACATCCCGAGGCCGCGCTTCGCTGCGTCGGCCAAGCCCCTCCCCCGCCACAATCCGTCGAGAACGCCGGCTGCGAATGCATCGCCGGTCCCGACCCGGTCGATCACCGGCGCCACGACAGTGGGTTCGGTCACCCCTGCCGCGTCGCGGGTATCGATACGCGCCGTGATCCGGTGCACGTCCGGGCCAACGATCTCGCGCGCAGTCGATGCAACATATTCGAGCGACGGAAAGTGATCGAGCAGCGCGAGGGCGGCCTCGCGCCGCCGGTCTTCGGCTTCACCCGAAAATTCGCGGCCGAGGAGCAGCGCCGCATCGCGATGATTGCCGAACAGCACAGTTGCCTGCGCGACGATCGGCTTCAATATCGCCGCGGGATCGGGCTGCCAGCGATCCCAAAGACGTCCGCGCCAATTGCCGTCGAACGACACGCCGATCCCGACCGCGCGCGCGCGCGTGACGGCTTCGAGAACGGCTTCGGCGCTGCGTGGCCCGAGCGCGGGCGTAACCCCCGACACGTGCAGCCAGCCGACGCCGTCAAACGAATGATCCCAGTTCCAGTCACCCGCTCTGGTTTCGGCAAAAGCCGAGCCGGCACGGTCATAGACGACCTCGGCCGGGCGCATCGGACCGCCGGGCAGGTAATAATAAAGGCCCATGCGGCCCGCGGGGCGGCGCACGGGCGCAACATCGACGCCGTGGCGGCGCAGTTCTCCAAGTACGCCGTCGCCGATCGAACCTTCGGGGACGGCGCTGATCATCGCCGTGTCATGGCCAAGCGCGGCAAGCGCAACGGCGACATTCGCCTCGGCGCCGCCGACATGCGCGTCGAAGCGGGCCGATTGCAGCGGCAGTTCGCCGTGCGGAACCGCGACGCGCATAACGATTTCGCCGAAGCAGGCGACGATTCCTTGGGGCGCGATCATGGCTTGAATCCGGTTTCGGCGATGGCGGTGCAGGCGATATGGACGTCAGACCCGAAATGGGCTGTCGCCGTCCCGCCGATGCCGATCGGATGGACGCCGGTGATCGCACCGGCCGAAATCCACTGCCCGGGCTTCAGTTCGATGACGCCGCGCCGATGAAGGTCGACGAGGAAATTCAGCGATCCCCACGGACCGTCGAGCACGTCGATCGCGCGCCCGGTTCCGACGGTGACGCCGTCGATTTCCGTTTCGACGGCGAGCGTCGCGAAATCCTCGATGCCCAGCCTCGGCCCCAGCAGAAGCCCGTTGTTGATGCCGATATCGGCGATGATGCCATAGGGAGCATGGTCATGGACGTCGGGTGCGGGCGAGCTTGCGACTTCGAACCCGGCGCGAATCTCGTCGACCCAGGTGGCGCCGTCGTCGCCGCCCGTCAGCCGGTCAGGCACCGCGCGAAGGCGCAGCATCACCTCGGCCTCGATCGCGCCAGCGCCGCCGGCGAAAATCGCCGCGTCGCCCGGAACGTCCCCGTCGAGTTCGGCGATCCGCAACACCGGTCCCGCGACACGCTCGGCACCGAGGACCTCGATCAAGGCCGGCGGGATACGCCCGACCTTCCAGCCGAGCACCGGCGCGCCCAGCGCGGCAATCAGGCGCTGCTGCACCGCATAAGCCTCGGCGAGCGTGGCGGGCACCGGCGCGGGAAAGGCGGCCAGCGCACGTCCCGACAGGCGCGCTTCAAGTAGCGCCGCGACCGGATCCGGCGCGGCCGGTGAAGGCAAAGGATCCGGCATCAGGCCAGTTTTGCGCTCAACAGATAGCGTTCGCGGCTTTCGGCCGACTGGCGGCGCAGTTCGACGATCGCGCGTTCCTCGGTCTCGTCGAGCATCGATTCGATCAGGCGGTTGAAGTGGCGCCGCATCGCGAGCCGGGCGCCGGTCGCATCGCGATTGCGCAGCGCCGCGACGACATCGGCATGCTCAGCCTGGCGCGCGCTGCCGTCCTTGCGGCACACCAAAGAGTGGCTGCTCCGCACCTCGGGCAATTCCATCCGCATCCGCCACAGGCTCTCGATCACATGGATGATCGCCTTGTTGCTCGACGCCGCGGCGATCGTCATGTGAAACTCGCGGTCGATCGCGCTGATCTCTTCCTCGCTCTTGCTGTCGTCGGCCATCGCCTCGAGCAATTGGTCGAGTTTGGCGAGCGTTTCGGTCGAGATCGTCGGCGCGGCGAGCGCCGCGGCCTCCGCCTCGAACAGCGACCGCGCCTCGGTCAGTTCGAAGGCGCTGACCTTGGGCAGGATCGCATTGTCGCCGGGCAGGATCGCCTCGACATAGGCGCCCGCGCCGGTGCGGATGTGAATCCACCCCGTCGCCTGCAACGCGATCTCAGCCTCGCGGATCGTCACCCGGCTCACCTCGAAGCGCTCGGAAAGCTCGCGCTCGCCGGGCAGCCGCGTCCCCGGCGGAAAGGTTCCGTCGAGAATCAGGCGCCGAATCGTGTCGGCGACATCTTCAAAAAGGCGGCGTTCGGCCATGGTCAATCTTCTCCCCGCACAAGCGTCAGGAAGTCCATACAATCCGGTAGGACAAGTTTGAAGCCCATCACCGAACTTAGTTTCAAATCCGCGCCCGGATGCCGATGAAATATTTCGCGCCATAATAGTGATACTGGCGGCTGCTGCCATAGACCGGCATGTAGGTCGCCTTCGGCTCGTTGAAGATGTTGAGCGCCTCGAAGCGGAGCGACACGCCGGGCATCAGGCTCATCGACGCGCGGAAGTCGACCGTCTCGCTCGGACCGACATAGCGCAGCTGGCTGTTGCCACCCACGAAGTCCTGGAAATAGCTCGAACGATAATTGTAGATCGCCTGCAGCGAGACGGGGCCGATGTCGTAATAGGCCTGCGCCGACAGCACATGCTTTGAATAGCCCGACAGGCCCGCCGGCGGGATGATCCCTTCGCTGACCTCTTCGGTGACCGGATCATATTGGTCGCCGAGGCGAATGTCCTGCGTTTCGAAATTGGAATCGGCATAATTATAGCTGACCTTCGCGCCGAGGCCGTCGAGCGGCTTGGGCAGGAAGCTGAAGCGCGTCGCCGCGGTCAGTTCGAGGCCATAGATGCGCGACTTGTCGGGGCTGTTGCGCGTCTGCGTCACCGGGATCGACACCGTCTCGCCGTCGATCGTGAAATCCTCGTCGAACACCACCGGCTGGAAGCCGCCGTTGAACTGCTTGTAGTAAACGGTCGCCGACAGGAGACTGTCCTTGTTCGGATACCATTCGACCGACAGGTCGCCGTTCCACGACATCAGCGGTTTCAGACGCGGACTGCCGTTGGCGCGGATATTGTCGATCGCATCCTCGATAGACGTGAAATCCCCGGCGCCTTCGAGCGTGATAGTGCGTCCGGCGCCGAGTGCGCTGGGGTTGGGGCGCGACATGGCGCGATAGCCGGCGAGGCGGACGAGCGTGTCGGGCGCAACCTCGAAGATCGCGTTGACGCTCGGCAAGATGCGCGTGTTGCTGCTCTTGATCGTTTCGGTCACGAAGTCGCCGGTTTCGTCGAGCGTGAAGGAGCCATCGCCGCTGGGGTCGGGGACGACGATGAGGTCGCTGCGCAGCCCCTTCGAGGTGACGCGCGTGTTGACGACGCGCACGCCGATGTTGCCGCGTACCGGCATGCTGCCAAGGTCGCCTTCATAATCGGCCATCACATACCCCGCGAGCGTGGTTTCCTTGACGTCGCGGCTGGCGACCGAGCGCATCTCGTCGGGCAGGCCCGGATCCTCGGTGCCCATATATTCGCGGAACAGGCAGTCGACGTCGAAGGTCGCCCAGCTATGGATGCTGTTGCCCTTCGCCGCCGACAGGAAATCGGTCTGCGGGAAGGCCTGGCGGCAGATATTGTTGATCCGCTTGTCCACCGCGATCGGCTCGGTCAGGTTGAAATCGCCGTTGCGCAGGTCGTAATCGCGATAGGTGAGCTGCGACCAGCGGCCACCCGCCGAGATCGTCTTCAGGAAACCGTCGAGCTCATAGCTCGCGTCGAAGCGGCCGGCGAAAATTTCGTTGTGGCGCTTGGCCTCGTCGCGCCGGAAGCGCGAATCCTCCCAGAAGAGATCGTGATTGTTGAGGTCGAAGCGCGGGTCGATCGTGATCGTCGGCACGAAGCTGCCCGGCGCAATCTCATATTTATAGGGGATGCGCCGGTTGTTGAAGACGGTGCGCACGCCGTTGACGTCGGTCGCCGCGGTGCGCAGACGGACGTTACGTTCGATTTCCTTACGGATCGTGCGCGAATAGCTGCCGTCGAGCTTGATCGTCAGCCGGTCGCTCGCCTCCCAGTCGACCGACAGCCCGCCGCCCAGATATTCCTCCGACCGCGACAGTTCGGAACCATTCGATTCGATCGCCGACAGGCCGTTCAGGCTCTGGACGATGCCATTTTCGTCATAGACGACGTTGGTCAGCCCGACGCGGCCTTCGGACAGATTGAGGTCGCGGCGGCTCTCGACGAAGGTGCGGTCCGAATATTGAACGTCAAGATTGATGTCGAGCGTGTCGGTCGGGCGGAACTGGATCGCGCCGAACACCGCGTCGCGCTTGTCGGTCTCGCTGATCTGGCGGAAGGTATAGGCGTTGGGGACGAGGTAGAAGGGCAGGTTCTGCCCATATTCGCCGCGCTCATATTCGTTGCAATTGCCGTTCGCGACGATGGGCGATGCCTGGCACGCGGTCCAGGTGGTCGATGCGGCATAGGTCTCTTCGGGATTGTTCGTGTCGTTGCGCTGGACACCGATCGCGATGCCGATCGTGTCGTTCGCGAACTGGTCGACATAGCTCAGCGTCCCGCGCCAGCCGATGCCGCCCGACCCGCCCGTGACGCGGTCGCCATAGGGGTTGAACTGCGCCTTCACCTCGCCCTGCAGGCGGCGCTTGCCGAAGTCGAGCGGCCGCAGCGTGCCGATCTCGATCGTGCCCGCGACGCCGCCTTCGACGAGGCTCGCCTGCTGCGTCTTGTAAATCTTGATATTGTTGACGAGTTCGGAGGGGAACTGGTTGAAGTTCACCGAGCGGTCGCCGCTGCCGTTGCTTGCGTCGCGGCCGTTGAAGGTCGCGTTCGACAGGAAGGGGCCGAGGCCGCGCAGCGCGATTTCGGACGCGTCGCCCTTTTCGCGGTGCGTCGTCGCACCGGTAATCGTCTGGATCGCCTGCCCGACCGAGATCGCCGGGATGTCGCCGATGTCGTCCGACGACAGCGCGTCGACGATCGCCGTTTCCTCGCGTTTGGTATTGATCGAATTCTGGATCGTTTCGCGGATACCGGTGACGACGATCGCGTCTTCTTCGGGTTCAGCCTGCGGGGCGGGTGCGTCCTGCGCCAATACAGGCGTCGCGGCGATCAGCAGCGTCGAACCGGCGCCGGCCAGCAACGCGGCGCGCAGCACGCGCGCACGGATCTGATTACGAGAATTCACGTCGTCTCTCCCAAATATCGATTCTGTTCTGACCAATGCTGTCAGGCATGACAGCAAAATTGTCAACCATTGTGTATGGCAAATTGGTTAGTCCATTCTGCCATACATGTTTTTGTCAGCGAACGAGCTGGCTCCGCAGCCCGGGCACCGAGCGCGCGAGCGCCTGCGTAACCAGCTTCGCAGTGACCTCGGCGCCGATATCGCCGAGGTGCGTGTAATCGAACTTGCGCGTCACCTGTCCGCGCGCGCCGTCACCGGTAATCGGCGCCGGTTCGGGCGGTGCCGGACGTGCGGCCAGCGTCGTGCCCGCCTTCGCCGCGGCGAGTTCCTCAGCCGTCGGCGGTTCCTGCGCGAGCTTGGTTGCCATCTCGGCACCCATTTCCTGCGCCTGCGCCGCGCTCAGCGCGTTGAGGTCCACCAGCGGCACGTCCATCGCCTTGGCGACGCCGCGCACCTGATCGGACCAGCTCGCGAGCGTGTTCCTGAGCTTGCCGTCCTTGAACTCGCGCCGCGTCAGCGGCGTGACGAGCACCGGCGTCGCCCCCGCCGCCCTCACCTCTTCGACGAAGCGGCGGAGATTGGCGGGGAACTCGGTCGTCTCGTCGGTCCAGCGTTCCGACTTCGACGACTGATCGTTATGCGCGAACTGGATCAGCACCCAGGTGCCGCGATATCCCGGCACCTTCGCCTCGGCGAGCGCGATGTCCCAGCCGCCTTCCTGCCGATAGCTGCGCGTGCTGCGCCCGCCGCGCCCGGCGTTGACGCACGCGACCGACGATTTGACATGATGCGAGCAGAATGCCCCGCCCCAGCCGCTATGCGGCGCCATCGTCGAATCGCCGACGAGGATGATCTTGTACGGCTCGAGCGGCGGCGCATCGGTCCGCTCGCGGGTCTGGGCCTGCGCCCCGCTCGCGAGCAGGGCAACGATGGCTGTCGCTACAAGCCGGCGCATCAGGAGAAGCCCAGCCCGCCGTTGATGTCGAGGCAGACGCCCGCGAGGAAGCTCGCCGCCGGCGACGCGAGATAGACGATCGTGTCGGCGACCTCGTCGGGGTGGCCTTCGCGACGGAGCGGTGTGTTGCCGGCGGTCGCGGCGCGGCCCTCGGGCTTCGAGAAAATGTCATGGAAGCTCGTGCCGATCAGGCCGGGGCAGACGGCATTGACGCGGATGCCCTGCGGGCCGAGTTCCTTCGCCATCGAACGCGTGTAGGTCATCAGCGCGCCCTTCGCGGTCGCATAGACCGACGCGCCGGGGCCGCCGCCATCGCGGCCGGCGAGCGACGACACGTTCACCACCGCCGATCCTTCGCCGAGGAAGGGCTGCGCCGCCTGCAGCACGAGGAAGACCGATTTCAGGTTGAGCGTCATCACCTGGTCGAAGAAGGCCTCGTCCATCTCGCTCAAGGTCTTGCGCGCGATCATGCCGCCCGCGAGGTTAACGAGGATGTCGAGGCGGCCGCTGAACGCGATACCGACCTCTTCGAGCATCGCCTTCACCGCATTGCTGTCAGTGACGTCAGCCTGGATCAGGAAGGCGTCGCCGCCCGCGTCCTTGATCGTTTTCAGCGTGTCCTCGGCGGCTTCGCGGCCGCTGTTGTAGTTGATCGCGACGCGCACGCCGGCGCGCGCGAGCGCGATCGAGACCGATCGGCCGATGTCGCGGCCGCCGCCGGTGACGAGCGCGGTTTTCCCCTGGAGGTTCATGTGATGCTATTCCTTATTCTTGGGTGTTGGTGGGTTTGGTGATGACCGGTTCGACGCGTCCGCCGATCAGCCAGAAACATAGGAAGGAGACGGGCACGATCGCCGCGCTGAGCGCAAAGATCGGCGCGTAGCTCGTCTTGGTGAGCACGGGGACGAGCCAGGTGGTGATCAGCGTGCCGGCGACCGCAGCGGTGCCGCTGATCCCCGCAAGACTGCCGACCGCGCCGCCGCCGAAATAGTCGCTCGGCAACGTCTGGATATTGCCGATCGCCATCTGGAATCCGAAGAGGATGCACGCGATCAGCAGCACCGCATTGAGCGGCTCGCTCGCACCGATCGTGAACAGCAGTGCGGGGAGCATGATTGCGCAGCCGATCGCGATCGTCAGCGTGCGCGCCTTGTGCACGCCGCCGCCGGCGGTGATGATCCGCCCCGAAAGCCAGCCGCCGAACAAGCTGCCGAGCATCGCGCCGACGAAGGGCACCCACGCGAAAAGGCCGATCTGCTTGACGTCGAAGCCGAAGGTTTCGGCGAGATAGATCGGTAGCCACGAAACAAAGAGCCACCAGACCGGGTCGAGAAAGAAGCGCGACAGGATCACGCCCCAGCTCTGGCGATAGCGCAGCAGCTCGCCGAGCGGCACGCGGCGGCTGTCGTCGCGGCCGGCCTCGGTGCGGCCGGTCAGGATATAGTCGCGCTCTTCTTCGCTGAGCCCCGGGTGCTTTTCGGGATCGGCCTTGTAGAACCAGAGCCATGGCACGAGCCAGATGAAGCCGAGCACGCCGATCAGAAGGAAGGTCCCGTGCCAGCCGAACTGGACGAACAGCAGCGCGATCAGCGGCGCCGAGATAATGCCGCCGAGCGATGCCCCGGCGTTGAAGATGCCCTGTGCCAACGCGCGCTCGCGTGAGGGGAACCACAAGGCGTTTGCCTTTGCCGCGCCGGGCCAGTTGCCTGCCTCGCTGACGCCGAGCGTCGCGCGGAGCACCATGAGCAGCGGCATCGAGCGCACCAGTGCATGGGCGGCGATCGACAGCGACCAGACGACGATCGAGATGGTGAAACCCATCCGGGTGCCGATCGCGTCGAAGATGCGCCCGAAGATCGACTGGCCGAAGGCGTAGAAGATCATGAAGATCGTCACCAACAGCGCATAATCTTCCTTGGTGGCGCCGATTTCTTTCGACACTTCGGGCCACATCACCGCGAGCGCGTTGCGGTCGATGTAATTGATGACGGTCGCGAGCGCGATCAGCGCGATGACGCACCAGCGGAAGCGACCCTTGATATTGCTCATTTCTTCGCTCCGGCTTTGGCGAGGTCGAGGCGGCCCACGGGACCGGTCCAGGCGAGGGTGCGGCCGTCGACCGTGACGCTGTGCTTCGATGCCGCCGTGACGTCATCGGCGACAGCGATGACGATGCGGCGCCCGTCGACGAGGGTGATCAGGACGAGGTCGACGCCCTTTTCCTTGCGGTGCTCGAGCGCCGACACGCGCGCACTGCTCGCGACGACCGTCTCGGCCGACGCGTCATAGGCGCCGTGCGGTTCGAGCAGGCTGACGAAGGTCGCGTTCACCGCGCCGTCGACGCGCTGGATCAGCGCGGGTTCGCGGCGCAGGTTGAATTCGGGATCGTTCGCGCCGCTTTCGGCGACGATGAAGCGCGCACCCGCGGACGGCAGCATGTGATAGCTGTAGAACCGGCTGCCTTGCATCCACGTCAGTCGCGCCTTGCCGGCTTTCGTGCCTTCGCCGTCGACCCACAGATGCTCGTAGCCGTTCGCCTTGCCGAGCACCGGGCGCTCGGCGAGCTTGCGGTCGAAGGCAATGTCGCTGTCGATGATATGCCCCGAAAAATGCAGCGGCAGGTCATAGCGATGCCTGCCGCTGCCAGTCCCGTGGAGGATATCGAGCGTGAGGGGGTTGGCGAGGCCGTCGACCTCGACCAGCAGAAGCGCACGGCGGATTTTGACGTCCTTATACGCGCTGTCGATTTCGCCGATCGCGTAGCGCGTCGGGCCTTCGAGCGAGGCGGCGAGCTGGCGCGTCCCCGATTTCTCGCCGGCTTTCCAGTCGCCGCCGAAATGGCTTTGCTCGTCAACAACCAGCGTGTTGTGCGCGATCGTCGCGCTGGCCCAGCTGTCGTTTTCGGGGAGGTAGCGCCCGCCGCGCTTCGCCTCGACATTGAGGAAGCGCGCTGCGCCATAGTCGGTCACGACCGCGCCGGTTTCGTCATAATAGAGCCAGCCGAGCCGGTCGAAATGGCCGTGCCCCATGCCTTGCACGGTATTCTTGGCAACGAGCAACGGGCCGGTCGGATCGGGCTTGGTGCGCAGCAGGACGAGCGCGCCATCCTTGCCCTCGGGACCATCGGAAAGCAGCCGCGAGCCGAAGGGCCAGGGTTTAGCCTTCCCCGCCGCAAGATCGGCCGCCATCGCCTGCCCCGCTGGGGTCAGCACGGTGCGCCCCTGCCAGTCGGCGATCGACAGGAAAGTCGGGTCCTTCGTTGCGCCATAGGCGATCGCGACGGCGTGATAGAGTTCCTCGGTGCGCAGACTCTTGTCGGGCATGGCATCGTTGATCGGCAGGAAATAGCCGTCGTGGGTCACATCGATCGCGGTGCGGATCGCCTTCAGCACGATGCCGCCCCGATATTCGAAGATCTTGCGTCCCGGATCGTTCGCCGCGATCGCCGCCGCGAAGACTACGAAAGGCTGCAGCGCATAACGCTGATAATAGGGCCCTTCGGCATAATAACCGTCGGGCGAAAAGAGCAGGTCGAGCTGGCGCAGGAAACCGGCCTTGCCGCTCTTGTCGAGCCCGAGCAGCGCCTTGTCGACAAGGTCCCGGTCGCCGAGCAGATAGCCCGACAAGCCGACACCCGCCGCGGCCCAAGTCGCGTGATTGTGGATGCGGTTGATCACCTCGGGCGAGCCGTCGGACAGGAAACGCGCCATCGGGCGGATCACCTGATCGTCGATGCGCTTGCGATCGGCGGCGGGCAAGGCGCCCCGGATCTCGGCATAGCCCTGCACCGCGTTGACCAGAAACACGCTGTCGTTGAGGCTCTGCCAGAAGAGGCGCCCCGGAACCTGGTTCGACGCGGCGGGATGCGGCCCGAGCTTTGGATAAAGGTCGGCATAGGCGAGCAAAAGGCCCCGGACATGATCGCGATAGCGCACGTCGCGGGTCAGGCGGAAGAGCTGGCCGCCCTCGAAAATGACGCGGTAATTGCGCTTATGCTGTTCATGCGTGAAGCCGCCACCGGGATCCTTGGGCACGGGCACGTTGATGCCCGCCTTGATCGAAGCCTCGACGCCCGCCTTGGCGCGCTCGATCTCGGCAGCGAACAGCGGCGCGAACGTCTGCGCCGACGCGGCGGGCGGGATCTGTGCCGCGACGGGAATGGCGGGGAGCGCCGCGGCGGCGAGCAGAAGCGCGATGGTACGGGTCACGGGCGCGCCTCCACGACATTGCCCGAGATCAGCCCGCGCGGCAGGCCTTTCCACGCAAGTTCCTCGATGCGCGGCGCGGGGGTCGCGGCAAAGGCGTTCGACGCGATCCGCGTTTCGGGCGCGCCTACCGAGTGGATGACGATTATGCCGTCCGATTTCGCAAAGTTGTTCTGCACAATGTCGGCGTGCTGGGCGCCCGAAATGCGCAGCGACGCGCCGCCCGCACCGCTATCGGCGACACTCGACCCAGTCATCGCGAACCATGGCCCGAACGTGCTTTCATCGGTGCCCTTGCGCAGCAGGTCGGCGATCATCGCGACGCGCGCGAAGCGGCTGCTGGTGATCGTCAGCCGCTCCATCGGATACCAGCCTTTCGGCTCCTGCTCGCCCGTCGCCACGACGACGATGCCCATCTCGGCAAAGTCGCTGTTCGTGATGGCAACATCGTCGGCAAAGGTGCCGGGGGCCATGGCGATGCCGTCGAGGCGGCCTTTACCGGGTCCGCGCACCGACACGCCATCGAGCGTGACGCTATAGTTGGGAGCGACGCCTCCGCCGACCGCGATCAGCGTGCCGTCGCCGGGCGCACCGCTCGCATCGACCGCGAGATTTTCCAGCCGTAGTCCGCCGCCCCCCTCGATCCGCGCGAGGCTCGACGCGACGCGCAGCACGGGCTTCGCATCCTTCACGCCGGCGATGGTCAGCCTGCGTTGCACCGTCAGCGGCGCGGCGATGTAATAGGTGCCCGTCGCGAGCGCCAGCGTGTCGCCGGCTTTCGCGTCGGCGACCGCCGCTGCGAGCGAGGCGCCCGCCGCGAGCGGCCGGGTGGCGCCGGTACCGAACGCTGCCTCGGGCGCGTCGCCGCGATACCAGCTGGCGCCGACTTCTTCGCGCGTCACAGGCTTCAGGTCGCGCGGCGCGCCGACCGCGGCCAGCGCCGGATCAATCGGGTAAAGCAGGCCGTTGGCGGCGCGTTCGAGCTTGACCTCCCGCTGCTCGACGCCCGCGCCCAGCAACGGCTTCGCGACCTTCGCCTCGACATTGCCCGCGAACGCGATACCGCCGACTTCGCCCTCCGCACGGAACGGATCCTGCCCCTTCGCCCCGACAATCAGATTGCGCTCGAACCGGCTATCGACGGGCGGCGCCGAGCGTTCGGCATCGGCGCCCGCGGCGAGCGTGATGCGCGCGACGTCGATCAGGCTGTTGTCCTCGATCCGCGCGTTCGCGACTTGGTGATAGCGGTTGATCACCGAATTGGGCACGCCGTTCATCACGGTGATCGCGCTCTTGAACGAGCTGCCCGCGAGCCCCTCGAAATAATTGTCGCGCACGATCTGGTCGCGGTTGATGATACGCACGCCGCCGGTGTCGGCCACACCCTTGCCGAGGAAGATGTTGCGTTCAACGAGGTTACCGTTGCCGTGGCGCAGCACGATGGCGCCCTGCGCCTCGAGCACCAGATTTTCGCGGATGATATTGCCGCCCGACTTGATCGAGACGATCTCGACCTCACCGCTCGTGCGGTCGAAGATATTGCGTTCGATGATCGTATTCGACGCCGACAGCGATTCCTCGCTGGTGCCGATGCGGATCGTCTCGCCGCCGTTCGATCCCAAGGGCGGGCGCGGGCCGAAATAATTGTGATCGACGCGGTGGCGGTTATCGAGCGGGTCGCCCGCGCGGCGGATCACCGCGAGCGTCACGCCGGCGTTGGTCTTGTCTTCGAAATGCGAATGGTCGACGCGGTTGCCGGTTCCATAGAGCGCGACCCAGATATCCTCGGCGCGGCGGTCGGCCTTGCTGAAACCGTCGATGACGACCTCGGTGACGCGCGTGTCGGTCGCGAGCGTCTTTGAATCGCGGCGGAAGCCGATCACTTCGGCGGTCGGGCTGGCGCCATTCTTGAAGATAAGGCCCGAAACGAGCAGGTGCTGGCCGCCGATGCGCAGGTTCGACTGGCCGGTGATGAGCACCTTGCCTTTGGTCTGCGCCGTCAGCGCAATCGGATTGGTCGCGCTGCCATGGCCGGTGAAAACGATCTGGAAATCGCGCCATTCGCCATCGGCGAGGATGATCGTGTCGCCCGGCTGCGCCTTTTTCACCGCTGCCTTATACTGCGCCTGATCGGCCACAAGCAGATCACGCGCCAATGCCGGATGCGCCGTCGAGGCGAGCATCACTACCGTCAAAAACGCCCTTATCTGCACTGCGCCTCACCCTTTTTATGATTCTTGCTCATTGGACTATACAAGAGGTAGGACAATATCAACCCGATATCGGTATACAACATGGGTTGACATATTGGTCTGACAAAGCGAGCTTCTCTCCAAACAAGATCAAACAGGGAGAGTGGGATGATTCGGGGCAGCATCGTTCGCGTATCGGGCGCCGGCAAAATTAACCTTGCGGCAGCGCTGCTCGGTACCACAGCGCTGGCGATGGTTGGCGGCCCGGCCTTTGCGCAGGACACCACCGCACAGGATAGCGTGGCAGCCGCCGCCGATGAGACAGGCGATGACGCGATTGTCGTGACGGGCATTCGCAGCTCCCTTGCCACCGCGCTGGGCGAAAAGCGCGCCACCGACAATATCGTCGAGGTCATCCAGGCCGAGGACATCGGCAAGCTGCCCGACCAGAACCTCGCCGAAGTGCTGGAAAATGTCACCGGCGTTCAGATCACCCGGCAAGCCGGGGTCGGCAACGCCGTGCAGATCCGCGGCACAGACGCCAACCGCACCGAAATCAACGGGGTATCGACCGTCGGATCGGGCGCTGGTCGTTCGGGCATCAGCTTCGAAGATTTGCCCGCCGCGCTGATCGCCTCGGTCGAGGTGACGAAGGTGCCGACCGCGCAGACGATCGAGGGATCGGTCGGCGGCACGATCAATCTGCGGACGATCCGCCCGCTCGACCTCAAGGACCCGCTGATCGCCGCGCGTGCGCAGATGGAGAATAGCGACCTGTCGAAATCGACCCTGCCGCGGCTGTCCGCAACGCTCGGCAACCGGTGGGACACGGGCATCGGCGAGATCGGCATCGTCGTGAGCGGCAGCTATGCGCGGCAGGACGTCGCGTCTTTCAAGCCGCGCGTCGATCGCGACGCGCTCGTCCTGCCGGGCTCGGGCCCGAGCGCCGAAGCCTTTCCGTTCCTGCGCATCCAGTTCCTCCAGCAGGGGCTCGAGAATTACGAATATGAAACCTACAACGGCACCGCCGCGCTGGAATGGAAGCCGAACGACGACCTGAAATTCTATTTCGACGCGACGCTCAACAATCAGGAGCGCGGACAGCAGAGCCACCGCGTCCAGATTTCGGGCACCGCGACGCCCTCGGTCGTCGATGCGATGAACAACACCGCGTTCGAAACGGTCGATTTCGGGCGGCTCGACGGACCGAACGGCCCGATCGACCTCGGCACCGTGCAAGCGGCGGTTGCAGGCACCATCGGCATCGGCGGCACCACCGGCAGCGTGGTCGACCCGAATCTTCGGACGTCGAGCGACACCGGCGCACGCGTGACCAAAAGCCGCGTCTTCGATTTCGGCACCGATTGGCAGGCGACCGACAATTTGAAGGTGCGCGCCGAGGTATCGCTGTCGACCTCGAAATCCGATTTCCCGAACTTCTCGACGACGCTCGATTTCATCAACCCCAAGGGACCCCAACCCGTCATCGGGCGGAGCATCGACAATGGCGTGCCGATCGAATTCGACCTGCGCGGCGGCACGCTGCAATTCGGCATCGATCAGGCCAGCCCCTTCGCACCGACGACAGCGCAATTGCTCGACCCCGCCAATTACCAGCTGCAACAGGTCACGCAGGGCGCGAATTCGACCGACAATCAGGAGCGCGCCGCGCGCCTCGACTTCTCCTACGACACGACGAACCTCAATCCCTTCGTCACCTCGCTCGACTTCGGCTATCGCTGGAACCGGACGTCGGCGGAAAACAGCGAATTTTCGAACAATGTCAGCCTGACCAACACGACCAGCGCGTGGAACCGGCCGTCGGGCGACCTGTTCTCCGACATACTGATCCCCGGCCCGCGCAATTTCGACGCGGCCGACGGGCGCCGGCTGTCGTTCGCCGACTTCCTGCTGATCGATGGCGGCCTGTCCTTCCGCGACCCGGCTAAGGTATTGGAGTCGCTCAACGCCGCTATTGCCGCAAGCAATGCAGCGCGGACCCAAGGGCCCGCAGTCGCGTCGCTCGTCACGCCGACCGAATCCTTCGCGGGCTTCTTCAGCATCAAGGAAACGACAAACGCCGCCTATTTCCAGGCGAATATGGAAGGCGAAATCGCGGGCATGCCGGTGCGCGGCAATGCCGGTTTCCGCTGGCTGCACACCAAGCTGTCGTCGACGGGCAACAATATCGCGAACGGCGCGGTCACGGGGCAGACCGTCGCGAAGAGCTCGTACAATTTCCTGCTCCCACGCTTCAGCCTCGTCCTCGAACCGGCTGACAAGCTTCTCGTCCGTGCCGGGATCGCGCGCGACATTCGCCGTCCGAACTTCGACACGCTGTCGACCTCCTTTTCGTTCGGCACCGGCGCAAACACGCCCGTCGCGGTCGGCAACCCCGACCTCGTTCCCGAAGCGGTGTGGTCGTTCGATCTGTCGGGCGAATATTATTTCGCGCCGTCGAGCCTGATCAGCATCGGCTTCTTCCACAAGAGCCGCACCAATTTGTTCGCGCAGCGGCAGGAGGATCCGGCGCCGAACCTCGACGCCAACGGCAATCTCAACATCTCGATCGACCCGTCGTGCCCGGGCGGCGGCATCTATAATCCGATCGCCAATCGCAACATCAACAACCCCATTCAGGGGGTCGGCATCTGCGTCCCGCGCAGTTCGACGTTCAACGTTCCGGGAACGACGACGCAAACCGGCGTCGAGATCGCCTTCCAGCACGATCTGTCGGCATGGGAAGACACGCTCGGCTTTGCCTCGGGCTTCGGCTTCATCGGCAACTTCACCTATCAGAAGGCGGGCGGCTCGGCGCGCGAATATCGCGCCGCCGATGGCCCTCGCACCGTCTTCACCCAGCTCGGCCATCCGGGTTCGCGGGACCTCATCTCGCTGACAAACCTGTCGAAATATGCTTATAATACCACGCTGTTCTATGACAAATACGGACTCAACGCGCGGCTCCGCTACACATGGCGCTCCAGCTATGTGTCCAACGATCCCTTCTTCTTCGGGCTGCCGCTGATCAACGGCGCGCGCGGGCAGCTCAATGCCAGCATCAACTATGACATCAACGACCACATCAACGTCGGTGTCGAGGGCATCAACCTGCTGCGCGGCGACCAGAACCAATATTGCGTGAACGACAAGGCACTCTTGTGCTTCCAGGGTCTCACCGATCGCCGGATCACGGCGGGGCTCAGTGTGAAGTTCTAGGCGCCCCCTCCCCGCGCGTCGTCGGCGCTGTCAGCGATTTCCTCTCGGGCGCGATGGGGCTACGGTCGGCCCCGGCGCTGTTCCGATGGCGCGCCTACGATCCGCGAGGAGATGGTCCGTTGAGTATCGCCAGCATTGCCCTGCCCCGCATCTTGCGCATCGGCGGCGGGGCGTCGAAGCAATTGCCCGACGTGCTGGCGTCGCTGGGTTTGTCGCGGCCGCTGATCGTCACCGATGCCTGGCTGGTGAGCAGCGGCCGCGTCGCCGAACTCGCCGACGGGCTGACGGCGGCCGGGATCGTCGCGCGCATATTTGCCGATACAGTACCCGATCCGACGGTGGCGTCGGTCGATGCCGGCGTGGTGTGTCTGCGCGAGGGCGACCATGACTGCGTCGTCGGCTTCGGCGGCGGCAGCCCGCTCGACAGCGCGAAGGCGATCGCACTGCTCGGTCTGCACGGCGGCGCGATGGCGGACTATAAGGCGCCGCATGTGCAGGACGCGCCGGGACTGCCGGTGATCGCGATCCCGACGACGGCGGGCACGGGGTCGGAGGCGACGCGCTTCACGATCATCACCGACGAGACGACCGACGAGAAGATGTTGTGCCCCGGCCTAGCCTATCTGCCCGTTGCGGCGCTGGTCGACTATGAGCTGACCTTTACCAAGCCCGTGCGGCTGACCGCCGATACGGGGATCGATTCGCTGACCCACGCGATCGAGGCCTATGTGTCGAAGCGCGCCAACCCGTTCAGCGACGGCATGGCGCTGCTCGCGATGCGCGCGATCGCGCCCAATTTGCGGCGCGTGTGCCGCGACCCGATGGACGCCGCGGCGCGCGAGGCGATGATGCTCGGCGCGACGCAGGCGGGGATCGCCTTTTCGAACAGCTCGGTCGCGCTGGTCCACGGGATGAGCCGGCCGATCGGCGCACATTTCCATGTCCCGCACGGACTGTCGAACGCGATGCTGCTGCCTGCGGTGACCGCCTGGTCGGCGCCCGCGGCGCTCACCCGCTATGCCGATTGCGCAAGGGCAATGGGCGTCGCCGACGAGGCCGAAGGCGACCAGTCGGCGGTGGCGCGGCTGCTCGATGAACTTGCAGCCTTGAACCGCGAGCTCGAGGTGCCAGGGCCGGCGGCGTGGGGCATCGATGCGGCACGCTGGGACGCGCTGGTCCCCACGATGTGCGCGCAGGCGGCGGCGTCAGGATCGCCCGCGAACAATCCGCGCGTGCCCGATGTGGAGGAGATGGCGGCGCTTTATGCGCAGGTGTGGGCGGGATGATGAAATGACCGGATCAAGTCCTGATTCCATCCGCGCGGCAATCGACAACTACCTTGGGCTTCTCGACGGCGAACCGAAGACGGAGCAACGGGAGCTCAGGAAGCTGACGCTCGCACTCGATCGGCTCGTTTCTGAATATCAAAAGACTGAAGATGTCGATGCCATTGACGAAGAGGCTGATGCCCCTTCGACCGATTATGAGTCACTCTATCGGCAAGCTGGCGCATCGTATCCGACCTTGGGCTACTATACGCACATCGTTCCTGATAAAGGGATGAATGTCGAACCTGCCTTGGCAGACGCGATCGATGACCTGACCGACATTGCTCGCGACCTGCACGAGGTTCTTTGGCACTTGGACCGAGGCCGGGTAACCGACGCGATCTGGCATTTCCGCTTTAACTACCAAATCCATTGGGGCGTGCATCTGCACAATCTGCGCACCTATTTGCATTCGGCGGCAATAGAGGCCCGGTAAAAACCGGTCTCCGTTCATCCTTCCGCAACCCGCACCCTGCTTAAGCGCGCTCGCCCCGTCTCCCTCTCTCCTACGTCTCATCGTGGAGGCGGGGCATTCATCGCAAATCCCGAAACATGCGCGCTCCCGGCATCTGATTGTCAGGGCAGTCTTTCGCCCGTCGATGCCTGCAGCACCGCATACCATTCGGTGCGCGTCCAGCGCGGCGTGAAGGCCTGCGGAATTTCGGCGATGCGCACGGTGTTCTGCGTGCCGACAATCGGAATCGGGCGTGCGGGATGCGCCATGACCCAGCTATAGGTCGTCGCCGCGCGCGACACGCCATATTCGGCGGCCTTCGCGTCGAGCAGCGCGGCGACCGCCCGCCCGCGCGCGTCCGCCGGATCGCCCAGCCGGCCGCCGCCGAGCGGCGACCAGGCGAGGAAAGCCATGCCCTCCGCCATCGACTGGTCGAAAATGCCGTCGAACAGCGGCGCGAGGTGCAGCGGCGAAAATTCGCTCTGGTGGCTGGCTACCGGAACGGGGAGGAATTTCGCGAGCGCCGAGGTTTGCGACGGCGTGAAATTCGACACGCCGACCGCGCCGATCTTGCCCATCCGGTGCGCTTCTTCGAGCACGCCCGCGATTTCCTGTGGATGGGCGAGCAGGTCGGGACGGTGAATCTGCCACAGCTCGACATGATCGGTGCGCAGGCGCCGGAGCGACATGTCGATCGCCGACGCCAGATAGGACGCACTGCTGTCATAGGGCACGCCGGGAATGATCCCGCCCTTGGTCGCCAGCACCATCCGCTCGCGAAGCCCGGGCGCCTCGGCAAAGACGTCGCCGAGCAAGGCTTCGGCCGAACCGAAACCCCCCGGCGTATCGGCGCCATAGATATCGGCGGTGTCGAACAGCGTCACGCCCGCCTCGAACGCCGCATCGATCCGCGCGCGCGCCGCCCTGACATCAACCTCGGCGAAGCGCCACATGCCCCAGGCTATTGGTGAGATCTCGCGCCCGGCAACGGTCACGGGGGCGGGCGTGGGAAGATAGTCCGGCATCGATCAGCGCCCGAGCAGCTTGCGCGCGTTACCCGACCGGATCTTCGCACGCTCCTCGTCGGTCAGATCGAGCTTCGCAAAGGCCTCCAGTGTCTTCGCAAGCGAGATTTGCGGGAAGTCCGACGCGATCAGCACATGATCGACGCCGACGTTGCGGATCGTCCAGACATATTCGGCCTCGATCGGCGAGTCCGCGGCGAGGATGACGCTCGCCGAAATGTCGAAATAGATATTCTCGGCGAAGAGATTTTCGGCGGTGCGCGCGAGCGCAAGGATGTTCCAGAAGCGGAAATTCAGCCCGCCCATATGGCCGAAGATGAATTTCGTCTTCGGCGCCGCGAGCGCGAGGTTGAAAAGCTTCTCATTGTCGCTGGGGACGATGCTGGCGTTATCCATGACGACGACCATGCCCCGGTCGCCCGCACGCTTGACCAGCGTCAGCACGCGGGGGTCGGCGGCGTCGAATTTCTGCGTGTGCGGGTGGATCTTGAGCAGCTTCACCCCGCGCGCGGCGACGCGGTCCACCTCGGCGAGCGCGGCATCGCCGTCATAGGGGTGGACCGTCGCGATCGCGATCATGTCGGGATTCTTCGCCGCCAGCGCGATCAGCGTGTCATTGCGGGCTGTGATGTCGCCGGGGTTGCCCGCGAGTGCCTGATTGGGGCCGCCGAACCACATCGCACCGAACGCGTCGACCGATTGGCCCGATGCTTTGAGCTGTGCCCGATATTCGGCGACCGATGCCTCGCCGTTGTGCAGATGGACATGGGTGTCGACGACGCCGGTCTGGCCAAAGGCCGAGGCAAGCGGCGTCAGCAGGGCGATCGAAAGCAGCAAGCTTCGCATGGGGGCTCCAATGAAGGCGGTCGGGAATGCCCCCCACCTGCCACAATGGCTGCTGCTTACCAAGGACCCCGTCCCGCTCACCCGAGCGGGACGGGCCCGGACAGCCTATTTGCGCACGGTGACCTTCAGATAGGTCGCCGGGATTTCGGTGCGGTCGGCGCCGCCGCGGTTTTCGCGTTCGAACAATTGTTCGAGTTCGGCTTGAAGCTCGGCGCGCCGGCCGCTCGCCTCGGCCGCGGCGAAGGCGTTCATCGTCGGGCCGTAATAGTCGCGGAAGATCGCGAGGAATTCGTGCGGCTTGCCCGCATAGCGGAAGGTGTAGGTCGCGCGTTCGCAGGTGATTTTATCCTGAGCGATGCCCGCGGCGCCAAAGCGTTCGCGCACCGCCTCCTCCTGTCCCCAGGTCACCGGGCTGATGAAGCCTTCGGGCGGCGGCGGGGTATAGGCGGCGGAAATCTTGAGCACATGCGCGATGAGGGTCGGATCGCCGGGGATCCAGTTGCCCATCACGATGCGTCCGCCGGGGCGCGTCACGCGGACCATCTCGGCCGCGGTGTCGAGCGGCCTTGGCGCGAACATCGCGCCGAAGATGCTGACGACGAGATCGAAGCTGTTATCGGCGAGCGCATCGAGATGCGACGCGTCGCCCTCCTCGAAGCGCAGGTTCGAGAGGCCGGCTTCGCGGGCGCGGACATTGCCGGCGGCGACGAGGTTCGATGCGATATCGACGCCGAGTACGTTGGCGCCGCGATAGGCCGACGGCAGCGCGGTCGTGCCGTCGCCGCAACCGAGGTCGAGCACGTCGAGCCCGGCGTGGACACCGAGGGTTTCAATCAGCGCATCGCCGCTTTCGCGCATGCACGCCGCGAGACGGGTAAAATCCCCCTTCTCCCAAAGAGCCTTGTTCGGGTTTACCGTCGTTGATAGATTTTCGGTTTGCGGCGCGGTGGGCGCCGTTTCCGGCCTGGTTGTTGCGAGCGTCACGATAGCCTCCTTGAACGGAACCGGGTGCCGGTTCGATATGACGCTGAATAGGCTTTCCGTGGTCCCATGCTTGAAGACGGCATGGAGAAGTTATGGAGAAATGCTGGTTTGTCGTTCGGCGCCGCCCTGATCTACCGCTTTGAGGGCTTCGAGCTCGACCCCGGCAAGTTCGAGCTGCGCGAGCGGGGGCACGCAAAACATCTCGAGCCGCAGGTGCTGTCTTTGCTCATCCTGCTTGCCAGCAACGCCGACCGCCTCGTCAGCAAGGACGAGATTATCGAGAAAATCTGGGGCGGACGGATCGTGTCCGAAGCCGCGGTGGCCTCGCGCGTCAAGGCGGCGCGGCAGGCGCTGGGCGACGACGGCAAGGAACAGCACTTTATCCGCACCATCCACGGCAAGGGCTTTCGCTTCGGCGCGCAGGTCCTGTTCGAGCAGGCGCCCGGCCCCGTGCGTCGGTTCGCCGCGCCCGCCGCCGAGCTGTCGCCGACTGCTCCCGCCGCGGAGGAGCGGCCGTCGATCGCTGTGCTCCCCTTCCATCTCGTCGGTGGCCCCGGGCCGTTGTCGGTCGTTGCCGATGCGCTGGCCGACGAGCTGATCGGCGACCTGTCGCGGCTGCGCTGGCTGCTGGTGATCGCGCGCACCTCGACCTTCCGCTTTCGCGGACAGGAGGCAAGCTGCGAACAGGTCGGCGCGGCGCTGGGTGTCCGTTATTGCCTGACCGGTACGCTTGAGGAAGCCGCCGGCCACGTCACCCTGTCGGTCAGCCTTGCACGAACATGCGACAGTGCGGTGGTGTGGGCCGACCGCTTCACCGCGAGCCGCGACGAATTGCACGAGTTGCGCTGCGAGGTGCTCGAAGCCGTGATCGCCAATTTGGAGGCGCGGATCATCCAGAATGAGGTCGAGCAGGCGCGCCGCATGCCCGAGGCGGCGCTCGACGCCTGGTCGTCCTATCACCTCGGGCTCGACCATATGTTCCGGTTCAACCGGTCGGACAACGCGCGTGCGACCAGCCTGTTCGCGCAGGCGCTGGCGCGCGATCCCAATTTCTCGCGCGCGCTGTCCGGGCTGTCGTTCACGCGCTTTCAGGATTGTTTCCTGCAATATTCGGACGATCCCGAGGCAATGGCGGAGCAGGCGCGGTCGTTTGCCGAGCGCGCGGTGCAGCTCGATCCGCTCGATCCCTTCGCGCATCTCAACCTCGGCCGCTCTTTATGGTTCGCCGACGCGGTGCCCGAAAGCATGGAGCGCCTTTCAGCGGCGATCGCGCTCAGCCCCAATTATGCGCAGGCGATCTATTCGAAAGCGTGGGCCGAGATGACGCAATGCGACGTCGGCCACAGCGACGAACATGCTGAACTGGCGCTGCGCCTGAGCCCGCTCGATCCTTTACGCTATGCGATGCTGGGGGTGCGCTCGGTCAGCGCGTTGATGCGCGGCGACTATCAGAGCGCACTCGAATGGGGTGAGCGCGCGGCGCAGTCGCCGGGCGCTCACAAGCATATCGCGGTGATCGCGGCGATCGCCGCCGAGGCGTCGGGCAATCGCGAGCGCGCGGCGCAGTGGATCGGGCGGGCGCGGCAACTCGACCCGCAAGTATCGCGGGGGACTTTCCTGCGATCCTTCCCGTTTGCCGCGACGAGCGGACGCGAGATGATCGAGCGGGCGCTGCAGGGCACCGGGCTTTAGTTCGTCCAGTAGACATAGTCCTGCCCGTCTTTCCACGGCGCATTCTGGGGCACGTCGATCCGCACGGGCGCTTCGACCAGTCCCGGCCAGATCGGCTTGGCCATGCCCTTGTTCTGCGCGTCGATCATCGCGCGAAGCTGGGCGACGCGCTGCGGCTCGCTTGCGGCGAGGTCATGGCGTTCGGTCGGATCGACCGCGAGATTGTACAGGCGCGCCTTTTCGGGCCGCTTCGTCACCTGCAGCTTCCAGTCGCCCGCGCGCACGGCGCGATAATCGCCCGAGCGCCAATAAAGCGCCGCGCGCTTTGCCGGGCCGGCCAAAATATTCTCGCTGTCGACGATCCGGTCGGCCGGCGCCTTCGCCCCCGCCGCGGCCGCGATGGTCGAGAAGAGGTCGATATGCCCGGTTACGTCGGCGCGCGTCGATCCGGGCGCGATATGCCCCGGCCAGCGCATGAAGAAAGGGGTGCGGATGCCGCCTTCGAAGAAAGTGGCTTTCCATCCGCGATAGGGCGCGTTCAGGCGGTCAATGCCGGTGTACCAAGCACCGCCATTGTCGCTGGTAAAGATGATGAGGGTGTTGTCGTCGATCCCCGCTTCTTTCAGCTTTCCCATCACGTCGCCGATGCGGCGGTCGAGCTGCGCGATCATCGCACCGTAAACGCGCGTCTTGTGATCCTTGATCTGCGGCAGCTTCGCATAGTCCGCTTTCGTCGCCTGAAACGGCGTGTGCGGAGCGTTGAACGCGAGATACAGGAAGAAGGGCCGGTTTTTGTTCGCCTCGATCGCCTTGATCGCCTCATCGGCGAAATAGTCGGTCATATGGCCCTTGGGGTGGAAACGCTTGCCGCCGTTGAAGGTGACGGCATGCCGCAGGTTCGCCCAGATGAAGCGGTCGATCGGATCCCACGGGAGCTTGGCGTTGACCGTATCGGGATCATCCCCGGGCAGGAACATCGCCGCGCCGCCGAGCACGGCGAGGCTTTCGTCGAAGCCCTGCGCCTGCGGCTGCAGCGCCGGCGCCTCGCCCAGATGCCATTTGCCGATGTGTAGCGTGCGATAGCCCGCGGCCTTCACCGCCTCGGCAATCGTCACTTCATCCGCGGGCACGCCCATGTCGGGATAGTCGGGGATGCCGGGTGTGATGAGATCCCTGTGGAAGATCGCCTTGTGCGGTCCCACCCCTTCGCCGTGCGACACGCTTTCGGCGAACTCGACCGGCACCGCCGTATATTCGAAGCCGAAGCGCGTCGGATAACGCCCCGTCATCATCGCCGCGCGCGACGGCGAGCAGGTCGCGTTCGCGGCATAGGCGGTGGTGAAGTTTATCCCTTCGCGCGCGATCGCGTCGATGTTCGGTGTCTTGACGATCCCCCCCGCGACCCCGCCACCGTTCAGGCTGATGTCGTTGTAACCGAGATCATCGGCGACGATCAGGATGATGTTGGGGGGATTTTTGGGCCCCGACGGAGTGGCAGGCGCCTTCACCGGACCCTGCTGCCATACGACCGCGCGGTTCGGCTGGACCGGGTCCTTCCAGTCCTGAATGATGCCCGGAAGCTTATATTTATTCGCCTCATAAGCCCAATATCCGCCCGCGCCCGCGGCGGCCAATACGCACAGGGCAACCCATGTTTTCTTCATCTTCGACCCCTATCCCATGCGCTCGGCTTGCTCCAAAACTATTGACACTATATGTGTCACTATATTGGCCGATACGCAAGATTGTTTGACCCGGGCGCCAAGCCGGGCCAGCAGGAAGGTCATGACGACAGGGGTGAAGAAGATAGACGCGCCAAAGATCGAGCCCGGCCGGGTCGACGGCCGCCGCGAACGCGGGCGGTCGAGCCACAAGCGCATCGTCGAGGCGATGATGGAGCTGATCGTCGCGGGCGACCTGTCTCCGAGCGCGGCGCGCGTCGCCGAGGAAGCCGGCATTGGCCTCCGTACCGTGTTCCGCCATTTCGACGATATGGACGCGCTTTATGCCGAGATCACGGCGACGATCACCGAGCGCGTGATGCCGATCGTCGTGGCGCCCTATCCCGACCAGCCGTGGCGCGCCAATATTGGGGAACTCGTCCGCCGGCGGGTCGACGTGTTCGAGGCGACGCTACCCTTCCGCCTCGCCGCCAACATCAAGCGTTACCAGTCGCCCTTCCTGATGGGGCAGTATAGCCGCGTCGTGATGCTCGAGCGCGAGCTGATCGTCCGCCTGCTCCCCGCTTCGGTCCGCGCCGACCGGATCGGCGTCGAGGCTTTGTGCGCCGCGCTGTCCTTCCAGACCTGGCGCACGCTGCGCCACGACCAGAGCCTGTCGGCCGAAGAGGCCGGGACGGTGATGGGGCAGATGGTCGAAGCGGTGATGACCACGATCGTCGAAGAAGATTGATGCGCGAAGCTTCGGTCCTGTTGTCGCTCGCAATGCTCGGCGCGCTCGCGGCGTGCGGCGAGGCGAAGGATGCGCCACTTGCCGAAGCGAAGGCGCCCGAATGTCCGGCGATGCCCGCAGAGGATTATGTGTGGATTCCGGGTGCAACCTTCGCGATGGGCGCCGACGCGCACCTGCCCGAGGAAGGCCCGGCGCGCGACGCGACCGTCGCGGGCTTCTGGATGTCGACGCACGAGGTCACCAACGCCGAATTCGCCGAATTCGTGAAGGCTACCGGGTACAAGACGCTCGCCGAGCAGGACCCGCCGAAGCTGCCCGGCGCGCCGCCCGATATGCTGATCCCGGGCTCGGCGGTGTTCACCGCGCCGACCGACGGCAATCCGAACTGGTGGCGCTGGGTCGTCGGCGCCGAGTGGCGGCATCCGGCAGGTCCCAAGACGAATATCGACGGACGCGGCCGCGAGCCGGTGGTGCAGATCGGTTATGACGATGCGCTCGCCTATGCCAAATGGAAGGGCAAGGCGCTGCCGAGCGAGGAGCAATGGGAGCTGGCCGCGGCGACCGGCGGGGCCGACCGCAATGTCCCGGTCGACAAGGCGGGCAAGCCGCTGGCCAATTATTATCAGGGCGCCTTTCCGGCGCGCGACGTCGGCACCGACGGCTTTACCGGTCGCGCGCCGGCCGCCTGCTTCCCCGCCGACCGACATGGCGTCCACGACCTCATCGGCAATGTGTGGGAATGGACGACGAACAAGGCGGGCGGCGAGAGCAATGTGATCAAGGGCGGCAGTTTCCTCTGCGCCGCCAATTATTGCGCACGTTACCGCCCGGCGGCGCGCCAGTTTCAGGAACGCAGCCTAGGCACCGACCATATCGGGTTTCGCCTGATCGACACGGCGCGCCCGGCGCCGACGGCGAAGACCCCAGACGAGGACTGACAGCAGGAGGGCGATCGCGCCGACCCACAGGCCGAGGCGGATCAGCCGCGGCTTGCCCTGCTGTTCGAAGGCATAGGCGTTGATCTGTTCGTCGGCGGTGTAACCCGCGGGCATGTCGAGCACGCCGTTCGCTTTCGCATAGGCGCGGTAATCGGCGATCATCGCGGCGAAGCGGTCGGGCTCGGCCGCGACCAGGTCGCGCGTTTCGCCGGGATCCACCTTGAGATTGAACAGGCGCCATTTGCCGTCTCCGGTCGGCGCGAGATTGCGCACCAGCTTGTAATCGCCACGAAACAAGGCGGCATTGCCCGACAATTCGTAACCGAGCGGCGCCTCGCCATGGACGCTGCCCGGCTGTCCTTTCAGCATCGGGACAAGGCTCCGCCCGGTCACGGGCTCGACCGCCTTACCCTGCCAGCTTCCGCCATGACCGGGCACGCCGGCAAGCTCGGTCAGCGTCGGCAAGATGTCGGTGACATGCGCGAGGCCATTGCTGATGCCGCCCGCGCGGATATCCGCATGGCCCGGCCATGCGATGATCAGCGGAACGCGCAGCCCGCCTTCGGTGGCGCTGAACTTGTACCCCGACAGGGGCGACGCCGCGGCGCTCGCCCAGCCCGGCCCGATCGCGGCAAAGCTGCCACGCCGGCCGATGTTCGCGGTCGCGAGGTCGTATTGCATATCGAGGTACAGGCGGTTGCGCAGGCTGCCGAACGGATTGGTCGGCTCGGCGCCATTATCCGAAAGGAAGACGAAGATCGTGTTCTCATAGTCGCCCGTGGCTTTGAGGTGCGCGACGAGGCGGCCGACCTCGCGGTCCATCGCGGTCGCCATGCCGCCATAGGCCTGCATCACGCGCACCGCGGCGGCGCGCTCATCGGCGTCGAGTTTCTTCCAGTCAGGCGTCGTCGCCATCGTCACGATCGGCACGCCCGCAGGAACGATGCCGAGCGCTGCCGCGCGCTTCGCCCGTGCGGCGCGGAGCGCGGTCCAGCCGTCCCTGTACATAGCCGAATAGAGCGCGATGTCGCTATCGGGCGCCTGGATGGGGATATGATTGGCGAGGAAGTTGATCGACGCGAGGAAGGGTTTGCCGCTTTTGCGGCCCGCCTCGATATAATCGATCATCCGCTGCACGACGAAATGCGACGAATAATAATCCTTCGGCAAGGTCGCGGGCCTGCCATTCTCGGTCCACGCGGCGCTGTCGTACATGCCCTCGATCGGGCGCTGTTCGAAATTGTCGGCGCCGGCATCGGCGAGGCTGTAGGCGCGGTCATAGCCGCGTGCGTGCGGCAGGCGCTTGGCATCGCTGCCAAGATGCCATTTGCCGGTGAGATAGGTGCGGTAGCCCGCCGCCTTCAGAAGCTGCGCGATCGTCACGACGCGCAGGTTCATCACCGTGTCGTAACCGGGCTTGCCGCGATGTGCGTCGGGGATCGTCTCGGGCATGTTGCCGAGCCCATTCCGGTGATTCATCACCCCCGTCTGGAGCATCGCGCGCGTCGGCGAGCACGATCCCGCGACATGGAAGTTCGAGAAGCGCATCCCCGCTTTTGCCAGTGCATCGATGTTCGGCGTCGCGATTTCGGAACCGAAGGAACCAACGTCCGAAAAGCCCCAGTCGTCGGCGAGCAGGATCACGATATTGGGATGCTTTGGCGCCGATGGAGCGCGCTGCGCCTGCGCGGGCGCTATCGCGATCAGGGCGCCGATAATGATGATGGCAGCACGCCGGGACCCGCCTAAGCGACCCGGCATTTAGTGGTCCTCCTGCGCACTGCCATCACTCCCACCCCCTCGGGATATGGCACTTACTATGTCAATATATCGCCGAGTCAATGGGGGCGATAATGGGCCGGTAACCCTATCGTTCGCGATACTCGGGCGCGCGCTTTTCGAGGAAGGCGGCGAGCGCTTCGCGATGGTCTTCGGTCGCCGAAAGGATCACCTGCTGACGGTCCTCGATCGCCATCGCGGCGTCAAGACTCGGCGCGTCGATGTTGAGGTTCAGCGCCTGTTTCGAGAGGCGGAGGCCATAGGGCGACGTCGCCAGCATCTCGTCGGCCAGCGTGAGGCCGCGGTCGAGCAATGCCGCTTCCTCGACGATCTCGCTGACGAGGCCCGCGCGCAGTGCACGTTCGGCATCGATGAAGCGGCCGGTCAGGATCATCTCCGACGCGAGGCTCGCGCCCACGAGGCGTGGGAGGAAATAGCTCGACGCCATATCGCACCCGCCAAGACCGATGCGGATATAGGCGGCGTTGCAGCGAAACGACGGCGCGGCATAACGCACGTCGGATGCGAGCAACAGCGACAGCCCGCCGCCGGCCGCGGCGCCGTGACCGAGCGCGATGATCGGCTGCGGGCAGGCGCGCATCTTGCGATAGATATTGCCGATGCGCGTCTGGGTGCGCAGCGTGCGGAGCACCGGGGTCTCGTCGCTCGTCCGGTCCTCCTGAATGTCGAGCCCGGCGCAGAAACCGCGCCCGGCACCGCGCAGGATGACGACACGAACGTCAGGGCGCTCGGCAAGCCCGCCGAAATAGGCATTGAGTTCGTCGACCAGCGCCTCGTTGAGCGCATTGAGGCGATCGGGGCGGTTGAGCGTCGCGATCTCGACCGCGCCGCACGCCTCGACCAGCAGCTCGGTCATAATGTCTGTCCGTCGTCGACGGTGATCACGCTGCCCGTGATGCCCAGCGCGGCGTCGGAACAGAGGAGGAGGAGCGGCGCGTGGAGGTCGCTCGGCGGGCGCATGCGCTGACGCGGGAAGCTCTTCACCATCGCGGCGCCGACGTCGCCCTCGAACAATTCGGCGGTCATTTCGGATTCGAAATAGCCGGGCTGGATCACATTGACGCTGATCCCGCGCCGCGCCCATTCGCGCGCGAGCGCTTTGCCGAGGTGGCGCACCGCCGCCTTGGTCGCGCCATAGACCGAGGTCGCGGGAAAAACCTTCTCGGCGGTGATCGAGCCGATCAGGACAATCCGGCCATGCTGCTTCTCGCGGCTGCCCGCCTTGTCGAGCCGCTTGGCGCCCTCGTTCGCGGTCAGGAAGACGCCGCGGACATTGGCCGCGAGCAGAAAGTCGACCTCGGCGACCGACAGGCTCATCGCCATCTTCTCGGTCGCGACCCCGGCGTTGGCGACGATCGTGTCGACGGTGCCGAACGCCGCCTCGGCAGCGTCATAGGCAGCAATCGTCGACGCCTCGTCGGTGACGTCCATGCTGACGGCAATCGCCTGCCCGCCCGCCGCCTCGATCGCCGCGACCTGTTCGGCGAGCTTGTCGGCGCGCCGCGCGGCGAGCACGACCTTCGCGCCCGCCGCCGCCAGCGCCCTGGCAAAGCCGGCGCCGAGGCCCGAAGACGCCCCCGTCACCAGCGCCACGCGTCCCGTGAGGTCGAATTTCGGTTGCTCCGCCATCATACTTCCTTTCCTTCGTTTGCTATGCATTGACCCTGATTGACGTTCACGTCAACTGGATGGACATGCTCGCCAGAAAACCGCAAGAAACCTATTGACGAACATATTTTGTTCTCCTAATGTTCTCTTGTGCACACCAAACCTCATCCCCCGTCGCGGCTGCCGAGCGCGGCGGGCGGGGGATAAAGGTTCCTCCTTTTGCGTTCTGCGGCCCGGCATGGCTTGCTCCGATGAGCAGCCCCGATCGCAAAGCAGCCAGGCTCTGCGTTTGCCCGATCTCCAGCATTGATCGCGATGGCAAACACCGCCACAAATGGCCTCGTCAAATTGGACGAAACAAGGGGCCTCCATATGTCAGCACCGTTCGGCGACGCCATGGATCGGACCTGAGCCAATGCACGCCGTCGAAACCTTCGAACTCGTCCTCGCCCTGCTCGCGCTCGTCATCGGACTGCACTGGCTGGCGCTGAAACTGCGCTGGCCGCCCGCGACCGCGCTCCTCGTCGGTGGCGGCGCGCTCGCCTTCATTCCGGGGCTGCCGGCGATCTCGCTCGACCCCGAACTCGCGCTCGTGCTCTTCCTGCCGCCGCTGCTCATGGACGGCGCCTATTTTACCGCGCTCGGCCGGTTTCGCCGTCACCTTCCCGGCATCCTGTCACTGGCCGTCGGCGCGGTGGTGTTCACGACGCTCGTCGTCGGCGTGGTCGTGCACATGATCCTTCCCGACCTGCCCTGGGCGGCCTGCTTCGCGCTTGGCGCGATCGTTTCGCCGCCCGACGCGGTGTCGGCGCGCGCGGTGCTGAAGGGCGTCCATCTGCCGCGCCGGCTCGAAGCCTTGCTCGAAGGCGAAAGCCTGCTCAACGACGCGACCGGCCTGATCCTCTTCCGCTTCGCCGTCGCCGCGACGCTCAGCGGGGTGTTCCACACCGGCGAAGCGATCCAGAGCTTTGCCTTTGTCGCGATCGGCGGGGTGATCGTCGGCGCGCTGGTCGCCGCGGGGTGGATTTTCCTCGCCAAGCGCCTTCAGGACCGCATGCTCGTCATGCTGATCACCATCCTGCTCTGCTGGGCCGCCTATATCGCCGGCGAAGCCGTGCATGTGTCAGGCGTCATCGCGACCGTCACCGCGGGCCTTGCGATGGGCTGGTATCAGCATGAGATCTTGTCCGCCGACGTCCGCCTCCGCGCCAATTCGGGGTGGTTCATCATGGTGTTCGTGCTCGAAGCGCTCGTCTTCATCCTGATCGGCTTTTCGCTGCGCGGCGCGATCGAACGGATCGGTGGGATCGAGGCGATGCCGCTGTCGTGGACCATCGTGATCGCCGCGGTCGTGATCACCGTGACCATCGCGCGCTTCGTCTGGATTTTCGGATCGGAGGCACTTCTGGGAATCGCCCGCAAGGTCGGACTGGAACGCGCGCGCCCGCTCGGCTGGCGACAGGCGACGGTGCTGAGTTGGGCGGGGATGCGCGGCGTCGTGACGCTGGCGGTGCCGCTGACCCTTCCCATCGACATGCCCGGCCGCGACCTGATGCTGATCTGCGCCTTCGCGGTGATCTTCGTGACCGTCGTCGCGCAGGGGTCGAGCCTCGGTATGGTCATCCGCGCGGTCAAACCCGTCGACACCGATCCGCCCGCCAAAATGGCGCTGCCCGCCGCCGAAGCCGCGATGGCGCGCGCGCGGTTCGCGGTCATCGAACGGCTCGCTTATGACGAGAATGGGACGCTGATCCATCCGATGATGCTCGAGGAACATCGCAAGCGGATGAACTTCATGGAGCGTTACGAGGCCGATGCGAGCACCGCGATGGACGGGTTACGATCGCATTTCGACGTGCTGCTCCAGGCGATCGCCGCCGGGCGCGCCGAGTTGCTTCGCATTCACCGCGCCGGCCTGATCGAGGATGAGGTTCTTCACGAACTCGAACGCGACCTCGACGTCGAGGAACTGGCGATGACCTTGCAGTTCGGCGAACAGGCCTAGCGCGCGGTCGACTGCGAATAGGGCCGCGCGCCCGACGCCTTGCCCCATGCGGTGTCGGGCTTGGCCTGCATCGTGAAGCGCAGCGTGCCGCCGCTGCGGATTTCGGCGTCCGAAATCCAGCTGCGCGTCAGCGGCTTGCCGTTGAGTTCGACCTTGCCGACATAGCGGTTCGCATCGGACAGCCCCGCCGTCTCGACGGTGAAGCGCTTGCCGCCGGGCAGGTTCAGCACCGCACGGTCAACGAAGGGCCGGCCGATCACATATTGGTTCGACCCCGGCGCGACCGGGTAGAAACCGAGCCCGGTAAAGACGAGCCACGCCGACATCTGGCCAAGGTCGTCGTTACCCGAGAGCCCGTCGGGAGTCGGCTTATACTGGCTGTCGACGATCTGCTTCAGCCGCTCCTGCGTCCGCCACGGCGCGCCGGCATAGGCATAGAGATAGGCGACATGGTGGCTCGGCTCGTTGCCGTGGATATATTGGCCGATCAGCCCGGCAATATCCTCGGCATGGCTGTAGTCGAGCTTTGACACGTCATAATCGAACATTGCGTCGAGCTTGGCGATTGTCTTCGCGTCGCCGCCGAGGATGCGGAAGAGCGCGGCCTGATCCTGCGGCACAAACCAGCTATATTGCCAGGCGTTGCCCTCGGTATAGTCCGAACCATAGTTGATCGCGGTCGGATCGAAGGGGGTGCGGAAGCTGCCGTCGGCCTTGCGCGCGCGCAGCCAGCCGGTCTTGGCGTCGAAGCTGTTCCGCCAGTAACCGGCACGTTTGTAGAAGCGGTCGGCGATATCCTTCCGCCCCATCTTCTCCGCCATCCGCGCGATCGTCCAGTCGTCATAGGCATATTCGACCGTCTTCGACGCCGCCTCGGGCTCGCGGTCGATCGCGACATAGCCGAGCTTGATATAGTCGCCGAGCCCGCCATAGGGGGCGTATTCGGCGCTCGCGACCATCGCGTCGAGCGCCTCGTTCGCGTCGAAATCGCCCACACCCTTCATATAGGCGTCGGCGATCACCGGGACCGCGTGATAGCCGATCATCGTCCATGTCTCGCGGCCGTGGAACTGCCAGACGGGCAGGATGCCGTGCGGGCTGTGCTTGCGGCTCGCGACGAGCGATTTGACGATGTCGCTGTTGGTTTCGCCGGGCTGGACGAGCGTCAGCAAAGGATGCTGCGCGCGGAACGTGTCCCACAGCGAAAAGGTCGAGCGGAAGGTGAAATCCTTCGCGGCGTGGACCTGATCGTCGGGGCCGCGATAGCGCCCGTCGACGTCGCTCCACACGCTCGGCGCGAGCAGGCTGTGATAGAGCGCGGTGTAGAGGTTGGTGCGCATCGGCGCGGGCGCTTCGATTTCGAGCGCGCCGAGCGCTTTGCGCCATTCGCCTTCGGTACGCGCACGAACGGTATCGAAGTCGGCACTTTCGGCATCGAGATTGGCGACAGCGCCCGCCTCGTCGACCCCGGAGAGCGCAACGCGGACTTCGAGCGGGCCACCGAGCTCACCGAAATCGAGCCGCGCTTCGAGCGCCTTGCCGAGCTTTTCGGCGAGCGCATCGCTGCCGCGGCCCGGCGCCTGGAACCCCTTGTAGGGAATCTTCTCGTCGCGATCGAGGAAGGCATGGGACTTGAGCGGCGCCGAGAAACGCATCGCGAAGAAGAGCTTGCGCCCGGGCGCCCAGCCGCGCGTCTCGCGGAAACCGGTGAGCGTGCCGTCGGGACGCAGGTGCAGCCCCGACCAGAGGATCTTGCCCGGATAATCATAGAGCGATGAGCGGAGGTCGAGCAGCAGGTGCGCGTCCTTGCCCTTTGGAAAGCTGTAGCGATGGACCCCGACGCGCGTGCCCGCGGTGAGTTCGGCGCGGATGCCGCTGTCGGCGAGCGTGACGGCATAATAGCCGGGGCTCGCCTTTTCGGTGTCGTGGCTGAAGCGCTGGCGATAGCCCGAACCGGGCTGTTTGGGATCGCCCGGATCGAGCTTGACCGCACCCACCTGCGGCATGACGAGAATGTCGCCGAGGTCCGAATGGCCCGCGCCCGAGAAATGCGTGTGGCTGAACCCCTGAATCGTCGGGTCGTTGTAGCTGTACCCCGCAGCATGATCGTAGCAGTCGCGGATCTGGCACGTCGCGTCGGTGTCGGGCGACAGCTGGACCATGCCGAAAGGCGCGGTCGCGCCGGGGAAGGTGTGACCCTCGGGGCCGGTGCCAATCATCGGGTCGACGAAGCTCAGCGGATCGGGTGCCGGCTGCTCGGCGAAGGACTGGATCGGCATAAGCGCGAGCAGCGCGGCAGCGGCGGACAGGCGTTTCATCGCGCCCTTGTGCCGCCGGGCGGGCGCGCTGTCCAACGGCGAAAGGCCAGATATCGCTACGCCGCCGTCGCTGCTCATGCGGGCGCGCCCACCGCGTCCATCGCCAGCGCGATCGCACCGAGCGGTCCCGCCATCGTCCCGAGTTCGGGTGCGGTGACATAAGCACCGTCGCCCGGAATCTGAATATAGCCCGAGAGGCTCGCTTCGAGCTTCGCGTTAATCCGGGGAAGCAATTGCGGCTGGCCGGCAAGCACGCCGCCGCCCATCGCAACGCGCATCGGGCCAGTCGTGCAGGCGAGCGAATGAACCATCGATGCAAGCGTGTGCACGATCGGTTCCCAGACCGGGTCGTCGGCCGCAACGTCCGCCATCGGCCGCCCGTTCAGCCGCGCATTCAATGCAGTGCCCGAGGCGAGCCCTTCGACGCAATCGTCATGGAAGCGGCACACGCTTGGCGCCTCGTCACCCTTCAGGCGCGGCACCAGGACATGG
Source organism: Sphingopyxis sp. CCNWLW2 (assembly GCF_037095755.1). NCBI lineage: Bacteria > Pseudomonadati > Pseudomonadota > Alphaproteobacteria > Sphingomonadales > Sphingopyxidaceae > Sphingopyxis > Sphingopyxis sp. CCNWLW2. Next base: position 345,446 of record NZ_JBAWKJ010000001.1, read on the forward strand.
CCGATCTCGCTGTGGCTGAAGCCGCGCGTCGGTTTGCCATGGACGATCAACCCGACACCGACGCCGGTGCCGACAGTGACGTAAGCGAAATCGTCGAGACCGCGCCCGCTGCCCCAGCGAATTTCGGCGAGCGCCGCACCGTTGACGTCGGTGTCGAACCCGATCGGAACGTCGAACGCCGATCGCAGCGGCCCGAGCAGGTCGGCGCCCTCCCAATTGGGTTTGTTCGTCGCACCGATCTGGCCATAATCGGCCTTGGCCGGATTGACCCGGATCGGGCCGAAGGATGCGATGCCGAGGCCGCAGAAACCATGCGACCCGGCCCACTCGTCGAGCACCGCCTTGATCGCGGGCAGCGTTTCCCATGGCACGGTGGTCGCGATCGTCCGCTGGTCGCGAATGTCGCCCGGCCCCGCGGCGAGCGTGACGATGCATTTGGTGCCGCCGAGCTCGACGCCGGCGAACAGGCGCGCTTCACCGCGGTCTTTTGCGGGACCATCCATCAGCGCCACCCCTTCGCTCGATCGCTGAGGTTTCTGAAGGGTGCCGGGCCGCAGCGCAAGGCCGAACGTGTCGGGATTTGGAGAGATTTCACAACGCATTCCGTTCTTATCATTTTCTTTTCGCTACCAAAAACTTATCGCCACTTTGCTTCATGCGGGGGCGGAACCGAAGGAAGGCGGGCGGTCGGCCTTGGCGGTGCCGAACTCTGACGGCTTGGCGCCCATCTCGAAAACAAGCTCGCCGCCGCCGATGAGGTCGGCGTGCGCGATCCAGTTCTTGCTCCACGGCTTGCCGTTCCAGGTGACCGACTGGACATAGGGCCGGTCGGGAGCATTACCCTCGGCGCGGACGGTCAGCGTCTTGCCCGCGCCCACCGTCACCTCAGCGACGTCGAACAGCGGCGATCCGAAGACGTAAATCGCGCTCACCGGATCGACGGGGTAGAAGCCCAATGCCGAGAGGATGAACCACGCGCTCATCTGCCCGCAATCGTCGTTGCCGATCACGCCATCGGGGTCGTTCTTGTACATTTCGACGAGCAGGCGCCGGATCATCGCCTGCGTCTTCGCGGGCGCGCCGCAATAGGCGTACATGTACGCGACATGATGGTTCGGCTCGTTGCCGTGCGCATATTGGCCGACGAGCCCCGAGATGTCGGGCGGCGCATTGTCGGGCAAGGTCGAGGGCGCGTTGAACAGCGCATCGAGCTGCTTTTCGAACGCCGCGTCGCCGCCGAAATGATCGATCAGGCCGTAAATGTCATGCTGGTTGAGGAAGGTCGCCTGCCAGCCGTTCGCCTCAGTATAGTCGCGCCATTTCTTGACATTATGACCGATCTGGACCGGGTCATAATCCTTCCACCAGCTGCCGTCCTTGAAGCGCGGGCGCGCGAAGCGGGTTTCGGGATCGATGACGCCGCGGTAGTTCGACGCGCGCTTGCGCAGCGCCGCGGCGTCGTCCTTGGCGCCGACCGCATCGGCGAGATGCGCCATCGCCCAGTCGTCATAGGCATATTCCTGCGTCCGGCTGACCGATTCCCACACCTCGTCGCACGGGATGTAGCCGAGATCGTAGTAGAAGCTGCGGCCGAGCGTGCTGTCGATATCCTTGAAATCGCGGTCGAAGGCGCGGCGGCGGATGTTCGGCCAGGCGGCGGCATAATCGGCCTTGATCCCCTTGGCGTGCGCCTCGGCGAGCACCGACACGCCGTGCCACCCGATCATGCACGCGGTCTCGACCCCCTGCAGCGGCCAGACGAGCGGACCGGCGGGGCTCTGCGCGGTCTGGCGGCAGATGTCGCGGGTCAGGAGCGCGGCGCGGTCGGGGTCGATCAAAGTCAGTAGCGGATGGAGTGCGCGATAAGTGTCCCACAGCGAGTAGGTGCTGAACGCCTCCTCCCCTTTCGCCGCCTGATGCGCCTGCCGGTCGAGCCCGACATAGCGCCCGTCGCGATCGGTGAAGAGCGTCGGCGCGAGCTGCGCGTGATAGAGCGCGCTCGCCATGATGACGCGCTGCGCCTCGGTGCCGCCCGACACGCGGATGCCGCCGAGCGCCTTCGCCCAGCTGCCGCGCGCGGCCTTCACCGCGCCGTCGAAATCCCAGGCGGGAACTTCCTGCGCCAGCGCATCGCGCGCTCCCTTTACGTCGACCGCCGAAAGCCCCGTCTTGATCAGGATCGGCTGGCCGCCGGCGTCGTCGAAGAAGAAGGCGACCTTGAGCTTGTTGCCCTTGATCGACTTCGCGCCGTCGGGGGCGGGCTTGCCGTCGTCGCCGAAGAACTGGACGCGATCGGGCCTCCGCGACATCTGCATCGCGAAATAGATGCGCCGGCCCTTGGCCCAGCGATTGACCTGCCGCCCGCCGGTCAGCATGCCGTCATCGCCGAGGTCGAGCGACGCGTCCTCGACGACAATACCCTTGTCCCAGTCATCCTCGATCGCATGCGCGAAATCGATCAATATATGCCCCGGCCCCTGGCCGAAACGATAGCGGTGCAGCCCGCAGCGTTCGGTGACGGTGAGCTCGGCGAGCACGCCGGTCTCGAGCTTCACGCGGTAATAGCCGGGCTCGGCATGTTCGTCCGAATAGCGCTGGCGATAGCCCTCGCCGGGTTTCTCGATCGTGCCGGGTTCGAGCTTCAGTTCGCGCCGCGTCGGCACCACGAGAATGTCGAGCATGTCGCCGATGCCGGTGCCCGAGAGGTGCGTATGGCTGAACCCCATGATAGAGCCATCTTTCTGATGATAGCCCGAGCAGGCATCCCAGCCATGCGTGTTCGTATCGGGGCTGAGCTGCGCCATCCCGAACGGCAGCGAGGCTCCGGGGAAGGTGTGGCCGTGCCCGCCGGTGCCGATGAAGAGGTTCGGCTTACCGATGGCGAGCGCCTCGCCCGCAGCGCGCGAGCAGCCGGCGGGGATCGCGCCGCCGAGCGCGAGCAGGCCCGTGGTGGCGAGAAGCTGGCGGCGGCTGGTATTCATCATCATGTCGTTCCTCACAGCGGCCGCGCCAGCAGCGCGGGGCGCTTGTCGGCGACCTCGACGATCAGCTGGCCGAACAGCGCGTTCGCCCACGCGAACCAGCTGCGCGTGAAGTTCTTCGGATCGTCCTTGTGGAAGCTTTCGTGCATAAAGCCGGTGCCGCCGTGCGTCGTTTTCAGCCAGCGCAGGCACTGGAGGATCGTCGCATCGTCGTCGGCGTTCATCGCGCGGGTAATGATCGACATCGGCCAGATCATGTCGAGCCCGATGTGCGGCCCGCCGATGCCCTCGGCCGCCGCGCCCTTGAAGAAATAGGGATTGCGGTCGGACCAGGCGAGCGCCGCGGTGCGCAGGAAGATCGGATCCTTCCGGTCGACGACGTCGATCAGCGGCAGCCCCGACAGGCTCGGCACATTGGCGTCGTCCATGAAGACATAATTGCCGAAGCCGTCGATTTCATAGGCCCAGACCTGACCGCCCTTGCCGTCGTCGATCAGCGCATGCGCCTTCAGCGCGGCCTCGACCTCGGCGGCGAGCGTCTCGGCTTCGGTCGCCGCCGCATTGTCGCCGCGCGCTTCGCGGTGGACGGTCGCGATCTTGCGCAGCACCGACACCGCGAACAAATTCGACGGGATCAGGAAGGGATAGAGACACGCATCGTCCGACGGGCGGAACATCGAGTGGATCAGCCCGACCTTCTTCGTCGGCGCGCCATAACCACTCAGCATCAGGCTGTCGGTGGGTTGGAGCGCCGGTCGCTGGAAGCTGTATGGCCCCGGCCCGTCCTTGCGCTGTTGCTCGCGGAAGGTCGCCACCGCGAGCTTCATTGCGCGCGACCATGTGTCGTCGAACGGCGCCTTGTCCTTCGTGCGCGTCCAATATTCGTGGGACAGCCGCATCGCGTAGCAGAGCGAGTCGATTTCCCATTTCCGCTCGGCGACGCCGGGCTTCATCTCGGTCTTGTCGGTCTGCGACCATTCGAGTTTCGACGGCGCCGTCGGATCCTTGTCGAACGCATTGGCATAGGGATCGATCAGGATGCAGCGCGCCTGCCGCTGGATCAGCCCCTGAAACAGCCGCTTGAGCTTCGCGTCCTTGGCGACGAGGTGGATATAGGGCTGCACCTGCGCCGAGCTGTCGCGCAGCCACATCGCCTCGATATCGCCGGTGATGACGAAGGTGTCGGGGCGGCCGTCGAGCGTGCCGGTCTGCACCGTCGTGTCGAGCGTGTTCGGGTAGCAATTCTCGAACAGCCAGGCGAGCTCGGGGTCGGCGATCTTCGCCTTCACGCGCGAAATCTCGGCCTCGATCGCGGGGCTGGCGAAAGCGCGCTGCGCGGGTGCGGGGCGCTTGCTGGCGAAGGCGCCGGCGGCGCGTGCGGCGGCGGGCATCGCGGCCGCCAGCGCAAGCGCTCCGGCGCCGGCCATGATCTCGCGGCGGCTCTGGGTCATGTTCATCTCCGAAATCACTTGGCGGGCGCGCTGATCGAGAAGGGCGCGTCGGCGGGGGCGGTGCCCCATTGCTTGTTCGGCTTGGCGCCCATCACGAAGTCGACCGTCCCGCCCTGCGACAAAGCGCCGTGGGTGAAATAGGTCCTCGTTTGTGGTTTCCCGCCGAGCGCCACCGACTGAAGATAGACGTTCGCATTGCTGTTGTTCGCGGCGTTGATCGTCAGCGTCTTGCCGTTCGGCATCGTCAGCACCGCCTTCTGGAACAGCGGGCTGCCGATCGCATATTCGCCCGTCGCCGAGGCGACCGGGTAGAAGCCGAGCGCCGAGAAGACATACCAGGCCGAGGTCTGGCCATTATCCTCGTCGCCCGGATAACCGTCGGGCGCCGACGAATAGAGCTTCGCCATGATGTCGCGCACATGGTGCTGCGTCTTCCACGGCGCACCCGCCCAGTTATAGAGATAGGGCATATGCTGGATCGGCTGATTGCCGTGGGCATATTGACCCATGTCGACGATCTGCATCTCGCGGATCTCGTGGATCACCTGCCCATAATAGCTTTCGTCGAAGATCGGCGGAGTGGTGAAAATCGCATCGAGCCGCTCGACGAATTTCTGCCGCCCGCCCATCAGGTTCATCAACCCCTGAACATCCTGCATCACCGCCCAGCTGTAATGGAGCGCGTTGCCCTCGGTGAAGGCGTCGCCCCACTTATACGGGTTGAACGGGGTCACCCACGAGCCGTCCTTATTGCGACCACGAATCCAGCCGCTCTGATTGTCGTAGAGCTTCTGGTAGTTCAGCGCGCGCTCGCGATATTTCTTGGCATCGGCGTCCTTGCCGAGCGCTTTCGCGAGCTGCGCGATCGAGAAGTCGGCGGTCGCATATTCGAGCGTGCGCGCGGCATTCTCGTTGATGCCGACGTCATAGGGGACATAGCCGAGCTGGTTGTAATATTCGGCGCCCTCGCGCCCGACGGCGGCGATGACCTTGCCCGCCTTGTCCTTCGGGCGGCCCTCGCTCGTCGTCGCATTCTTGATCATCGCTTCGTACAGCGTCTCGACGTCGAAGCCGCGCACGCCGTTGTGATAAGCGTCGGCGATCAGGTTCGCCGAGTTCGACCCGATCATCACGTTGCGATAGCCGGGGCTCGCCCATTCGGGCAGCCAGCCGCCTTCCTTATAGGTGTTGACCAGCCCCTGCATGATCTGGCTGTCGAGGTCGGGGTACATCAACGCGAAGAAGGGGAAGACCGCGCGCCAGGTGTCCCAGAAACCATTGTCGGTGAACATGTAACCATCGTGCACCTTGCCGTCGTACGGGCTGTAGTGGACGATCTTTCCGTTCGCGTCCGTTTCATAGAAGACGCGCGGGAATTGCAGCATCCGGTACAGCGACGAATAGAAGGTGCGGACCTTTTCGGGGTCGGGATCGGTGACGCGGATGCGTGAGAGTTCCTTCTCCCACGCCGCCTTCGCCTTCGCCTGCGTCGCGTCGAAGCTGTCGCTGCCGATTTCGCTGCGCAGGTTCAGCAGCGCCTGTTCGGGGCTGATGAACGACGAGGCGACGCGGACGTGAACCTTGTCGCCCTTCTTCGTCTTGAAGCTCAGCACCGCGCCGACATGATCGCCCTCGCGCGCGAGTTCGTTCGTCGGCGCGTTGTCGCCCGCCCAGGTGCGCGCGAGCGTGAAGTCGCGGTCGAATTCGGCGACGAAATAATTGTGGAAATTGTCGGGCACGCCGCCGTTGTTGTTGCGGACATAGCCGGTGATGCGGCGGTTCTTGACGTCGACCTTGACCATCGATCCGCCCGCGAGACCGTCGAGCAGGATATGCGCGTCATCGCTTTCGGGGAAGGTGAAGCGGAACTGCGCGGCGCGCGTCGTCGGCGCGACCTCGGCGGTCACGTCATAGTCGGCGAGATAGACTTTGTACGAATAGGGCCGCGCGACCTCAGCCTTGTGGCTGAACCAGCTGCCGCGTTCCTGCTGCTTGACCTTCACCGGCCCTGTTTCGGCCATCAGCGCGAAGGCGGCATAATCGTTCATCCACGGGCTCGGCTGATGCGTCTGCTTGATGCCGCTGATCTTCTCGCCGTCGTAGGTATAGCCCCAGCCGCTGCCGGGCTCGCCCGTCACCGGAGTCCAGCTGTTCATGCCGAAGGGCACCGCGACCGCGGGATAGGTGTTGCCGTACGACAGGCGATAGCTGGAATCGGTGCCCATCAACGGATTGACGTAATCGACGAGCGCGGTCTGGTTCGCAGCCGATTGCGCGAGGGCGACGGGCGCACCGACGCTGGTCAGCACGAGCGCGCTTGCCGCGGCGCCCAGCATCGTCTTGCGGATCGTCTTCACTTCGTCTCTCCCCTGTTTGCCGTTCGTGCCGGCAGCGGACGCGCTGCGACGCCCTCGTTTGTCATTTTCACCGGCGCGATCGTGCCGTCGGCGTTGAAGATCATGCGGTCGATCGCGAGCTGGCGGCGCTCGCCGCTCGTCTGGTCGAGCGGGCGGCGGTGATAGGCGATATACCAGTCGTCGGTGCCGGGCACATTGACCACCGAATGATGCCCCGCGCCGCGCGCGATCTTGAAATCCTGGCTGAGTATCTTGCCCATCGGCTTGAACGGCCCGGTCGGCGACGGCCCCATCGCATAGGCGACCGAATAGTCGGGACCGGTCCAGCCGCCCTCCGACCACATCAGATAATAGACGCCCTTGCGCTTCACCATGAACGAGCCCTCGACATAGCCGGGGGGCGTGATTTCCTTATAGGTCGTGCCGTCGGCGAAGGGCACGATCGAGGTCAGGTCGTCGCCGAGGCGGACGACGTTGCAATGCTTCCAGCCGCCATAATAGAGATAATGCTGCCCATCATCGTCGCGAAAGACGAACTGGTCGATCGGCTGCGCGCCGTTGTGGAAGGCGTCGATCAGCGGCTTGCCGATCGCGTCCTTGAACGGCCCCTCGGGGCGGTCGCTGACCGCGACGCCGATGCCGCCGCGCTGGTCATCCGACTGGATGTCGTTGGCGCCGAAGAAGAGATAATATTTGCCGTCTTTCTCGATCGCCGACGGCGCCCACACGGCATAGGCGGCCCAGGCGACATTCTCGACGTCGAGGGCGTGGCTGTGCTTCGTCCAGTGGACGAGGTCGGGCGACGAAAAGACGTTGAAGAAGGTCTGGTAATGATAGGACGGCCGGACCGTCTTCTGTTCGCGCAGCTTCTTCTGCTGCTCGTTGAAATGCTGCGAGAGATCCGGCGTCTCGCCATGATCCGAATAGGTCGGATAAATCCAGTAGCGGTCGCCGAAAACACGGATTTCGGGGTCGGCGTACCAGCCGGGAACGATCGGATTCTCTGCCGCGGCCGTGCCCGCCATTAGCAGCGCCGCACCAAAAACCAGCGATTTCAATCCGACACGCACCCTGCATCGCTCCCCGCTTCGTTCATTATCATAATCACACCCGCTCGCCCGGAAAGAGGTGGGTGGCTCCTTGCGGAGCCACCCAAGGGGGAGAGCTGGGGTATGGGCCCCATCAGAACTTGTACGAAACGCCAACGTAAGCGCGGCGGCCGAAGTAGTTGCTGCGAACGAAGCGGTCCTTGGTGTCGTTACCAAGGTGCTGGCGCTCTTCCGACTTGGTCAGGTTGATGACCGAAGCGGTGAGCATCAGCCCGTCCATCAGCTCGTACGAGGCGTTGATGTCGACCTGTTCATAGGGGTCAGTGTAGATGTTGAGGCCCGATGAGAGCCCTTCGACCCTTTCGCCGCGACGATTGTACGAAGCGCGGACGAGGAATTTGTCGGTTTCGTAGAAGACCGACGCGTTGACCTGCGTCTTCGCGCTGCCGACCAGCGCCGACTTGCCGACCGTTTCGCCGTCGAGCGTGATGTCGGCGACCGAAGTGTCGTTATAGGTGAAATTCACCTGCGCACCGAGACCGAAGTCGAAGGTATGCTGCGCGTAGACTTCAACACCCTGCGACCTTGCGTTCGAACCGTTGGCGACGGTCGAATAGGGCTGGATCAGCACCTGCTCGCCATTCACTTCGCGCGTCACGTCGAGCACGAGCGGAACGACGAAGTCCGACACATCCTTACGGAACAGGCCGACACCGAGCACCGAGCCGCGCTTGAAATACCATTCGACACCAAGGTCGTACTGCCAGGCCGAGAAGGGCTGAAGGTCGGCGTTGCCGCCGCTGCCCGACCAGCCTTCGAACTCGCCGAACTGGCCGCGATCGAAGGCATAGGCTTCCGAACGATAGGTGAGCGAGCGCTGCGATCCGAGATCGTTGAACGACGGGCGCGCAATCACCTTGGCGACCGCGCCGCGGACGACGATATCGGGGGTGACTTCATAGACGACGTTCAGGCTGGGGAGCCAGTCGGTGTAGCTCTTCGACTGATCGACCTGCGTGTTGACGATCACCTCGCGTTCGGCGAGCGGCCGTACCTGGCAGTTGCCGTCGGGAGCGAGCGGCACATTCGGATCGAAGGGTCCGCCCGGACCGTCGACGCAATAATCGTTGAGGAATTGCAGACGATCCGACGTCAGGCCCGACTGCTTGGTGTGCGCGACGCGGACACCGATGTTGCCGCGCAGCGGGCCGGTCGCGAAGTCGGCCTGCACATAGCCGGCGAACACCTTTTCCTTCAGGTCATAGGTGTTGTTCGGTTCGGGCACGCGCACCGAGGGGCCATAGGTGTCGTTGATATAGTCGAGATAATTGCTGAAATTGATGCCCGGGAACGAGCTTGCATTGAACCCGCCGGCGATGTTGCCGATCGGCTTGTCATAGAAATATTCCGGCCGTGCCACCGCGCCCGCGGGCGTATCCTGATACCGCCGCTTGGTCGCCGGATCGGCATACCATTCGTTACGGCCGGTTTCGCGATGGATGCTCATCTCGCGCCATTTGCCGCCGACACGGAACGCGCTGAGGAAACCGTCGAAGCGGCGGACGAGATCGAGCTGCGCATAACGCTGCGAGAGCGCGCTGTTGGTGAAGCCCGAACCCGTCGAGCCGACGTCGATCTGCGCGATGCCGTTCTTGATATTTTCCTGCAGTTCGGGCGAGAATTCCATGTTGAGATTGCCGCCGGTGAAATCCCACGCGCTCAGGAAGTTGCCATTCTGCTCCTGCCCGGGGATCGTCAGGCGCGGCTTCACGGCGACGCCGAAGCGCATCGACGGACCGCCCGTCGCCTTCGTCTTGCCGAATTTCAGCACTGCGTCGAAATTGTCCTGATTCCAGGCGACCTCGGTCTCGAACGTGTTCGAAACCTGCTTTTCGCGGCTATACGACCCGGCGAGCTGCGGCGTTTCCATCGTGCAAGGTGTCGGCCGGGTAAGGCAGCCGGTTCCCGCGGCGGGCACCTGGAAATTCGCCGACTGGAAGATCGTGCCACTCTCATCAAAGGTCGGCGCGGTGAAGAAATTGCCATAACCCCATTCGGGGATCTTCAGCACATTGCTCTGCCAGTTGCTCTTGTAATCGAAGCGGAAATAATTGGCGGTGACGGTCAGGTTTTCGATCGGGCGCATCTGCGCGGTCGCCTGGATGCCAAGGCGCTTGCGCTGCTGGGAAAAGACTTCGGCATTGACCGACTGCGGCGCCCAATAGCCCGAATAATGCTTGCCGTCCTGCCCCGTCACACCGGTGCCCGGCCAATAGGAAATCGCGTCGTCATTCTCGAACGGATTGCCGTTGACGTCGGTCGCAGGGGTGATGATGTCGCCGTTCGGGGCGCGGTCGCTCCACCAGCGCCAGGTTTCCGTCGAGCCGCGCAGTTCGCGGTTCGCCCGTTCCTGATAGGTCGCGCCAATGAGGAAGCCGAGCCGCTCCTCGGGATCTTTCCATGAAATTTGGCCGGCGATCTGCGGATCGAACTTCTTGGTCGTGTCCGAATAGGTGCCTTCGGCCGAAACGAAGCCCGACCAGGCCGGCAGGTCGAACGGACGGCGGGTGTTGAGGATCACGGTGCCGCCGACGCCGCCCTCTTCGAGCCGCGCCTCGGCCGACTTATAGACTTCGGTGCTGGCGATGAAGTTCGACGGCAGCAGGACATAGTTGAACGAGCGCGACGGATCGCCGCTGTCGGCGCCGGCGATGAAATTGCCGTTGAGCAGCGTCAGCGTGAGGCCTTCCTGCAGCCCGCGAATGCTGACGCGGCTGCCCTCGCCGCCGTCGCGCGTGATGATGACACCGGGGACGCGCTGCAGCGCGTCGGCGACGTTCTTGTCGGGAAATTTGCCGATATCCTCGGCGGTGATCACTTCGATCAGCGAGTTCGCTTCGCGCTTCTGCTCGAGGCTCTGCTCGATCGACTTGCGATAGCCGGTGACGACGATCGCATCGCCCGGCGCCTCTGCCGCTTCAGCGGCAGGCGGCTGCGGCGCCGGTGCTGCCTGCGCATAGGCCTGCCCGGCGCTGCACAGTGCCGCGAGCGTGCCCGCACCCAGCATCAGTTCGCGCACCAGCGCCGCGCGCCGCGCCGTCTTCGCGGAATGGATTTGTCCTGCCTTCATCACATCGACCTCCCTGTTCGAGGGGCTGTTCGCCCCCACTCGTTATTCGGCGCTTTCGGAGTCGCCGAGCAGCGGATCCCCGGACCCGTTGAGCCTCTATCAGAATATAAAAAACAATTTGTCAAAATAAATTTTTCGAGCCGGTGGCGGGACGCGATGAATCGTTACAGACCCGTCACAAAGGCACAGTTTTTCGCAGTTTTGCGTGGGTATCGACTCGCGGCCGCAGGTCGCCGCGCCCGCCATCCCCGACTCCGGGGACGGCAGGTGCCATCACGCTTTCGCCCGAGGCCGGTCAGTCCGGAGTCGGGGTCGTCCACAGCGGCGCGGCGATCTCGGCCAGCGCCTCCGCCGACGCCTTCGGCACCGCGCGGTCATAGGTCAAAAGACCGTTGATCTCGTCCTCGACATCGGTCGTCTGGGTGTAGACCGAAGCGCTGAGCCCATTCTCCTTCGCCTGCCGGATCACGCCCTCCATCTTGCGGCGGAAGCGGACGAGATATTCCTTCTCGTCCTGCGCGACCTGATAGCTCCAATTGCCCTTGCCCGGCTTCCAGATATGCCCCGGCACGGGGAAACCCACCCCGCCATATTCGCCGAGCACGATCGCGCGGTTGGCCTGTAGCGGCGGCGTCCTCGGCACATCCTCATAGGTGTGGATGTCGAGCATTTCCGATACACCCGGCGCGACGTCGACCCAGCCCGAATTGGCGTTAACGAGCCGCGAGGGATCGAGTCCCTTCACGAAGCGTGCGAGCGTTTCCGAATCATATTGACCCCACCCCTCATTGTTGACGACCCACGTCACGATCGAGGGGAAGGCACGCAGCTCGCCGATCATTTCGGACAATTGCTTCTGCTGCTCGGCGAGCGTTTCCGACGGGAAGATCGCCTGATACTGGCTGGTGCCGGCGAGATATTGATCCTCGCCGCCGCCCGAGGGCATGTCCTGCCAGATCAGCATGCCGAGCCGGTCGGCGTCGTGATAATAGCGCGCGGGTTCGACCTTGATATGCTTGCGCAGCATGTTGAACCCCGCCTTCTTCAAAAAGACGATATCGCTCTTCATCGCCTCTTCGGACGGCGGCGTGTACAGCCCGTCGGGCCACCAGCCCTGATCGAGCGTGCCGTGCTGGAACAGCGGCTTGTTGTTGAGCAGGATCGCGGGCTGCCCCGCGACGCGGCCGGGCCCGATCGACACTTTGCGCATCGCGAAATAGGCGGCGACGCTGTCGCGCGGCGCGCCCTCGACCCGCGCCTTCGCATAGACGCGGCTTTCATGGTCGGTGAAGCGCGAGTCATAGGCCTTGCGGTCGCGCTCCTTTTCGCCCGCATAAGGATCGGCGATCGTCACCAGTTCGGCCTTGAGGTCGTAGAGATGCGGATCGTCGGGCGACCAGAGATGCGCGTTGGGCACCGCGAGCGTCGCGCGCCGGTTGGCGCGGATGATCGTCGAGGCGATCGGCTTGCCGCCCGCACTCGCGGTCAAGCGCACCGCGTCGGTATCGTTCGCCCAGCCCGAGAGCGCCACCTCAACGTCGACAGTGCCGCGGTCGATATCGGGGGTCGCGCGCACCTCGGCGATGTGGAGCTTCGGAACCGGCTCGATCCACACCGTCTGCCAGATGCCGCTAACCGCGGTGTACCAGATGCCCGCGGGGTCGAGGATCTGCTTGCCGCGCGGCTGCGTGCCCGCGCTCGTCGGGTCGGTCACCTCGACGATCAGCTCGTTCGCGCCCGCTTTCAGATAGGGGCTGATGTCGAAACCGAAGGCATCGAACCCGCCCTTGTGCGATCCGACGACCGATCCGTTGACGCGCACGGTCGCTTCATAATCGACCGCGCCGAAATTGAGCATGACATTCTGGCCGCGCCAGTCGGCCGGGACGGTGAAGCTGCGGCGATACCAGACGCGGTCGTCGGGCGTGACCTTGCGCGCGACGCGCGAGAGTTTCGATTCGACGGGGAACGGCACGAGGATCTGGCCGTCCATCGCCGCTGGACGCTCGGCCGCCTTCGGCGCGATCGCATAGTCCCACAGGCCGTTGAGATTGACCCAGCGCTCGCGCACCATCTGCGGGCGGGGGTAAAGGCGCCAGGCGTTTTCGGGGGTCACCTCCTTGCCCCAGCGCGTCATCAGGTCACTGGTGTAGACGGCGCCCTCCGCGGGCGGCGAGGCGGTCTGCGCGTACGCCGCGACCGGTGCGAGAGCGAGAAGGGAAGCGGTGATCAAAAACTTGCGCATGGGATCTGTCCTGTTGGAATGAGGGGAGCCCAGGACCAGAGGGGGATGGCGGGGTCCTGGGCTCGCGCCCCCGCAGGAGTGGCGGGGGCGAGGGGCTGGGTCAGCGTTTTCGCGACATCGACGGGGGTGCGGCATCGGGCGACGCGCCCCACGCCTTGTTCGGCTTGGCGCCCATCGTGAAGACGAAGGTCGCGCCGTCCTTGACGTCGTCGTGGCGGAACCACGGCTTGTTCCACGGCTTGCCGTTGAGCGTCGCCGACTGGACGTAAACATTGGTCGCCGAATTATTCTTCGCGACGATCCGCAGCGTCTTGCCATTGCCCATGTCGAGGCTGGCATCGTCGAATAGCGGGCTGCCGATGATATAATCCTGGCTCGACGGATCGACGGGGTAAAAGCCGAGCGCCGAGAGCGCGTACCAGGACGAGGTCGCGCCCTGATCGTCCATCCCGGGATAGCCGTAACCCGCGGCATCGCTGGCATAGGTCTTGTCGAGGATCTGGCGGACGAGCGCCTGCGTCTTCCACGGCTGGCCGCTCCAGTTGTAATAATAGGGCGCCTGCTGGTCGGGCTGGTTGCCGTGCACATATTGCCCGATCACGCCGGTGCAGTCGCGGCAGATGCCCGTCGGATTATACGGCTTGGTGAAAAACTCGTCGAGCTTGGCATTGAACGCATCGCGCCCGCCGAGGAGGCCGATCAGCCCCTGCACGTCGTGCGGGACGAGCCACAAGGTCGACCAGCCCGACGCCTCCTTCATCATGAAATTATAATAGGGCTCGGCGGGATCGAAGGGCGCGATCCATTTGCCGTCGGCGGTGCGCCCGCGCATGAAGCCGATCGATTTATCGAAGACATTGGCGTAGTTGCCCGCGCGTTTCAGGAACATCTTGTGGTCGGCATCCTTGCCGAGCTTCTTCGCGTAGAGCGCGAGCGCATAATCGTCCCACGCATATTCGAGCGTCTTGTCCGCCCCCGCCTTGCCGCCGGCATAGGGCGGGCTGGGATTATGATCGGGCACGATGTCCGAAATCCAGCCCTGCTTCATATATTCGGCGAGATAGCCGCGCGGCCCCTTCGGATCGGTCGCATTCTTGCGGAGATATTCGTAGGCGGCTTCATAATCGAATTCGATGCCGCGCTCCCACGCGCCAAGGAACAGGAACACCGCATTGTCGCCGTGGAACGAGGTGTTCATATAGCCCTTCTCGCGCGCCATCGCGAGTTCGGAGGCCATGATGTTCTGGACCGCCTCGGGCTCCATCAGTTCGAGCAGCACGATCTGGTTGCGCCCCGTGTCCCAGAAGGGAACCGGGCCGTAACGGTCGTGCGTCGCGGTCTGAACCTTGCCATTGGTGTCGGCGAATTTCTCGCCCTTCTGCGCGATCAGGCGCGGCGAGGCGAAGGACTGGAAGAGGGTCGAATAGAAGAGCTTCCGCTGCTTGTCGGTGCCGCCCGTCACGCGAACGCGGTTCAGAAGCTGCGCCCATGTATCGCGCGCCGCCTTGTGAACGCCGTCGAAATCCCAGCCGGGCACTTCGGCGGCGAGCCGCTGCGCTGCCTGCTCATAGCTGGTGCCGTGCGCCATCTTCACCAGCACCTGCTCGCCGGCCTTCGTCTTGAAGGTCACATAGCCGCCGGCATAGCTGCCCGTCATCTCGCGCCCGCCGGGTTTGACGTCGCTGGTGCCGATGCCCCAGCCCGCATTGTCGCCGGGCGCCTTGCGGAAGGTGCCGAGCGCGGCGAAGGGCTTCGAAAATTCGGCAACGAAATAGCCGCCGTCGGCGCTGTCCTTGTCGTTCGACATGCCGCGGATGATGCGGTCGCCGACCACCTCGACCGTCCCGCCGTGGCGCGGCAGGTTGACGATGATGTTCGACCGCTGGCTCTCGGGGAAGGTGAAGCGCATCACGCTCGCCCAGCGCGTCGCGGTGAGTTCGGCCTGGGTGCGGAAGCTGTCGAGATAGACCGAATAATAGCCCGGCGACGCCTTCTCGCGCGACTTGTCATAATAAGACTGGCTGTACGCGGGCGGCGGCGACCAGTCGCCCACCACCGGCATGATGAACGGCTCGGCGCCGCCGCCATAGGTCGAGCCGCCGCCGCCAGTGAAGCCGATCATCGTCGGGTTGGTGTAATAATAGGGAACGGGGACGCCGTTCGGATAGAGGAGCTCGATATTATTGTTCACCGGCGCGGCCTCGACCGAACCGTGGGGCAGGCGCGCGCCCGGCGAGGTCTGCCCCGAATAGACGGGCTCGCCCGGCGGCGGCGCATTGCCGATCACCGCGGGATCGTCGAGCGGCGCGGTGCCGACGAGCGGGTTGGCGAGCTCGACCGGCGACTGGCCGGCTTTCGGCTGCGCGGCCACGGGCGATAAAGCCAGCATGAGCGGCAAGATCGCCGCCGACGACGCCAGCATGGCGCCGAACTTCCACCCGCGGTTCAAATTCCTGTCGATATCCATCGCGACCCTCTTCCCTGAGTATTTTTGTTGTTTGCGTGGTCAGTGCAGCGAATTTGCGAAGCCGGTCGTCCGCGCCGGCGCGCGCGCCGCGCGCCAGCCGAACAGCGCGATGACGAGGTAGCAGGCCATCGGCACCAGAAAGGCGAGGAAGCGGCTGCCGCTGGCATCGGCGACCTGCGCGAAGACGAGCGGCACGAGCGCGCCGCCGACGATCGCCATGCAGAGCAGCCCCGAGGTCGCCGACGCGGGCGCGGTCGACCGCTCGATCGTCAGCGAGAAGATCACGGGGAACATGATCGAGTTGAACAGCCCGACCGAGATCGCGAGCACGCCCGCCGCCGGCCCACTGACCTGGCTGATCGTCAGGCAGAGCAGCGCCGCGGCGACGGCGGCGACCGCGAGGAGCGGTCCCGCGGGTAGCTTGTAGAGGAGGCCCGAGCCGATAAAGCGTCCGATCATCGCGCCGAGCCAATAAAGGCTGACGAGGCTGCCCGCCTGCACCGCGCTGATCGCGAACACATCGGGCTGCTCGAGGAAATTGACCATCGCGCTGCCGATCGCCACCTCGGCGCCGACATAGAGGAAGATCGCGAGCGCGCCGGCGAGCGCCCAGGGCGAGGCGAAGGCGCTCGATACGCGCGCGCCCGTCTCGACCGGCGACGCGGCCGCGGTGATCTCGTGCCGGACGCGGTAAAGGAACATCGCGAGCACCGCGATCACCGCCGCGATGAAGACATAAGCGACGTCGATCCGGCCGAGCGAATAGGCGATCTTCGCCTCGGTCACCGGCCCGTCTTCGAACAACCCGCCCTGCAGCAGCGTCCGCGCCGCGAGATAGGGCGCGATAACGGTGCCGAACGAATTGAACGCCTGGCTCAAGACCAGCCGGAAATGCGAGCGTTCGGGGCGCCCGAGCGATGCCGACAGCGGGTTCGCCGCAACCTGCAACAGCGTGATCCCCGACGCGATCACGAACAGGCCGACGAGCACGATCGAATATTCGCGTACGACGGTCGCGAGCGGCATGATCAGGCAGCCGGCGATCATCGTCGCGAGCGCTACGATGATCGAATTGGCGGCGCCGAGCCGCCCCATGATCGCCGCGGCGGGCAAGGAAACGACGCCATAAGCCATGAAGAAGGCAAACTGCGTGAGGAAGCTTTCGGTATCGCTGAGCGCGAAGATCGCCTTCACCGCCGGGATCAAAATGTCGTTGACCGCGGTCACCGCACCCCAGACGAAGAAGAGCATGGTGACGTAAGCGAAGGTCCAGGCGGTGCCCGATCGGCCGGCGGTCATGCGAAGCTCCCCTCGCCCGGGTGGGCGAGCAACAAATCGGCCCCGGCATCGGCATCGAGTTGTACCGCGCCGGTGAGCGCGAGGCATTCGCCCGCGTCGAACCCGACGCCATCGACCACGCCCTTGCCCGCCACCGGGATCAGCCAAGCGGTAACGCCGTCGGGCAGCGCGATCGTGCGCGCGCCGCTCGCCAGTCGTTCGAGTACGAACTTCGGCCCGTCGACGAGGATCGCGCGATCGTCGGCGATGCGGCCGGGGGACGGATAGGGCGCATAGGGCCGCGGGTCGGACACCGCGATGCCGTCGTCGAGATGCAGCTCGCGCGGGCGGCCATAATCATAGAGGCGGTACGTCGTCTCGCTGTTCTGCTGCACCTCGATCAGCGTCAGCCCGGCGCCGATCGCGTGCACCGTGCCCGAGGGGACGTAGAAGAAATCGCCCGCCTTCACGGGCTTCCAGTCGAGCAATTGCTCGATGCTGCCGTCGAGCGCGGCCTCGCGCAGCACTGCCTTGTCGACCGGCGCTTTCGTTCCCATCGCAATCGTCGAATCGGGCTCGGCATCGAGGATCAGCCAGCATTCGTCCTTGCCGCGCGGCAATCCGCGCGCATGCGCCTGCGCATCGTCGGGGTGAACCTGCACCGACAATTTTTCGCTGGTGAAGAGATATTTGACGAGAAGATCAGGCGTGCTGTCGCCGGGTGCCTGAAACCAGATTTCTCCGACCGGTTCGCCGCCTGCGGGCGAATCAGCGAACGGACCCCATAGCTGATGGCGCCCCCAGGGCTTTTCCACGCGATGCGTCGCAAGCAATGTCGCCGGCACGAACCCTCTCCCTGTTGCCCGACCGCCGTTCCGGTGCGGGCCTGATTTTTAGAAAACTGCCCCGGCCGGACGCTCCTCGTCAAGATAATAATGAAAATTAATTTATTTGATCGAGATCGCCTTTGTGGCATGTCGGTGGCAATCAGGACGGGCGTCGATGCCCGATCCGTCGGAGAGAGTGGATGACAGGCAAGCACGACAGCGAAGCATTTCCCGTGTCCGGCGCACCGCAGCGTTCGGGAGAGCGCGGCACGGGAGGTCGCGGTACTTTGGCCGCCGCGATCGGGACGGCAGCCTTGGCGGGCCTCCTCTTCGGGTTCGATACGGCGGTGATCGCGGGCGTGACCGGCGACCTGACCGATCTGTTCGCGCTCACTCCCGAAACGCTCGGCATCACCGTGTCGGCGGCGTTATGGGGAACGCTCGTCGGCGCGCTCTTCGCGGGCAAGCCCGGCGATGCATTCGGCAGCCGCGACAGCCTGCGGATCCTCGCCGCCTTTTATTTCATCGCGGGAATCGGCTGCGCGCTGGCATCGAGCTGGCCGGCCTTCCTCGTCTTCCGTTTCCTGTGCGGGCTCGCGATCGGCGGCTCGTCGGTGCTCGCACCCGTCTATATCGCCGAGATCGCGCCGCCGCGGCACCGCGGATTCCTCGTCGGCCTGTTCCAGCTGATGATCGTGACCGGCATTCTCGTCGCCTATCTCAGCAACGCGACGATCGCGGGGCTGGTCGGCGGAGATATCGCGTGGCGGTGGAAGCTGGGCGTCACCGCCGCCCCCGCCCTGCTCTTCTTCGTCCTGCTGTTCACGATCCCCAACAGCCCGCGCTGGCTCGTCGCCAAGGGACGCCGGGGCGAAGCGGGCATCGCGCTGGCGCGGATCGGCACGCCTCCCGATGCCGCCGAAGCCGAACTAAGCCGCGTCGAGCAGGCGCTCGATCGCGACCCGCCGGGGGAGAAGCTGTCGTGGCGCCGCCATCGCCGGCCGATGATGCTCGTGATCCTCGTCGCGATGTTCAACCAGCTCGCGGGCATCAACGCGGTACTCTATTATCTGAACGACATCTTCGCGCGCGCGGGGTCGCTGTCGCCCGACCGTCAGGCGGTGCTGATCGGCATCGCCAATCTGGTGTTCACGCTCGTCGGCATGGCGCTGATCGACCGGATCGGACGCAAGACGCTGCTGCTCGCGGGCGCGGCGGGCATGACCTTATGCCTCGCCGCCGCCGCGGGGGTCCTTTACGGCGCGCTCGACAACGGTCTGATGCTGCCCGCGCTCATCGGCTTCATCGCCTTTTTCGCGACGAGCCAGGGCGCGGTCATCTGGGTTTATATTTCGGAGATATTCCCGACGCCGGTCCGCGCGCGCGGCAGCGCGCTCGGCGCGAGCACGCATTGGCTGATGAATGCGCTGATCGCCGGAATCTTCCCGATATTGGTGGCGTGGTCGCCCGGCGCGCCGTTCGCGATCTTCGCCGCCGCGATGGTCGTCCAGTTCATCACCGTCGCGGCGATCTTCCCCGAAACGCGGGGCGTCGACCTCGACGAGATGGCACAGCGGATCGAGTAAGGCGTCAGCGCCCCGCCTGCATCAGGATCGATTCGGACGGCAGGACATTATCGAGGAACGGGATGATCGCGGCGCCGATCGCCGACGCATCGTCGGCGGCCTCGGCGCGTAGCACCGGCGCCACCACGGGAAGCTTGCGCCCCGCCATCCGGGCATTGAGCCGCTCGACCAGCGCGTCGACCAATTTGCCCGGAAGCCGCCCGCCGATGAGGATCGCCGCCGGATTGATCAGGCAATTGACCGCGATCAGCGGCTGAACCAGCACCTCGGCGGCATCGTCGAGCCATTGGACGATCACCGCCTCCTGCGCTGCCGGACCGTCGATCAGCGCCTCGGGCCCGTCGACGACATGCCCTGCCGCTTCCAGCCGCGCGTAAAGCGCCGACAGCGACACCGTGTCCTGCACATTCGCGCCCTCGCCGCGCGCGGGATCGGGCAGCGCCCAAATCTCGCCCGACCGCGAATCGGCGCCGCGAACATAGCTGCGGTCGATCACCAGCCCGCCGCCGAGACCCGCGCTGATCAGCAGGTAGAAGAAGCTGGGAAGCGCGATGCCGTTGCCCAGATGGACCTCGCCCAGCGCCGCCGATGCGGCATCATTGTCGGCATGGAGCGGCCAGGGCAGCACGTCGCCGAGCAATGCGCCTAGGTCGATATCGTCCCACGCATCATATTCGGCCGGCCGGTGCGGCAGCGAAATCCGCCCGAGATCGTCGGGCAGCGCGACCCCGACGCCAAGGATGCGTCCCCGGTCGACGCCGCCCTCTTCGAGCAGCCCGGGCAGGATATCGCGGACATGATCGACGACGGTGCCGGGCAGCGCGAAGGCGATCTCGCGCGTGTGGCGGCTGCGGATATTGCCCGCGAGGTCGAGCGTCACCAGCGTGATATGATCGCGGTCGATATTGAGCCCGATCGAAAAGGCGCCGTCGGGATCGATGACGATCCGCATCGCCGGCTGGCCGCGCTTGCCCTGCAACCGCCCCGCCGGCTTGACGAGACCCAGATCGATCAGCCGCTTGGTGATGTTGACGATCGTCGGCGGCGTCAGCCCGGTGACGCGCGCGAGGTCGCTGCGCGTCGTTTCGTCGGTGAGGCGAATGGCCTGCAGCACGATCCGCTGGTTATAGTCGCCCGCCCGCTCCAGGTTGGTGCCCGAGAGGCTGAGCGTCAGCCGCGCGTCGCGCGCCTCGGGGCCGTTTTTCGTCGGTTGCCGCCGGTCAAGACCCGGAAGATTAAGGGTCATCGCTGGATTGTCCTTCAAACTGATCCGAATGCCCGGCGCCCCCCGCCAAACAGACTCGATACATAAAGCATAGGCGCTTTAATAATTCGAATTTAGATAAAGCGGAGCGGCGCGCTCCTGTCAATGACGGGCGCTAAGGCTGTGCAGCGATCAGGTTGAAGCGTGGTTGGCGGTTATGGGCATCCGGCCGGGCGGGGCCGCAGCAGCGCGCGGCCTGCGGCGACGCCGGTCGCCCGCCCGTCGTCGACCGCCAGCGCGCCGTTGACGAACAATTTGCTGACGCCGACGCTCAGTTCGCGCGGGCGCACATAATCGGCGCGCGGAGCATATTGGTCGGGGTCGAAGACGAGTATATCGGCGAAATAGCCGGGGCGCAGATAGCCGCGCCGGTCGAGTTTGTAGATGTCGGCGGTGCGCCCCGTCGACTGGCGGATGAAAGCCGCGAGATCGATGACCTTCCGCTCGCGGACATAGCGCGCATATTTTTCGGGGAAGGTCGCGAACATGCGCGGATGGCCGTCCGAGCCGTCGGACGATGTCACCATCCACGGCTGTTTCATCAGCAGGTCGACGTCGGCCTGCGCCATGTTGAACGACGCGACCGCGGTGCCCCCGCTTTTCTGTCCTTGCTCGCCCGCCTCGATGCTCTGCCGGATGATGCGCAGCGCCGCGTCGCGGCTGTCCATCTTCCACGCGTCAGCAACCTGCTTCAGCGTCTGTCCGGTCCAGGGAAAACCCTGCGCGATGAGCAGCAGCGCGCTGGCCCCGCCGCGCCGCCGAAGATTCTCCTGCATCTCGCCGCGAATCCGTTCGAGCGTCGCGGGATCGTCGAGCCGCTTCAGCAGTGCCGGCCCGCCGCCGTCGACCGCCCAGCGCGGCAGCAGCGACGCGTCGAGGCTCGATCCCGACGCCAGCCAGGGATATTGGTCGGCGGTCACATCGACCCCCGACTTGCGCGCCGCGTCGATCGCGGCGATCACCGCGCCAGCCTGTCCGTGGACATCGACGCCAAGCGCTTTCAGATGCGCGAAATGGACGGGCATTCCCGCCTGTCGTCCGATCTCGATCGCTTCCTGCACCGACCCGAGCAGGCCGATGCTGTAACTCGATTCGTCGCGCTGGTGGGTGTCGTAGACGCCGCCGCGGATCGCCGCCTCGCGCGCCACCGCCACGACTTCGCTCGTGGTGGAAAAGCTTTGCGGCGCATAGAAGAGGCCGCTCGATAGGCCGACAGCGCCTTCGCACATGCCCTTCGCCACCAGCGCCTTCATCCGGTCGAGTTCGGCGGGGCTCGGCGCGCGCGCATCCTGGCCGAGCACGCGCTGGCGGACCGGTCCGAACCCGACGAACGGGACGATATTGGTGCCGATTCCCGACGCCGCCAGCTTGCCGCTATCCTCCGCGACATCGGGTGTGCCCGACCCGTCGACCCCGATCATCACGGTGGTCGCGCCCTGATTGAGCCACGCCGCGTTGACGCGCACCGCCTTGTCGGGTGAGCGGATGAAGCTGTCGGCATGCGTGTGCGGATCGATGAAGCCCGGCGCAACGATCATGCCCTTCGCGTCGATGACCTTGCCCGCCTTATGGCGGCCGGACTTGCCGACATAGACGATCTGGTCGCCGCGGATCGCGACATCGCCGACAAAGGGCTTGCCCTCGCCGCCGTCATAAATCGTCCCCCCGCGGATGATCACATCGACCGTCGCGTCCGGCTTCGCCGCCGCGCCGGCGACGCAGAGCAGCGCCGCGGCCATCGAAAGCGAACCGATCGTCCGGCGAACCGAAAGCGAGGCAGGTGGCGACATCGGCATGATCCTTCCATGGGGATGATGGCGAGCGGCATCGAATGCCCGCCGCAGCTCGGCTTGTTCGGCAATGAAGATGTCCCGAACCGGCGTCCCGCGTCCAGACAGCGTTGTTGCACCCCCTATAACCCGATGGCATAGAGATCAAAGCCACAACAATATCCGGCCAAAACAAGGGGAATCGTATGCCCCGGTGTCGCAAACTTGGGATCGTAACGGGATGAACCTGCGCCAGATCGAGATATTCCACGCGGTCTTCCTGCACGGCACGGTCAGCGCCGCGGCGCGGTCGCTCAACGTGTCGCAGCCGTCGGTGACCAAGGTGCTGCGCCATGCCGAACGGTCGATCGGCCTGACCCTGTTCGAACGGTCGAAGGGGCGACTGATCCCGACGCAGGACGCGCACACGCTGTTCGCCGAAGTCTCCGACATTCAGGACCGGGTGCGCTCGCTGCGCCAGGCGTGCCAGAATTTGCGTCACGGGCGCGGCGGGCTGCTCCGCATTTCGGCGCTTCCGTCGCTCGGCCTCGGCGCGATCCCCGAAGCCGTCGCCCGCTTCATGGGTGATCATGCGGACATCATGTTCGACCTCCAGACGCTCCATCACGACGAAATGGTACGCAAGCTCTACGAACATGAAACCGACATCGCGATCAGTTTCGAGGTGCCGTTGTCGGCGCCCGTCGCGCATCAGGTGATCGGCGAGGGCGAGCTGGTCGTCATCTATCGCGAAGGCGACATGCCCAGCGCCCCGCCGCGCCTGCACCTCGACGAGCTTCGCGGGCACAAGTTCATCAGCCCGGTGCAAGGCGGCCCGATCGGACGGATGCTGTCGAGCGAGCTCAGCCGGCTCGAGGTCGAGCTGGACGAAGTGGTGTCGGCGCGCACCTATTATGTCGCGGCGGCGCTGGTCGGCGCGGGGGTCGGTATGGCGATCGTCGACAATTTCACCGCGCATGCCGCGCTGCCCCCCGGGCTGTCGAGCCGGCCGCTGCAGCCCGCGATCACCTTCGACATCAACGCGGTCTATCTGCAGAACCGCCCGCCATCTCGAACCGCCTCGGCGTTCCTCGCGGTGCTCGCGACGGTGATCGAGGGGCTATAGCGTCAAGCTATAGGATATGGGGCGCTAGATATTGGGGCGTTACGGCAGCAAGGGATAATATCGGCCTCTCATCATCACGCAGGTTTCCCGGATCCATGATCGAAACGCCCTATCTTCTCTACCTCGGCCACGCCAGCGACCCCGCCGACATCAAGACCTCGCGCGGGCTCGCGGTGTTCCGGCCCGACATCTGTGTCGGCGAATATCGCCACGACGATTGCCCGCTGACGCTGAACCTGCCGCGCATGGATTTCGCCGCCGCGCACGCAGCCGGCGCGCGGACGCTGGTGCTCGGCATCGCCAATGCGGGCGGCAAGCTGGGCGAGGCTCTGATCGTCGATGCGCTCGCCGCGATGGAGGCCGGGCTCGACATAGCGTCGGGGCTGCACCACCGGCTGAACGCCGAACCGCGCCTGATTGCAGCCGCGGCGCGGCTCGGCCGCAAGCTCCACGACGTGCGCGACCCGCGCCCCGACATTCCGATCGGCAATGGCAAGCCGCGCGCGGGCAAACGGCTGCTGACCGTCGGCACCGATTGTTCGGTCGGCAAGATGTACACGACGCTGTGCCTCGCCAGCGCGCTCGAAAAGCGCGGCGTGGCCGCCGATTTCCGCGCGACCGGACAGACCGGCATATTGATCGCGGGCGACGGGGTGCCGCTCGACGCCGTGGTCGCCGACTTCATCTCGGGTGCGATCGAACAGATTTCACCCGCGCGCGACGACGACGGCTGGGACCTGATCGAAGGCCAAGGCTCGCTCTATCACCCCTCCTTCGCGGGCGTGTCGACGGGCTTGCTGCACGGCGCGCAGCCCGACGCGCTCGTCCTCTGCCACGACCCGGTGCGCCCGCATATGCGCGGCCTGCCGCACTATCCGCTGCCCGGCATTGCCGAAACGCTGGAGGCCAATCTGCGCGTGGCGCGCCTGACCAATGCCGACGTGAAAGTGGTGGGCATCGCGCTCAACACCTCGGCGATGGCCGAGGACGACGCGCGTGCCTTGTGCGCTGCGACCGAGGCCGAGTTCGGGCTGCCGACCAGCGACCCCTATCGTTTCGGGGTCGAGTCGATCCTCGATCGGCTGCTCGATATGCCCGCCACGGCCGAAACCGCCTGATCGCCCGGCGATGCCCCGCGCTCTGACCGTCACTGGCGAAATCCTGCCGCTGCACACGCCGTTTCGCATCTCGCGCGGGGTCAAGACCGCCGCCGAGGTCGTGACCGTCGCCATCGCGCAGGACGGAGTCTCCGGCCGCGGCGAATGCGTCCCCTACCCCCGCTATGGCGAGAATGTCGAAAGCACGATCGCCGCGATCGAAACCGCGCGCGATGCGATCGAGCGCGGCGCGGGGCGGCAGGAGTTGCTGCAGCTGATGCCCGCGGGCGCCGCACGCAACGCGGTCGACTGCGCGCTGTGGGATCTGGAACTGCGGCTCGCGGGCAGCGATTTCGCGGCGGCGCTGGACCTCGAACGGCCGCTGCGCCCGATCGTCACCGCGATGACGGTCAGCCTCGACACGCCCGAGCGCATGGCGCTCGCCGCCGCGACGCTCGCCGACGCGCCGCTGGTCAAGGTGAAGGTCGACCGCAGCGATCCGGCCGCGCAGCTGGGGGCGGTCCGCGCCGCGGCGCCCAAGCCGAAAATGATCGTCGACCCCAACGAAAGCTGGACCATCGCCGAGGTGCGCGACCTGCAGGGCCTGATGACCGATCTGCGCATCGACCTGCTCGAACAGCCGCTGCCCGCCGATGCCGATCGCGACCTCATCGGTTTCCGCTCGGAGATCCCGATCGCCGCCGACGAGGCGGTGCATGTCGCCGCCGATCTCGAGGCGCTGCCCGACGGCTATGGCGTCGTGAACATCAAGCTCGACAAGACCGGCGGGCTCACCGCCGCGCTCGATCTCGCGCAAGCGGCGCGGGCGCGCGGGCTCGATGTGATGACCGGCTGCATGATCAGTTCGTCGCTCTCGATCGCGCCCGCCTGGGCCATCGCGGCGACGAGCAGCTTCGTCGACCTTGACGGACCGCTCTGGCTTGCAGAGGATCGCGCGGGCGGGGTCAGCGCGGCGAACGGCATCATGGCGCCGCCACGGCCCGGTTTCTGGGGCGGTATTTGATACGATAAAACAGGGGGACGGATGACGGGGTTTCTTCGCGGCTGGTTCGCAGTGCCGCTGTGGCAACGCGTATTGGGCGCGATGGTCGTCGGCGTGCTGCTGGGGCTCCTGTGGCCTGCGGCGACCGGCGCGATCGCCTTCATCGGCGAATTGTTCGTCCGTGTGATCCGGATGCTCGTCGTCCCGATCGTCTTCATCAGCATCGCGTCGGGCGTCACCGCGCTCGCCGACCCGCGCAAGCTGGGATCGGTCGGCGCGCGGACGGTCGGCCTGTTCGCGGCGACCACTTTCTGCGCGGTGTCGATCGGCATGATCGTCGGCCTGCTGCTCGAACCCGGACAGGGCGCCGCACTGGGGAACGCCGTCCCCCACGCGCTCGGCGAGCCCAAATCGCTGCACGACCAGCTGATCGGCATCGTGCCCGTCAATATCGTGCAGGCGCTGGTCGAGGGCGACATGCTCGCGATCATCTTCTTCTCGATCCTCTTCGGCTTCGGCGTCATTCTCGCGGGCGAACAGGGGCGCCCGATGGCCGACCTGCTGCAATCGGCGGGGCAAGTGCTGTTCCAGCTGGTGCGGATCGTCATGGAAATCACCCCCTTCGGCGTACTCGCGCTGATCGCCAAAGCGGTCGCCGACAATGGCGTCGCGGTGTTCGCCAACATCGGCTGGCTCGCGGTCGGGGTCGCGGCGGGCGTGATCCTGCAGATATTGCTCGTCCACCTGCCGCTGATCGCCCTTGTCGCGCGGCGGCCGGTGCTCCGCTTCTATCGCACCATCGTCGATGCGCTGGCGGTCGCCTTTTCGACCGCCTCCTCGGCCGCCACCCTGCCCGTCGCGCTCCGCATCGCGCTTGAGGATCTGCGGATCGCCCCCGGCGTCGCCAAGACCGTGCTGCCGATCGGCGCGAGCATCGGCAAGGACGGCACCGCGATGTATGTCGGGCTGCTCAGCATTTTCGCGCTGCAGGCGGTCGGCGTCGAACCCGACCTAGCGATGCTGGCGATCGTCCTGCTCACCGGCGCGCTCGCTGCGTTCGGCACCGCGCCGATCCCGTCGGCGTCGCTGTTCATGCTCGCCGCCGTCCTCTCGGCGGTCGGGGTGTCAGCTGAGCAGACCGCGCTTGTCGTGGGCTTCGTCCTGCCCTTTGACCGGCTCCTCGACATGACGCGTACCGTCGCAAGCGCGAGCGCGAACCTGACGGTTACCAGCGTCGTCGCGCGCTGGGAAAACGCCGTCGAACCGGAGGACAAGGCGTGACCGCGGCGGCCGCCGAAGCCGTTGCCGGCGTGCTGGCGGGCGACCTGCCCGCCAAGCCGTCGGCGCGGCGCTTACTCGGCCTCTATCTGCTGCTCGGCTTTTCGGCGGGGCTGCCCTTTTACATGTTCAACGCGGTGCTGACGCTGCGCCTCGCGCGGCACGGTGTCGATATCGTGATCATCGGCTTTTTCGCGTGGATTGCCCTGCTGCCGACGTTCAAATTCGCCTGGGCCCCGCTGATCGAGCGCTACGACGTGCCGGGCTTCGCGCGCTTCTGGGGGCGGCGGCGCGGGTGGATCATGCTGTCGCAGCTCGGGATATTCCTGTCGATGGTCGCGATGGCCTTTACCTCGAGCGACAAGAGCCTGCCGCTGACCGCGCTGTTCGCGGTCCTGCTCGCCTTCTGGACGACGACATTGGAAGTCGCCGCCGACGGCTGGCGCATCGAGCTCGCGCCGACGCAGGCCGAACAGGCGCCGATCGTCGCCGCGAACCTCTGGGGCTATCGCAGCGCGATGGTCGCGGCGGGCAGCGGCGCGATCCTCGTCGCGGCGTGGGCCGACTGGACATGGGCCTATCTCGTAATCGCCCTCGCCGCCTTCCTGCCCTTCCCGATCCTCGCGGCGATGCGGCCCGAACACGAAGGCACCGGCGGCCGCGCTCAGGCGCTCGTTGCGGGAACGCTTGCCAGCCTGTTCGTCATACTCGCTGCGACGCTCGTCACCGCACTGCTCGGCTGGGCGCTGCTCTCGGCAGCGCAGGGCGCAGGCATTTCGGCGAAGACCAATGTCACGCCGGTTGTCCTGGCGATCGCGCTGTTGCCCTTCGTCGCGCTGGCACTCGCGCTGCCCCGCATCCGCCGCCTGCCCGCTGATGCGCTCGGCTCGGTGTCGACCTTCGCCGCACCCTATGTCGAGCTGTTCTGGCGGTACGGCACGCCCGTGCTGGCGGTGCTCGCCTTCGTCTCGCTCTATCGCATGGGCGACGTGCTCACGCTGACGCTGTCGCACCCGCTATGGAACGACAAGGGTTACAGCCTGCACCAGATCGGCGTCGCCGACGGCGTCGTCGCGCTGTCGGCGAGCATGGCGGGCGTCGCGCTCGGCGGCTTTCTCTCGACACGGCTGTCGCTCGGCTGGACACTCGGGATCGGCGCGGTGACCGCCGCGGCGGGCAACTGGATCTATGTCTGGCTGTGGCACAGCGATCCCTCGGCGTTCGTCCTCTACACCTCGGTCGCGGTCGACCAGTTCGGCAACGGGTTCGCGGGCGCCGTCTTCGTCGTCTATCTCTCGATGCTCGTCAGCCCGACCTATCCCGGCGCGCAATATGCGCTGCTTTCGGGCTTCGCCTTCCTGCTGCCGCGCCTGCTCGCCGGGGCGTCGGGCTCGATGCAGACGCAGATTGGCTATGACGGTTTCTTCCTGCTTTCGGGCGCGCTGAGCTTTGCCGCGATCTTCCTGCTGCCCGTCATCGTGCGCGTGAAAGGCCGGGTGCCGACATGACGATCGAGGCTATCTGCGAACGGGCATTTGTCCCCGCGCTCGAAGCCGTCGAAAGCGGCCGCATCCCCGGGGCTGCGCTCGGCATGGTCAGCGTCGATGGGGAGAGCGCGGTGCGCTTCGCCGGAATGGCCGCGCTCGTCCCCGAACGCGAAGCGCTGACCCGCAATCACTGGTTCGACCTCGCGTCGCTCAGCAAGGTGATCGCGACGACAACGATCATCCTGACGCTCGCCGAACAGGGACGGCTCGACCTCGACCGGCCGCTGACCGACGCGATCCCCGATCTCCGCCAATATGATGTCGCGGGCGCTGCCGAACGCCGGCTGACCTTTCGCGACTGCCTGATGCACCGGACTTTCCTGCCCGCGGTCGAGCCCCTCTATACCTACGGCGGCGATCCGACACGGCTTCGCGCCTTTGTCCTGCAGCGCGAATGGCGCCACGGGCCGCCGGTCTATTCGGACATCAATTTCATCCTGCTCGGCCTCGCGATCGAGCGTCTGACCGGCGCGGCGCTGTCGGATTGGCCGCTCGGCGCGGGGCTCGGCTTCGGCCCGCCGCCCGGCCCGGCGGTCGCCACCGAAAATTGCAGCTGGCGCGGGCGCGTGATGAAGGGCGAGGTGCACGACGAAAACGCCTTCGCGCTCGGCGGCGCTCCGGGGCACGCGGGGCTGTTCGGCACGGTCGACGGCGTGCTCGGTTTTGCGCGCGCAATGCTCGACGGGTCGATACTCTCGCCCGCGATGCTGGCCGAAGTGCGCACTGCAAACGAGCAGCACCGCACCTGCGGCTGGGAACGCGCCTTTGCCGGATGGCATGGCGGCGACGCCTGTTCGGCCAACACGGTCGGCCATACGGGTTTCACCGGCACGGGGCTGTGGATCGATTTCGAGCGCGGCCTTGCGTGGACATTGCTCACCAACCGGGTCCATCCGACCCGCCACGCCGACAGCGGCATAACCACCCTGCGCCCCACGGTGGGCGACCGGGTCATTACAAGCTGGGACGAACGAAATTAATATGACGACATCGATTGGACGCTTCGCGCTCGCCTCCGCTCTCGCGCTGCCGCTTTCGCTGACCGCGGCCCACGCACAGACGAGCCCGGCCCCCGTGCCGCTGCTGACGACGGTCGAACAGAAACTGGCCGCGGGACCCGCGGGGTCGCGCTTCGGACTGCTCGTCACGACGCTCGATGGCGAAGTGCTGGTGTCGATCGCGCCCGACGAGCGCTTCATCCCCGCCTCGAACACCAAGATGTTCACGACCGCGATCGCCTATACCGAGCTGCCATTGCTCCAGCGGACCGCGAAGGGCACCGGCGTGCGGCTCGAAACGGGCGCCGATGGCAAGGTCGATGTCGTGCTGCATGGCCGCGGCGACGCGCTGCTGTCGAGCGCCGACGACTGCAAGGTCGATTGCCTGCAGACGCTCGCCGATGCGGTCGCGGCGAAGACGCGCCATGTCCGCAATATCTTCGGCGACGACAGCTGGTTCCCCGACGAGCGCTGGGGTCCGGGGATGAGCTGGAACAATATCCAGTCGCGTTACGGCACCGGC
Source organism: Sphingopyxis sp. CCNWLW2 (assembly GCF_037095755.1). Classification (NCBI taxonomy): domain Bacteria; kingdom Pseudomonadati; phylum Pseudomonadota; class Alphaproteobacteria; order Sphingomonadales; family Sphingopyxidaceae; genus Sphingopyxis; species Sphingopyxis sp. CCNWLW2. The sequence continues at coordinate 375,422 of NZ_JBAWKJ010000001.1, forward strand.
ACCTCCGCGTTGACGCTCGACGACAATGAGCTGGTGGTAAAGCTGGCGCCCGGAGCGGTCGGCGCCGCGCCGGGCGTGCAGGCGTCCGGCTATTATATCATCGAAAATCGGGTCACGACCGTCGCGGGCAAGGAAGAGGCGATCACCGCCGAGCGCATGCCGAACAGCCGCGTCCTGCGCCTGACGGGCACCGTCGGCGCCGAGGTCGCGCCGATGACGCTGCGCTATGGCATCGACGATCCGGCGCACCATGCGGCGTGGCGCCTCGGCGAACTGCTGCGCGCACGCGGAGTACGCGTCGATGGCGATATCGAGGTGCGCCACCGGCCGCTGACGCCCGCCGACGATCCCGAGAACCGCAAGGGTACGCCGGCCACCCTGCCCGCCGAACCCGCGATGCTCGCCGAACTGCCCGCGCCGTCGCTCGCCGAAAATATGGTGCGGATCAACAAGGAGAGCCAGAATCTCCACACCGAACTGATGCTGCGGCGCGTGTCGCGACAGGCGGGCAGCGGCTCGATCGCCGACGGTCAGGCGGTGATGCAGCGGGTGATGACGCAGGCGGGACTGCCTGCGACCGCCTATCACTTCGCCGACGGGTCGGGCATGTCGAGCTATAACCGCATCACGCCGCGCGCCGCCGTCGGCCTGCTCAGCTGGATCGCGCGCCAGCCGTGGAGCATGGCGTGGCGCGGCACGCTGCCGATCGCGGGACGCGATGGCACGCTGCAGAGCCGTTTCAAGGGCACGATCCTCGAAGGCAAGCTGTTCGCCAAGACCGGATCGCTCAACGCGTCGCGCGCGCTGTCGGGTTATCTGACGACGCGCAGCGGCCGGACGCTGATCTTCTCGGCGCTCGCCAACGACATGCCCGAGGACACCGATGCGCAGGCCACCGCCGCGGTCGACCGCGCGCTCGTGGCGATTGCCGAGGCGCTTTAGACGGGCGTCAATGTCAGTCGATAGGCGGAATGCCGGTCGACCGCCGCCTTGCTGTACCACAAGGGCTGCATCGCCCCCGCCAGCCAGTATGGATAAAAGTCACGATAGCGCGGCGAGCGCGGATCGGCGGACTGGCCGGGCAGCAGCAGGAAGCGGCTGTTGTCCCACGCGCCGACGTCGGCGACGAACAGATAGCTTGCGCCGTGCGACACGTTGAAACCGCGCTTGGGGTTGAAGCCGCGCGCCATCGGTGTCGTCCCGTCGCCGCCCGACCGGCCACCCTCGATCTTTGGAAAAGCAGCCGCGATCGCCGGGTTCGATGCCAGCGGATGCGCGATCGTCACGCGGTGCAGATCACCCCAACGCCAGCGCGCCGGATCGGGGCCGCCGAGTTCGACCGCCTTCGTCCATCCTGCCGCCAGCGCGCCGTCGACCAGCGCGTCGCGCGCGGCGGCGGGATCGGGGCCCAGCCGCTTGTCGGGCGACGCGAGGAGGCGCAGCATTTCTGACAAATTGACCGACGCGATCAGGTCGCGCGCGCCCGCAGGCACGATCCGGTCGTAAAAGGCCGTCGACAGCGCGGGCATCACCATTTCGTACAGCAGCGCGGCGGCGCTATCCGCCTCGATCCCGCAATCCCATCGCCGGAGCAACGCGGCCGCGAGCGCGGCGGCCGGCGTGGGGTTGGCGGGAAGCAGCTTCAGCAGCGCGCGCGCGGGAAGCGACTGGACGTCGTGCTGGAGCGCGATGCTGTCCTCGATCCGGTGCTTCGGCTGGGCGCGCAGCACCTCGGCGACGCGATCGTAGCGGAAGGGGTCGCTCCAGCTGAAGCTGATGATCCGCTCGCGATACGGATAACCCGCGGGCAGGTTCATCTGGTTGGCCGAGGCGAACCAGCCTTCGCGCGGGTTATAGACATGGGGCATATCCTCGACCGGCAAGATGCCCGTCCAGTCGAAAGCGCCATCGCCCGGCGCGGGAAACAGCCCGTCGTGCTTCGGGCGGCGCGGGGTGAAGCCGATCGTCTGCCAGCCGGTGTTGCCGTCGATGTCGGCATAATGGAGGTTGGTCGGCGACACGTGCAGCTTGAACGCCTTCCGCAGCGACGCCCAATCCTTCGACAGATTGATCGCGATGATCGCGAACCGCTGGTTGGCGCCGGGCAACATGCTGACCGTGGCGAACGCGACCGCGCGATTGCGCGCGGCGTCGTCCGACACGATCGGGCGCCCCGCGGCATAGCGCAATGTCACGCGTTCGCTCGGCGCACCCTTGACCAGTATCTCGTCCTCGAAGGTTTCGAACGCCTTCCACTTGCCCTTGTGCCAGTATCGGCCGGGATCGCCTTCCTTGGTGCGCAGAACGAACAGGTCGGTCTGGTCGATGTGGAAATTGGTGCGGCCAAAGGCGAAGCGGTCGGTGTGCCCCTGCATGATGCCGGGCAGCCCCGGCGCGCCGGCGCCGATGACGTCGAGCCCCGGTGCCGACAGATGGCACATATGCCGCGGGCTGGCGCGGCCGATGCCGAGGTGCGGATCGTTGGCGAGGATCGGCCGCCCCGTCGCGCTGCGCGACGGCGAAATCGTCCAAGCATTGCTGCCCAGCGCGAAGCGGTCGGTCCAACGCTGTTCAGGGTCGAGCGATGCTTCCTGCACCGGGTCGAAATCCATCGGGCGGTTCGCAGGATCGAGCACGCCGAGGTCGGCGTCGCTCACCGCCGCGCAGTCGAGCCCTTCGGGCACGGTGAAGGCCCATGCGGGGCGCAGCGGCACCATCAGCTGGTCGGCGTCGAGCAGCCCGCGCGCCTGAAGCTGCGCGCGGCGCACCTCGTCGTCGGCGTCGCCCATGCCGATGCCGCGATTGCGCACCAGATCGTGGATGTCCCAGCGCAGCGGGCTGATCCCCAGGATGCCATATTCGAGCGGCAGCTGCGCCGGATCGGCCGCCAGTTCCGCGATCCGGGCGTTCACCCCGGCAACATAGCCGCGCGCGCATTCGAGCACGTCGGGCGGCAGCGCCGCGAGTTCGGCTTCGACGTCGCCGCGATAGAGGAAGAGCCGCGCCGCCTTGTCGGCGGCGACGAAGCGCGGCCCGAAGGCTTCGGCCATCCGCCCCATGTCGCGGCGATGCTCCATGTCGATCTGGAACAGCCGGTCGCGCGCGACGAGATAGCCCTGCCCGAAGAAGGCATCGTGCAGCGAGGCGGCGCGGACGTGCGGCACCCCCAGCTCGTCTTCGATCACCTCGACCGGCGCGCGCGCGCCGGACAGGCCGATCGTTTGCGCGGTGCCCTTGACCCGGGGTTTCGCGAAAAGACTTCCCGGCATCGCGACAAGCGCGACCGAAGTCAGCAAAAACGCGCGGCGCTGGATCAACAGGCCCTCCCCGATCAGATATCAAAATCACGAACCGCGACCCTATCGCAGCATCGCACCGCAGGGCCATAGCAAGCGGGCTGCGTCCTATAACTGCAAGCTATTCAGCGACGCCATATCTTCGGGCTATATGTCCATATCGCCAGGTTAGCGGCCAAGCTGTTGACCCCCCGCAACCACCCTGTAACCTCGTTGTCACGAAATCGGCTGTCTGCGCGCCTCGGCTGCGACGATGGCCGGACCGTATAACGAACATCACCAAATATAAGAAGGCGGAGCCAAGCATCCGCCGAACGAACAGGTAGGACAAAACAGGGCAGCCAACCCGGCACAAGGCCGGGGCACGCCTCGGGCGGCGTGTGGCTCGGCCCTTTGGGCAAAAGGGGACTGCTGACATGCGTAATTTTGAACGAATTCGTCGACCGCTGGGCCGCACGGGCCGGATCGGAGCGGCGATGACCGCCATCGCGCTGGTCCATAGTGCCCCGGCGCTGGCGCAGGAGGTGACCGCCGCCCCGGACAGCGTCGAAGCGGCGCCCGTCGAACAGATCGTCGTCACCGGCTCGCGCGTCACACGCGACGGCTTCGAGGCGCCGACGCCGGTGATGGTGCTGACGCAGGAAGATATCCAGAACAGCTCGCCGACCAACAACATCGCGGACTTCGTCAACCAGATGCCGGCACTCGCGGCGTCGATCCGTCCGTCGAACTCGCGCCTCGAGCTTAGTAACGGCATCGCCGGCATCAATGCGCTCAACCTGCGCAGCCTGGGCACCGTACGTACGCTCGTGCTGATCGACGGGCGGCGGTCCGTGGGTTCGACCGCCAGCGGCGTGGTCGACATCAACACGATCCCACAGTCACTGGTGGAACGCGTCGAAGTGGTCACGGGCGGTGCCTCGGCCGCCTATGGCTCCGACGCGGTTGCGGGGGTGACCAACTTCATCCTGAACAAAGACTTCAGCGGGCTGAAGCTATCCGGCGATGTCGGCGTGACCGATGAGGGCGACGGCTTCAACTATTCGGCGAGCATTGCCGCCGGCTTGAAGTTCGCCGATGGCCGTGGCCGCCTGATCGTGGCGGGCGAGATCGCCCACTCGGACGGCATCTTCCAGGTCGATCGCGACTGGAACCACACCGGCTTCGTGCGGATCCAGAACCCGGCCTGGACGGCCAACAGCACCGTGCCCCGATATCTGCTCCGGACCCAGGTCGGCGCGGCGAACTCAACGCCGGGCGGCCTTATCACGGGCAGCATGATCCCGAACCCTGCCGGTGGAACCCCTGCCAACGTACCATCTTCACGGCTATGCGGGACCTATTTCGGCGGGGGTGGGTCGATCAACCAGTACCAGTACGGCGCCTTGACGTTTCCTTCGCCCGCCTGCTCGTCCACTCCGTCGTTGACGCAAGGCGGCGACTGGCAGGTCAATGATTCGGGCCGCCGCATCGGCCTCAGCCCCGAAGAAGACCGCTATGGCCTCTTCGGCCGGCTGAGCTTCGAGGTCAGCGACGGGGTCACGCTTTTCGCGGAGGCCTCGTACAATCAGCAGAAAACATTGTTCAACGCGGGTCCGAACCTGATGACCGGCCTTTCGCTGAGCGCGACGGGTTGCGGCACGGCGGCGACCGCGGCGGCCGCCCCGACGACGTGCAACGCATTCCTCTATAATGCGCTCGGACCGACAGCGCTGGCGGGCCTGACCAGCGCCACACTCGCGACGACCGCCGTCGACTTGCCCGGCCGCGGCTCGAACAACGAGCGCAAGGTGCAGCGCTATTTGATCGGCGCAGAGGGTGATTTCGAGGCTTTCGGAAAACCGGCGGGCTGGGACGTCTATGCCCAGTACGGCCGCGCCGAGTTGCACGAGCAACTGACCAATATCCAGCAAACGGTGAAGAGAAACAACGCGCTCGCCGCCGTGTTCGCGCCGGCCGGCAACCCGCGCGGCCTTCCGGTCGGTTCGATCCAGTGCCTTATCAACGTCAACGCCAGCGCGGCGGACGACGATCCCGCCTGCCGCCCGCTCAACCTGCTGGGCATTGGCGTCGCCGATCCGGCGGCGGTCGATTATATCCTCGGCGATCCGTTCCGCGATCAGACGCTCGAACAGACCGTGGTTGGCGCCAACCTGTCGCTCACGCCTTTCGCGACTTGGGCGGGCGACGTCAGCATCGCGATCGGCGCCGAATACCGCAAGGAAGAGATCGACGGGTCCGTGCCCGCCGAGTTCCAACCCATCTTCAACCCGGCCACCGGCGCATCGACCAGCAATTGGTCGGTCGGCAACTACCGCCCCAGCAAGGGCAGCTACGACGTCAAGGAAGCCTATCTCGAAACGGTCGTGCCGCTGGGCTTTGGACTCGAGTTCAACGGGGCGGTGCGCGGTACCGATTATTCGACCTCGGGCTATGTCACGACGTGGAAGCTGGGTGCGACCTGGCAGCCCATCGACGACATTCGACTGCGCGCCACGCGCTCGCGCGACATTCGCGCGCCCAACCTGAACGAGCTGTTCCAGGCGGGTACCGCCAACACCTCGACCGTCACCAACCCGTTCTTCCCGGGAGTGGGGCCGGGGACCGGCACCTACGGCTCCAGCCTCTCATACCTGGGCACGATCACGGGCAATCTGGATCTGAGACCGGAGAAAGCGGATTCGTGGAACGTCGGCGCGGTCTTCACACCCCGCTTCATTCCCGGCTTCAGCGTGTCGGCCGACTATTTTGACATCAAGGTGAAACAAGCGATCGACAGCCTCAGCGCGGACGACATCGTCAACCGCTGTTTCGAGGGGCTCGCGGACTTCTGCGCGGCAATCACGCCTGACCCCGCCAATCCTTCGCGCGTCCTGATCAGCCGCCAGCCGGTCAATTTCTCCAGCCTCGTCATGCGCGGCGTCGATCTGGAAGCGGCGTATCGGATGCCCCTCGCCGGGGGCAATTTCACCCTGCGCGGCCTGGCGACGCGCTATATCGACAACATCGTCACAACAGGCGTGCCCGGCTTCGTGCCGCTCAACTCCGTCGGGACGCTGGGTGTCGGCACCGGCACGCAATCGATCACGCCGAAGTGGATCTACCGCTTCACCGCGTCCTACGACACCGACGATTTCTCGCTGACCGCGACGGCGCGAGGCGTGAGCGACGGCAGGTACGATGCCACGGGCATCGAATGTGGGACCAGCTGCCCGATCTCGACCAACCAGTTCCCGACCTACGAGGACAACAGCATTGACGGCGCGACCTACGTCGACCTCAACGCGACGTTCAAGTTCGACGCGATGGCCAAGGGCGACGCCGAATTCTTCGTCAACGTCACCAATGTGTTCGACACCGATCCGATCCTGCTGCCCGAAACCGGCCTCGCCGCGAACAGCACCTATTCGGACCTGCTTGGCCGCAGCTTCCGTGTGGGCGTCCGCTTCAAGATGAAGTGACGCGGGACGAACGAAAGACGGGAGGGCACCCCGTGGCCCTCCCTTTTTTTTGTTGGCCGGTCGGGGGTTCGTTCGGGGCGAACGAAAATCGGCCCGTCCGACAACGGAAATGACAGACGTGCCACAGCCGGCCTGCACGATTGAGGCGGGCACCAGCATGGACTATAGGCGGCCGCGAAATTCTCGCGGCCGGTGTCCCGCTGCGGGTCCCAACCGCGCCGCGAACAACGGAGCCCCCATGTCGAAATCGCTTTTTCTGGATGATTTGCAGGTCGGCCAGAAATGGCATGGCGGCCCGATCGAGATGACCGAGGCGGATATCATCCGCTTCGCAAGCGAATATGATCCCCAGCCGATGCACATCGACACCGCGGCGGCCGCGAACGGTCGCTTTGGCGGCATCATTGCCAGCGGTTGGCACGTGGCCTCCGTCGTGATGCGCGATTTTGTCGAAGCCGCCCCGTTCGGGAGCACGCCGCTTCTTGGCCTCAAAATCGACGATCTGACGTGGCGCGTACCCGTGCGGCCCGGCGATGTGCTTCGCATCACGCGCGAGGTCGTCAACATCGCCCTTTCCAGAAGCAAGCCGGACCGGGGCGTGCTGACCATGCGAATGACCGTTACCAATCAGGAGGGCGCGGTCGCAATGGCGTTCACCAACCTCATTCAAATGCCAACCCGGCCCGACATCGATAGCTAAGCTGCTGTAGCCGCAACCGGCCGATAGCTGCCCGTCGGCGAGGGGCGACATTGAGGCAGTTCGAGCCTGCGACAGGGCCTCGACCGTCTCAGCGGCGACGAACGGTTCACCGCATCGCGCGCCTTCCGGCAAGTTTTTGTTAACCCCCTTCCTGCACATTTCGAGCGGGGGGCACAAAGCGGCGCAGGCCGCGCGAATGGAGAGTTCGCAGTGCTCGAATATGAAACAAGGCCGGCATCGGTCATGGGGCCGCTGGGCCGGCTCACTCTCGACGATCTGCCGTCCTCGTCCACGGCGCACTGGGTCAGCCGCCGCAAGGCTGAAGTGCTGGCCGCGATCGAGGGCGGATTGCTCAGCCAGAACGAGGCCTGTGCGCGATACCGGCTGAGCGTCGAGGAACTTGCCGGCTGGCGGCGGTCGATCGATCGCGCGGGCATCCCCGGCCTTCGTATCACGAGAACGCAGGAATATCGTAATCGGTTGGGCAGATGATCAATCGATGTCGGGCGTCCCCACACGCCCGGCGACGGCTGGGCGGCGCGGGCAGACTGGTCCCTCTCGCGCCGCCCTTTCCAAATGCTTTGCTTCGCCGACTCTGCGCACCGACGGCCAGCGACTAGTCGCCGATCATATCGGCGAATGCTGGTGAAACGCCAGCTTCCAACCACCGGGGCGCCGCACATAGGCTGAGCTGACAAGCGCCGCATAGGGCTCGCCATCGGCGCGCGTCACATCCGCCCGGTAGCTGATGATCGCAAAATCTTCGTCATTGTCCAGAAGTTGACGATCCCCCATCGTCAGGTCACGCCAACGGTTGGCGCTGGTCGCCGTCGCCGCGACCTCTTCGCGCGAATGCACCGCGTGCATTTCTCCCGCCTGCGGAAAGGCGAGCAGGCACCGGCGGTCGACATGCTTCAGGAAATGATCTTTGCCGTCGAGCCAGAATTCTCGCTCGATGTCATAAAGCTCCTTTTCGAGCGCCATCTCATTCTCCCTTCGAGCGCGGGCGGGATCAGCCGCCCTTCTTCTGCGCGCGCGCCGCCCTGACGCCCGCGAGAAACTGCTTTTCATCGACCTTCATCGCCAATCCCCTCGCCGACAGGAAGAATGCGGCGCGCGGCATGGTGATATTGCCTTCGCTGGTCGCCAGCACCGCGCCCTGCGGCGCGATCGCCGTAACCTTGCCGAGTACCGCGGCGCCGTCAGCGCTCCGCACTTCGGCGCCCGGCTTCAAGGCTCCGTCGACCGCCGCCGCATCGGCCTCGGCCTGCCTCAGGACGGCGACGATCTTCTGCTTCGGGGCTTTCAGCGCCGGGCCCTTCGCGCTCTTCACAAAGGCATTCTTCGGAACCACCAGCCCGTTGCCGTCAATCGACACGGCCACCCTGTCTCCCGACACTTTGGCGATCTGGCCCACTTCTTCGCCATTCTGGTCATAAACCTTGGCACCCACGACCAGCGAAGCGGCAGACGCTGGCTCCTGCGCCTGCGCGGCGGGGCCGGCGAGCGGCATCGCGCTCGCAAGGAAAAGCGCTGCGATCGGGCCGAAGGATTTGTGCATGAAGCGCTCCTGTCGAACAAATATGCCCGTGCGTGCCGCACCGCACGGCCGCGTGCCAAATGCGATGTTGCCCGGCCGTGCAACGGACGCGGCGAGCCGACGTCCTCGCTGCTGAAGAAGGGCGCGATGGTGGAAAAGCGGAAGCTGGTCATGCGTTCGGGCGCCAGCCGATTGGCCCGAACCTGACGGGCTGCCGCCGTGACAGACTCCGCTTGGCACCGGAATTTCCATGTTTTCAGCCAAATCGCGAAGATTCGGCTGGCTGGGGCGGCAGGATTCGAACCTGCGAATGGCGGCATCAAAAGCCGCTGCCTTACCACTTGGCGACGCCCCAACAGGCCGGTGCGAGCGCGTCTATAGCGCCTCTCGGCCGCTTGGCAAGCTAGCCAGTCAGAGCCGGGTAACCCAGCCGTGCGGATCGGCGGCGCGGCCGCGTTGGATGTCGACGAGCTTGTCCTTGAGCTTCGTCGTCACTTGTCCCGGGCCGCCGGCGCCGATCGTGAAGCTGCTCTCACCGCGCGTCACCTTGCCCACCGGGGTCACCACCGCGGCGGTGCCGCAGGCGAAGCTTTCGGTCAGCTTGCCGCTTTCCGCATCGGCCTGCCACTGGTCGATCGCATAGGGTTCCTCGCGCACCGTCAGCCCGGCGTCGCGCGCCAGCGTGATGATCGTCTCGCGCGTGATGCCGGGCAGGATCGTGCCCGTCAGCGGCGGGGTGACGATGCTGCCGTCGTCGAAGACGAAGAACATGTTCATGCCGCCCAGTTCCTCGATCCAGCGACGTTCGGCGGCGTCGAGGAAGACGACCTGATCGTGCCCCTTGGCGATCGCCTCACGCTGCGCGACGAGGCTGGAGGCGTAGTTGCCGCCGCATTTGGCGGCGCCGGTGCCGCCCGGCGCGGCGCGGGTATAATCCTCCGACACCCAGAGCGAAATCGCGGGGGCGCCCGACTTGAAATAATTGCCCACCGGCGAGGTGATGACGAGGAACTGATATTCGGCCGCGGGCTTCACGCCGAGGAACACTTCGCTCGCGAACATGAAGGGGCGGAGGTACAGCGCGCCGCCGTCGACCTGCGGGAACCAGTGCGCGTCGGCGGCCACCGCTTCCTTCACCGCGGCGATGAACAATTCCTCGGGCAGTTCAGCCATCGCCATGCGGCGCGCGCTCGCGTTGAAACGCGCGGCATTGGCCTCGACGCGGAACAGCGCCATCGAGCCGTCGTCGAGGCGATAGGCCTTCAGCCCTTCGAAAATTTCCTGCGCATAATGGAGCACCGCGGTCGCGGGATCGAGCGACAGCGGGCCGCGCGGCATCACCTGCGCATCGTGCCAGCCCTGCCCCTCGGTATAGCGGATCGACACCATATGATCGGTGAAGACGCGCCCGAATGCAGGATCGGCAATCGCCGCCGCCCGTACATCGTCCGCGATCAGATTGGGGTGCGGCAGATGGGTGAAGGCGGGAGCGGACATGCGGAAACACCTGTGTTTGCGGGTTTATGGAGCGCGCCTCTTGCCAAAGACGGGCGCGGCGCGCAACGGTAGCGACTATGCCGGATGAAAATTTTCTTTCACAAGTACCCGCTGCCTCTGCTCTTTTCTTGCGCGAAGACGAAGTGCGCCGCGGTATCGAATTCCTCTTTTTCGCGCACGCCTCGCTATGGCGCGCGATCGATGCGCGGCTCGCCGAAAAGGAGCTGGGGCGCGCCCATTACCGCGCGCTCTATTTCATCGCGCGGCAGCCGGGGCTGACGATTTCGGACCTGCTCGCCTTGCTCGGCATCACCAAACAGTCGCTCGGGCGGGTGGTGAAGGAATTGGAGGCGCGCGAATATCTGACGACGCGCCCGGGCAATCGCGACCGGCGGCAAAAGGAGCTGCGCCTGACCGATGCCGGCCGCGCCGCCGAGACGGTGATTTTCGGCATGCTGCGCGACACGATGAGCCGCGCCTATACGCATGCGGGGCAGCAGGCGGTGACGGGCTTCTGGCAGGTCAGCGAGGCGCTGGTGCCGCCGCGCGAGCGGCGGCGGATCGCGATGCTGGGGAAAGATACGGGCTAGATTACCCTTCGCCGCGCGCAATATCCGCAAGCTCGCGCCCGCGATCCCGCGCCGCGCGCAGCACGTTGGTGAGCAAAGCCGCAAGCTGGCCGTCGCTGTCGAGCACGTCGAGCCCGGCCTGCGTCGTCCCGCCCTTGCTCGCGACCTGCGCGATCAGCACGCCCGGCTTTTCGCCGCTGTCGGCGAGCAGCGCGGTCGCGCCGCCGAACGTCGCGGTCGCGAGCGCCAGCGCGTCTTCGGCCGACAGGCCAAGCCGTTCGCCCGCGGCCGCATAGGATTCGATCAGGCGGAAGACAAAGGCCGGGCCGCTGCCGGTGAAAGCGGTGACGAGATCCATCGTCGAATCGTCGGCGAGCCGCACCGTCTTGCCCAAGGTGTCCAGCAGCGCGTCGATCGCTACATCGTCGGCATCGCCCAGCGTCGCGACCGCCGACACCCCGGCGCCGATGCGCGCAGCGAGGTTCGGCAGGATACGGACCTGCGCGCCGGCATCGGGGAAGCGTGCCGCCAGATCGACGAGCGACACACCCGCGAGGATCGAGAGCAGGTGAACCTTGCCGGTCGCGAGCGGCGCCAGCACATCGGCGACGTCGCCCAGCTGTTGCGGCTTCATGCCAAGCATGATCCAGTCGGCGCTGCCCCCCGCGGCCTGCCATTCACCCAGCGACGCGTGCTGGACGATGCCCGCACGCGGCGCCGCATAGGGATCGACGATCGCGACCAGCGCCGGGTCGAGACCCGCCGCCAGCCAGCGATCGAGCATTGCGCCCGCCATATTGCCGCATCCGACGAGCAGGAACCGGCCGGAGAAATTCCGCAATGCTTTGGTCATAGGTCATTCTTTTCTTCGTTTATCGACAGCTGCTCTCGGGGCCCGACAGCAGGTCGAGGCAGCGGCCATCAATCTTGTTCGCATCGACGGGCATACCGATAACCGAAGCCAGCGTCGGCATGATATCGACCGTCATCACGGCGTTGGGCTGTTCGAAACCGGCGAGCCCCTTGCGCCAGAAGAGGATCGGCACGCGGCGGTCATAATCCCACACCGACCCGTGCGTCGCGACATAGCCGATACCCGATTCGGGGATCGGCGTGACCCGCGGCTTCAACGCGATGATGAAATCACCCGAACGCTGCGGGTTGTAAGAGGCGCGCAGCTTGTCGAGCAGGCTCCACGTATCGGGCGCGCGCTTCGAGATCGGATGCGCCTCCAGCTCGTCGCGCGTCACCACCGCCTCGATCTGCGGATGCGCGCGCAGGCGCGGCAGGATTTCGGCAAGCGCGGCCTTGCGCTGCGCCGCCGTCAGCGTCTTTGCGAAATGAAAGTCGCCGTCGTCACCATAGAGAAGAGGCTGCGGCAGACCGAGCTTTTCGGCGACCTCCTTGCCGACCGCACCGGGGTTCAGCGCCTTGTCGACGCGCTGCGCGTCGGGCCAGGCGTTCTGGCGGTTGCGTTCGGGCAGGTCGTGGCCGCCGTGATCGGCGGTCAGCGCGACGACATAGTCGATCCCGGTGGCATCGAGCCGCGCGAAGAAATCGCCGAGCTCACGGTCGAGCCCCGCCATCTGGATGCACATTTCGCTACCCTCGGTGCCGGTGCCGTGGCCGACATAGTCGGTCGCCGACAGGCCGACGATGAGCAGATCCGTGCTGCTGCCCTCGCCCATCTTGCGCACCTGGCGCAGCGCGGCGGCGGTCGCGAGCACCGCGCCGTCGGCTTCGGGCGATGCCTGGAAGCGGCGGAAATCACCAGCGTCGCGCGCCATGCGGCCGGTGCCGACCGAGCCGCCCTTGTCGAGCGGGATCGCGATGTCGTGGGCGGTGCAATCGGCGGGCAGCGTCAGCGCCGGGCGCGGCTGGTTGATCGCGGCGGCGATCACGGTGCTGGCCTGCTGCGCGGCCGCCGACAAAGTGGTGCCGCGATAGCTGGTGAGCCCTGTAGGGGCGAGCCACATGAGTTCGTCGGCTTGCCGCCCACCCATCATAATCGCCGAACGATCCTTGCCCGATACCGAGACGACCTGCGCCTTCGGATCGCGCGCCTTCATCAGATCGCCGAGCGTCGGGACGAGCAGATGGTTCACCGACGGCGCATATTGGCCGCTCTTCGACGTCGTGCCCGCGACCGTCTCATCCTCGGCGCAATAGACGCGCTTGTCTTCGCGGGCGACCGACAGGTCGAAATAATTATTGGCGACGATCCCCGTGTGCGCGGGGTGGTTGCCGGTCAAGATCGTCGAATGGCCGGGGCAGGTTTCGGTCGCGCCGTGCGCCTGATAGCCCGACGGGAAGACGATCCCCGACGCGAGCCGCGCGAGGCCGCCGGTGAAGCGCCCGCGATATTCGGCAAAAAGGTCGGCTGAAAATTGATCGACCGCGATCATCACGACAAGCTTCGGCGCCGGGGTCATGGCGGTAACCTTCTGTACCGGCGGCGCCGAATTCTGCGCAAGACCGGTTCCGGCAGCGGCAACACAAAGCATGGTGGCAAGGGCAGTGGACAGATATTTCAGCTTCACGGACGGCTTCTCCAAATGATGGCGGGGTATGGCCCCAAAAAGCGCGGGCTGTCCTCTCGTCGAAAGCCGCCTATATGGCAAGCCTTCGAACGATGAACGGGCGCAGGCAGAGCATGAATTTGACAAGTGAGGCTTTTGTGACACGCGCATGGCAAACCGTGCTGGCTTTGCTGGCGCTGTCGTTCATCACCATGAGCCCGGCGCAGGCGCAATCGACGCATATTCAGCCGAAACTGGTCGCCGAGTCGGCCGCCCCCGCCCCCGGCAGCAGCACGACACTCGCGCTGACGATGGCACCCGAGCCGACCTGGCACGGCTATTGGGCGAATGGCGGCGACGCGGGTTTCGGCCTGTCGGTCGAATGGAACGCCCCCGAGGGCGTGACGATCGCGCCCTTCCGCTATCCGGTGCCCGACGCGCTGATCCTCTTCGGCATGATGAACCATGTCTACGAACACCCCTATGCGCTGCTCGCCGAGGTGCAGGTCGACAAAAGCATAGTACCCGGCACCGACCTGACATTGTCGGGCGTCGCGAACTGGCTCGCCTGTACCGACAAGGTGTGCGTCCCCGAAAAAGCGGTGATTTCGGTCACGCTGAAAGCGGGCGATGGCAAGATCGCGCCCGCCGAGCGTACCCGCTTCGACGGCTGGCGCGCGCTGCTGCCGCAGCCGCTCGACCGCCACGGCAGATGGGAGCGGAAAGGCGACATGGTGCGCTTTGCCATCCCCCTCCCCGCCAGCACCGCGATCGACGCGCCGCACCTGTTCGTCGAGACGCAGGATGTCGTCGACTATGCCGCGCCGCAACGCTTCAGCCGCAATGGCGATCACATCATCGTCGAAACGCGCGTGAAGGGCGAAAAGGCGGGGCCTGTTTCGGCGCTGCTCAAACTCGGCGGCGGGCGCGGGCTGTCGTTGACGCTCGAACCCGGCGCGGTTCCCGCCGCCGGCGAGGCCATCGCCGGGAAAGACGGCGGCATCGATATGGGGCTGTTCTGGACCGCGCTCGGCGGCGCGATCCTCGGCGGGCTGATCCTCAACCTGATGCCGTGCGTCTTTCCGATATTGAGCCTCAAGGCACTAAGCCTCGCGCGCTCGGGCGGCGATGCGCGGAGTGCGAAGGTCGAGGCGCTTGCCTACACCGCAGGTGCTATCGTCACCGCGCTGTTCCTCGGCGGCGCGCTGCTCGCGCTCCGCGCAGCGGGCGAGCAGGTTGGTTGGGCATTCCAACTGCAGCATCCGGTGAGCGTGCTCGCGCTGCTGATCCTTTCGCTGGCGATTACATTGAACCTGCTCGGCGCCTATGAGCTCCCATCCTTCGGCCGCGGACAGGCGCTGGTCGACAAGGGCGGTGCGGCGGGCGGCTTCTGGACCGGCGCGCTCGCCGCTTTCGTCGCGACGCCGTGCAGCGGCCCGCTGCTCGGCGCGGCGCTCGGCGCGACGCTGGTGCTGCCGGCGTGGGCGGCGCTGCCGATCTTCGGCGGCCTGGGACTGGGCCTCGCCCTTCCCTTCCTCGCGATCGGCTTTGTGCCCGCGCTCAGGAACCGGCTGCCGAAGCCGGGACCGTGGATGGATCGCTTCCGCAAATGGATGGCGCTGCCGATGGGGCTCACCACGCTCGCGCTGGCATGGCTGCTCTGGCGGCAACTCGGCGGCGGCGAGCAGCTCATTTGGCCGATCCTCGCGGTCGCCATGGCGCTTGTCCTGCTCACGCATTACGGCGCGATCCAGCGCGGCGACCGGCGGTCGTGGTTGCTCTACGCCTCGGGACTGCTCTTGCTTGTCAGCCTCGCGGGCACGGTGACCGAAGTCGCCGAAGCCGAACGCACCGCCAACGGCGCCGGATCGACCTTCTCCCCCGACGCACTCACCAAGGCGCGCGCCACCGGCAAGCCGGTGTTCGTCTATTTCACCGCCGACTGGTGCCTGTCGTGCAAGGCGAACGAAGCGGGGGCGATTAATCGCGAGGCGGTGCAGGAGGCGTTCGCCAAGGCGGGTGTCGTTACGCTGGTCGGCGACTGGACGAACGGCGACCCGGTGATCACGCGGACGCTCGCCGAGCATGGCCGCAACAGCGTGCCGCTTTACCTCTGGTACGCGCCGGGCGCAGCGAAGCCCGAAATCCTGCCGCAGATTCTGACGCCCGGCCTACTCAGCGACAAGGCGAAGTCCTGATGGCGAAGCAGCGCGCCGACCAGCTGCTCGTCGACCGCGGCCTGGCCGAAAGCCGGACGCGCGCGCAGGCGCTGATCCTTGCGGGGCTCGCCTTTGTCGGCGACCGCAAGATCGACAAGGCGGGGCAGCAGGTCGCCGAGGATGCAGAGATCAGCGTCAAGGGCCGCGACCATCCATGGGTGTCGCGCGGCGGGATCAAGCTCGACCATGCGCTGACCCATCTTGACTGGGACGTGGCCGGCGCGGTCGCGATCGACGTCGGATCATCGACGGGCGGTTTTACCGACGTGCTGCTCAGCCGCGGCACGGCGCGCGTCTATGCGGTGGATTCGGGCACCAACCAGCTCGCGTGGAAGCTGCGGCAGGACGAACGCGTCATCGTCCATGAACAGACGAGCGCGCGCATCCTGACACCCGCGCACATCCCCGAACCGATCGACTTGATCGTCTGCGACGCGAGCTTTATCGCCCTGTCGAAGGTGCTTCCCGTGCCGATGTCCTTCGCCAAGCCCGGCGCGCGGATGGTCGCGCTGATCAAGCCGCAGTTCGAAGCTGAACGGCACGAGGTCGGCAAGAAGGGCGTCGTTCGCGACGCCGCGGTGCACGCGCGCGTTTGCGCCGAAGTGCAGGGCTGGCTGACCGGCGAAGGCTGGCACGTCGTCGACCTCGTCGAAAGCCCGATCACTGGCCCCGAAGGAAATGTGGAATTTCTGATCGCTGCGGTGAAGCGAGCCGCTTGACGCTGCGCCGCACAATCGCGACACCATGCAACGGATTCGCGTGTGGGGGATAATGCGGAGATGACCGAAATCGCAACGCCGGGGCAGCTTCGCATGTCTTATCTGCGCTGGGCGCTCGTCACGGTTCCGGCGATCGTGCTCGCGGGGAGCCTGTCGGGCCTCTTGTCGAACAGCGGTTACGGCAATCGCTGGTTCGCGTCGCTCGACCTGCCGCCGATCACCCCGCCGGGCTGGGTGTTCGCCACCGTGTGGCCGCTCCTCTACATCTGCCTCGGCCTCTCGCTCGCGATGATCCTCCACGCACGTGGCGCGAAGGGGCGCGGCTTTGCGCTGCTGCTCTTCTTCGTCCAGCTCATCGCCAATTTCGCCTGGTCGCCGCTGTTTTTCGGACAGCATCAGGTGACGACCGCGCTCTATGTGATCATCTTCATCCTGATGGTGACGGTCGCCACCGCCTTCGCCTTTGCACCGATCCGCAAGGCCGCGGCGTGGCTGCTCGTCCCCTATATGATCTGGCTCAGCTTTGCCGCGATCCTCAATTTCCAGATCGATCAGCGCAATCCCGATGCCGAAACCCTTGTCCCCGCCGCCGCGAGCACCCAGATAGGGTGACGGCAAGGGGATAGCCCCGACGAAGGAATATGAGACATGCAGAGCGAAAACCGCTTTTTTGACGACCTCGCCAAGATGGTGAACGGCATCGCCGGAACTGTTGCCGGCGCCGGCCGCGAAGCCGAGTCCGCGATGCGCGACCGTGCCAAGGAATGGGTCGGCCGCATGGATTTCGTCAGCCGCGAGGAATTCGAGGCGGTGAAGAAAATGGCCGCCACCGCGCGCGCCGAAGCCGAAGCGCTGAAGGCGCGGCTCGACAAGCTCGAGGGCGTGGCGAAGCCCGCGACGGCACCGAAGGCTGCGGCAAAGCCTGCTGCTGCGAAGCCGGCGGCGAAACCCGCAGCCAAGCCTGCGGCAAAGCCGAAAGCCGCCCCGAAAAAATAATCGTCATCCCGGCGCAGGCCGGGATCTCCACGGTGCGTTCGGACGCGAAGGCGAGACCCCGGCCTACGCCGGGGAGACGATTTGTGGTGAGGGTTACAGACTCGCCACTCTTTCCGTTTCCCGCTAAAGGCGCGCGCATGAGTGACGATATTTACGACGACGAAGACGGCCAGGACGCGGCCCCGATGGAGATGCTGGCATCCTATTTCGCCGCACACGACTGGCCGCACGAGATGGTGGGCGAGGACGAGATCGTCGCGACCGCGCAGGGAAGCTGGACGACCTATGAGCTGCGCGCAGTGTGGCGCGCCGACGACGGCGTCATCCAGCTCCTCGCCTTTCCCGACATCCGCGTCGTCGAAGACAAGCGCGCCGCCGCGCATGAGGCGCTCGCGCTGATCAACGAACAGCTCTGGCTCGGCCATTTCGAGCTGTGGTCGAACAGCGGCACGATTCTGTTCCGCCACGGCATGCTGCTCGGCGCCGACGCGTCGCTGCCGCTCGACCTCACCGAGACGCTGATCGAAAGCGCGATCGACGAATGCGAGCGCTTTTACCCGGTGTTCCAGTTCGTGCTGTGGGGCGGCAAATCGCCCGCCGAAGCGCTCGCCGCGTCGCTGATCGAAACGCGCGGCGAAGCCTAACCCGATATTTTTTCGAAGCGGGTCAGCCCCGGCCCGAGTTCGTTCGGCCCGATCGCCAGCGCCTCGCCGCTCCAGTCGGCGACGAAGAGCGTCTTGCGGCCGGTGCCTTGCGGAACGCTCGCACGATTGCCTTCGATGACCAGCCCGCGCGACGGATTGTCGCGCGCCTCGGCCGCGATCGCGATCAGCGCCCCGTAATTTTCCTTGTCGCGTCCCTGGATCATCAGGTTGTTTGCGATCCGCCCGGTCGATCCCGCAGGCAGGTCGATCAGGTAATTGGTCGCGGTGCCCTGCGTATCGTCGAAGCTGTTGTCGCGGATTTCGACGCGCGGCGAGCGGGTCTTGAGATAATGGCCGCCGCTGCCCTTCTCGAAGCGCGTGCGCGTGACGACGACGCGGCCGTAGACGCCGGTGTAGACGCTGTGCGCGCAGCTGAGGCCGCGGTCGCAGCGGCCGAGGCGCGAGAAGGTCGAACGGTCGATCGTCAGCGTCGCCGCCGGATCGTCAGCGGTGAGGATGCCTTCCTCGCTGCCCCGGAACAGGCTGTTCACGACGTCGAGATTACTTCGTTCGAGGCGGATGCCCGCGCCATTGCCGTCGGGGACGCGCATATTCTGGAACACGATCCCGTCGACGCGCGCCCGGGCGCCGCGCAGCACCAGCGCCGCCTTGCCCTCGCACGTCACGCCGTCGAAGATCGCCCGGCCGGGTTCGACCGCGACGAAAGCGATACGGCCCGCGGTCTGCACCGCGCAGTCGCGATGATAGCCCGCGGCGACGCGGATCGTGCCCTCGCCCTCGCCGATCGCATCGACGGCGTCCTGCAGCCGTCCGAAACTGCGGCCATCGACGCTGTAGGGTGCGACGCCCGACTGCGCGGGCAGCGGCACCGGCGCGAGGAGCAGCGGGAGGGCGAAGAGCGGCAGCAACGGCCGACGGAAAATTGCCTTGAACATGCGGCGCCCATAGCGGCTTTCGCGGGCCCAGTCGTTGGCGAAGCTGGTTAATCGGGAAGCCGTCCCCTTTTTGGACAGGCCGGAATACAGCAGTTAATCGTCGCCCCCGCGAAGGCGGGGGCCGCTGGCAACCTCGCCTGCGGCCGACTGCGGCCCCCGCCTTCGCGGGGGCGACGGGTCTCAGTCCAAATTTGGCCGCAGCCAGCGCGTCGCGGTTTCGATGTCGACGCCGCGCCGCTGCGCATAGTCTTCGAGCTGGTCACTCCCGATCCGTGCGACGCCGAAATACTGGCTTTCGGGATGCCCGAAATAGAAGCCGCTGACCGCCGCCGTCGGCAGCATCGCAAAGCTTTCGGTCAGCACGAGCCCGGCATTGTCGCCCGCCTGAAGCAGATCGAACAGGATCGGCTTCAGGCTGTGGTCGGGGCATGCCGGATAGCCGGGCGCCGGACGGATACCGCGATATTCTTCCTTGATCAGCGCCTCGTTGGTCAGCTGCTCGCCGGGCGCATAACCCCATAGCTCGGTACGCACATGCTGATGCAGCCGCTCGGCGAAAGCCTCGGCGAAGCGGTCGGCGAGCGCCTTCAGCAGGATATCCGAATAATCGTCCTTGTCGGCGCGGAAACGCTCCGAATGCGGCTCGATGCCGTGGATGCCGACCGCGAAGCCGCCCATCCAGTCGCCCGCCGGATCGATGAAATCGGCGAGGCACATATTGGCGCGGTCGCGGCTCTTCTTGATCTGCTGGCGCAGGAAGGGGAGCGTCACATGACGCTCCTCCTCGGCGAGGTGGATGGTGACGCTGTCGCCGTCGCGCGCGCACGGCCAGAAGGCGCAGACGCCGCGTGCAGTCAGCCATTTTTCGGCGATCAGTCTGTCGAGCATCGCGTCGGCATCGGCCTTGAGCGCCTGCGCCGTCTCGCCGACCACATCGTCTTCAAGGATCGACGGGTATGTGCCGTGCAGCTCCCACGCGCGGAAAAAGGGCGTCCAGTCGATGCATTCGCGCAAATCGTCGAGTGACCAGTCGTCAAAGCGGTGCAGCCCGGGTTGCAGCGGCGGCGCCGGCTTGTCGCTGAGATAGGCGTCGTAATAATTGGCGCGCGCCTCTTCGAGGGTGTGCAGCACGCTCTGTCCCTTGCCCGCGCGCACGTCGCGGACATGGGCATAATCATCCTTATAGCCCTGCACATAGGCTTCGCGCCCGGTGTCGCTGACCAGCGAGGTCGCAACACCGACCGCGCGGCTCGCGTCCAGGACATGGAGCACCGGTCCCTGATAGGCTGGATCGATGCGCAGCGCGGTATGGACCTTCGACGTCGTCGCGCCGCCGATCAACAGCGGCATCGTCATCCCCGCGCGCTGCATCTCCTCAGCCACCGTCACCATCTCGTCGAGCGAGGGGGTGATCAGGCCCGAAAGGCCGATCATGTCGGCGTCATTCTCGTTCGCCGCCTCGAGGATTTTCGACCAGGGCACCATCACGCCGAGGTCGACGATCTCGAACCCGTTGCACTGAAGCACCACGCCGACGATATTCTTGCCGATGTCGTGGACGTCGCCCTTCACGGTCGCCATCACGACCTTGCCCTTGCCCTTCGCGCCCGGCTCCTTCGATGCCTCGATGAAGGGCAGCAGGTGCGCGACCGCCTTCTTCATCACGCGCGCCGATTTCACCACCTGCGGCAGGAACATCTTGCCCGACCCGAACAGGTCGCCGACGACGTTCATGCCGTCCATCAGCGGCCCTTCGATCACCTCGATCGGGCGCGGCATCAGCAGGCGCATTTCCTCGGTATCGTCGACGACATAGGCGTCGATGCCCTTGACCAGCGCATGTTCGAGCCGCTTCGCGACTTCCCAGCCGCGCCATTCCTCGGCGGCCTTTTCCTGTGCGGGGTTGCTACCCTTGTAACGCTCGGCGAGCGCGATCAGCCGTTCGGTCGGGCTTTCGGCCTCGCCCTCGACCTTGCGGTTGAGCACGACGTCCTCGACCGCCTGGCGCAGTTCGGGGTCGATCGTGTCGTAAACGTCGAGCTGGCCCGCGTTGACGATCGCCATGTCGAGCCCGGCGGGGATCGCATAATAGAGGAAGACGCTGTGCATCGCGCGGCGCACGACCTCATTGCCGCGAAAGCCGAAGGACAGGTTCGAGAGGCCGCCCGAGAAATGGACGTGCGGGCAGCGGACACGGATTTCCTTCACCGCCTCGATGAAGTCGACCGCATAATTGTCATGCTCTTCCAGCCCGGTCGCGACCGCGAACACATTGGGGTCGAAGATGATATCCTCGGGCGGAAAGCCAATCGTCATCAGCAATTTATAGGCGCGTTCGCAAATCTCGATCTTGCGCTCCTTCGTGTCGGCCTGCCCGACCTCGTCGAACGCCATCACGACGACCGCGGCGCCATAGGCCATGCATTTGCGCGCATGGCTCAGGAATTGCTCCTCGCCCTCCTTCATGCTGATCGAATTGACGATCGGCTTTCCGGGCACGCATTTCAGCCCCGCCTCGATGACGCTCCATTTCGAGCTGTCGATCATCACTGGTATGCGCGCGATGTCGGGTTCGGCGGCGATGAGTTTCAAAAAGGTCGTCATCGCATATTCGGCGTCGAGCAGGCCTTCGTCCATGTTGACGTCGATGACCTGCGCGCCATTTTCGACCTGCTGGCGCGCGACCTCGACCGCCGCGGTATAATCGTCGGCGAGGATCAGCTTCTTGAACGCCGCCGATCCGGTAACGTTGGTGCGCTCGCCGATATTGACGAAGCTGGAAGAGGCGGCGGTGGTCATCGGATAATCCTGAAACTGAGTATTAGGCAGCGAGCGGGCGGGCGAGGACGAGATCGTCGTAAAGCTTGCCGCCGACATTGAACTGGCGCGTGCTGAGGTCAGCGAACCCCTGTTTGCGATAGAAAGCGAGCGCGCGCTGGTTTCCGGCATAGACGCCAAGAAGCAGACGGCGATGGCCGCGCGCGGCCTCCAGCGCCTGTTTCATTAACGCCGCGCCGAGCCCCGAGCCGTGGAACCGCGACAGCGAATAGATGCGCTTCAACTCGATATCGCCCTCAAGTGCGGCGGCGAGATCGGGCTTGCCGACCAACGCGAACCCGATCGGCGCGCCGCCGGGCTGCGCCTCGGCGATCCATGCCCGACCCCCGTCTGCGAGATAGGCCAGATAGGCCGCTTCACTATGCTGTGCAGCGCAGTGGCCGACGATCGCATCGCCGTCGAGGATGCCCGCGAAGGTTTCAAGAAAGGTCGCGGCGCCGATCAGCGCGAGCGCCGATGCGTCATCCGCTCCGGCTTCGCGGACCGTCCATGTCGGATTGTCGGTCATCGGTTCAGGCCGCCATAGTGAAGGGCTCGAGCCCCGCGAGCCGCGTGCGCACCGGTACTTCGGGAATCGCACGCGGAGCGAGCCCCTCGATCGCCTTCGCCATCGCCGCAATATGCGCTGGCGTCGAACCGCAGCAGCCGCCGAGGATATTGACCTGCCCATGCTCGGCCCATTCGCGCACGAGTCCCGCGGTCGTGTCGGGCATCTCGTCATATTCGCCCAGCTCGTTGGGCAGGCCCGCGTTCGGATAGACCATCACCAGCGCGTCGGCGATGTCGGAGAGCACGCGGACATGCGGGCGCAGCTGCGACGCACCGAACGAGCAGTTGAGCCCGATCGTCAGCGGCTTCGCGTGGCGTACCGCGTACCAGAAGGCCTCGACCGTGTGCCCCGACAGGTTGCGGCCGCTGAGGTCGGTGAGCGTCATCGAGATCATCAGCGGCAGTTCGCGCCCGACCTTCGCTTCGGCCTCGAGCGTCGCGGCGATCCCCGCCTTGGCGTTGAGCGTGTCGAAGATCGTCTCGATCAGGATGAAGTCGGCACCGCCTTCGGCCAAGGCCACGACCTGATCGAGATAGACATTCTTGAGCTCGTCGAAGTCGATCTCGCGATAGCCGGGATTGTTGACGTCGGGCGACAGCGACAGCGTCTTGTTCGTCGGCCCGACCGCGCCCGCGATGAAGCGGCGGCGGCCATCCCGCTCCTGATAGCGATCGGCCGCTTCGCGCCCCAGTCGCGCACTTTCGTGGTTGATGTCGGCGACCAGATGCTCGGCGCCATAATCGGCCTGACTGATGGTGTTGGCGCTGAAGGTGTTGGTCGACACAATGTCCGACCCCGCCGCCAGATAGGCTTCGCCGATCGCGGTGACGACGTCAGGGCGCGTCAGCGCGAGGATGTCGTTGTTGCCCTTCTGATCGTGCGACAGCCCGAGGTTGCCGGCATAGTCGGCCTCGACCAGCTTGCGGAGCTGGATCTGCGTTCCCCAGCCGCCGTCGGTCAGCAGGATGCGCTCCTTCGCCGCCGCCTGCAGGGCTTCGCGTGCGCTGCTCGTCAAATTGGCGGTCATGCGGCTTTCTCCGTCGCGGGCGCCGCCGCCGGGCGCAGGCCCAAGAGGTGGCAGATGGCGTAGCTCAGTTCGGCGCGGTTGAGCGTGTAGAAGTGAAAATCGCGCACCCCGCCCGCATAGAGACGGCGGCACATTTCAGCGGCGATCGTCGCCGCGACAAGCTGGCGCGCAGCGGGCAGGTCGTCGAGCCCCTCGAACAGCGAGATCATCCACGCGGGGATCGCGGTGCCGCACATATCGGCCATGCGCCGTGTCTGCGACACGTTCGACACGGGCAGGATGCCAGGGATGATCGGCGCGTCGATGCCAGCCGCCGCCGCCGCGTCGCGAAAGCGCAGGAAGCTGTCGGGCGAGAAGAAGAATTGCGTGATCGCGCGCGTCGCGCCCGCATCGAGCTTGCGCTTGAGGTTGTCGAGATCGGACTGCGGACAATCGGCGTCGGGATGCGTTTCGGGGTAGGCGGCGACCGAAATGTCGAACGGCGCAATCGCCTTCAGCCCCGCGACGAGTTCGATCGCATTGGCATAGCCGTCGGGATGCGCGCGGTACGGCGCGCCGCCCGGGACATCGCCGCGCAGCGCGACAATATGCCGCACCCCGGCGTCCCAATAGGCCTGCGCGACCTCGTCGATCTCGGCGCGCGAGGCCTCGACGCAGGTCAGGTGCGCGGCAGGCGGAACGGCGCTTTCGGCGGCGATGCGCGCGACGGTCGCATGCGTGCGCTCGCGCGTCGATCCACCCGCGCCATAAGTGACCGACACGAAGCTCGGGCCGAGCGGCTCGAGCGTGCGGAAGGTATCCCACAGCTGCGCTTCCATCTTCTCGGTCTTGGGCGGGAAAAATTCGAAGCTGACGCCGATGTCGCCTTCGAGATTGGCGAACAGCGGCGACGCCGCGGCGCGGCGCGCCTCCGCCAGCGAGTTCAAGTTCGACGTCATGCCGCAAGCCTTTTATTTTGTCCGTCACCAATGACGGGAGGTTGATCTTCATCGCTGCGACGGCGGCCGAGCCATAGCTTCACGGCCAGCTCCCCACCTTCCAGCGTCTGGGTATTTTCCAGCAGCAGCCCGGCCGACGCGAACCAGCCGCGGATCTGCGCGTCCGAAAAGCCGAGGCGTGCGTGCGCCGCAAAGTTACGCAACTCTTCATCCTCGTGCGGCGCAAAGTCGACGACGAGCAAATGGCCGCCGCCGCGCAGCACGCGGCTCGCCTCGGCGATCACGCGGTCGGGCTCGTGCGCGAAATGCAGCGCCTGATGGATGACGATGCTGTCGATGCTCGCGTCGGCGACCGGCAAATTCAGGAAGTCGCCCTGGAGCAGGTCGACGGGAACCGATTGCCCCGCCAGCTTGGTGCGCGCGATGCGCAGCATTTCGGGGCTGCGATCGAGCGCGGTGATGCGGCGCGCGGTCGGCGCGAAGATTTCGGCCATCCGGCCGGTGCCGGTGCCGATGTCGAGCAGGTGCCCGAGCCGGCGGTTGTGCATCATCGCCAGCATCGCAGCCTCGACCTCGCTTTCGGCGACGTGACGCGAGCGGATCGCATCCCATTCGGCGGCATGTTCGGCGAAATAGCGTTCGGCGGACGCGGCGCGCTCGTCGCGCACCGCCGCCAGCCGCCGCGCATCATGCGCGATGACCCGCGTCTCACGCGCGGAGAAGGGCCATTTTTCGGCTTGCCCGATAATGTCGGCGACCGGCCCGCCGTTCGCGATGCGCAGGAAAACCCAGCTTCCTTCGCGCCGCCGCTCGACGATCCCGGCCTCGACAAGGATCCGGACATGGCGCGACACGCGCGGCTGGCTTTGGTCGAGCACGACCGCCAATTCGCCGATCGCGAGCTCCATCTCGCGCAAAAGCGCGACGACTCGCAATCGCGTCGGGTCCGCGAGGGCACGGAAAATGTCGATCAGCTCGCTCATGGGGCAACATATAAAG
Organism: Sphingopyxis sp. CCNWLW2; assembly: GCF_037095755.1. Taxonomy (NCBI): domain Bacteria; kingdom Pseudomonadati; phylum Pseudomonadota; class Alphaproteobacteria; order Sphingomonadales; family Sphingopyxidaceae; genus Sphingopyxis; species Sphingopyxis sp. CCNWLW2. The sequence goes on from NZ_JBAWKJ010000001.1 coordinate 400,890, forward strand.
CTTTCTTTATATCCGGTCAACCAAGCGCCGCTCGCCTATTTCCGCCACACACCCTTCAGCCGGGACCGAATTACGACGAAACACCCGGGCTCGGGCAAAAAGGGCGTTGCGTGCCATTTGGCGAGGGGGTAATTCTGCGCGCGATTGGCAAATTTCGGGATCGATCAGTCCTGTGCCGATCGGTCAGTTCAAACCGAGAGGGGTATTCCCAAATGAAGAAATCGATCACTCTGTCGCTCGTCCTCGCCGCCTCGATGGGCCTCGCTGCTTGCGCCGAAAAGGCCGCCGACGACACGGCTGCCGCAACCGAAGATGCAGCTGCGACCGTCGAAGGCGCTGCTGATGGCGCGATGGAAGCGGCCGAAGGCGCTGCCGACGCGACCGCCGCTGCTGCTGGCGAAGCCGGCGCCGCTGCCGACGCCGCTGGTGCGGCTGCTGCCGACGCGGGCGCCGATGCGGCCACCAAGGCTGCTGACAAGGCGACCGAAGCTGCCGGCGCTGCCAAGGAAGCTGCCGATGCTGCCAAGGGCGCGCTGGAAGAAGCCAAGAAGTAAGCATCTTTTCGGCCCTTCAGGCCGAAGAAATGCCAAAGAAAAAGGGGGGTCGCCGGTTCGCCGGTGGCCCCTTTTTCATTCGCCGCAGGTATCAATCGGCGCAGTTGCCAAGCCCCTGATCCGTCGTTACCTCTCAGTCCCTATGGCCGTCGCCCGGCCATTGCATTCGAAAGGAATATCATGCGCAAGATCATCATCGCCTCGATGGCCGCCGCGGCCTTCAGCCTCGCCGCCTGCTCGGAAAAGACCCAGGACGCCGCTTCGGAAACCGCCACTTCGGCCGCCGATGACGCCGCCGCCGCTGGCGATGCCGCTGCCGACGCCGCCGCTGGCGCTGCCGACGCGACGGCTGCTGCCGCCGACGAAGCCGCCGATGCGACCGCCGCCGCCGCCGACAAGGCCGGCAACGCCGTCGAAGGCACCGTGAACGCCGCTGGCGAAGCCGCCGACAAGGCCGGCGCCAATATCGCCGAAGAAACCAAGAAGGCCGAAGCCAACGACAAGAAGTAAGTCGTCGGCACGCCTTCGGGCTGATATCGGGGCTCCATCCACCACGGATGGAGCCCTTTTTCATGGGAGCGCATGCGATGATCGACCTTCGGATGGCGGGCCCCGCGCTCGCGATGCTGATCCTGACGACGGGATGCAGCCGCACCGACAATGAGCCGGGTCCCGGCGGCGTGACCGTCAGCGAGGCGAAGGCGCTCGACGATGCCGCCGAAATGCTCGAAAGCCGCGACAGCGCCGCGCCGGCCGAGCCGGGCAAGGCGGTGGACGACACGGCAAAGGCCGACAAATTGCGCCTTCCCCTCGCCGCACCGAGCGGATAGGTTGAGCGCGCCCCGCGACTGGCGCTGAAGATGGAATCCCATCGGGAAGCGGGGCCGGCCGGCAGGCTGTCTTGAGCCGCGCGCCTGGGTGATCCATCGCCAGCGCAAGGACATCCGCATGACCGATACGCCCGCCACCACGCCCGGCACCACCGTCGTCTTCCTGCTCTTTCCCGGTATCACCCAGCTCGATTTCACCGCGCCCGCGCAGGCGCTATCGCGCATGCCCGGTGCCAGGCTCGCGGGCGCCGCGGCCAACCTCGATCCGATTATGACCGACAGCGGCTTTGCGATCGTGCCGACGCATGATTTCGCGGACGCGCCACAGGCCGACATTCTCTGCATCCCCGGTGGCCATGGCGTCGCCGACGCATTGGGCGACCCCGCGACGATAGATTTCATCGTGCGACAGGCGGCGGGCGCCGAGTGGGTGACGAGCGTCTGCACCGGCGCCTTTCTGCTCGGTCGCGCCGGGCTGCTCGACGGCAAGCGCGCGACGACGCACTGGGGCTATACCCATCTGCTGCCGCTCGTCGGTGCCGAGCCGGTGAAGGCGCGTGTCGTCGAGGACGGGAATGTCGTGACCAGCGGCGGCGTCACCTCGGGGCTCGATTTCGCGCTGACTCTGATCGCCCGGCTGCGCGGCGACGCGGTCGCACAGGCGATCCAGCTCGCGATCGAATATGATCCCGCGCCGCCCTTCCCCGGCGGCCATCCCGACCGCGCGCCCAAGGCGATCACCGCGGGATTGAAAGAGCATGTCTATGACGCCGCCGCGGCGCGGATGGAGGCGGCGCTGACGGGCGGCTAGCGGCAGCCCGCGAGCGCGATTTCGTAAAGTTTCGGCCAATATTTGCCGGTGACGAACAGGCGCTTCGTTTTCGCGTCCCAGGCAATGCCGTTGAGCACGCTGTCGGTCCCGCTGACACCCGCATCGGCCTTGAGCCCCGTCAGGTCGACGAGCGAGACGACGTTGCCGGTCGCGGGATCGATGCGGACGATGAAGTCGGTCATCCACACATTCGCCCAGATCTGGCCGTCGATCGTCTCCAGCTCGTTGATCATCGAGATCGGCCGGCCGCCGAAGCGCACCGTGACGCGCCTCTGCTCCTTCATCGTCGCGGGATCGAAGAAGCGGAGTTCGGTCGTGCCGTCGCTGAGCACCAGACTGCCGTCGACCATCGTCAAGCCCCAGCCCTCGCCTTCATATTTGAAGGTGCCGACGCGTTTCAGATCCTTGATCGACCAGCGATTGCCGACGCCGCCCTGCCAGGTCACGCCGATGATCTGGTCGCCCCAGCGCGTGATGCCCTCACCGAACTGGTCCGACGGCAGCTTTGTCTGCGCCAGCGCCTTGCCGGTCTTGAGGTCGAGCCGTGCCACGCGCGACTGACCATATTGGCCGGTGGCCTCATAAAGATGCCCCTCGTCCCAGAAGAGCCCCTGGGTGAAGCTGGTCGCGTTGTGCGGGAAGGTTTCGACGATGCGGTATCCGCAGCGTTCGATCGGCGCCGACGCGGGCGTTGCCGCGGCCGGAGGATCGGCGAGCAGGGCGAGAGCGAGGACGAAGATCATCGCTGCCTAGCTATGCGCGTCCCCGTAAGCTGGCAATGGTCTCCTCCCCTATTTCGTCACCCCGGACTTGATCCGGGGTGACGATGAGTGGGGCGGCACGAAAAAAGGGCCGGAGGATTTCTCCCCCGGCCCTCTTTTTCTTTGGCTGAGTTGCCGAACGGTTTGGACTTAGAAGTCCATGCCGCCCATGCCGCCCATGCCGCCGCCGCCCATGGGCATGGCGGGCTTGTCGTCGGGCGTTTCGGCAATGCCGGCTTCGGTCGTGATGAGCAGACCGGCAACCGAGGCGGCGTCCTGCAGCGCGGTGCGGACGACCTTGGTCGGGTCGATGACACCGGCCTTGACCAGGTCTTCATAGACGTCGGTCGAGGCGTTGAAGCCGAAGTTGCTGTCGTTCTGGTCGAACAGCTTGCCCGCGACGACACCGCCGTCGAAGCCTGCGTTTTCGGCGATCTGGCGAACCGGAGCCTGCAGCGCGCGACGGATGATGTCGATGCCGCGGGTCTGGTCTTCGTTGACGCCCGACATGCCGTCGAGAGCCTTCGTCGCGTACAGAAGCGCCGTACCGCCGCCGGGGACGATGCCTTCTTCGACCGCAGCGCGGGTCGCGTGGAGGGCGTCGTCGACGCGATCCTTGCGTTCCTTCACTTCGACTTCCGAAGCGCCGCCGACCTTGATCACGGCAACACCGCCGGCGAGCTTCGCCAGACGTTCCTGCAGCTTTTCCTTGTCGTAGTCGCTGGTCGTCGTTTCGATCTGCGCGCGGATCTGTTCGACGCGGCCCTTGATCGCATCATGGTCGCCAGCACCATCGACGATGGTGGTGTTGTCCTTGTCGATCGTGACGCGCTTCGCCTGGCCGAGCATGTTCAGCGTGACCGACTCAAGCTTGATGCCCAGGTCTTCGCTGATCATTTCACCGGCGGTGAGGATCGCGATGTCCTGCAGCATCGCCTTGCGGCGATCGCCGAAGCCCGGCGCCTTGACGGCCGCGACCTTGAGGCCGCCGCGCAGGCGGTTGACCACCAGCGTGGCGAGCGCTTCGCCTTCGATGTCTTCGGCGATGATGAGGAGCGGACGGCCCGACTGCACCACGGCTTCGAGGATCGGAAGCATCGACTGGAGGTTCGACAGCTTCTTTTCGAAGATCAGGATGTACGGATCCGAAAGCTCGACGAGCATCTTTTCGGGGTTGGTGATGAAGTAGGGCGACAGGTAACCGCGGTCGAACTGCATGCCTTCGACGACGTCGAGTTCGAAATCGAGGCCCTTGGCTTCCTCGACGGTGATCACGCCTTCCTTGCCGACCTTTTCCATGGCTTCGGCGATCTTGTCGCCGACTTCCTTGTCGCCATTGGCCGAGATGATGCCGACCTGGGCGATTTCAGCGGTGCCCGAAACGGGCTTCGACTGTGCCTTGATCGTTTCGACGACCTTGCCGACCGCGAGGTCGATGCCGCGCTTCAGGTCCATCGGGTTCATGCCGGCGGCAACCGACTTCATGCCTTCGCGCACGATCGCCTGGGCGAGAACGGTCGCGGTGGTGGTGCCGTCGCCGGCCTTGTCGTTCGCCTTCGATGCGACTTCGCGCAGCATCTGGGCACCCATATTCTCGAACTTGTCCTTGAGTTCGATTTCCTTGGCGACGGTGACGCCGTCCTTGGTGATGCGGGGCGCGCCGAAGCTCTTGTCGATCACGACGTTACGGCCCTTGGGACCGAGGGTCACCTTCACCGCGTCGGCGAGGGTGTCGACGCCGCGCAGGATGCGCTCACGCGCGTCGCGGCTGAATTTTACGTCTTTAGCAGCCATGTGCTTGTTCCTTCAAAAAAGGCGCAGAAAACTGCGCAACTTTACACTGAATTCGATGAAATCGCTCAGGCGATGACGCCGAGGATGTCCGATTCCTTCATGATCAGCAGCTCTTCGCCGTCGACCTTGACTTCGGTGCCCGACCATTTGCCGAACAGGATGCGGTCGCCCGCCTTGACGTCGAGCGGGGTCACCTTGCCGTCATCGGCGCGGGTGCCGGTGCCGACCGAGACGACTTCGCCTTCCTGCGGCTTTTCCTTGGCGGTGTCGGGGATGATGATGCCGCCAGCCGTCTTTTCTTCGGCTTCGATACGGCGAACAAGCACGCGGTCGTGCAGCGGACGAAATTGCATGGAAATCCCTCCAGAGATGGAAATGATGTCGTTTAGCACTCACAGGACGCGAGTGCTAACAGTCGGCCATATGGGTGGGAGTCAGATAGGCGTCAAGCGCAGGGGTACAAGATTCTCGCGAAGTTTTTGCGTCAGGCCGGAAGCAGGCCGAGGCGCGCGCGCATCCGCCACCTCAGCAGCAGCACTGCCGAGACCACCACGAGGCCGACCGCGAGACCGATCCACACGCCGACGCCGGCGAGCGGGGTCCAGAAGCCGAGATAGATGGCAGTGCCATAACCCGCGATCCAGTAACCGCAGATCGCGATGATCATCGGCGTGCGCGTATCCTGCAATCCGCGCAGCACGCCCGCGGCCACCGCCTGCGCGCCGTCGAAGAGCTGGAAGGCGGCGGCGACGACGAGGAACTGCATCGCGAAACCGACGAGCGCGGCGTTGCGCGCGGCATCGACGTCGACATAGATCGACAGCACGAGCGACGGGAAAAGCCACATGATGAGCGCGGTCAGCCCCATGAAGCCGATGCCGAGCACCAGCGACGCCTGCCCCGCATGCGCGATACCGCTATGGTCGCGCGCGCCGTAAGCCAGGCCGACGCGGATCGTCGCCGCCTGCGCGACACCGAAAGGGATCTGGAAGGCGAGCGCCGCGACCTGAAGCGCGATCGTGTGCCCGGCGAGTTCGGTCTCGCCGATGCGGCCCATCAGGAAGGCGGCGCCAGTGAACAGCCCCGCCTCGGCCAGAATCGTCAGGCTGATCGGGGTGCCGATGCGCAGCATCTCGAAAAAGCGCGTCCATTCGGACCGCCACCAGTTGCCGAACAGATGATAGCGCCGCAGCCGCCGATCGCTCTGGATGACGACGACATAGGCGATCAGCATCAGGAAACTGGTCATCACGCTCGAGATCGCCGAGCCGTGGAGGCCGAGCGCGGGCATGCCGAGGTGGCCGAAGACGAGCACCCAGTTGCCGAGCGCATTGACGAACAGCGCGCCGAAAGTGATCGCGGTCGCGATCGTCGGGCGGCCGAGCGCCGAGACGAAGATGCGGAGCACCGCCGCCGCGATCATCGGGAACATGCCCCACATCAGGATCAGCAGGAAGCCCGCGGCACGCGCCGAGGTTTCGGCCGGCTGCCCCGTCGCAAGCATGATCGGCCCGCCCGCGGCGCAGATGCCCATGAAGAGGAGCGAAACCAGCGCGCTGAGCCACAGCGCCATGCGCACGGTCCGCCGCACCTCGCGCACCGCATGCTTGCGGCGCCCGAGTTCAGCGGCGATCAGCGGCGCCGATGCGCCGACGAGACCCGACCCGGTCCACAGCAGGAGTCCGAAGATCGCGACACCGAGCGACGAGGCGGCGAGCGCGGCGTCGCCGAGCCGCGCCACGAAAATCACGTCGATCGCGTGGACGAGCATTTGCAACAGGTTCGCCGCCGCCAGCGGCACGGCAAGCGCCAGCGTCGCGCGAAATTCGGCGCGGAGGCTCGGCGGTGTTTCCGCGGTCAGAGGGGCGGCCTGATGCAGCATAGCCGGCCCGGATAGGCGCACGAATGTTACGGTTCAAGTGCGGCGCGGCGACGGCGGGTTATTTGGTGCCTGGGGGGGTGGCAGAATGGCAACAGCGATGCGGAGATTGGATCCTCCCTGTGCCGTAGGCATGGGGAGGTGGCAGCGCGAAGCGCTGACGGAGGGGTTATGGCGCGACCCCTCCACCGCTCGCTGCGCGAGAGTGCTGGGTCGTCCAGTCCCCCGGACTGGACTTGAATTGCCGGGGGCAATTCAACCCTGCACTCCCCCTCCCCATCGCTTCGCGACAGGGGGATCTATGAGTTCATCCCTGCCACATCCCAGCCATCTCGACCGCGAACGCGATGAAGGTCAGCGTCAGCCCGACGACGAACAGCCGGTACGCATGGGCAAGATAGCGATATTTGCGCCGCGCCAGCACAACGCCATTCTGGTAGGTATCGCGCAGCATCGTCTCGTACAGATCTTCCTCGGTGCGCAGCCGCGCCTTTACCGCGTCGATGAATTCATCCTCATCCATCTGGGCGAAACGGCCGAAGAAGAGGATATTGCTGTGATCCTTGCCGTCCTTGTAAACCACGGGCGGCGCCTTGCCGACGCGCGGCAGCACCGCCGACACCGCAAGTAACGCCGACAGGAAGGAAAAGGTCGCGAGGATTGCGAGCGGCATCGCCAGCGCGCCGCCACCCGAGCGCGCCTGCCCGATCGCGAGCGTGAAGACGACGAAGGTCGCGCCCATCAGGATCGACGCCTTTTGGTCGGCCATCTGCGACAATTGCATCGTGATCTGCTGGTTGGTGCGCACGAGATGCACCGCGTTCGGCGGGAAGGAAATCGCCGGCCGACCCTGCGATGTCGTTGAATCTGCGCTGTCCATGCCAAGCTGCCCCTGCTGGCGACCCGCCACAGCGATGCCACGAAGTCCCGCCAGCGGCAAGATGCTGCCCTGTTCCCGCCGCATTCGCTTGCCAATCGGGAGCCTTCGCGGCATGCCGCACGCAACTTTATTCCTCTATGGGACGCACCACATGAGCACCGCCCTGCGCGACCAGATTTTCGGCCTGATTGCCCCTTTCAACAAGAAGGGTGTCGAACTGACCGACGCCACGACTTTTGCCGGGGACCTCGAATGGGACAGCCTGACGGTGATGGATTTCGTCGCCGAGGTCGAAGACACATTCGACATCATCATCAGCATGAACATGCAGGCCGAAATCGAAAATGTCGGCCAGCTGGTCGCCGCGGTCGAGAAGCTGCAGGGCTAAATCTTTTTCCCCGTTCGTGTCGAGCGAAGTCGAGACACCCATCGGGACAGCGTAAGTTCGAGGGGCATCTCGACTTCGCTCGATGCGAACGGATTTTGGACGTTTGATATGACCGATCTTTTCTCGAAATTCGACCCGCTGATCCAGCAGCGCGAGCAGCTGCTCGCGACCGGGGTCACCGATCCGTATAATCTGGTGATGGAAAAGGTGATCTCGCCGACCGTCGCGATCTGCAACGGGCGCGAGACGATCCTGCTCGGCACCTATAATTATATGGGCATGACCTTCGACGAGGACGTCATCGCCGCGGGCAAGGATGCGCTCGACAAGTTCGGCAGCGGCACCACCGGCAGCCGCGTCCTCAACGGCACCTATCAGGGCCACAAGGAGTGCGAGGACGCGCTCAAGGAATTTTACGCCATGGATCATGCCATGGTGTTTTCGACCGGCTATCAGGCGAATCTCGGCATCATTTCGACGATCGCGGGCAAGGGCGACTATGTCATCCTCGACATCGACAGCCATGCGTCGATCTATGACGGCTGCGCGATGGGCAATGCCGAAATCGTCGCCTTTCGCCACAATGACGTCGAAGCGCTCGAAAAGCGGCTGAAGCGTCTGCCCCCCGAAGCGGGCAAGCTCGTCGTGCTCGAAGGCGTCTATTCGATGCTCGGCGACGTCGCGCCGCTGAAAGAGATGATCCGCGTCTCGAAGGAAGCCGGCGCGATGGTGCTGGTCGACGAGGCGCACTCGATGGGCTTCATCGGCGAGAATGGCCGCGGCGTCGCCGAGGCGCAGGGCGTGCTCGACGATGTCGATTTCGTCATCGGCACCTTTTCGAAGAGCGTCGGCACCGTCGGCGGTTTCTGCGTGTCGAACCATCCGAAGTTCGAAATCCTGCGGCTCGTCTGCCGCCCCTATGTGTTCACCGCTTCGTTGCCGCCGAGCGTCGTCGCGACCGCCGCGACGAGCATCCGCAAGCTGATGCACGGGTCGAACAAGCGCGCGCACCTGTGGGAAAATTCGAAGGTTTTGCACAAGGGGCTGCGCGACCTCGGTTTCCAGCTCGGCACCGAAGAGCCGCAGTCGGCGATCATCGCGGTGATCATGCCCGACCTCGAACAGGGCGCGATGATGTGGGAAGCGCTGCTCGAGGAAGGGCTGTACGTCAATCTCGCGCGCCCGCCCGCGACCCCCGCGGGCATGACCTTGCTGCGCTGCTCGCTCTGCGCCGAACATAGTATCGAGCAGGTTGGTGAAATCCTCGGCCGGTTCGAACGCGCCGGCCAGCGCGTCGGCATTATCGGTTGAACCGAGCCTGCGCGCCGACCAGCGGATTCCTTTTCGGGGCGAGTTGAAGCGGTGTTAAGTTAACCGAGGCTTCGGTGCTTTGCGGTGCCGCGCTTGTCCGGTAAGAGAAACACGTGTTCGAGCGGGATGGCGATAGCGAAAATGACGGCCGGCGGGAGCGTGTACGCTTCTGGCTGACGATCGTCCTCGGTGCGATCCTGACCGGTGTGGTCGGGGCGCTCGTGCTGCTGCTCGCGCGCGCCAATGACAATTACGATCGTTCGCTCGGCTGGCAGGCGCAAAGCCTGGAAGTCATTTCGCAAACGCGGTCGGTCGACGCCGCGATCGCGCGCGCCGAGGCGTCGCTCGGCCGCTTCGCGGTCGGGCTGCAAAAAGAGGACGGGCGCGTCTATGAATATCAGTGGGGACGCGCGCGGCAGTTCCTCGCGCAATTGCGGCGCAACGTCCGCGACAATCCGAAACAGATGGCGCTGGTCGAACAGCTGACGCGCGAAATGGACAGCCGCGGGGCGCAGCTCGGCGACGCGGCGCTCAGCGCCAACTATAACCAGACCGTCGCGGCCATTTCGAAATATTACGCCGCCGGTAAAGGTCAGGGCGTCAGCCAGATCGACAAGCTGCTCAGCGAAATCATCGCGAACGAACGCGCATTGCTGTACGAGCGCAACCGGCTTGCCGTGGCCGATCGCGCCAGCCTCAACCAGGCGATCCTGCTCTTTTCGCTACTGGGGGCGAGCGCCGCGGTCATCGCGATCGGCGCGACCTTCTCGTTGCTCCGCGCCGAAGGCGAACGGCGGCTCGCGCGGAACGAGCAGCTTTTCGAAAGCGACCGCGCCGCGCAGCTCGAGGCGGCGGTCAACGAACGCACCGCGGAACTGGCGCACGCGAACGATGCGCTGCGCGACGAGATGATCGAGCGCGAAGCCGCCGAGGCGCAGCTGCGCCAGGCGCAAAAAATGGAAGCGGTCGGCCAGCTGACCGGCGGCATTGCGCATGATTTCAACAATATGCTCGCCGTCGTCGTCGGCGGGCTCGAGCTGGCGCAACGATCCCCCGCAAAAGCGTCGCGCCACCTCGCCAACGCGCTCGACGGCGCCAATCGCGCCGCCGACCTGACGCGCCGGCTATTGACCTTTGCCCGGTCGGAACCCGCGCGGCCCGAGATGGTCGCGGTCGACGAGTGCATCACGAGCTTTGCCGAGCTGATCGAACGCACGATCGGCGACCGCATCGCGCTGACGCTCGACCTGCAGGCGCCGAGCCGTGCCTGCTGGGTCGACCGGCAGCAATTCGAAAATGCGCTGCTCAACCTCGCGGTCAATGCGCGCGACGCGATGAACAGCCATGGTTCGCTGACGATCCAGACGCTCGACGATGGCGAAGGCAAAGCGCTCGCGGTGCGGGTGATCGACACCGGCTGCGGCATGTCGCCCGAAGTGCTCGAACGCGTGTTCGATCCCTTTTACACGACCAAGCCCGCGGGCCAGGGCACCGGTCTAGGCATGAGTCAGGTCTTCGCCTTCTGCCGCCAGTCGGGCGGCGAAGTGCAGCTTTCGTCGACCGAGGGCGAAGGCACCAGCGTCGCGATGCTGCTGCCGATCGCCAAGCCGCAGGCCGATGCCGCCACCGAGGCGCTGCCCGGCGATGCCGACGACCCCGCGTCGCCCGCCGACGCGCTCAGCATCCTCATCGTCGAGGACGACGAACGCGTGCTCGCGGCGACGGTCGATGCGGTCAGCGAGCTGGGCCATAGCGTGGTCGCCTGCGGCAACCCGCTCGAGGCCGAAACGCTGGTCGAGCGGCGGCTGGCGGAGGGCGGGAGCGGCTTCGACCTGATCCTGTCCGACGTGTTGATGCCCCAGCTGACGGGCCCCGAAATGGTCGCGCAGCTGAAACAGCGCTGGCCCGACCTGTCGGTGCTGTTCGTCACCGGCTATGCCGGCGACGCGAGCGAGGACGCCAGCTTCGGCGACCATGATGTACTGCGCAAACCCTTCACCCTCACCGCGCTCGACCAGGCCATCCGTCGGCGCGGCGACGCGCGGGCGGCCGAAGGGCAAAGATTGGCAAGTTAGGGTTATCCGTCATCCCGGCGAAGGGTGTTCAGAGGCACGTGACTCTGAACACCCTTCGCCGGGATGACACATGGGTGTTACCGGATCGCGCCGCTCTTCATCAGGCGCGGCACCAACGTCAGCGCGGCGACGAGCGGCCAGCGGCGCTGCCACGGCTTGATCTCGATCTTCGTCCCCGCGTGGCGGTTGATCTTCCACGCCAGATAATCGATCCCGCCCGCGTAGGTCAGGCTGGCCTTGGCAAGCCGCGCGATGCTGAGCGCCTTGCCCTCCAGCCGCCGCCGCGCCCAGCCGCCGGCGCGCGCATCGGCCGGGATCGCGGCGATCGCGGGCAGGCTGAACCGCTCGTAGCGCGCAGCATCGGCGTCGACCACCGACTGTGCGCGGCTCGTGCGTTCGGCGCGCAGTTCGACCGAGTAAGTGAGCGAAAAGGCGCGCCGCCACCAGTCGAGCGGCGCTTCGCCATCGATGCGGCCCGCCGCGGCGAGCAGCGTCGGCGCCGCGCGCGCCACCGCCGCGACCGCCCGATCGCGCGCGGTATCGTCGACCGCCCAGACGAGGCGCGACGGCTGGGCAAAGCGCGCCCACACCGACACATTGCGCGTCTCCGCGCCGTTCAGCCGGTCGAAATCACCTTCGCTGAGCACCGCATATTTGGCGATCAGCCCGCCCGACTGAAACGGAAAGACGTTGGGCGGGATCAGGCGGTTGGCGGCGGCCATCCAGCGTTTGGGATAGGCGTCGCTATAGTCCGACACGATCAGGTAGAAATCGAGCATCAGCCCGTCGAGCTCGCTCTCGCGCAGGCAGCTGCCGTAAAACAGCACTGCGCGCGCGCTGCCGGGATATTGGGCGGCGATCGCCGCTGCCATCGCCGCGGCGCGCGGGTCGACGGGGGTCGCCAGTTCGGCGCGGACCAGATCGATCAGGTCGGACACGCGCGGAGGCTCAGGCGGCGAGGCGCAGGAACGGCACCGGCTGCGTCGAGGTCAGGATGATCGGCATGCCGTGCTTGGCCTGGAAGATTTCGCCGTCGAGGATGACGTTCGACCGCTCGCCCTCGATGCGGATCTCGTCGCCCTGCTGGAAATGCACGCCATCGAGCGGCTTTTGCCCCAATGTCCCGCGCCATGCCCCGCCGAGCATACGGAACATCGCCCCGACATTGCTGTCGGTGGCAAGCAGCTTCATATTCCCGTTGGTGCCGTGCGCTTCGCTCGTGCGGATGCTGAGCAGCAATTTCTCGAGCGTGGTGACGATCAGCAGCGAGAATTTGCCTTTGAACTCGCCCTGACGGATCAGCGACACGGTCATATTTTCGGGCTTGGGCGGCAGGCGGCCGCCGCCGATCCCGAAGATGATCGCGAACAGGCCGAGAATCGCCGCAAGGAAATGCGAAATGCCGTTGGGCAGGCCGAGCGGATAGATGCGGTTGCGGCAATAGAGCATCACGTCGGCCAGATAGGCGCCGCCGAGAAACATGCCGAGCACCGGCCGCGCTTCGCCGCCGCTGTCGAGCGAGATCAGCTGGCGTTCGATCACATGATCTTCGAGCCGGCCGCTCGCGACGAGTTCGAGCACGCGCTCCAGCGCCTTGATCGGATCGCCCTCGGCACCGAGGTCGAGCGCGATGAGGTTGGTCTTGCCGTTGGGAAGCACCGCGACCGGCGGCGGCGAGCCGCCGAAATGGTCGCCCGAATAAATTTCGGTCAGCGCGGCCTGCACCGTGCCGTCGCCGCCGTTGATCACGACGACGCGCGGGCCGACCATCGCCATGGTGCGAATGGCCTTTTCGATCTGGTCGACGTCCTCGACCTCATAATGAAAGATGTCGGGGTGCGCCGCGCAATATTCGCGAACCCGCGGCAACAGCGAGCGGTTGCCCGTGGAGCGTGGATTCGAAAGGAGCGCGACGCTTGCCATATATATTCAGAGCCTTATTCGACCGGATCGAAGGACAGTCCGTTGACATAGTTCAGCACGACCGGGACGCGCTTGGTGGCGCCGCCGACCGCAAAACTGACCGTTGCCAATTTGGGCTTCCGCTTGAAGATGAAGTCGCTGACCTTCATGTCGGGGTTGCCCGACAGGCCCGCGCCGTCGCTTCGGTCCGACTTGCCGTTGCCGTTCATGTCGTGCCGCACCGAAATGACATAGCTGCCCTGCTGCTTCACGGGCACGCAGACCGACATGGTGCCCGCGCGCGACACGGGAACGTCGACGCGTTCGAGCCATTTGCGCTTTTCCAGATAGCTGCTGTTCGCGCTGTAGATCTGCACGCGCAGCGTCCCGGTGCGCGCCTTGAAACCGCGCACGTCGACCTGGACGGCGGTGGCGTTGCTGTTGCAGAGGGCCGCGTTCGGGCCCAGCGCGGCACCCTGCGCCGCGACGGGCGCGATCAGCGCTCCGGCAGCCAGCAGTCCGGCGAGAAACATTTTCGACATGACCTCAAAACCTCCAGAGGCTATAGCCATCTCAGCAAGCACAAACGCGCACGCTGACACGGGTCCCTGTCGCCCTTGAATCGGCATATCGGAAACAACTGCGGCCAAATCATGGTGATGGGGCGACCAAAGATTGAATAAGCTTCCTGCCATCGACCGCTACATCGCGCGGCTCATCTTCTTTCCGATGCTCGGCACGCTCGTCCTGTCGGCGATGCTGCTGATTCTCGAAAAGATGATCCGCTTGTTCGAATTCGTCTCCGTCGAGGGCGGCCCGGTCAGCGTCGTGTGGCGCATGCTCGCGAACCTGATCCCCGAATATCTCTCGCTCGGCATCCCGATCGGGCTGATGCTGGGGATTCTCCTTGCTTTCCGAAAGCTTGCGACGTCGAGCGAGCTGGATGTCCTGAAGGGCGTGGGGATGAGCTTCGGGCGGCTGATGCGCGTGCCCTTCGCCTATGCGATCGCGCTCGCGGCGCTCAATCTGGCAATCGTCGGCTTCATCCAGCCCGTCGCGCGCTACGCCTATGAAGGTTTGCAGTTCGAATTGCGCTCGGGCGCGCTCGGTGCGTCGATCAAGGTCGGCGAGTTCACCAAATTGGGCGACCGCATGACGCTCAGGATCGAGGAAAGCTATAACGATGGGCGCAGTTTGCGCGGCATTTTCGTGCGCGGCGAGAATAAGGATGGGCAGCGCGTGTCGGCGACCGCGGCGCGCGGGCAGTTCCTGGCCACCGACGATCCGAACACGATCATCCTGCGCCTGTCGCAGGGCGTATTGATCCATGAATCGCCCAAATTCGCGGTGCCGCGCGTGCTGACCTTCGACAATCACGACTTGCCGATCCCGCTGCCCAAGATCGAGGCCTTCCGCCTGCGCGGCGGCGCCGACCGCGAAATGACGATCCCCGAGCTGTTCGTCGCGGGCAAGGACCAGAATTCGTCGGCGCAGACGCGGCTCGAATCGCGCGCGAATTTCCACTTCCGCATCGTCGAGGTGATGTCGATGTTCCTGATCCCGCTGATCGCGATCGCGCTCGCCATCCCGCCCAAAAGATCGACCTCGTCGCTCGGCGTCTTCCTGTCGATCGTGCTGCTGGTGACGCAGCACAAGATCAACCAATATGCCGAAGACATGGGCGCGCGCGGGGTGGTCGACCCGCTGATCGCGCTGTGGGTGCCCTATCTTTTGTTCGCGGCGCTCGCGATCTGGATGTATTATGTCGTCGCGCATGTCCCGGGCGGCCAGCCGATCGGGGCGCTCGAACGCGTCGCGGCCAAGGCGGGGCAGAAGATCCGCGCGATGCTCACGATGTTCCAGCGCAAGCAGCAGACCAACTGATGCACCAACTGCACTTTTTCCCGTCGCGGACGATGGCGCTCTATGTCGGCCGCCTTTTCCTCGTCCGCTCCTTCTCAATCCTCTTCGCGCTCGTGCTGATCCTCCAGACGCTCGACCTGCTCGGCGAAAGCGGCAAGATTCTCGCGGTCGCGGGCAACAGCGATTCGGACGTGTGGCGCTATGTCGGGATGCGGCTGCCGCAGATCATCGAGACTTTCCTGCCCTTTTCGGTGTTGCTCGGCACGATATTGACGATGGTGACGCTCAACCAGAACAGCGAGGTCATCGCGATGAAGGCGTCGGGCATGTCGGCGCATCAGGTGCTCGCGCCCTTGTTCCTCGCGGCCTTGCTCGTCGCGGGAATCAGCTTCGCGTTCAACGAACGCATCGTCACGCGATCGACCGCGGCGCTCAGCGCCTGGCAAAAGGTCGAATATAAGAAAGTGCCGAAGGACAGCGGCATACGCACCAACATCTGGGTCCGCGACGGCGACGACCTGATCAACGCCGCGACGGTCGATACCAGCGGCCCGGTGATCGTCCTCGGCTATGTGACGATCTATGAGCGCACCGGCGGCGTGCTGTCGTCGATGCTGTCGGCCGACAGCGCCCGCGCGCTTCCGGCCGGCGGCTGGGAACTGACCAATGCACGGCGCTTCCTGCGCCGCTCGGGCACGCTCGAACCGCTCGGCACGATCGTCGCGGCGAAGGATGTCCGCCCCGACCAGTTCACGCTGGCGCAGGTCGACGGCGACGAACTGCCCTTCCTGAAGCTGCAATCGGCGATCGCCGACCTCGAGGCCGCGGGGCGGCCGGTCGATGCGCTGAAGGGCGTGCTGTGGCACAAGATTTCGGGACCGCTGTCGGCGATATTGATGCCGCTGCTCGGCGCGGTCGCGGCGTTCGGCCTCGCGCGCTCGGGCAAGCTGTTCATCCGCGCGATCATCGGCATGGGGCTCGGCTTCGCCTATTTCGTCGCCGACAATTTCGCGCTCGCGATGGGCGATCTGGGCGCCTATTCGCCCTTCCTCGCAGCGTGGGGACCATTCATATTGTTCGCGCTGATCGGCGAGATGATTTTGATCCGGACCGAGGAATAGAGACGGTTTCGAGGAGAGCAGCCGATGAATTGGCGGCAAGAACTGACGTTAATTTGCCTGTCGATCCTTGCCGCGCGGGGCATATCGAAGTGGTTTGGGGACGGTGTTCTGATGGCTCTCGTGGGCGTCGGGCTTGCCGTTGTCATCGGATCCCGGGTCAGAGATTCCGTCTTATCGCAAAGGGCAAAAAAGGAGCGGGCAAGCCCGCAACCTTGAATATCAAGCTGCAGCGCCCTTTGCCGACCCCGCAACAAGGTTCATCACCAGCTTCGGCAGGCTGTCGTAATTCGCGCCATGATATTGCGAATCGGCGGGCAGCGCGTCCTTCAGACGGCGGTGCGCCTCGGCGAGCGAATGATAGGGAACGCCCGGCAGCAGATGGTGCAGCGCGTGATAGCGCAGCCCCACCGGCGCCCACAGTTCGGGCAGCAGCCCCGGCGGCGGCACGTTGACGCTGTCGAGGAACTGGCCGGTCACGGTCAACACCGCGCCGTCATTTTCCCACAGATGCGCGACGAGCGTGCGGATCTGGTTGAGCACCAGCGTCGCGGCGGCAATCGCGCCGAAGATCGCGAGCGCGCGCAGCGGCACCCAGCCGAAGACGCCCGCGGCGATCAGCAGGCTCGACCACGCCCAGGCGCCGCCTTCCTGCCACGCCCATTGACGGCGAAACTCGCCCTCGGGTGGCTTGCGGCGGAACATCGGGTTGATGATCATCCCCGAATAACGTTCGACGACGATCTTGCGCAGCGGCGGGATCAGGAACGACAGCGGGGTGAGCACCGCATAGCGGAAGACGAGCGCCACCGGCGCGAACGCCGCGGCGACGACGAACAGCGGCACCGTCCACGGCTTCATCAGCGCGAGCGGCAGATATTCGGGGTCCTCGACCGTGCCATATTTGGTGCGGTTATGGTGCAGGCTGTGGATGCCCTCGTACATGAACGACGGGATCAGCATCGGCACGCCGACGAGGATGTTCCAGCCAAGACGGAAACCCGGCAGCGCATTTTTGCGAATATGCGTCAGCTCGTGGATGAAGCTGCCCGCGCGGTAGAGCGCGACGACCGAAATCACCGCGGCGACCAGCATCCACGCGGTCGAGGGCGCCAAGATCGCCGCCGCGATGCCGGCGTAGCCGATAAAGGCCGAGGCCAGCATGTCGGTCCAATAGATACGCGCGCTCGGCTGCACGAGATCGCGCGTCAGCTCCGAAGCTGCGCGGATCATCGCCATATCGTCGGCGATCGCGGACTTTGGCGTTTTTTCGATCGACTTCGCAAACGGGGTCGCGATCCGATCGGCGGGGGGATTGATCGTCGTCATACGGGTGTCTTCACCATGATTTCGTGGCAGCAAAATGGCCGAATGCGGGTCGCCAGCGCCATTTCTATGCCCTAATGCGTCGCCACAAATATAGGACGCCCCTTTCAGGAAACCAGTATGAGCGGACATTCGGACGGCCCGATCACCATCCACGCGGTCAAGAACAAGGACGATTTGCGCGAGTTTGTCGAGCTCGCTTTTCGGCTCAATCGCGGCGATCCGGCATGGGTGCCGCCGCTGAAGGGCGAGGTGTATGGCCTGCTCACGCCCGGCAAGAATCCGTGGTTCGAGCATGGCAAGGCGCAATTCTTCCTCGCGCGGCGCAATGGCCGCACGATCGGGCGCATCTCGGCGCATATCGACACGCTCGCGCTCGCACAGCCCGCCGAACAGGGGATGGGCCCGGGCACCGGCAATTGGGGCCTGCTCGAAGCCGAAGACGAAGGGACGGCGCAGGCGCTGCTCGCCGCCGCCGAGGATTGGCTGCGCACGCAGGGCATGCACCGCTCATTGGGGCCGCTGTCGATTTCGATCTGGGACGAGCCCGGGCTGCTGATCGAGGGGTTCGACAACCGGCCGACGGTGATGATGGGGCACAATAGTCCGCTCTATCGCAGCTGGGTCGAGGGCGCCGGCTATCGGCCGGTGAAGCAGCTGCTGAATTACGACGTCGCGATCGACGACGGATTTCCGCCGATCGTCAACCGCATCGTCGCGGCGGGCGAGAAGAATGCGCGCATCCGCATCCGCAAGGTCAACAAGCGCCGCTTCGCCGCCGAGGCGGCGCTGATCATGGGGCTGCTCAACGACGCATGGTCCGACAATTGGGGCTTTGTCCCGCTGACCGACAGCGAGATCGCCTATGTCGGCAAGAAGCTGAAGGACATCGTCTTCGAGGACCTGATCCGCGTCGCCGAAGTCGACGGCGAGCCGGTTGCCTTTATGATCGTGCTGCCGAACATCAACCAGCTGCTGATCGACATGGACGGCTCGCTGCTGCCGTTCAACTGGGCGCGGCTGCTTTGGTGGCTGCGCAAACCGCAAAGCCATATCCTGCGCGTGCCGCTGATGGGCGTCGCAAAAAAGCTTCAGAACAGCCGCATGGCTAGCACCCTCGCCTTTATGATGATCGAATATATCCGCCGCGACGCGGTCGCCGATTATGGCACCAAGCGCGGCGATATCGGCTGGGTGCTCGACGACAATCAGGGGATGAACGCGGTCGCCGAGGCGATCGAGGCCAAGGTCAACCGCGTGTATCAGATCTACGACAAATCGCTCTGACACCGGGACAGCTTTGCGACAAATGCGGGCCATCGTGCGTTTGACGCACGGAAAGGCTTTGTCATGGCAGTCCAATATCTTGCCGCCAATCGCTTCGGCCTCGGCCGCCGCTTCGACGATCCGGCGATCGATGATCCGAAAGCCTGGCTGACGCGCCAGATCGGCGAATATGACCCCGCCCCCGCCGCGCTGGCGGGCCTCGCCGGACGCGACGCGATCGCCGCCGCCTATGTCGAATACCGCGAGGAGCGGCAGGCGATGCGCCGCGAAGCCGCCGATATGCCGATGAACGAGGAGGAAAAGGGCATGGACCCCGAACTCCGCCGCATGCTGCGCTCGGCGATCCGCCGTCATTATGTCGATGCAAGCGCCGCGCGCCTGTCTGCCGCGGTCGCAACGTCCACCCCCTTCCCCGAGCGGCTCGTCCATTTCTGGGCGAATCATTTCGCGGTGTCGGCGGACAAGCAGACTGTCATCGGCTTTGCGGGAAATTATGAGAATGAAGCGATCCGCCCGCATATCATGGGCAAATTCGCCGACCTCCTCATCAACGCGGTCCATCATCCCGCGATGCTGCTCTACCTCGATCAGGCGCAAAGCTTCGGTCCCGACAGCCCGTTCGCGACGCGCGTGCGAAACCGCGGCAAGCGGCAAGCGCCGGGGCTCAACGAGAATCTCGCGCGCGAGATATTGGAGTTGCACACGCTCGGGGTGCGCACGGGATATACGCAGGCCGACGTGACGGCGTTTGCGAAGGCGCTCACCGGCCTGACCGTCGCGGGCCTCGGGCGCGGCGCGGGGCAGCGGCTGATGCCCGCCGATGCCCGGCCCGGCGAGACGGTCTTCATCGACCGCCTCCACCAACCCGGCGCGCAGACGATCCTTGGCAAGCGGTACGACGATGCGGGTGCCCGGCAAGCCGAAGCCGTACTCCGCGACCTCGCCGTTCAGCCCGCGACCGCGAAACATATCGCCGCCAAGCTGGCGCGTCATTTCACCGGGGACGAACCCCCGGCGGCACTCGTCGACCGGCTGTCGGCCGACTTCCTCAAGACCGGCGGCGACCTTCCGTCTCTGTACCGCACGCTGATCGCCTCGCCCGAGCCGTGGGCGGCGGCGCCCGCGATGTTCAAATCGCCGTGGGATTGGACCGTGTCGATGCTGCGCGCACTCAAGGCGCCCGCGCTCGGCGAGCGGCAGAATATCGCCGCGATGTTCACCCAGCTCGGCCAGCCCGTGTGGCGCCCCGGATCGCCCGCGGGCTATGACGACAAGGTCGCGACCTGGGCGGGGTCGGCGGCGCTGATGCAGCGCGTCGAACTCGCAAGCCGGATCGCGGGACGGATCGGCGACCGCGCCGATGCCCGCATACTCGCGCCGCTCGTCCTCGCCGACGCGCTCACCCCCGAAACGCGCCAGGCGATCGCGCGCGCCGACAGCCCCGGACAGGGCATCGCGATGCTGTTCGCCAGCCCGGCCTTTTTGCGGAGATAGACGATGATCCTCTCACGCCGCTCGATCATAATGTCAGGGATCACCGTCGCCGCCGCGGGCGCGCTGCCCCGCTTTGCCTATGCCGCCGCGGGCACGCCGAAACGCCTCGTCTTCATCATCCAGCGCGGCGCCGCCGACGGGCTTGCGACCGTCGCGCCGACCGGCGATCCTGCCTTCGCCGCCGCACGGCGCGCGATGGCCGACGAGACCGTGGGCGGTGCGAAGCTCGACGCCATGTTCACGCTGCATCCGGCGCTCGTAGCAACCGCCGGGCTCTATACGGGCAAGCAGGCGCATTTCGCGCACGCCGTCGCGACGGGTTATCGCGACCGGTCGCATTTCGACGGGCAGAATATGCTCGAGGGTGGCGGGTCGCGGCCCTATGGGCGCGACACCGGCTGGGTCGGTCGGCTACTCACCCTGCTTCCCGCCTCCGAGCGCGATGCGATTGCGATCGCCCTCGCCGTGCCGCTCGCGCTGCGCGGGACGGTGCAGGTCGGGACCTATGCGCCGAGCCGCCTGCCGCAAGCCGACGCCGACCTGATCGCGCGGCTGACCGCGATGTATGCGAACGACCCGCTGCTCCATCCGCTGTGGGACAGCGCGGTGAAGACGCAGGAGCTGGCGAGCGATATCGGCGGCAACAATGGCCGCAACGGCTCCGACCTCGGCAAGCTCGCCGCCTCGCTGATGCTGCCCGCCGATGGCGCGCGGGTGATGATGGTCGAAACCGGCGGCTGGGACACGCACAGCGGCCAGCGCGGCCGGTTGGCGGCGCAATTGCGCGGGCTCGACCAGCTTGTTGGCGCGCTGCAAACCGGCCTCGGCCCGGCATGGAACGACACGCTCGTCATCGTCGCGACCGAATTCGGGCGAACGGTCGAGGTCAACGGCACCGGCGGCACCGACCATGGCACCGCATCGACCGCGATGCTGCTCGGCGGCGGATTGAACGAAGGCGGCAAGGTGTCGGCCGACTGGCCGGGCCTCGGCGCCGGTGCGCGTTACGAAGGCCGCGACCTCAAACCGACGCGCAGCCTTGAAAGCGTGATCGCCGCCGCGGTCGCGCATCATTATGCGCTCGACCCGAAACGGGTGATGGCGACGCTTTACCCCGACGTCTGAGCGTCAGTCGAGGATCGCCCAGGTCGGCGCGTGGTCGCTCGCCTTCTCACGGCCGCGGTGATCCTTGTCGACTCCGGCATCGACCAGCCGATCAGCGAGCGCGGGGCTCAGCAGCAAATGGTCGATGCGAAAGCCATGGTCGCGCTGCCAGCCGCCCGCCTGATAGTCCCAGAAGGTCCAGATGCCGCCCGCCGGATGGCGGCTGCGGAGCGCGTCGGTCCAGCCGTCGCCGAGCAGGCGGAACCAGGCATCGCGCGATTCGGGCTGCATCAGCGCGTCGGTCGCCATGACGCGCGGGTCCCACACATCGTCGTCGTGCGGGATGACGTTGTAATCGCCGGTCAGGATCGTCGGGATTTCGGAGGCGAGGAGAAACTTCGCGCGCTCGCGCAGCCGCGCCATCCAGCGCAGCTTATAATCGAATTTCGGCCCTGGCTGCGGGTTGCCGTTGGGAAGATAGATGCAACCGACGCGCAGGCCATGGACGTCGACCTCGAGATAGCGCGACTGCTCGTCCTCGGCCTCGCCCGCGAGCCCGCGCTGCGTTTCGACCGGCTGCGTCCCCTTCGCGAGGATCGCGACGCCGTTGAAGCCCTTTTGCCCGTGATAGAGGAAGCCGTAGCCCGCCGCCTCGATCTCCTTGGTCGGCATCGTCTCGTCGCTCGATTTCAGTTCCTGCAGGCAGGCGACATCGGGCTGCGTTTCCTCGAGCCATTCGACGAGGCGCGGCAAACGGGCCTTGATCCCGTTGATATTGAAGGTCGCGATTTTCATGCCGCACCTATGGCAGCAAGCACGCAGCTTAGAAAGGCGTCAGATCGAGAAGCTCGATCCGCAACCGCAGCCCGAGGCGGCGTTGGGATTTTCGACCTTGAACGACGATCCGCCAAGCGAATCGACGAAATCGACGATGCAGCCGCGTACCAGGTCGATACTGACCGGATCGACCACCAGCTTCACCCCGTCGGTTTCGGTGACGATGTCATCGGCATCGATTTCTTCGGCGAGGCCGAAGCGATAGGTGAAGCCCGAACAGCCGCCACCATCGACGGCGAGGCGCAATGCAGCCTCAGCCTCGCCCTTGCGATCGGCGATCCAGCGAACGCGCGCCGCGGCGGCGGGCGACAGGGTGATTTCGGAAAGCTGCGTGGCCATGATCGCTAGATAGGCGTCCTGTTCTCAAATAAAAAGGGCGCCTCGACGGTTAACCCGCCTGGCGCCCCTCCTCTCCGACCCAGGAAAGCTTGTTATTCGGGACCGCCCATCGCGACATTCTTACCGGTGATGGCGGCGATCGCCATCTGGTCCGAGCGAACGAACGGCATCGGATTGACCGGCGCGCCTTCGATACGGACTTCATAATGGAGGTGGTTGCCGGTCGAACGGCCGGTCGAGCCGACGAAACCGAGAACGTCGCCCTTTTTGACCGACTGGCCGGGGGTGACGACGTAAGAAGACATGTGGCCGTAGCGCGTCTGGATGGCGTTGCCATGCTCGACTTCGACATAATTGCCATAGCCGCCGAGGCGCTGGGCGCGGCCGACGATGCCGTCGGCGGTCGCGTAAATCGGGGTGCCGCGCGGCGCCGGGATGTCGATGCCATTGTGGCGGGCGACCTTGCCGGTGACGGGGTGGACGCGCATGCCGTACGACGACGACAGCGACATCTGGTCGATCGGGCGGCGCGACGGCACTGCAACGCCGATCGAAGCGGTCAGGCCGGTGTCGAGGCGCTTCCATGCCTGAAAGATTGCGCGGGCCTCGCTGTCTTCGCCGGTCGACGGAACGCCAGCAGTGAAGTTGTCGTCATCGGGTTCGTCGGGAGCGACAACGCCAGCGTCGGCGCTGGTTTCGGCAGCGTGGGCGGCCGGTGTGGCCAGTCCGAAACATGCTGCCGCGCAGAATATTGCGACTTGGTGCAACTTCTGCGCCAGAAGAGTGTTAATCAAAACGACGACCCCGCATCTGCCATGTCGCCAAAGTCCGTAAAAGGGCCCTGGCGCCGGTGTTTCTTGGTTTGGATGATTGCTCATCCCCCGCGGAAGCCTGTGTGCTGCCCCAATCCTTACGAAGCAATAACGGCGTAGAATTCTTGCGTTAAACCGGCGTCGTGGCGCGCCGAGTCGTTGAACGGAGGCTTCAAACTGCCCCGAAACCGCGATTTCACTAGGGCGTGCCACGTTTCAACGACGTTGAATCCCCTTTCGTCGCACTTTTGCCGGAACCAGACTGTGCCCGCGCTCACATGGCGAATTTCATCGTTGTAAATACGCGATAAAATCTTCGCCGACGCCTCGTCGCCGGCGGCGCGGAAGCGCTCGACCGTTGACGGCGTGACGTCAAGCCCACGCGCCTCGAGCACCATCGGCACGATCGCGAGCCGCGCGAGCACGTCATCCGCCGTATCCTGCGCCGATTCCCACAATCCGGCGTGGGCGGGCAGCGCGCCATAGTGGCTGCCAAGCTGGCGGAGGCGCCGGTCGAGCAAGGCGAAATGCATCGCTTCATCGGCGGCGACGCCGATCCAGTCATCGACGAAAGCGCGCGGGAATTCACCGCCGAACCGGCCCACCAGGTCGACCGCAAGATCGATCGCAACGAATTCGATATGCGCGAGCGCGTGGAGCAGCGCGACACGCCCGCGCTCGGACCCGCCCTTGCCGCGCCGCGGCATCCGGTTCGGCGCAAGCAGTTCGGGCTCGGCGGGCCACGCGGGCTCGTCGGGCATCGCCGTATCGCAGCGATGCGCCAGCTTTCCCTGCCGCCATGCGCGCGCCATGCTACGCGCCGCGCGGCGCTTGTCGTGCGGGTCCGGCGTCAGCAGGACCGCGCGCGCGACTTCACCCAATGTTTGCATATCAGAGGGCTTTGGCCGCCTCCAGCACCGCGTCGGCATGGCCCTTCACGCGCACCTTCCGCCATTCCCTCACGAGCTTGCCGTCGGCGCCGAACAGGAAGGTCGAGCGCTCGATGCCCATATAGGTGCGGCCGTAATTCTGCTTTTCAACCCAGGTGCCGAACGCTTCGCACACCGCGCCATCCTCGTCGGAGGCGAGGCGGACGGTCAGGCCGTATTTGTCGCGGAATTTGCAGAGTTTCGCCGGCGCATCGCGCGATACCGCGAGGATCTGAGCGTCCAGCTTCGAAAACTCGGGCGCGAGGCGGGTGAAATCCTGTGCTTCGGTCGTGCAGCCGGGTGTGTCGGCTTTCGGATAGAAATAGACGACGAGCGGCGCACCTTTCAGGCCAGCGAGATCGATCGCCGCGCCATCGGCGTCGAGGAGTTTGACCGCAGGTATCGCATCACCAATTTGGGGACCGCTCATTTTCCATTCTCCTGTCCGGGACGAATCGACGCCCACCAGTTGGCGATCTCCTGCCGCGCCGCGTCGTGCGCGGCAAGCAGTTGCGGCCAGCCGGGCTCGCCGCACTGGCTCGCCACCAGCTGGCGCGCGGCGGCGGTCGGCGGTTCCCCCTCGGGCCCGGTGAGGCGCAGCATCACGAGCATCCGCGCGAGCAAGCCGTGCGCGTCGACCACTTCGGGCGGGACGAGACCCGCCGCCTTCAAACAGGCGAGCGCCGCCGAGATATTCGGATCGTGGCACTGGCCGCTGACGAGCTGCGTCACCTGCATCGCGAATTCGAGGTCGACGAGCCCGCCCGGCCCGCCCTTGATGTCTAGCGCGCCGTTGGCGGGTTTGTGCGCCGCGATCTTGCTGCGCATCTCCGCCGCGTCGGCCGCGAGCTTTGCCGGGTCGCGCGGAATCGCGAGCAGATCGTCGATGATGCGCTGCACCTCCGCTTTCGCCGCATCCGAACCGTATACCGGCCGCGCGCGGAGCAGCGCCATATGCTCCCACGTCCACGCCTCCTCGCGCTGATAGCGTTCGAAGCTGTCGACCGTCACCACGAGCGGCCCCTGCGCGCCCTGCGGCCGCAGCCGCGTGTCGACGTCGTAGAGCTTGCCCGCCGCGGTCGGCACCGACATCGCACCGGTCACGCGCTGCGCGAGGCGGTTGTAATAGGTCGTCGCGCCGAGCGGGCGCGGCCCGTCGGATTCGGCAAGATGGTCGCCGGTAAAGAGATAGATGAGATCGAGGTCCGACGCATGCGTCAGCGCGCGTCCGCCAAGCCGCCCGAGCGCGAGCACGACCAGCTCGCTGTCAGGGACGCGCCCGTGCGCCGCGACGAATTCGGCGACCGTCGCGTCGGCGAGCACGCCGAGCGCCGCTTCGGCAAGCTCCGAATAACCGCATGCGATCACCAGCGGATCGGTCGCCCCCGCGACGAGCTGCGCGCCATAGGCGAAGCGCCGTTCGCCTACATGGTCGCGCACGCGGTCGAGCAGCCGCTCATAATCGAGCGCCGCGAGCCCCGGCCCCCATTCGGCCGCGAGCTGTTCCTTGTTCGCGGGCGCATCGAAGGCGCGCTGGTCGATCAGCCCTTCGATCAGCTCGACGCGCGTGCCGAGCGCGTCGGCGAGCGTTGGTGCGAGCGAGAGAATCCGCGTTGCGATCCGCGCCAAGGCCGGCTGCGCGCCGAGCAGGTGAAAGAAGTTGATCGCGCTCGGCAGCCCCGCGACGAGCTTGTCGAAGCGCGTCAGCGTCGCTTGCGGATCGGGCGCCGCGCCGAGCGCCTTGACCAGTTCGGGCAGCATCGTCTCGAGCGCGTCGAGCGCCGCGGGGCTGCGGAGTGCGCGGAGCTTGCCCCCACGCCATTCGGCGATTGTGCGCAGCGCGGCACCCGGCGGATCGAACCCTGCCGCGACCAGCTGCGCCGCGAGACTCTCCTCGTCGCGCGGCAGGCCGGTGGTCACCGCGCGCTCGGCGACGAGCCGGTCGTAACAGCTCCCGACGTCGTTCACGACGGGTTCGAGCGCCGCGAGCAGCGCCGCGCCATCGGCCTCGCCATCGAGCCGCGCCACACAGTCGAGCGCCGCTTCCTGCGTGGGCAGGCTGTGCGTCTGCTGATCCTCGATCATCTGGAGCCGATGCTCGATCCGGCGGAGTGTCGCATAATGGCCCGACAGGCGGTTGGCGTCGTCGAGCTCGATCCGCCCCGCCGCCGCGAGCGCCGCGAGCGCATCGACCGTCGCGGGAACGCGTAGCGACGGATCGCGGCCGCCATAGATGAGCTGGTGGACCTGCGCGAAAAATTCGATCTCGCGAATCCCGCCACGCCCGCGCTTGAGGTCGAAGCCCGGCCCGAACGCCTGCCCCTGCGCGAAATGGTCGCGGATCCGGTCGCTCATCGCGCCGATTTCCTTGAGTTGCCGGAAATCGAGGCTGCGGCGCCAGATGAAGGGCTGGATCGCCGACAGGAACTGTTCGCCGAGCGCGCGGTCGCCCGCCGACGCGCGGCTGCGGATGAACGCCGCCTGCTCCCACGCGAGCGCCTCGGATTCATAATAGGAGATCGCGGCATCCACCGGCAGCACGATCGGCGTCACTTCGGGATGCGGGCGGAGGCGGAGATCGACGCGCAGCACATGGCCGTCGCCGGTGCGCGCCGACAATATTTCGGTCATCCGCCGCGCGATCCGCACCGCCGCCTCGCCCGGATCGTCGCGCTGGCGGCGCGGCAGCGTTTCGGGATCGAAGATCAGGATCGGGTCGATGTCCGACGAGTAATTGAGCTCGTAACTGCCAAGCTTGCCGAGCGCGATCACCGCAAGGCCGCGCGGTTCCTCACCGGGCACACGTTCGGCGAAAGCCGCGGCGAGCGCCGCATCGCACGCTGCATCAGCGAAGTTCGACAGCAGCCGCGTCGTCGTCGCCACATCATGCTCGCCCGACAAATCGCCGAGCGCGAGCAGCAGCGCCATCCGCCCGCGCCACTGGCGCAGCGTCCGCATGATATCGTCATCGACCGGCGGCGCGGCGACGGCCGCGAGCGCGGCATCGGTGCCTTCGCCAAGATATCGCGCAACATCGTCGGGATACAGTTCGGCGAGCCGCGCGAGAAAGGGCGCGTGCGCACCAAGCCGATCGAGCGCCGACTGGCGGCGGGAAGCGTCCATAAGTGTCATCGCCCCGCCCTATCACCCGCGCCGCGACGCGTGACAAGGGCGGGCGACACTGCTCAGGCCGGGATCGTGCTTTCGTCGAAGAACAGCACCTGCGAGATCGCCGCGCGCAGCGTCGCGGGCTGGTACGGCTTGGTGAGGAGGAAAGCGGGCTCGGGCCGGTCGCCGGTCAGCAGCCGTTCGGGGAAGGCGGTGATGAAGATGACCGGCACCTTCACTTCGGTCAGGATTTCCTGCACCGCCTCGATCCCCGAGCTGTTGTCGGCGAGCTGGATGTCGGCGAGCACGAGCCCCGGCTGATGCTTTTGCGCTTCGTCGACCGCCTCGCGGTGCGTCGTCGCGACGCCGACGACGTCGTGGCCGAGTTCGCGAACGATCATTTCGATGTCCATCGCGATGATCGGTTCGTCCTCGATGATAAGGATGCGCGCGCGCGTCTGGCGGTCGATCTCTTCGGTGGCATCCGAAATCAGCGCGCGCACCGCCTCGGCATCGCGGCCGATGATGCGTCCGGTGTCCTCGAAGCTGAACCCCTCGACCGCGGTGAGCAGCAGCGCCTGCCGCGCGAGCGACGGAATCCGGCGCAGGCGGGCATCGGCAATCGCGATATCGGACAGCGCGCCGTCGTCGGCCGCGGCCGCCTGTTCGGTCATCAGCCCGAAATTGTCATGCACCATCCGGTAAAGCTGGATGCGCAAATCGGCGCCGGTATCGACCGCGCCGGGGTTCGCGACGAGCGTTTCGAGCAGCCGCGCGACCAGCGCATCGCCGCTTTTCTGGCTCCCGGAAATGGACCGGCCATAGCGCCGCAGATAGGGAAGATGCGGCGCAACCGACTGACCCAATGACATATTTTACCTCCTGATAGCCGCACATATTTTGGCGGACGCGTCCGGAAAAGGGACATACGCCCGCGCTTCCCCCGCACCATCCGATATATTTCAACCTTTGGGAACGATTTAGCCGCAAAATAGTTTCATCGGGAAGGAACAAACGCGCCATTGCGCTTTGGTGTACGCGCGGTTAGCAAAAGGTCCCATGTCCAGCGGATGCTTCGATAATGTCGTCTAAAACCGGTTCGCCACGCAGCGAGACCTCCGGAAAGGACGCGGATAAAAAACCTTCCGCCAAGGGGCAGGACGTCAACGGCGCCCTGCGCCGCGCCTATGAGTCCACCGTCGACGAAGAAATTCCGCAGTCGTTGCTCGACCTGCTTGGCAAACTCGACTGAGTTTCAGCGCCGGTAGCGCGCGTCGAAATCGCTTTGGAACGACGAAAAACGGCCCGCAGCGATCGCATCGCGCATATCCTGCATCAGGTCCTGGTAGAAATGCAGGTTATGCTGCGTCATCAGCATCGCGCCGAGCATCTCGCCCGAGCGCACGAGATGGTGCAGATAGGCACGCGACCAGGTCGTGCACACCGGGCAGCGGCAATCGCTATCGAGCGGCGCCTCATCCTCGGCGAATTTCGCATTGCGGATGTTGATCGGGCCGTCGCGGGTGAAGGCTTGCCCGTTGCGCCCCGACCGCGTCGGCAGCACGCAATCGAACATGTCGACCCCGCGCGCGACCGCGCCGACGAGGTCGTCGGGCTTGCCGACCCCCATCAGGTAACGCGGCTTGTCGGCGGGTAGCTGGCCCGGCGCATAGTCGAGCACCCCGAACATCGCCTCCTGACCTTCGCCGACGGCGAGCCCGCCGATCGCATAGCCGTCGAAACCGATGTCGGTCAGCGCCGCCGCCGAGCGCGCGCGCAGCTTCGCGTCGAGCGAGCCCTGCTGGATGCCGAACAGCGCCGAGCGCGCGGCATGCTCCTCGCCCGCGTCGAAGCCGGCGCGGCTGCGCGCCGCCCAGCGCATCGATCGCTCCATGCTCGCCTCGGCGCGCTTGCCGTCGACGCCGTTCGGCGGGCATTCGTCGAACGCCATCACGATGTCGCTGCCGAGCAGGCGCTGGATTTCCATCGATCGCTCGGGGGTCAGCATGTGGCGCGAGCCGTCGAGGTGGCTCTTGAACGCGACGCCCTCCTCGCTCTGCTTGGTCAGCGCCGACAGGCTCATCACCTGATAGCCGCCGCTGTCGGTCAGGATCGGGCGGTCCCAGGCCATGAAATTATGCAGGCCGCCCAGCCGCGCCATGCGCTCGGCGGTCGGGCGCAGCATCAGATGATAGGTATTGCCAAGGATGATGTCGGCGCCGGTCGCGCGGACCTCGGCGGGGCGCATCGCCTTCACCGTCGCCGCGGTGCCGACGGGCATGAAGGCGGGGGTGCGGATCTCGCCGCGCTGCATCCGGATCACGCCCGTGCGCGCGGCGCCGTCGGTCGCGGCGATCGAAAAGGCGAATCTGTCGGTCATGGCGCGCGCCTATGGCGGGACGCGCGCCGAAAGTCGAGGGCGGGCGGTCAGGCTTTCGCGTGCTCGCTCGACGGTTCGTCCTCGGCCGCCTTTGCCTTTTCCTTCGGCTTTTCCTTCTCGAATATCTTGATCAGCTCGCGCTTCTTCGCGTCGGACAGCCCCTTTTCGGCCTGCGGGAACATCTCCTCCTCCTCCTCGTCGATATGGTGGAGGTAGCGGTCCTTCATCGACCGAAAACGCGTGAGCCAGCCGGTCGAGGAAAAGTCCATCTCGTACAATTCGGTCAGATAATCCTCGATTTCCTTGTGCTCGGCGACGCTGTGCTGCGCCTCGTCGCGCAAATCGGGGTTCGCGAGCATCGTCGCATAGAGCGACATTTCCTCCGACGCCGCATGCGCGGTCACCTCGACGCGGAAAGCCTCGAACAGATAGCGACGCTCGTCGCTGTCGCCCTGCGTTTCGTCGATGCGGGCGAGAAGCTCGCGGTGCCGGTCGTGATCGGCCTTCAGTCGCGCAAAGATTTTGGTCTCGGTCATGTCGGTCTCCGTCCATTGGCGGTCGAAGACAGAACGGGTCAGCGGAGACGGGGTTCCGGCGTTACGCCGCTTTCCAGTCGCTCGTCGTCATAAAGGACGGCAGCGCCAGCGCCGAGGTCGACTGGGTCGCGGCGGCGATCAGATAGGGCGAAACGCGGTGACGCGTGCAGAGCCCGCCATTGCCGTCGCTGACCATCGTCTGTTCGAATTCGACGCCCTGCTGATGCTTCATCGACCGGCGCACGGTCGCGGTGACCAGCTGTCCTTCGCCGAAATCGATCACAAAACGCGTGCCGATGGGCACATCGAGCAGCCCCTCGATGAAGGCGCCGGTCGCCGACAGGTTACGGATCACGACGGCATAACGGTGGTTGTCGTGGATCGCGCCGACTTTGCGGAACAGCGAGAAGCGGTCGTTGCGCTGGCGCGCGGGGCCCGCCGGCTTGATCGTCCACGTCCCCTCGGCATGATCGAGCAGTTCGGCCTGCGGCACCGCCCTGCTATAAACATAGCCCTGGACGTGGCTGACGTTCAGTTTGCGGATGAGTTCGAGCTGGTCGAGCGATTCAATGCCTTCGGCGGTCGTTTCCATCTGGAGCGCCTCGGCGAGCGCGACGATCGCGGCAATGATCGCGCCGTTGCGCGACCCCGGAATCGTCGCATCGCGGACAAAGCTCTGGTCGATCTTGATCTTGTCGAACGGCGCCGATTGCAGATAGGCGAGCGACGAATAGCCGGTGCCGAAATCGTCGAGCGCCAGGCGAACCCCCAGCGCCTTCAGCGCCTCGAACATGTGCGTGGTCTCGGCGGTATCGCCCAGGAAGACGCTTTCGGTGATTTCCAGTTCGAGCCGGCCCGGAGGAAGCCCGGTCGCCGTAAGCGCCTTGGCGACGATTTTCGGCAGGTCGGCATTCGCGAACTGGATCGGCGACACATTGACGGCCACCCGCATGTCGCCCGGCCAGCTCGCCGCATCTTCGCATGCCGTGCGCAGCACCCACTCGCCGAGTGCCCAGATCAGGCCGGCTTCCTCGGCGATCGGAATGAATACGGCGGGAGAGATCACGCCGCGTTCGGGGTGGGTCCAGCGGATCAGCGCCTCGACCCCGCTCACCATATTCGATTTGGAATGGACGACGGGCTGATACATCAGCGTCATCTCGCCGCGCACCAGTGCGTCGCGCAGATCGTCCTCGAGCGCGCGGCGATCCTCGGCGGCGGTGTGGAGGTCGCTCGAATAAAAGGCGAACCGCCCGCGGCCGTTCCCCTTTGCCGCATAAAGCGCAAGATCGGCGTTGCGGACCAGGTCGTCGCTGCTCAGCCCGTCGAACGGCGCGATCGCGACGCCAACCGACGCGCCGATGATGCAGCGGCTGCCCTCGACCGAATAGGGCTGCGACAGGCTGGCGATGATGTCGGCGGCCATATCGCCCAGCTTGCCGCGATCCTCGATGTCGGGAAGGATGATCTGGAATTCGTCACCGCCAAGACGGCTCACCATCTCCTTGTCGCCGACGATCTTGAGCAAGCGTTCGGCGACCTGTTTGAGCAGCGCGTCGCCCGCCGGATGGCCGAGCGTGTCGTTGACCTGCTTGAAGCGGTCGAGGTCGAGCAGCATGATCGCGCACGACCGCTGCTGCTGCGCAAAGGCCGCGAGCGTCGTGTCGAGCTTCTTCGAAATGGCGAAGCGGTTGGCGAGCCCGGTCAGCGAGTCATAGAGCGCCAGCCGCGAGGCGTCCTCGGCCGAGCGGCGCTGTGCGGTGACGTCGGTCCCGCTGCCGCGATAGCCGGTGAATTTGCCGCCGCCATCGAACTGCGGCCGGCCTGAGATCGCCCACCAGCGGTCGTCGCCTTCGAACGCGCTGCGCAGCGGCAGCTTGTCGAATTTCGATTGTTTGGTGAGCAGGAAGGGCAAGGTGCGCTGGCGTTCGCCATGACTGTCGACGGGCAGGAACAGGTCGGTGAGGGCGGTGCCGAGCAACGTGCCGGTCGTTCGCCCCATCAATCGCGCCACCGAATCGGTGATATAGGTCAGCCGCCCCTTGGCGTCGGTCGACCAGAACCACCCCTGGCCGCTTTCCTCGTAATTTTGGAGCAGCAGCAGCGCTTCGTGAGTATGCAGGTTCGCCGCGGTATCGCCGCGCTGCTTGCCGATACGCGAGCCGATCAAGCCGAAAAAGCCGCGCTGGCCTTCATCGGCTTCGTCATCCCGCCGGTCGCCGGAATCGATCCGCGATGGACTGTCCATCAAACAAACTCTTCAGCTGGTCCCCACACGCCAGCCGCTATGCCGACAAGGAATTGCTATAGTGTAAATATCTAAGGGTTTTCCGGAAACCGTGCCATTCGAGGACGTTGCCGGCATCGCGCGCCCGCGACACCGGGCGCCCCCCGTGACTTTCGGGCGCCTTGCCCTATTAACCTTCCGGCGAAGCCAAATGTTAATATCGGTCTCGCGATGGATGCGCGCATGGCGATGACGGTCTATCTCGACAACACGCCGCGATCGGCCGGAAATGGCCGCGCGTCGCGCCGGCAATTGCGCCTTCCGCTCCACGGGTCGAAGGCGGCGGGCGCCGAAATCGAGGCGCTGGTCCACAATATTTCGGCCACAGGCATGCTCGTCGAAAGCATAGTGCCGCTCGAGGTCGGCGAGATCGTCGAGGTCAATCTTCCGCACAGCGGCAAAACCGCCACCCGCGTGATCTGGACCAGCGAGGGCATCGCCGGATGCCAGTTCGAAATGCCGATCTCGCCCGCAACGCTCAGCGCCGCGCAGCTGCGAAGCGTGGTGGGCGCCGATGCGCCCGCGCCCGATCACCGGCCCGCCGCCGCGGAAAGCTTCGGCGTCCGCCTGCAGCGGCTGCGCACGGCGAAGGAGCTGACGCAAGGGCAGCTCGCCGTCCATTTGGGGGTCAGCGAACCGTCGATTTCCGCCTGGGAGCTCGACAAGGCGCGGCCCAAAGCCGGCCGGATGGAAGCCTTGTCGCTCGCGCTCGGCGTCGAAATCGCCGAACTCCTCGGCATTGACGAGGCCGAAAATCTGAACGAGCTGGTCGCGAGAGCCAAGGCGCAAATCGCCAAGGCGGCGTGCGTCAGTCCCGACAACATCAAGTTCACGATCGAGATGTGACCCGCCGGTCGCGCAAACACAAAACCCTCCGACATCGCCGGAGGGTGCGTGCTTGGCGGTAATTGCCTGGCGTCAGGTGGGGATGATCGTCAGTTCGAAACGATCGGTGTCGAAGCCCTGCTCACCGGGCACTGCCGCGATGGGCCGCTCCCGGACCCGCGGGCCGGTCGCGCGGCTGAGAACCGCATGGCCCGAGCCGTTCAGGACGATCTCGTCATTTCCGGCGATGATCCGCGCGCCTTCCAGCGAACCGGGCGCATAGTTGATCACAAGATCATAGCCGGTCGGGGCGTTGCAATATTCGCGGAAGCTGCCCAGCGACACGGCATTGCCGCTGATCGCGCCGAATCCCGTCGCCTGATGCTGCACCGTGCAATGCACGGGAACCGTCAGGCTGAGGTTGAATCCGAACGTCGCCGCCGTGGCGGTCGTCGGCGCCGCAGCGAGTATGAAGCCCGCAACGCCGAGCGAGAATTTCTGAATCATCCGCCAAACCTTTCCGCCTGTAGGCCGAAGCTGTTGGATGATTGTTTAGGCTCGCAAATCTAACATTCAGTTAAGGCGCGCGGCCGCAGCGCCTGCTTCAGCGTGCGGTCACCGCGATGGAGATCACGTCGCTGTACACGCCGGCGCGGCGATCGGAGGTATTGCCGATCAGGAACTGGATCGGCAGCGCATCGCGACGGAGGTTGCCCTGCGTTGAGCCGGATATGGTGCGCATGCCCGTCAGATTGACGGCGTTTCCGCCGATCGCGAGGCTATAGGGCACATACCATTCGCTCGAACCGAGACGCAGGCGGCCCGAATTGGCCGAAGTGACGCTGAGGTCGTAGGACCCGGTGCTGGCGACGCGAAGCTGGAGCGGCACCGGCGCGACGCCGGGCCGCAGTTCGCCAAGGTCGACGACCGCATGCCCATCGCTCATCGTATAGGCACCGGCGAGACCGATCCGCGCCGAAGGCAGCACATCGATGCCAAGCACGATGCGCGTGCCGCCGAGCGAACGGAAATTGCCGTCCTGCGCTTCCAGCGTCACGTCCTGGGTAAAGGTGCCCGATTCCTTCACATCGTCGGGATCGGCAACCAGCTTGAAGAGCAAGGTGCGCGAGGCATTGGCGCCGAGTGTCAGCATCCGCTGCGACGGAGCCCGCTGCGTCCGCCCGACGCGCGGCGTCACATCCTGCGTGTCGGTCAGGTTGAGCAGGGCATAGCCGATCGGCTTTCCCGTGCCCTTCGACAGGCCAAAGGGCGGCTGGCTCAGTTCGAAGGTCGGGGTGAAGCGGCATTCCGCCGTGCCTTCGTTGACGAAGGTGACCCCGAATGTTCCTTCGGGAATCGCGCTGTCGAACGGGTCATAGCCCTGAATCAGCCAGCTTGTCGGCGTCGCGTTGGCACGGATGAGGCAATCGGCGCCGCGGATGTTGGCACCCGGCGCCGGCGCCTGCGCGTGAAGCGGCACAGCGAGGAAGGCCGCGGCGAGGAACAGAGTATGGCGCAGCATAATGCCTCCTAATTTTTCGTACCGGGGCGAACGGTGCCAAGGTTCAATAGACCATCGGTGTCCGCAGGTACTGTGAATTCGAAACTCCGGTCGATCGTGCCGTTCGCGCCATAGGTTTCCACCAGATAGCGGCGGCCCGGCAGCAGGTTGGTGATCGCGAAGCGCCCGACCGAATTGGTGAAGAACGGAATCGGCTTGGGGCTTTCGGCGTCCTTGACGTCGAGCAGCGTCACGCGCCCCCCGACGAGCGACACGGGCTTTTCGGGCGCGAGGATCAACGTGCCCATCGCGCTGGCAAAGGCGTCGGTGCCGATGCGCGCCGCATAGCCGCTCTTGTAGGGCGGATGGACGCGGAACACGCCGGGGCCGGTGTCGTAACCCGTCGGCGGATCCTCGACGTCATATTGCACCGACTGGGTGGCGTAGGAGCCGAGGAAATTATTGACCGCCGCGCCCAGCGCGCCGCTCTTGCTGATATAATTATTCTCGGCGAGCGACTGTCCCGCGACGACGCTGCGCTTGCCCAGATTCTTGTGCGGCGAGAGCAGCATGAAGCTGTCATTGATCCGCCGCCCGATGCCAAAGCTGCCGTCGGCAAAGGCCAGCGACGTCCCGACGCGGACCGTCGTCGCATTGAGCTGCGCGACGTCACCCAGATTGGGGCCGAACGTCGCATGGCTGATCGATGCATCAAAACGGTTGGCCGAATAGGTCGCGTAGCCGAGCGCGCGCGCGCTGTTGTCGTCGCGGGTGACGACGCCGCCGAAACCGAGGCTGTTGAGCTGGTTGAGGCCGCTCTGGTTGTAGGAAAGCTCGCCCAGATTGTCGCGGCTTTCGTAACGCGCCTCGGCGCGGCGACGATAGTCGGGCTGGAACACCACGCCGACGTTGAAGCTGACCCCGTTGCCGCGCGAAAAGGCCGACGGAAATTTGGCGTAGTCGACCCCGGCGCGGATCGTCCATTGCCGGTCGACACGATAAAAGCCGGTGACCCCGGCGCGATAACTGTCGCCGAGCGCGCCGCGCCCCTTGAGGTAGGACGCCGATGCGGTCGCGGTCAGCCGCATGGTGAATTGCCGCGAATATTGGCCCGTTATCGTCGCCGACGTGGTGTTGATCCCGTCGACATTGCCGAGCGTCGCGAACTTGGGCGACAGATAGTCGGCGCGCAGCGTGAAACTGTCCGACAGTCCTTCGCGATCGA
Source organism: Sphingopyxis sp. CCNWLW2 (assembly GCF_037095755.1). NCBI lineage: Bacteria > Pseudomonadati > Pseudomonadota > Alphaproteobacteria > Sphingomonadales > Sphingopyxidaceae > Sphingopyxis > Sphingopyxis sp. CCNWLW2. The sequence continues at coordinate 437,067 of NZ_JBAWKJ010000001.1, forward strand.
TGAAATGTTCATAGCTGACGCCGCCGGCAAAACCCTCGCCCGCGGTTTTCGAATGGCTGCCGCCGGCATCGAGCAGCAGGCGGCCACCGTTGGGAAGGACGAACTGCGTCTGTCCGGTCAGCGTCTGGACATCCTTGCTGGCCTGCAAACCAACCCCGATCGCGGGGCGATTGAAGAATGCCTTGCGGAAGAAGCCGGTGAAGGCGACCGGACCGCGATAATCGGGTGCGCCGCCGAAAGTGCGGCTGGTCGGACCGAAAAAGGCGCCATATTCATGATCGCCGGGATCGAGGTCGATCGGGTCGAGATATTGCTGATAGGAGAGGTTCTGGACCGCGCCGCTGTTGTCGGTGACCTGGATATCGACATCGTTGCTGCCCGCGACGAGCGGCAGTGAGCTGAAGTCGTAACGGCCCGGCTGGAGGCGAACCTCGCGATAGAGCGACCCGTTGCGCAGGAAACGGACCGTCGATTCACGCTGCAGGACGAGCTGGCGATTCGACTGGAGGATCGCCGACCGAAAGCTGTTGAAGCGCCGCCGCTGCCGCAGGACGCCGACGCCGCCCATTTCGACGAAGGATTGCTGGCCGCGAATTTCGGGGTCGAGATCGCCGAGGAACCAGCGCCGATACGCCTCCGGCTGGTCATAGACGAGGCGCGCATAGTTGCGCGTGAACTTGTACGAATCCCCGCCCAGCCCGAATTGCTGCCCGAGCTGCGCATCGCCTTCGAACACGAATTTGCCGAGCCGCACCGCACCGTCGAAGTTGATCGTCGGCGGATCGGCCTGATTGCCCTCCCAGATATAGCTCTGGATCGCGCTGAGGTTCAAAAAAGCCGAAAACCCCGCCGGCTGCATCGTCACATCGTTGGCGTCTTCGCGCGGCGGCGCGAAAATATCCTTGATCGCCCGCTGTTCGGCGGACACCTCGACGACGACGACCGCCAAGGTGCTGGGGTCGTAGGTCAGCTGGACGCCCGTCTTGCCCAGATCGTCGGGGCCAAAATTGGGTAGCGACGCCAGGCGCGACGCCAGCTCGGCATGTGCCGTCTCGTTCAGAACGGGCTGCATCAGCCGCACGAAGGTCGCCGATTCGAGCAGGAAACGGTCGTCCGCGGTCAGCAGCATCGGAATATCGCCGAGGCTGCTGCTCTGGAAGGTCAGCGGCACCGTCATTTCGATGTCGCGGTCGTACGGATTGATATCCGGGCGTCCATGCGCGCCGATCGGAAGCTGCGGCATGACCGGCGTCGGCGTCGGGATCGGCGGGATCTGCGTCCCCGGCAACGGGATGACTGTCGGCGCGCCCGGGTCTGGAGCCGACGGCGACGGGCGCGGGTTCTGCGGCAGCGGAATCGATACCTGCGCCGCCGCCGTGCTCGCGCACAGCGCCGACAGCGCCACACTACTCAGAGCGAACCCGATCCTCACTGCTTGAACGACAGCTTGATCGGTCCGGGGCCGAAGCCGGGAACGGGTACGCGGAAAGCGCGCTCGCCCTGCGCGGGCACATAGCCGGTGCCGACCGCGCGGTTGAGTTCCTCGGGCGAGATGTCGACGCGCAGCCATTTGCCGTCGATGCCGATGCCCTCGAGCTGCCAGCCGAAGTTGGACATCATCGCGTGGCGGCGGCCGTCGTTGCGCAGGGTGATTTCGACCCCGTCCTGCATCGGCGGCAATTCTTTCGATCCCGGCGGCGCGGGCGGCTGATACATGAGCTGCTTGACCGTCGTCGCCTTGACGTCGGGCTTCGCGCCGGGCGGCGCCACGACGACCAGCGCGCGCATATTGTAAAGCACCTGAACCTGCGCGCCGAGCGCGTCGGCAGAGCCGGGCTCAAAGGCGACGGGCAATTGCTCGACCGAGACATAATAGGCCTGCGATGCCGCCAATTCGGCGCCGCCCACCCATTGCAGGCGGACGACCTGCCGTCCGCTGGCGGGCAAAACGCCCTGCGGCGGGAAAATCAGGAAATCCTGGTCGGCGGGGGTTTCGACGATATTCCCGTCCTTGTCGATTTCCATCCGGAAAACGCGGGTCTGGAACGCCAGATTGCCGGGATTGATATTCTGGACCTCGATCCGCGCCACCGCATTGGTGCCACGCGATTCCATTTCGACGACCATCGGCGAGACGCGCATCGCCAGGGCGGGGCTGGCCAGCACCACGACAGCGGCGAGCGCAGCCAAAAGCGCGCGCGCATGACGCTTCACCGTCGCAAAAGCTGACATATTCCCCATCCCCCTGTCCTCACCGGACGTAATTGCACTCATTTATAAAGAAAGGGGAAAGATCGCTCTTTCCCCTCTCCCTATTCGTTACCGCGCGGGATTAGAGCGCGCGCAGCGTCAGCGTGGTCGTGCCGGTGTACGAACCAGCGACCAGGCCCTTGTTGGTCACGGCCGGAGCAACGATGTCGATGTCCATGCGCGAACGCCATGCACCCTGCTGCTTCGAGCCGGCGTTGCCGGTGGTCGGAACGACGAGCGACTGCGACGAGCCAGCGGTCTGCGCGTTCAGCGCAACGCCGGTCCACGAAGCGGTCACCGAATAGGGGATGTTCGCCTGGAACTCGTCGGTGTCATAACCGCCCGGGTTCGCGTTCACGAGGCCGCGGATGTCGTTCTTGTTGATTTCGACGACATTGTTGGTGTTGCAACCAGCGGTCAGCGTGTCGATGTTGGCTTCGGCCTGGCCGACCATTTCGAACGCCGAGTTGACGTTTTCGTTGTTGCCGGTGCGCACACCGATCACGCCGAAGTCGATATTACGAGCGCTCGAATCGTTGCCGGCATAGAACGAGCAGTCGCGGTTGACGGTGCCGCTCAGCGAGAACGCAACGTTGACAGTCGGGGTGTTCGCTTCGCTGTCGCTGGGTGCATCAGCCTGTGCGCGATAGCGCGTGCCGACACCCAGGCCCAGACCGAATTCGAGACCCAGCGTCTCGAGGCCATTGGGGTTCGTCGAGGTGTAAGGAATGCCCAGAACCGTACCAGCATAATGACGCTGGTTGGTGTGCTGAGCGGCAGCCGGCGTGGCAACGGCGATGAGCGCGATGGCGGCGACGGTGCCGCTAAGGATCTTCTTCATAATCTTCTTCCCTCTATCATGCCGCCCGGCCCAATGCCGAATGCGACCTAATACCTGCACCGAACTGGTCGGAGACCGGAGGGGCAGCGGTGCCTACCCTTCCGGCTACCGTCCGCGGTTCATCCGCGGACGAATTCGTTAAATCGGAGAGACCGTGATCGTGATCGTTTCCGAATAGTCGCCAGCCAGCAGCCCGGCCTCGCCCGAAGGCTGACCAAGCTCGACCGCCAGGACCATTCCGTCCGTCGCGATGCCGCCGTTGCTGGAGATGACGCCGCCGGCCAGAAGTTGGCGACTGTTGAAGGATTGGCTCACCGTCTGCCGCGACGGATATCGCACAGGCATTTCGACGGCGAGATTATAAGGCAGGACGCCGCTATACGGGCCTTGGCCGTTCGGCATCGTCGTGTGGGTCAGGCCGCCGCGCGCGCCCTTGATCGTCATCGTGAAGGGGACGTTGCAATCGAGCGCCACGCGCGTTTCGATGCCCAGGCCGCGCCGTTCCAGATTGCCGAAATCCATATTGGCGATGCTGCCCATCGCGCAATGCTGGCGGATCGCGCCGCTGACCGCGATGTCGAGCGATTTGACGTTCCGGATTTCTTCTGCGTTCGCGGGCACAGCAAAAGCCGCCGCGGCAAGCGCAAAAATCATGAGCCTCATGACATGAACCCCCAAAAATCCCAACGGTTTCAGGCTCCGCTTTGCGGATGGCCCTCTGGCACCCCCGTGCCCGACAAGTCGCGACCCGACTCATCAACCCGTCTGTTAATAAAAACTTAGTACATAAATTAAGACAGCTTCGCACCCCCAAATTGGCGCGGGCCAAAATTGGGCGCCGGCGATGTCGTTCAAGTTCAACGGAAATTCGTGCTTTCTTGCGCCTGTCGAGGGTTAATTCGGCGCACGTCAAGGCGGAAGCCTGACTATCGGCGTTCAGAATCGGGACAATCGATGTTAATATCTTAACAGGAAAGTTGACACTAAGTTCAATTGGAGCTGCCGAAATCGGGGAAAATCCGCGGCGGACTGCCGATTCACCCGCCGCAAGCAGCGCACAGTTCGCCCCAAGGACGGCGAACGGACCTTGTTGCCGGGCATCCGGCGGAGCATGTGCCCGCGATGCGGCGCTCTCCATTAACCACTCGACAACCGATCGCGCGCATAGCTGACCCATGCCCATTCATGCGATGATCGAACAGCGACAGACCGGCGAAAGCACGCGCGGCGCGCCGCGTATGCATATGCGATTTGAAGCGGCGGGATCGCTCGAAGGCAGCGAGGGCACGACGGTGGCGATCCACAATCTGTCGGCGACCGGCATGCTGATCGAAACCGCATCCGATCTGGCCATCGGTCAGCGGCTGACGGTCGCCTTGCCCGAGGCGCCCGATTGCGCCGCCACCATCGTGTGGCGCAGCGAGGCGCTCGCGGGCTGCCGTTTCGACCGGCCGCTGTCGCGCGCGGCGCTCAGCGCGGCGCAGCTGCGCAATCCGCTTCCGGGCGACGTAGATCCGGCGCGCATTCCCGACGGCGACGAAATGCTGGCGCAGCGCCTGCTCCGGCTGCGGAAAGAACGCGGCCTCAGCCGCGCGGCGCTTTCGGATCTGACCGGGTTCAGCCGACCCAGCATCTGGGCATGGGAAAGCGGCAAGACCGTGCCGCGGCGCAGCAACCTGCCCGCGCTGGCCGAGGTTTTTGGCATTTCGGAGCAGGAACTGATCGCCGGCGGACCATCAGCGGCACATGCCGATCCCGCCGCGAGCGCGCAGCAAATGCATGCGCTGGTCCGCGCGAGCCGCGAAGAGATCGCCGCGCTCGCCGGCGTCGATCCCGCCAAGGTCAAGATCACGATCGAATATTGACGGGCCGCGCGCCCTATCGTGCGGGCAACAACAAACTCGCGTCGCCATAGCTATAGAAGCGATAGTCGTTTTCGATGGCATGGGCGTATGCCGCCTGCATCGTCTCCAGCCCCATCAGCGCACTGACCAGCATGAACAGGGTCGAGCGCGGCAGGTGGAAGTTGGTCATCAGCCCATCGATCGCCTTGAAGCGATAGCCCGGCGTGATGAAGATCGCGGTGTCGCCCGCGAAGGGCGCGATGATGCCGTCATCCTCTGCCGCGCTTTCGAGCAGGCGCAGGCTGGTCGTGCCGACGGCGATGACACGGCCGCCCGCCGCGCGCACGGCGTTGAGCCGCGCCGCGGTGTCGGCGTCGATCCGGCCCCATTCGGCGTGCATGACATGGTCTTCGGTGTCGTCGGCCTTGACCGGCAGGAAGGTGCCCGCACCGACGTGCAGCGTCAGCGTTTCGCTCGCGATACCGGCCACGGCGAGCGCATCGAGCAGCTTCGGCGTGAAGTGCAGCGCCGCGGTCGGCGCCGCGACGGCGCCGTCCTCGCGCGCGAACATCGTCTGATAATCGCTGCGATCGTCGTCGTCGGTGGGGCGCTTGCCCGCGATATAAGGCGGGAGCGGCATCGTGCCCGCGCGTTCGAGCAGGACTTCGACCGGCTCGTCGCCGGCGAAGGCGAGGATGAAGCTGCCGTCGGCGAGCCGTTCCTCGGCGAGCGCCGCGACGCCCGCGCCGAAATCGACGCTTTCGCCGACGCGCAACCGCTTGGCGTTGCGGATGAACGCCTGCCAGCGGCGCAGGTCGATGCGCTTGTGGAGCGTCGCGCCGATCTTCGCCTCTCCGCGCCGCCCTTCAAGCTGCGCCGGGATGACCCGCGTATCGTTGAACACCAGGCAGTCGCCGGGGCGGAGCCATGACGGCAGATCGCTAACCCCCGCGTCGACGATCTCGCCGCCATCGACCACGAGCATCCGCGCCGCATCGCGCGGCCGCGCCGGGCGGAGCGCGATACGCTCATTGGGTAAATCGAAATCGAAGGCGTCGACGCGCATGATCTTGGTGCGCGTGCCCGCGCTTACTGCTTGATCGGAGCGTTGAGCTCGTCGACCGTCACGGCGGGCGCCGCGACCGGCGCGGGCACGGCTTCGGTCAGCATCGAGGCGGGCGGGATCGGCTTGTTGTCGGCGGCGACCGACACCTGCACCATGCGCGACATCACTTCGGGCGGCTCGCCCTTATGGATCGCGTCGACATATTGCATGCCCGAGATCACGCGGCCGAACGCGGTGTAGCGGCGGTCGAGCGCGAAGCGCGGCTGGAGCATGATGAAGAACTGGCTATTCGCGCTGTCCTCGCTCTCGGCGCGCGCCATCGACAGCGTGCCGCGCAGATGCGGGGTCGGGTTGAATTCGGCCTTGAGGTCGGGCAGCTGCGAACCGCCCTGCCCGGTCGCGGTCGGGTCGCCCGTCTGCGCCATGAAGCCGTCGATCACGCGGTGGAACTTGATCCCGTCATAGAAACCCGCGCGCGCGAGCTTCTTGATCCGATCGACATGGTTCGGCGCGACATTCGGATAGAGCTGGATCACGATCCGGCCGCCCGTCGAAAGGTCGATGTTGAGCATATATTCGGGGACGCCCATATATTGGTCGGGGGTCATCGCCGGGATTGCGGGCGGCGCCACGGTCGCCGGAGCAGCTTCGGTCGTCGCGGGCGCGGTCGGGGTTTCGACCGGCGCGGGCGGGGGCGTTTCGACGGGCGGTGCCGGCTGGCTTTGCTCGGGGTTCGGCCCCGGTGCCGGCGGCGCATCCTGCGCGACGGCCGCGCCTACGAGACCGAACGCCATCGCCGTAAGAACCAAGGGGCGGAAGGATGATTTCATGCTGGATCGGCCTTTGGATAATAAACTGGATTTGCGCCCCGATGGCGCGCCCTAGCCGGAAAAAGCTGAACGCTCAATGATCGGTATCAGCGCTCGCCCTGAAGAAGGCCCCGCTCGGCGATGCGCGCGACGACGGCATCGCGCACCGAAGGCGTCACGAATTTGTGGATGTCGCCGCCAAAGATCGCGATTTCCTTGACCAGCCGCGACGCGATCGGTTGGAGACTGACGTCGGCCATCAGAAAGACGGTTTCGACGCGGTCGTTGAGCTGGCGGTTCATGCCTGTCAGCTGATACTCATATTCGAAATCGGTGACGCCGCGAATGCCACGGACGATGATCGACGCGCCCTGGGCGTCGGCAAAATCCATCAGCAGCGAATTGAAACCGACGACCTCGATGTCGCCGTCGATCCCCGCAACTTCAGCCTTCACCATCGCGATCCGCTCGTCGTCGTCGAACAAGGGCGATTTGGCGATGTTGGTCGTCACGCCGATGATCAGCCGGTCGACGAACTTCGCACCGCGGCGGATGATGTCCATATGCCCGAGCGTGATCGGATCGAAGGTTCCGGGATAAACCCCAATGCGCATCAACGGTCCCTTTCCACCACATAACGGGCGATCGCGCGCAGCAGCGCGGCCTCTTCGCCAAAATTCGCGAGATGCCCGATCGCCTGTTCGACAAGCACGGTCGCCTGTTCGCGCGCGCGCTCGAGCCCCATCAAGGTGACGAAGGTCGCCTTGCCCGCGGCATCGTCCTTGTGCAGCGCTTTGCCCGCCAATTCCTCGTCGCCCTCGACGTCCATGATGTCGTCGGCGATCTGGAACGCGAGCCCGATGTCGCGCGAATAGGCGCGCAGCGGCGCGCGGCCTTCGGGCGGGATGCGCGCGAGGATCGCGCCGGCCTCGACCGAAAAGGCGATCAGCGCGCCGGTCTTGAGTTGCTGGAGCCGCGTTACCGTCGGCAGGTCGAAATTCGACGTCTCGGCGGCGAGGTCCATCATCTGGCCGCCGGCCATCCCCGCCGGGCCCGCGGCGCGCGCGAGTTCGCAGCAGAGCTCGCCGCGCACGAAGGGATCGGCGCTCGTCACCGGGTCGCACAGCCATTCGAACGCGAGCGCGTGGAGCGAATCGCCCGCGAGCACCGCGGTCGCCTCGTCGAACGCCTTATGCACCGTCGGCTTGCCGCGGCGCATGTCGTCGTCGTCCATGCACGGCAGGTCGTCGTGGATCAGCGAATAGACGTGCATCGCCTCGACCGCCGCGCCGACGCGAAGAGTCAGTGTGCGGTCGACGTGGAACAAGTCGCCCGCGGCACGCACGAGCAGCGGCCGCAGCCGCTTGCCGCCGGCCACCGCGGCATGGCGCATCGCTTCATAGAGCGGCCCGCGCGGGTCGGACGGAACGGCGAGCAGTTGATCGAACAGCGCGTCGATCCCGGCCGCGACCTCATTCTGGGTGGAAAGCAGCAATTGCCGCTCGCGCGAAACTTCGCTGTCGACGAGCGTCACCGTGAATCAGCTTTCGCCGAAGGGGGTCGTTCCCGCCGGCCGGCCGTCGGCGCCCAGGCTGACCTGTTCGATGCGCGCCTGCGCCGCGGCGAGCCGCGCCTCGCAATGGCCGCGCAGCGCATGGCCGCGCTCATAGAGCGTCACCGATTCTTCGAGGCTGACATCGCCGCTCTCGAGCCTCCGCACGATCGTTTCGAGCTCGCCCATCGCGGCTTCGAACGACAGCGAGGCGATATCGGCGGCGCCAAGGCCTTCTCGAGCGGGTTCGGGGGTGTCCGTCATGGGCCCTGCTTTGGCCCCTTCGCCCCCGTCCGGTCAAGCTTGACGTGGTGATTTTGCCCTATAGCGTCGCGCCATGTTCATCGGCCATTTCGCCCCGGCGCTGATCGTTGCGGCCCGTCCAAAGGCGGCGGGGCTCGGGACCTTGTTCGTCGCGGCGCAGCTCGTCGACATCGGTTTTGCCGCATTGCTGGTCCCGGGGATCGAGGCGATGCGGATCGTCCCCGGCATCACCGCGATGAATCCGATGGACCTCTATCACATGCCCTATACGCACAGCCTGCTCGGCGCGCTGATCTGGGCGAAGATTTTCGGCCTGCTCGTCTGGTTCGCGACCAAGCGCAAAGAGGCAGCGATCGGCGCCGCGCTGGTCGTGGTGTCGCACTGGTTCATCGACTTCCTCGTCCACATCCCCGATCTGACGCTCTATGGCATGCCGCCCAAACTGGGGCTCGGGCTCTGGAATCATCCGCTGATCGCAATGCCGCTCGAGATATTGCTGATCGGCGGCACTCTTCTTTATTATCGGCGCCGCACCGAAGCGCCGGGCGGCAACCGCCGGCTGTGGATACTCGCCGGGCTGCTCGCCTTTGCACAGGCGATCGACTGGTTCGGCCCGAAGGAGCCCGCCTATTCGCTCGCCCTCCCCGCGACGATGCTCTTCGCTTATGCGCTGCTCGCCGGGACCGCGGCGTGGGCGGGCGCCAACCGGCGGCTCGCGGTGCCCGTCCGCACCTGACCCCTTCGCGCCGCGCAATCACGCTTCTGTTTTTTGCAATTGCTCGCGTCGCGCGAGCCAGTCATGCTGCACTGCACAAGAAGAGAGGGGCTCCGAAGGCAAGTTTTGTTCATTAGACAAGGACTTGCACCATGAAAAAATATATTCTCCCCGCCCTCGGCCTGCTCGCGCTGGCGCCGTCCGTCGCCCTCGCGAAGGATGCGCCGACCAACCGCTTCGAGCATGAAGGCAGCACCTACAGCTATAGCGTAACGCAGGTCGGCGACACGCGCGTGATTAGCGGCGTCGAGGAACGCACCGGCAAGCCGTTCACGCTCCGCGTCGGCCAGCACCGCGTGCGCGGCACGGTCGGCTCGCAGCAGGTCAGCTTCGCGCTGCGCGACGTCGCGCCGCTCGTGAAGCCGTCGGCCACCCTCGCCTCGCGCTAAACCCTCTCTCCGACGGCAGACCTCATGGTGCAAAATGCATCATGGGGTCTGTTCGTTTCGCGCCTACATCGCTAAAGGCGCGCCATGACTCAGACCGCACCCGCGCCCGCCTCCGTCATCACCCCCGAGATCGTCGCCGAACACGGCCTGTCTCCGGAAGAATATGATCGCGTCCTCAACGCGCTCGGGCGCGAGCCGAACCTTGTCGAACTTGGCATCTTCTCGGTCATGTGGTCTGAGCATTGCAGTTACAAAAGCTCGCGCCTCCATTTGAAGAAACTGCCGACGGAGGCGCCCTGGGTGATCTGCGGCCCCGGCGAGAATGCCGGCGTGATCGACATCGGCACCGGTCCGGACGGCAAGAAGCTCGCGGCGATCTTCAAGATGGAGAGCCACAACCACCCGTCGTACATCGAACCCTATCAGGGCGCGGCGACCGGCGTCGGCGGTATCCTCCGCGACGTCTTCACCATGGGCGCGCGCCCCGTCGCGAACCTCAACGCGCTGCGCTTCGGCCGCCCCGACCATCCGAAGATGAAGCACCTCATCTCGGGCGTCGTCCACGGCATCGGCGGCTATGGCAATTGCGTCGGCGTCCCGACGGTCGGCGGCGAGGTCAATTTCCACAAGGCGTATGACGGCAATATCCTCGTCAACGCGATGACCGTCGGCGTCGCCGAACAGGACAAGATCTTCTATTCGGCCGCCAGCGGCGTCGGCAATCCGATCGTCTATGTCGGGTCGAAGACCGGCCGCGACGGCATCCACGGCGCGACGATGGCATCGGCCGACTTCGGCGAGGACGCCGAGGAAAAGCGCCCGACCGTGCAGGTCGGCGACCCCTTCACCGAAAAGCTGCTGATCGAGGCGTGCCTCGAATTGATGGCGTCGGACGCGATCGTCGCGATCCAGGACATGGGCGCCGCGGGGCTCACCAGCTCGTCGGTCGAAATGGCATCGAAGGGCGGCGTCGGCCTCCACCTCAAGATGGATGACGTGCCGCAGCGCGAGACCGGCATGACGGCGTACGAGATGATGCTGTCCGAATCGCAGGAACGCATGCTGATGGTGCTGAAGCCCGGCCGCGAGGATTTCGCCGCCGCGATCTTCCACAAATGGGAACTCGACTTCGCGGTTATCGGCACCGTCACCGACACCGGCCGCATGGTGCTCGAGCATAAAGGCGAGATCGTCTGCGACATCCCGCTCGCCCCGCTCGCCGACGATGCGCCGCTCTACGACCGCCCGCATGTCCCGACGCCGAAACAGGCCGAACTGACGAACGTCCCCGAGACGAAGGACGTCGCGGCCGACCTCAAGACCTTGATGGGCACCCCCGACATCGCCAGCCGCCGCTGGATCTGGGAGCAGTATGACAGCCAGGTCGGCGCCGACACGGTGCAGACCGGCGGCGACGCCGCGCTCGTCCGCATCCATGGCACGGACCGCGCGCTCGCTATGTCGACCGACTGCACCCCACGCTATTGCTACGCCGACCCCGTCGAGGGCGGCAAGCAGGCGGTCGCCGAGACCTGGCGCAACATCAGCGCAGTCGGCGCGACCCCGCTCGCGATCACCAATTGCCTCAATTTCGCGAACCCGCAGCGTCCCGAAATCATGGGCCAGATCGTCGGCTGCCTCGACGGCATGGCGCAGGCCTGTATCGCGCTCGACTATCCGATCGTGTCGGGCAACGTCAGCCTCTATAACGAGTCCAAGGCGACCGGCGGCGGCAGCGCGATCCTGCCGACCCCCGCGATCGGCGGCGTCGGCGTGATCGAGGATCTGAACAAGGCGGTCGGCATCGGCTTCAAGCGCACCGGCGACATCGTCCTCGCGGTCGGCGAACGCGCCGGCCACCTCGGCCAGTCGGCGTGGCTGCGCGAAATCCTCGGCCGCGAAGAAGGCCCGCCGCCGCCCGTCGACCTCCGCGCCGAAAAGCGCACCGGTGATTTCATCCGCGGCGCGATCAATGCGGGCTGGATCACCGCCTGCCACGACGTCTCCGACGGCGGCATGGCGGTGACGCTCGCCGAAATGGCCTTGAAGTCGAACATCGGCGTGCTCGTCAGCGAAGAACAGCCGTTCGGCGTCGCCGAAAGCTTCTTCGGCGAGGATCAGGGGCTGTATCTCGTCACCGTCTGCGACACCTGCCTCGCCGATTTCCTCGACGCCGCCGGCCGCGCCGACGTGCCGGTCGATCCCGTCGGCCGCACGATCAAGGATCGCATCGTCTTCGAACTCGAAGGCAGCGACCATCAGGTGACGCTCGCGGAACTGCGCGAGGCGCATGAAGGCTTTTTCCCGAATTTGATGGGGGCCGACGCGGCGCTGGCATAATCCGCTCACCCGTCATCCCGGCGAAGTGTGTTCAGAGGCGCGTGACTCTGACACGATCTCGCCGGTGCAGCGAAATGCAACGTTAAGACCCCGGCCTTCGCCGGGATGACGGAGGTGAGAGTACATGAGCATTCACATCGGCATTGGGGGTTGGACCTTCGAACCGTGGCGCGGCCCCTTTTACCCCGCCGGCCTCGCACAGAAACGCGAGCTCGAATATGCCGGCCAGCATCTGACCGGCATCGAGATCAACGGCACCTATTATGGCAGCCAGAAGCCCGAAACCTTCGCCAATTGGGCCGCATCGGTCCCCGACGGCTTCAAGTTCAGCGTCAAGGCGTCACGCTTCACGACCAATCGCAAGGTGCTGGCCGAGGGCGCGGCGTCGATCGAGAAATTTCTGACGCAGGGCCTGACGCGGCTCGGCGACCGGCTGGGTCCGATCCACTGGCAATTCATGGCGACGAAGAAATTCGACCGCGACGATTTCGCGGGCTTCCTCGATTTGCTTCCCGACAGTCAGGATGGCCTGAAGCTGCGCCACGCGATCGAGGTGCGCGACGAAAGCTTCCGCGACCAAGCCTTCGTCGACATGCTGCGCGAACGAAACATGGCGATCGTCTTCGCCGACAGCGACGAATTCCCGTGCATCGACGAACAGACCGCCGACTTCACCTATGCGCGGCTCCAGCGCAGCCAGGAGGATGTCGAAACAGGCTATGACGCCAAGGCACTCGACGGCTGGGCGACCCAAGCCCGCGAATGGGCGAAGGGCGACCGCGACGTCTATATCTTCTTTATATCGGGCGCGAAGGTCCGCAATCCTGCGGCCGCGCAGGCGCTGATCACCAAGCTCGCCTGACCGGCGTCACCGGCCGCCGGTAGCCGGGAATTGCAGATTATGTTTCCCCCATTCGCATAGCGGCGTCAGCGCTTCGTTGAGCGATGCCCCCAAGGGGGTAACCGAATAATCGACACGCGGTGGAACCTGATGGAACATCTCGCGGTGGACCAGACCATCGGCTTCCATTTCCCGCAATTGCTGGATCAGCATCTTTTCGCTGATCCCGGCAATACGCCGCTTAAGCGCGCCGAAGCGCACGGGGGTGTCGTGAAGCTCCCAGAGAATCAGCGCCTTCCACTTCCCGCCGATGATCTCGAACACCGGCCCGAGACCGTCATTATAGGGTTGATTGCGCGTCGACATGATTGCCAATTCTTACCTAAAGGTGAGTACCTGACAAAATAGTAGGTAATTGATCAATCGAAAGTATAGCGCCACCCCTTTGCGTCAACAAGACATGGCAGCCGCGCCGTGTCCCACGCGAAAGGATCGGCCGATATGCCGGAAAAACTGCTCATTCTTGTCGGAAGCCCGCGTAGGAACGGAAACACCGCGACGCTTGCCGAGGCCGTTCGGCGCGGCGCCGAGGCGGCGGGCAGCGATGTCGCGCTGCGATTTCTGGATGACCATATTTCGGGGTTTCTGCGCGATTGCCGCATATGCCGCCGCTCCGATGGCGAATGCGCGATCGACGACCCGTATCGCGCCCTGTTCTTCGACGAGTTCTTGCCCGCGCGAGGGGTGATCTTTTGTTCGCCCATCTATTGGTACGGCGTATCCGCGCAGATCAAGGCGTTCTTCGATCGCAGCTTCTGCTATTATGCGGCCTCCTATCCGGGCTCGCAGGACGCGCTTGCGGCGGTGGCCGGCAAACGGCTCGGCTTGGTGCTCGCGTCCGAGGAAACATACCCCGGCGTGGCGCTCGGCATTATCCACCAGATTCAGGAATTTTCCCGCTACACGAATTCGGACTTCGTCAGCGTGGTTCGCGGCGCCGGCAACAGCCGCGGCGAAGTGCGCAACGATCCGGCGAACCCGATCGGGGACGCCGAACGCCTGGGCCGGGAGATATTTTCGCGGTCCTATTCCGACTATAGGCTGGAGACGCCGCGCAGCCCGCGCGTCTGGCCGGAAAGCTTAGGCTGAGCGCCGGGTTCCCCGGCTTTCGCCGGCGAACAGTTCAAGCCATCGCGGCCTTTGCCGCGAGGAAGTTGTACGGATCGATGCCGCGATTGCGGTACGCGCGGTGCGCTTCCTGATAGAGCGTCGGCTCGCCGATCCCCAACCGCGCACGCGCGGCTTCGAGCGGTTCGGCGAGCAGCGAGCGGATGTCCTGCTCGATGATCGCCTTCGCCGCCTTGCCGTGGCGCTGGCCCTGGCGGATCGCGCCGAACACCGGCGCGTCGCTCTTGACGCCGCGTTTCACTTCATAACCGCCGGCATAGGCGATGAAGGCATTGCCGTAATTGCCCGTCTGGCCATAGGTGAAACCGAGCACGCACTGTTCGCCGAGCGCGTCGCGCCCATAGCCGGTCAGGATGTGGAACAGGTCGTGCGTGTCGCGCAGGCGGTTCGAATACCACTGCACCTGGTCGTCATATTGCGGGCGGCCCATCTTGTCGCTTTCAGCAACGAGGCCCGCCGCCGACAGGCCCTCGCGGCGCATGAAGGTGACATAGGCGTGGCCGACGCTGCCCTCGGGCAGTTCGTCGATCCATGCATGGTCGTCGAGCAGGTCGGGCAGATAGGGTTCACGTTCCATCAGCTTCCGGCCGAAATCGCTTGTCACGAAGGCGCGCGCGTCGTCCATGAAACCCTTGCGCGGCAGATTCTCGAAGATGTGGAACACCTGCTCGGTGTCTTCCTTGTCCTTGATCAGATTGCGGAAGTGCTGGAACGCCTTGAACGGGCGGAACTTCTGCGGCTGGCGGTCGGGGTGGGAGAAGATGGTGGGGGTCATGGCTGGCCTCGTCCGAATCAGGTGATGATGCTCAGATAGCATTACTGACATGGATGTCAATAGCAGGTTAAAGCGCTGGACGGATCGTCGCCCCAGCCGTTATAGACGAATAATACAGTGGAGGGCGATATGCGCGAAGATAGACAAGTTGCGGGCGAACGCCTCGTCACCCTCGACGCGCTGCGCGGTTTCGCCGTGATGGGCATTTTGGCGATGAACATCGCCGCCTTCGCGATGCCCGAAATGGCTTATCTCTCGCCCAAAGCCTATGGCGGCGACACGGGGTCGGACATCGCCGCGTGGGCGGTCGGCTTCCTCCTCTTCGACGGCAAGATGCGCGGGCTGTTCTCGATCCTGTTCGGCGCGAGCATGCTGCTCATCATCGATCGCGCGGAAGCGTCGGGGCAGGATCCGGGTTCGTTGCATTATCGCCGGATGGCGTGGCTCGCGGTCTTCGGCCTCTGCCACTATTTCTTCCTGTGGTGGGGCGACATATTGTTCCTCTACGCCGCCGTCGGCTGTGTCGCCTTCCGCTTCCGCGCGTGGGAAGCGCGCCGGCTGATCAAATGGGCGCTTGGCATTTTCACGCTGGGCGTGGTCCTGACGTCGCTTTTCTTTGGCGCACAGCTCGCGGCCGGAAATGCGGCCGACAATCCCGCGTCGTCGATGGTCGAAGCCGGGCGCGAGGTTCGCGCCGAATATGCCAAGATCGACGGCGAAGTGGCCGAGGAGCTCGCGCTCTATCGCGGCCCCTATCTACCGATCCTGAGCTCACGGCTCGATACCGCGATCAATCCGTTCGTCGGCGTGCTGATGACGATATGGGAGACGCTGCCGCTGATGATGCTCGGCATGGCGCTGTTCCGCAACGGCTTCCTGACGGGGGCATGGGCGGCGGCCGACTATCGGCGGACAGCGCTGCGCTGGCTACCCCCGGGGGTATTGCTGACATTGCTCGTCGGCTGGCTCCAGTGGCGCGCGGGCTTCGACTATCTCATCGCGGTCAATGCCTTCATGGCGTGGGCGGGGCCGGGACGGCTGATGATGACGATCGCCTATGCCGCCCTGCTCGTGCTGCTGATCCGGCGCGCCGCTACCAGCGCATGGATAGCCCGTGTCGCGGCAGCGGGCCGTGCCGCCTTCTCCAACTATCTCGGCACCAGCATCGTGATGACGACGATCTTCTATGGCTATGGGATCGGCCTGTTCGGCGACGTCGGCCGCTGGACGCTCTATCTCGTCTGCGCCGGCATGTGGGCGATCATGCTGCTCTGGTCGAAGCCTTGGCTCGACCGCTATCGCTACGGCCCGCTCGAATGGCTGTGGCGCAGCCTCGCGCGCGGAAAGCTTCAGCCGATGCGGAAGCCCTCGGCGGCTTAGTAACCGACGGCGCGGCCGAAACCCGTCGGGCGGCGCTGGACGAGCGGGTTCGCTTCGCGCTCGAGCGCGGCGAGGGTTTCTTCGAACAACCGGCGCAGTTCGACGACGCGCGGCAGATATTCCTCGGGGCTGGTCTGGCTTTCGACACAGTGGCGCGCGAAGACTTCGATGTCCTCGGCGAGCGCGCCGAGTTTCTCGCCCCCGAACTGCCGCGCTTCGCTTTTCAGCGTGTGCGCGGGCATGACGAGGCCGCGGGCATCGCGTGCGCGCATCGCCTCTTCGATCGCGGCGACTGATTTGGTGCCGTCTTCACGAAAATAGCCAAGAATCCGCACAAACGCCGCGCCCAACTGGGTGCGCGTCGCGCGAAACTCGTCCCAATCGACCAGGATTTCGTCCAATGCTTTCGTCCCTTGGTGTTCTAATTCGGCCGTGGTCCCAAGCGGTCCATGCCGAAGTTGGGTAAAAAAGACGTTACGGTGTCATGGGGGCCGCGAAGAAAGCCGCCCCATTTTGGGTCAGCGCCGGACGCGCCAGCGCCCCTCATCGGCGGTCGCCGCATCGGTCTCGACCGACCAGCCATGCTCGCCCGCCAGCGCCGCAACCTCGCGTCCCGCCTGCGGATCGTCGGCGATCAGCAGCACGTCGGACGCATCGCGCATCGCGCGCGCCAGCCGCAGCGCGGGCCAGGGGCAGCGCATTCCACGGGCATCGACGACCAGCGTCCCCAATGCCTCAGGCGCCGTCATTCGTCATAGGGGTTGCGCGAATTGCGGAAATTGAGGCGAACCGGCACGCCCTGGAAGCCCAGTTCCTTGCGCATTCCGTTGACCAGATAGCGCGTATAGCTTCCGGGCAAGCTGTCGGTCCGCGTGCCGAAAACGACGAAGGTCGGCGGCCGGGTGCGCGCCTGCGTGATATAGCGCAGCTTGATCCGCTTGCCGCCGGGCGCCGGCGGCGGGTTGTTTTCGACCGCATTTTCGAACCAGCGGTTGAGCTTCGCGGTCGAGACGCGGTTGGTCCAGATCGCGCGCTGTTCGAACGCGACGCGGACCAGCGTGTCGATGCCCTTCCCCGTCGCGCCCGAAATGCTGAGCACGGGAACGCCCTTGACCTGGCTGAGCCCGTCTTCGAGCGCGGTGCGCACGCCGTTGAACAGCGCCGACGGGTCTTCGGCGACATCCCATTTGTTGAGTGCGACGATCAGCGCGCGCCCTTCCTGCAGTACCTTGTCGGCGATGTGCAGATCCTGCGCCTCCAGACCTTTGGTCGCATCGAGCAGGAGAACGACGACCTCGGCGAAATCGACCGCGTGGAGCGCGTCGGCGACCGAAAGCTTCTCGAGCTTTTCGACCACCTTGGCGCGCTTGCGCATGCCCGCGGTGTCGAACAGCTGGATCTCGTGGACCTCGCCGTCCTTTTCCCACTGCCAGTCGACGCGGATCGAATCGCGGGTGATTCCGGCTTCGGGCCCGGTGATCAGCCGGTCTTCGCCGATCATGCGGTTGATCAGCGTCGACTTGCCCGCGTTCGGACGACCGACGATCGCGAGCTTCATCGGGCCGAGCGGCGCGTCCTCGTCTTCTTCGCCTTCAACCCGTGGCGGCAAAGCCTCGGCTTCCGCTGCATCATAAGCCTCGACGATCGGGCGCAGCGCATCGAACAGGTCGACGACGCCTTCGCCATGCTCGGCGCTGAGCGCGATCGGATTGTCGAAACCGAGCGAATAGCTCTCCATCAGGCCGTTTTCGCCCTGCTTTCCCTCGGCCTTGTTGACGACGAGGATGATCGGCGTGTCCTCGCTGCGCAGCCAACGCGCGATTTCCTCGTCGAGCGGGGTCACCCCCGCGCGGCCGTCGATCATAAACAGCGCCGCGTCGGCCTCACGCACCGCCTTTTCGGTCTGCACGCGCATCCGGCCGGGCAAGGTCGCCGCGTCATAATCCTCGAAGCCCGCGGTATCGACGATACGGAAATCGAGGCCGAGCAAATGACCGTCGCCCTCGCGGCGGTCGCGCGTCACCCCGGGCTGGTCGTCGACGAGCGCAAGGCGCTTGCCGACCAGCCGGTTGAACAGCGTCGATTTGCCCACATTGGGCCGGCCGACAATGGCAATCGTCGCGAATCGCGACATGAGACTATTCCCTGTATCCTACCGGGCCGCCCCGGCCCGGACGCTGTATCAGCGCCAGGCCGTGAGCTGCCCGTCGTCCGCGAGGACGTACAAAATATTGTTCGCAACCACCGGGGACTGCGACAACGGCGATTTGAATTCGGTCGAACCGAGCAGCGAGCCGTCGGTCGGCGAGAATTCCGACAAGGTCCCTTCGCTGTTGACCGCGATCAGGCGCCCACCTGCGAGGATCGGTCCGGTCCAGCGGATCGGGTCCTTTTTCTTCTTTTCGGTTTCGACGCGGAAACGCGCGAGCTGTTGCAGCCAGCGCACCTTGCCGTTCGCACGCGCGACGGCGAGCAGCTTGGCGTCGTCGGTCATCGCATAAACCCACTCGCCGACGACATAAGGCGTCGAAATGCCGGCGATCGAGATTTCCCAGCTGCGCTGGCCGGTAACGAGTTCATAGCTCGCCATGCGTCCGCCCTGGCCGAGCGCGAAGACGCGGCCGCGGTCGACGACCGGATCGGCGTCGACGTCGGTGAGTGTCGACACCGACAGCGCCATCGAGGTGCGCGCAAGCGCGTCTTCCCACAGGTCGCGGCCGTTTTCGTAACGATAGGCCTGGACCTCGCCCGACGAGAAGCCGGCGACGATCGTCCCCTGCCCCGCCGCGGGCGATGCGGCGCCGAACACACTGCCTGCCTCCATCGACGCGGTGGCCTGCCACTGCACCGCGCCATTCGCGGCGTTGAGCGCAAAAATCTGGTTGTCCTGGCTGATGACATAGACACCGCCGAAGGCAATAGTCGGCGCGCCGCGCAGCGGACCTGCGGGCTTGACCTTCCAGATCACCGATCCGTCGGCGACGTTCAGCGCCGCGACGTCCCCGACACCGCTGGTCGCATAAACGACATTGCCGTCGACGCCGGCGCCGCCGCCGAACAGCGATGCCTTGAAATCCTTGCCCGTGCTGCCGATCGGCACGCTCCACAGCTTCGCGCCTGTGTCGGCGGCGAAGGCGGTGACGACGGCGTCGGTATCGACGACGAACAGGCGGTTGTCGGCGATCACCGGCGAGGCAGCGATCCGCTGCTTGTTGGTGCTGCCCGCGATGCTGGCTTCCCACAGCTTGGTTCGCGTCGCGGCGAGCGCCGGATGGCCCATCGATTTCGATGCGTTGCCGCCCGACTGCGCCCAGGCGGCGTTGACCGCCGGTTCGGGCAGCACGACCGCGATGGACGCGGTGGCCGGATCGACCTTGACGCTGTTGTCGTTCGACAGGATCGAGACGCGGTCACCGACCGTCGGGGTCTTCGGCGGGCCGTCGCCTTTGATCACCCCACATGCCGTCAGCGGCAGCGCGAGCAGCGCCGCAGTAATTCCGAAACGCGCTTTCCGCATATTAATTGGCTTCCTCAGTCTTTGCGGCTGCCGCGGCCTTTGGCGCGGCATTGCCTTTCTGGTCCCCGGCGGCGGCGGCTTGCGCCGCGCCTTTCTTTTCGGCTGCGGCGCTTTCGTCCGCCCGGTCCGCGACCGCGTCGACGCCGAGCATCCCCGCCATCTGCACCGAACGCGATTGCAGCGATTTGGCCACATTGGGCAATTTGGCGATGCGGCCATAAAGCGCGCCGGCCTGGTCGAACTGGCCAAGCTGGTAATGCGCGGTCGCCGACAGTTCGGCGGCGCTCGCGAACCAGCTCGACGCCGGATCCTTCGCATCGACCATCGGCTTCATCCGCGCGATCACCACTTCGGGCTTCAGCATGTCATATTCGAACGCCGTCTGGCGGATCAGCGCGAGATCGCGCAGCGCCTGGTCGAGCTTGGTATCGGCGGCGACTTTCGCCATCAGCGCGGCGGCGGCCTTCAGGTCGCCGCTCTGCGCCTTGATATTCGCTTCCTGCATCTGCGCGACCGCGCGATAGGCGGGGTCGCCTTCGGCAGCGAGCTTCTGCAGATCGGTCGCCGCGGCGCGCGGCTGGTTCGTGCCGAGCTTTTCGAATGCCGCGATCAATTCTTCGGCCTGCTCGCCGCGCGCGGCATCCTGCTGGTGGCTCCAGAAGAGATAGCCGCCGAACGCCAGCAGCGCGGCGATGACGCCGCCGATGATCCAACGGCCGTAGCGCTGCATGATCGTATCGAGCCGGTCCTTGCGGACGGCCTCGTCGACTTCCTGCAACAGCGCGGCATCATTCGTCGGGCTCAGCGCCAATCAAACCTCCATATACTCGTCATGGCTCTGGGCCGGTCGCTTCCTTAGCGACAGCACGGAAAAAGACCAAGCGTTTCACTTTGCGCGGATCGCCGGGCCTTTACCCTGCGTAGGTCTGATCCTCGGTCGGGAATGAACGGGACCTGACTTCGTCGGCATAGTCCTTGACCGCGCCTTCGACGACGCTCGCCATATTGCCGTAACGCTTCACGAACTTGGGGACGCGTTCGAACATGCCGAGCATGTCGTCGGTGACGAGCACCTGGCCGTCGCATTGTGCCGATGCGCCGATGCCGATCGTCGGGCAATCGACCTTGTTCGTGATCTCGATCGCGATCGATTCGAGCACGCCTTCGATCACGATCGAAAAGGCGCCGGCCTGTGCCACCGCGACCGCATCTTCGACGATCGAGCGCGCTTCCTCCTCGCTCTTGCCGCGGACGCCATAGCCGCCAAGGATGTTCACCGCCTGCGGGGTCAGCCCGACATGGCCCATCACCGGGATGCCGCGTTGGGTCAGGAATTCGATCGTCGGCGCGAGCACCTTGCCGCCCTCGACCTTCACCGCTGCGGCGCCGGTTTCCTTGAGCAGCCGCGCCGCATTGTCGAACGCCTGCTGCGGACTGCCTTCATAGCTGCCGAACGGCATGTCGACGATCACCGCGGCATGATAGCTGCCGCGCACGACAGCGGCGCCGTGCAGCGCCATCATGTCCATCGTCACCCCGACGGTGTGCGGCAGGCCATAGATCACCTGCGCGAGCGAATCGCCGACGAGCAGCATATCGCAATGCGGGTCGAGCAACTGCGCCATGCGGACGGTGTAGGCGGTGAGCATCACCAGCGGTTCGCCGCCTTTGCGCTGGCGAATGCGCGGCACGGTGAGGCGTTTCATCGGCTGCGGCGTCGGATTGGCGCGGCTGGTCGACGTGTCGAAGGTGAGCGTTTTCGGGAGCGTGGACATGGGGCGAGGGTTTAGCCGCTAAAACCGCGGGGCGAAAGCGACAAAGCCCGATTTTTGTTGCGGCGCAGCGAACGCGCCTTGCTCTTCGGTCAGGCCGCGCTGAGCGCCGCGAGCTGCTCGTCGCTGAGGCACAGGTCGAGGCTGCCCATCAGCTCGTCCAGTTGTTCCACCGACGTCGCGCTGGCGATCGGCGCGGTCACACCCGGTTGGGCGGCAACCCACGCGAGGGCGATCTGCGACAGGGTGGCGCCGGTCTCCGCCGCGATGCGGTCCATCACAGCGAGCACGGCGGGGCCACGCCCCGCCATATAAGCCTTTGCCTTGTAGCCGCGGACACTGAGGCCAAGGTCGTCGGCGCTGCGATATTTCCCCGACAGATAGCCGGCAGCGAGGCTGTAGTAGGGCACCACCCCGATGTTTTCGCCGATACAAATCTGTTGCAGCGGGCCTTCGAACTGATCGCGGTCGAGCAGGTTGAGTTCGGGCTGCATCACGGTGAAACGCGGCAGGCCCTTGGCATCGGCGATGCGAAGCGCCTCGGCAAGCCGGTCGGCTGAATAGTTTGACGCGCCGATCGCGCGCACGGTCCCGGCATCGACCAGCTCGGCAAAGGCGCCGAGCACTTCATCGAGCGGCACGTCGGGATCATCCTTGTGCGCGAAATAGAGGTCGATGACGTCGCCGCCGAGCCGGTCGAGCGAGCCTTGCACGGCGTCGCGAATGCGGTCGGGCTTCAGTCCGCCAGGCATCATGCCGACCTTGGTCGCGATCAGCACGCTGCCCCGCGCGCCGTTTGCTTTCAGCCACGCGCCCATCATGCTTTCCGATTCGCCGCCCTTGTGGCCATCAACCCACGCCGAATAAACGTCGGCGGTGTCGACCATCCGGCCTCCACCTTCAACGAACCGGTCGAGGATGGCGAAACTGATAGCCCGGTCGGCGGTCCATCCAAAGACATTGCCGCCGAGAACCAGCGACGGAGTCGACAGCCCGCTCTGGCCCAAGGTTCTTTCGGTCATTGTCCGCTTTCCTTCCTCACCGTCAGAGCCGCTTCGCGCGGATTGTCGCTAAACAGGCCGTCGATGCCGGTTTTCAGATAGGCCGCGATTTCACCCGCGAGATCGCCATGTCCGGCTGGATTGACCCCACCCTTGTCGCCCAGCGGCAGGAAATAATTTTCGCGGCGGAACGTCCAGGGATGGACCTTGAGCCCCGCTGCATGCGCATCGCGCACCAGGTCGGTGGGTTTGCCGAGCCGGCCGAGCGCGCCGCGCGGGATCACCATCGCCTTGTTCGGGCCGATGCCGTCGGCATAGGCGGCGATCATTTTGAGCCCGGCGGGCGACGTCATGGCGGCATAGCTGGTGCCGGGTCGGTCGGCGGGGCCGCCCTCGGCATCCATCAGCTGGATCAAAGGCAGATCGCTCTTGGCGCGCAGATCCATCAGATTGCCGACCTCGAAGCTTTGAATGAACACAGGAGCGGTGCGGCCACGATAACCGAAGCGATCAAGCACAGCGAGCAAAGGCGCCTCGTGCGGCAGGCCGATCGACACGAAATAACTCGGGTGCTTGGTTTCGGGATAGACACCGACGGGCTTCTTCCGGTCCTTGTTCGCCTCGGCGAGCAGGGCCAGAATTTCCTCGAAGGTCGGGATTTCGAACTGGCCGTCATATTCGGTGCTGCGCAGCTTCGGCAGCCGCTCGCGCGCGCGCAGCGTCTTGAGTTCCGCCAGCGTGAAATCTTCGGTGAACCAGCCGGTGACTTTCTGCCCGTCGATCGTCTTCGTCGCCTTGCGGCCCGCGAATTCGGCGTGGTTCGCGACGTCGGTCGTTTCCGAAATCTCATTCTCGTGCCGCGCGACCAGCACGCCGTCCTTGGTGAGCACGAGGTCGGGCTCGATATAATCGGCGCCAAGGTCGATCGCGAGCTTGTATGCCGCAAGCGTATGTTCGGGGCGTTCGCCCGACGCGCCGCGGTGGGCGATCACGATCGGCGGCTGGCCATCGAGGGTCGGCTGCGCGGTCACGACATCAGCCGTGCAGCCGGTGAACAGCATGAAGGCCAGCAGCGCCGCGAGCGAGCGGATCATGCGGCAAAACGCGCCCGCCAGTCATCCGCCGAAAAGCCGACGCTGATCGTGCCCGCGGCCTCGACGACCGGGCGGCGGATCATCGCCGGCTGATCGAGCATCAGCGCCTTTGCCGCGGCGGCGTCGAGTCCGTCCTTTTGCGCGTCGGGCAGCTTGCGAAAGGTCGTCCCCGCCTTGTTGAGCAGCTTTTCCCAACCGAGCGCGTCGATCCAGCTTTGAAGCCTCGCGGCGTCGAGCCCATCCTTGCGCACGTCGTGAAAGTGATAAGCGACGCCCTGCTCGTCGAGCCAGCGCCGCGCCTTCTTCACCGTATCGCAGTTCGAAATGCCATAAAGAATCATCGTCATGGACCGAGGACTTAGCAGGCGCGGGTTGCAGTTTCGAGGCCGGGAAAGACTATGCCCGATAAATTGCCGACCGCTCCGCGATGCGCGTGTTGGCACTCGCCAGCTTGCCGCGAAGCGCGCGCGCAAAACCTTCGTGAAGCGCGCCCGCAATCCCGGGATTGGCCGCCAGATAGGCGCGCAGCGCCGCGGCGGGAACGAACCACAGCCGGGCGTTGCTGCCGAGCGTCACCGTCCCGGTCGCATGCGCGCCGTCGAGCACCGTCGCTTCGCCGATCAGCGCGCCGCCCGAAAGTTTGCCGATCTCGATGCCGTCGCGCAAAATCGCCGCTTGCCCCTCGGCCAAATAGAAAAGGCTGGGCGCCGCCTGATTTTCGCGGATCAGCACCTCGCCGCGCTTCGCCGAAATCCAGTGTCCCTGGTCGATCAGGTCGCGCGCAGCCGTGGTGCCGAGGCCGGAAAAATGCTGGCGGCGCAATTCCTCTTCTTCGGCTGAAAACTGTACCTTTGTGCCGCGCAGCCATACTCGCGCCAAAATGGCGATATTGACGACGAGGATCGCAAGCACGAGCACGCCGTAACCAAGATCCGGCCCGCGAAACAATGTCAGCGGCAAGGCAACCAGCGCCGCCGCGGCGAGGCCGATGCGGGCATATTCGATCCGCACGACAAAACTTGTCGCCAGCAGGAGCAGCAGCGCCCCATAGAGGAACCATGCGGAATCGAAACTCATAGCCAATCGCTTCGCGTCGAGACCCAGGCTCGGGTCACGGGTGTATAACGTTGTCGATAGCCAAAAGCCTTGGTCGCGCGAGGCACATCGCATTTCCGCAGCACGTAATAAACTACCAGTTTTGGTCCCTCAAGAAAAGCATAGGTGCGCAAAGGTCACGATAATGCTAATTTTCGGGTTTGATCGTGCCGGAAACATTGCTTCCGTGCGGCATAGGCGCCATGTGGCGCTCGATTCGAACGCGAAAAGACAGGCAGATGACGAAAAACTGGCAACCGCATAGCTGGCGCTCGCACGAGGCCCGCCAGCTTCCCACCTATCGCGACGCCGACGCGCTGGCGGCCGCCGAGCGTGAGCTCAGCAATTATCCGCCGCTGGTGTTTGCCGGCGAGGCGCGCGACCTGACCGCCGAGCTCGGCCGCGTGGCCGAGGGCAAGGCGTTCCTGCTGCAGGGTGGCGATTGCGCCGAGAGCTTTGCCGAATTCCATCCGAACAACATCCGCGACACTTTCCGCGTGCTGCTCCAGATGGCCGTCGTGCTGACCTTCGCGTCGAAGATGCCCGTGGTGAAGCTCGGCCGCATGGCGGGCCAGTTCGCCAAGCCGCGTTCGGCCGATATGGAAGATATCGATGGCGTCGAACTGCCGAGCTATCGCGGCGACATCATCAACGACATCGCGTTCGAGGAAGCAGGCCGCGAGCCCGATCCGCAGCGCATGATCAAGGCGTATAACCAGTCGGCGGCAACGCTGAACCTGCTGCGCGCCTTCGCCGGCGGCGGCTATGCCAATCTGCACCAGGTCAACGCCTGGACGCACGACTTCATGGATCGCAGCCCCTGGGCGAAGAAATATCAGGAAACCGCCGCGCGGATTTCCGAAGCGCTCGCCTTCATGGAAGCATGCGGCGTGACGCCCGAAACGGTGCCGCAGATCAAGGGCACGAGCTTCTACACCAGCCACGAGGCGTTGCTCCTTCCCTATGAGCAAGCGCTGACGCGGCAGGACAGCCTGACCGGCGGCTGGTACGACACCTCGGGCCACTTCCTTTGGGTCGGCGACCGCACCCGCTTCGAGGGATCGGCGCATATCGAATATCTGCGCGGGATCGGCAATCCGGTTGGGATGAAGTGCGGCCCTAGCCTCGAGCCCGACGTGCTGCTGCGCCTGCTCGACACGCTGAACCCGAACCATGTCGCCGGCCGCATGACGCTGATCACGCGGTACGGCCATGACAAGATCGAGGCGCATCTGCCCAAGCTGGTGCGCGCGGTGAAGGAATCGGGGCACCCCGTCGTCTGGTCGTGCGACCCGATGCACGGCAATGTCATCAAGACGCCCAACGGCTACAAGACGCGCCCGTTCGAGCGCATCCTCGCCGAAGTGCGCGGCTTCTTTGCCGTGCACCGCGCCGAGGGCACCCATGGCGGCGGCATCCATATCGAGATGACCGGCCAGAATGTCACCGAATGCACCGGCGGCGCGATGGACGTGACCCAGATGGATCTGGCCGATCGCTATCACACGCATTGCGATCCGCGGCTCAACGCGGGGCAGAGCCTGGAACTCGCGTTCCTGCTCGCCGAAATGCTCAATCAGGAAATGGCCGACCGCGCGAAGCAGGCGGCTTAATTATTCCGTCGCCCCCGCGCAGGCGGGGGCGACACCTATTATTCCGCGAAGCTTATTTACCCGGCCACCGCTTGGTATCGGCGAACGCCCGGCCGATCGCCACATGCAGATCGGCATCTTCGGCCGCGCCGCCGAGCGGGATCTTGTCCGAGAAATTGTCGGCGGCAGTGTGATAATCGCTGCCAAGGAAGGCTTCGAGCAGCTTCATGTCCGAGAAGCTGCCGCCGACCATCAGCGACGTCACGCCCTTGGCGCCAAGCGCCCAGCCGTCCTGCCGCTGGATGAAGGCGTCGGCCTCGCCATCCTCGTCGAGCTTGCGGCCAAGCTTCGTTGCCGCTTCCCGCACCACGGCATCATAGGCGGGCTTGCCGCGCCCGATCGTCGCGACCGGGGTGCCGCGCGGCGAAATGGCGATGGTGTCGATGTTGAGCGCAACGGTGATGTCGGCCAGCGGCACGACGGGATGATCGGCAAAATAATGCGCTCCGAGCAAGCCCTTTTCCTCGGCCGTCGTCGCCATGAAATAGATGTCGCGGTCGGGACGCTGGCCCGACCCCAGCCGCTTCGCAACCTCGATCAGCACCGCAATGCCGCTCGCATTGTCGACCGCGCCGTTGCAGATGCGGTCCGCAGCACCCTCGGGCTCGCAAATGCCGAGATGGTCCCAGTGGCCGAGGAACAGGATCGCCTTGCCGTCGGGCTTGGCGCCGGGAAGCTTGGCGATGATATTGTTGCTGGCGAAGGGGCGCGCGGCCGATTTCGCGGTGATATCGGCGGTCACCGGCAGCGCCGCGCCCTTGTATTCGGGCGATTTCGCGGCTTCGCGGAGCGCACCGCCATCCTGGCCCGCCTTTTTGAGCAGCGCATCGGCCGCCTCGAGCGACAGGAAGCCGCTGACCGGCGCGCCGGGCTTGGCGCCCGCGAGCCGCATCGACTTGGCGCCGGCGCTTTCGCGCAGCTGCGCCCAGGGCACCGCATCGGTCGCAATGACGAGGACCGCGGATGCGCCGGCATCCGCGAGCATCTGGCGCCGCTCGCGATAGCGCGGCAGCTTGTCGCCGAACGGCGCATTGTCGAACAGCATGATCGCGAGCTTGCCCGTGACGTCGGCATTGACCTTGCCCGCGCCGTCGACACCATAGCCGACGAAAACCGCGGGCACGCCCGCCAGCGATACCGACGGGTCGCGTCCGGTCAGGATGATGCCATCATCCTCGATTGCGAAGTCGCGGCCGTTGACCTTGAACTTCGCACTGCCCTCGAGCGCCTGTGTTTCGACGAAAGGCACCGGCTGGAGCCACGGCGTCGTGCTGCCCGGAACGGCTTCGAGCCCCGCCTTCGCCCATTCGCCAACGATATAGGCGATCGTGCGGTCCTCGCCCTCTGTTCCCGGCGCGCGGCCTTCGAACGCGTCGCTTGCCAGCACCTTGATATGATCGGTGAGTTGGGCCTCGGTGATTGGCGCGTCGCCCTTGGCAGGCGCGGCTGAAGCAGCAGGAGCAATGGTGAGGAGGGCGATGGCCGCGACGGCGGCGTGGAAACGGGTGGTTTTCATGGCGCTGCCGCATGGCATTTCCGCCGCCGCCCGGCAAGGCGCGTTCGTCGAAAGACGAACGGCCATCCCCCTTGCCTTACTCGTCATCCCGGCGAAGGCCGGGATCTCGCCGGCGCGTCAAGTTACGAAGTTGAGATCCCGGCCCTCGTCGGGTTGACGAAACTGATGATTACCTCTTGGCCCGCGCGAGCAACGCCTTCGCCGCCACAACATGCATATCCTCGATCATCCGCCCGTCATGGCGCTGCGCCCCGCCCGTCGCCGCGGCAACGAGCGCCTCGGCCGCCGCAATCTCGCGTTCGGACGGGGCAAAGGCGGCGTTGCACGGATCGACCTGCGACGGGTGGATCAGCGTCTTGCCATCGAAACCGAGCCGCCGCCCTTCGGCCGCCTCGGCGGCGAAACCCGCGGCGTCGTCGATCGCATTATGCACGCCGTCGAAACCCCACACACCGCCCGCGCGCGCAGCGAGGACGATCGACTGGATCGCATGGCTCATCGCGCCGCGGTCCATCCCGTCGGGCAGTTTGAGCTCGTGCGCGAGGTCGTTGAGCCCGGCGATCAAGCCGCTGACTGCCGGATCGGCGGCGATATCGCGCGCGGCATAGATCGCCGCCGGCGTCTCGATCATCGCGAAGACCGGCAGGACGAGGCCGCGCAGCGGGTCGAGATCGGACGGCGCATCGACCTTCGGAAGCACCACAGCGTCGAGCTGCAACCCGGCGATCGCCGCGATGTCGGCCGCCTGTTCGGCCGTTCCGGTCGCATTCACGCGCACCGCGACGCGCTTGCCCGGAAAACCGGCCGCGACCGCGGCGCGCATCGCAGCGCGTGCTTCGTCCTTGCGGTCCGCGGGCACCGCATCCTCGAGGTCGATGATCAGCATGTCGGCAGCAAGCCCGCCCGCCTTTTCGAGCGCGCGTGCGTTCGATCCGGGGACATAGAGCAAGGAGCGCGGCGGATAGTCACTTGGCGTCATATGCTTTTCTGTGGCGCAGCCGGACCATTGCCGCAATAAGGAAGGCGGTTGCAGACGGAAATTGCTGAGGGGGTATTCGATGTATTTCGCACTTGCACTGGTAGTTCTGGCACTGGTGTTCCTGATCTGGGCGCTGACCCCGGTCCGGCAAGGCTTTGCCTATACGATCGAACGCTTCGGCCGCTACACGCACACCGCGCAGCCGGGGCTGAACTTCATCATGCCGATCTTCGATCGCGTCGGTCGCAAGGTGAACATGATGGAGCAGGTGCTCGACATTCCGGGCCAGGAAATCATCACCAAGGACAATGCGATGGTCGCGGTCGACGGCGTCGTCTTCTTCCAGGTGCTCGATGCCGCGCGGGCCGCTTATGAGGTCAGCGACCTGTATCTGGCTATCATGAACCTGACGACGACGAACCTGCGCACCGTGATGGGGTCGATGGATCTCGACGAGACGCTGTCGAAGCGCGACCATATCAATGCGCGGCTGCTCGTCGTGGTCGACGAAGCAACCTCGCCTTGGGGAGTCAAGATCACCCGCGTCGAAATCAAGGACATCCGCCCACCCGCCGACATTTCGAACGCGATGGCGCGGCAGATGAAGGCCGAGCGCGAAAAGCGCGCCAACATCCTCGAAGCCGAAGGCATGCGCGCATCGGAAATCCTGCGCGCCGAGGGCGAGAAGCAGGGTCAGATCCTGCAGGCCGAGGGCCGCCGCGAAGCCGCCTTCCGCGACGCCGAGGCGCGCGAACGCGAGGCCGAAGCCGAAGCGAAGGCGACGCAGATGGTGTCGGACGCGATCGCGGGCGGCAATGCGCAGGCGATCAATTACTTCATCGCGCAAAAATATGTCGAGGCGGTGAGCCAGTTCGCGACGAGCCCGAACGCCAAGACGATCCTGTTCCCGGTCGAGGCGACGCAGCTGATCGGCACATTGGGCGGGATCGGCGAGCTCGCGCGCGACGCGCTCGAACGCAAGGAAGCCTGACATGCCCGACTGGCTGACGAACATGGAACCGCATTGGGCGTGGCTGTCGCTCGGCGTGCTGCTCGCCGCCGCCGAGATCGTCGCGCCGGGCTTCTTCCTGATCTGGCTGGGGGCCGCCGCGATCGTCACCGGCGCGATCGCGTGGATCGTCCCGCTGAGCATCCCCGTGCAACTCGGCGTCTTTGCCGTCCTGTCGTTCATCGCGCTCTATGGCGCGCGCCGCTGGTTGAAGGCGAACCCGATCACCACGACCGACCCGCATCTCAACCAGCGCGGCGGCCGCCTGATCGGTGAAGTGCTGACGGTGACCCAGGCGATCGAGGACGGCCGCGGCCGCGCCAAGGTCGGCGACGGCGAATGGCCAGTGCGCGGGCCTGACGTGGCCGAGGGCGCGAAGGTCCGCGTCGTCAGCGCCGACGGCGGGGTGCTGGTGGTCGAGGCGGTTTAGCCGCCCTTGGGCCGCGAATAGATCGCGACGACATGCCCCAGCGCATCGCTTTCGCCGATGCGGCGGAAACCGAGCTTCGCCGACACGCGTTCCGATGCGTCGTTACCGAGGTCGATGATACAGCGCACTTCCCCGGCATCGAGGTTCGCGTCAGCCCAGCCGAGCGCCGCGGTCATCGCTTCGGTCGCATAGCCCGCGCCCCAATGATCGGCATCGAACGCCCATCCCGCCTCGGGCATTCCTTCGAGTTCGGGGATGCCGCGGCAGAAATAGCTTAGCCCGCCCATGCCGACGAGCGCGTCGCTTTGCCGGTCGGCGAACACCCAATAGCCGAAGCCCATCACCGGCCACAGCCCGGCCGAGCTCAGGAACTTGCCCCAGCTCACGTCGGGCGCGCGCGGTTCGCCGCCGATGAAGCGCGTGACACGTTCGTCGGCCCACATCTCGATATGGACATCCTTGTCGGACAGGCGCCCCGGACGCAGGCGCAAGCGTTCGGTTTCGATGACAGGCGGTGCGGTAAAGGCTTTGACGGACATGGGCGCGGGTGTGCCGAAGCCGGCCCGGGCGGTCAATCGGGGATCAGATAATGGTCGAACAGGTCGTGCAGCACCGCCGTGCCGTCGACCTGCAGCTTCGCGCGCATCACCGCGAGCGTGTCGACGCGCGCCAGCACATCGACATGGCGAAGCACGCCATGATAGTGCGGCCGGTCCTCAAAATCGTGGAACAGAAAGACGCAGTCGGGTTTGCAGTGGATGATCGCCTGCAACAGGCACGCGACCCGAAAGCGTCCGTCGATCAACACCGCATCGGGGCTGCCCTGCACGTTGCGCCATATATCGGTGTGATAATGCGGCCAGTCGCGGATTCTGCTTTCATCCGCCGGATAGCCCCATTCGCCCACAGGGCCGATGTTGACATGAAAGGGCGTGAATTCGACGACCTCGCGCCTGACGTCGGCCTGGACCTTGGCCAGCCAGGCGGAATCGCTGTCGACGCTGACGATCCGGCGCACTTGCCGCGCCGCCACCACCGTGCTGCCGCCGCAGCCGAATTCGAGCAGGGATGAACGCCCCGCAAGTTGCAGCTCGAACTGCGTGACTTCGGCCGCGGTCATATGTGGCTGCATTGGTCCCTCCACCGGTGAAGGGATATGAGAACGCATCCGCGGCGTCCAGCGGCTTTGACGTCACCTCTCCGCGGATGAGGCGGCCCAGAAGCAGGGAGAGAGAACCGCTCTGGACCGCCGCAACCGCGGAGAAGGGCAATCAGGCGGCGGCGGCTGCCAGTTCGGGCCGTGACGAATGCGCCGGCATGATCGCGTCGGCATAATCGCTTTCATATTTGCCGATCAGCGCGCGGTCATCGTGGTTCCACGGGTGGAAGCCGGGCATGAAATAGGAAAGCCAGGGGAAGAAGCTCTTGCGCAGCACCCCGGGCGTGCCAAGCAGATACCACCAGATGCGCGCGGTGACGCGCCAGCCGGTGAGGCCGTCCTGCCGGAGCAGCGCCTTCATCCCCTTCACACGCTTCGGCCAGAAACGCGTGGTGACGAGGATCATCATCAGCGACTTGGCACGCCAGCGGCGGAAGCGGCTCCAGTCCTTCGTCGCGTGCAGCCAGGTGTCGTACGCGACGCCCTTATGCTCGATTTCCTCGATCGCGTGCCATTTCCACAGCGCCGCCCATTCAGGCTCGGCGCCCGCGTACATGCTATCCTCGCGCAGCATCACCGCCGCCATCATCGCGGTATAATGTTCGAGTGCGATCGTCGCCATCAGGTTGACGATCTGCGGGCGCGTCTTGATGAGGTCGAGAACCTGGTTCACGTCATCCTCAAGCTCCGAAAGATCGTAACCCGCTTCGGCCGCCTTCTTGTTGAAGACGACATGTTCGCGGCTGTGGATCACTTCCTGCTGGGTGAAGGCGCGGATTTCGCGCGCCAGCTTGTCGGGCACGCCGTCGCGGTGCGCCTTCACCGCTTCGATGAACATCGCCTCGCCGCGCGGGAAAGTGACCGACAGCGCGGTATGGAATGCCGAGGCGATCGGATCGCCGTTCAGCCACCAGCGGCCCTGTTTGTCGTCGCGGCCAAAGCGCATGTCGCGCGGCGTAATCGAAAGATCGGCGGGCGTCGGCGACTGGGAAAGACTGGACATATGGCTCATACCGTCGAAAAGGGGAGACGGGCCAGCAATAGGGTTTACTTACACATATGTCAATAGTGAAGAAGCGTCTGAGTCCCGAGGAAAGCCGTTCGGCGGCGCTCGAGGCTGCGCGCCAGATTTTGGTCGAAACGGGACCGGCGGCGGTGACGCTGAAGGCCGTGGCGGCGCGCATCGACCGCACGCACGCGAACCTGCTCCACCATTTCGGCAGCGCGGCGGGGCTACAAAAGGCGCTCGCCGCCTATCAGGCCGAAACGGTGTGCGCGACGATCGGCCAGAAGATGGCCGAATCGCCGCCCGGCGAACGCAATGTGCGCGAAATCGTCGATCTCGCCTTCGATGCCTTTAACGAGGGCGGCGCGGGCGCGCTCGCGACATGGATGGCGGCGACGGGCAATGACGACGCGCTCGACCCGATCGTCGATGCGATCCACCGCCTGATCGACGGCATGGCCCCCGACGCGCACGAAAAGCGCCTGATGCACGAAGATACGCTTGCGCTGGTGCTGATGGCGCTCGGCGATGCGCAACTCGGCGGCCCGATGGCCGAGGCGCTCGACCTGCCGCGCGACACGTCGCGCGTGCTGGCGACCGAATTGATCACCGGGCGGATCGCGAAATTCTGGGCCGAGCATGGCGGCAAGCCGCAGGGCTAAGGGCTGGTAATTTTGTGTCGCGCACGCTAGGGGGCGCGGCAATCCATTCATTCCGTTCGCATCGAGCGAAGTCGAGATGCCCATCGGCCTTGCGCCGTCGCGATGGGTGTCTCGACTTCGCTCGACACGAACGGAGCTTGATATGTAGTCAAGTTTACGCCCTAAAGGCCCCCACCATGCATTTCCTCGACCAAGCCAAGATCTTCATCAAGTCCGGCGACGGCGGCCCCGGCGCCGTCAGTTTCCGGCGCGAAAAATATGTCGAATATGGCGGCCCCGACGGCGGCAATGGCGGCAAGGGCGGCGATGTCATCTTCGAAGCCGTTGCCGGACTCAACACGCTGATCGACTTTCGCTACACCCAGCATTTCAAAGCGAAGCGCGGCACCCCCGGCGCGGGCCGCGACCGCACCGGCGCGGGCGGCCCCGATCTGGTCATCCAGGTGCCGATCGGCACGCAGATTCTCGACGACGACGAGGACCGCAGCCTGCTCGCCGACCTCACCAAGGAGGGCGAACAACTCGTCTTCCTGCGCGGCGGCGACGGCGGGCGCGGCAATGCGTCGTACAAGACATCGACCAACCGCGCGCCGCGCCAGCACGGTCCGGGCTGGCCGGGCGAGGAAATGTGGGTGTGGCTGCGGCTGAAACTGCTCGCCGACGCGGGCCTCGTCGGCCTGCCCAATGCCGGCAAGTCGACCTTCATCAACGGGGTTACCAATGCGCAGGCAAAGGTCGGCGCCTATGCCTTCACGACGCTGCGCCCGCAGCTTGGCGTCGTCAGCCACAAGGGCAATGAATTCGTCGTTGCCGACATCCCCGGGCTGATCGAGGGCGCCGCCGAAGGCGCCGGGGTCGGCGACCGCTTCCTCGGCCATATCGAACGCTGCCGCGTGCTGCTGCATCTGGTCGATGCGAACGACGAGGATGTCGCGACGAGCTATCGCATCGTGCGCGACGAGCTCGAAGCCTATGGCGCCGACCTCACCGACAAGCCGGTGATCGTCGCATTGAACAAGATTGACACGCTCGACGATGAGCTGATCGCGGCGCTGTCGGCCGAACTCGCCGCGGAAAGCGGGCACCCGGTGATGGCGCTCTCGGGTGCGAGCGGTGCGGGCGTGCCCGCGGTGCTCGACAAATTGCTCGAGGCGATCGGCCATCCCGAGCCCGGTGAGGACGAAAGCGACGAAGCCCCCGGCTGGTCGCCGGTCTAGGAACGAAACGCTACCGCTGGGAATTTCATGCGGAACAACAAGGATTTCGCATGATAGATCGCAACAAGCTTGCCGCCCCGTTCCTTACCGCACTCGCGCTGGCTTCGGTTCCGGCGACGGCGCAGGAAGGCAGCGAGGGCGGGGAGAAGCGCACGCGCCTGATCCTTGGGCCGCAG
The DNA here is from genome assembly GCF_037095755.1 of Sphingopyxis sp. CCNWLW2. Taxonomy (NCBI): domain Bacteria; kingdom Pseudomonadati; phylum Pseudomonadota; class Alphaproteobacteria; order Sphingomonadales; family Sphingopyxidaceae; genus Sphingopyxis; species Sphingopyxis sp. CCNWLW2. The sequence continues at coordinate 471,666 of NZ_JBAWKJ010000001.1, forward strand.
CTGTCGCCGTCGTGGCCGGGCGCGGACAAGTTCAGCGTCGGCCCCTATGTCGACTTTTCACGCACCCGCGATGCGGAATTCGCGTTCGAAGCGCCCGATGAGAGCTTCGGCTCGCCGCTGCTCCATTCGGGCGATTTCGCCTTCGGCCCCGCTTTCGGCTTCGTCGGCAAGCGCAAGGCGTCCGACATTGGCGCCGACCTCCCCAAGGTCGGCCTGTCGATCGAGGCCGGCGCCTTTGCACAGGTTCACCTGACCCCGGCGCTGCGGCTGCGTCTCGACGGACGCAAAGGGCTGAGCGGCCACAAGGGCTGGACCGGCGAAGTCAGCGCCGATTATGTCGCGCGGCAGGGCGACGACTGGCTCTTCTCGATCGGCCCGCGCGTCACGCTGGGCGACGCCAAATATATGGGCGCCTATTTCGGCGTGACGCCCGCGGCCGCCGCGACGTCGGGCCTTCCCGCCTATGATCCGGGCGGCGGCATCCACTCGGTCGGCGTGACCGCCGGTTACCACCACATGCTTGGAAAGCGCTGGGGCATCGCACTCTATGGCCGTTACGACCGGCTTGTCGGCGACGCGGCGGATTCGCCGGTGACACGCCAACTGGGATCGCGGAGCCAGCCGTCGGGCGGCATCGCGCTCAGCTACACTTTCGGCGGGGACCGGTGACGCAACACAGGCGCCATCCTGATCGGGCTGCGTCACACACCCTCGGTTATAACAAGCAGGATGCGGGACCCGCGACCGAGCTTTAGCCGCACCCGTGCCTCCGCATCGCGCGAAACATGGAGGAGGCCGGCCAGACCCGTTGCGCCCGACGGGGTGGTCAGGGGACCGCCCGCAAGATCGAGCAATTCTACCGCTTGCTCGATCACGCCTTCGTCGACCAGCAGCGGCTCGGCGCCGTATCGAAGCAGCGAGGCCACCGCGGGGGCCGATGCGAGTCCGCAGGACAGCATTTCGGCCGCGGTTTCGAGCGACCCGGGCACGAGGATCGGTGAACCATTTCGCAGGGCCCGCTCGACACACGGCGCCGATTGCGGCTCGACCGTGACCAATTGGCAAAGCCCCTCTTCATACGGGCAGAGTCCTTCCGCCATCGCGGCTGCCAGCCCGCCGACGCCCGCCTGAATAAAGGCGTGGGTGGGATAAGCGGATCCGTCGGCGCGAAGCTGGGCGCGAATTTCCAGTGCGATCCGTCCATATCCCTCCATGACCCTGGCAACGACCGGGTCGTCCATATCGTCGGTCGTGTCGGCGACGAGCAGGGTCCGCACACCGTCGCTTGCCGCGGCGGCAACGGCGACCGCCTCGTCATAGGTTCCTTCGACACGAATGATGGTGGCGCCCATCGCCTCGATCCGTGCCGCACGGGCTCCGCCGACCGCCGCCGGAAGATAGATGCGAGCCGGCGCGCCGACGCGGCGGGCGACAGCGGCGACCGCCAGACCGTGATTGCCGTCGCTCGCACACACCAGCGTGGGAAGCGGCATGGGCATACGGGCCAGAAAGGTCGGGATATCGTCATGCCCCGTCGCGGTTGCGAGCGCCCATAGCGCGGCATGTGCACCGCCCAGCGATTTGAAATTGCCGAGTGGCCTTTCGTTTTCCAGTTTCGCCCATATTTTTCCGACGCCGCATCGCTCCGCGAGCGACGGCAGATCGACAAGCGACGTGGGCCGATCGGACATCAGATCATCGGGATGCCGGGATAGCTGTTCCATGCCGCGATTTTATCATCGATCTGGAGTGGCAGGCCGTGTTTCGCGACTGCCCCGCGCGGAATTTGGGCAATGCTGCCCGGCGCCAAGCGGATTTCCCGCAATCGCTTCAATCTTCGGCGATCGGTATCATCAACCCTCTTTTGACCACGCCGAGCGCGACATTGGTGGTGAAGCGCCGGACATTGGCATTTTCGCTGACCAGTCGCGTCATCAGGGCATCATATTCCTCTGTGCTCGGCGCGGTGACGATCAGGATGAAATCGGCCTCGCCCGTCACATAAAAGGCCTGCTGAACATGGTCTTCCGCCGCGAGCCAGCGGCGGAGTTGCGCGAGCAACTCGGGGCGCTCGCGTTCGACTTGAAGCGCGACCACAAAATAGGTCGGGTTACCGACAAAGCGGGGGTCGAGGATGGCGGTTTCGCGGACAATAGCGCCAAGATCGCGAAGCCGCCGCAACCGCCGCTGGATCGCCGACGGCGACAGGGCAATCGTCTCCGCGAGCTTTTCGGACGTCGCGGTCGCGTCCGATTGCATCGCGGCCAGCAATTGGCGGTCAAAACGATCAAGGTCGGTCGTGGCCATATTCAGCATGATAGGCGCAATTTTCGCCGATTGCCCGCCAATTGACGTCCATCAACGCGGAAAATCGTCGAACGCGCGCACTAGACTGCGCTTTCCCCACCCTCATCCGGAAAGAAACCATGCTCGACCATCTCGAAATCCGTACGCGCCGCATGGATGATTGTGTCGCCTTCTATCGCAGCGTCCTCGGCCCGCTTGGCTATGAACTTGCCGTCGATGGCCCGGCCAAGGGATTTGGCCACGAAGGCCGGCTCGATTTCTGGATCACCGATGGCGATCCCTCGATCGATGTTCACTATGCATTCGGCGCGCCAACGCGCGCGCTGGTGCAGGATGCCTATTTGCGGGCCAGCGGGAGCGCCGGCCAACAGGATCGCGCCCCGGCACTCGCACCGCATATCCACCCCAATTATTATGCGGGCTACGCGCGCGATCCCGATGGACGACTAGTCGAATTCGTCTGTCACTCCGCCGAAGGCTGAGCCGAACCGCGATCTCGCTGCCGCCATCGGCCAGCCTCACGCTCAGCTACGCGTTCGGCGGATCGCGCTCGAAATTCTGCACAAGCCATTGTGTTGGTGATATATATTACTATTACACCTCCATCGAATTCACAGGATGGAGAATAAGCGCATGTTCACCCGCTTCCCGGCACTGATCGCACTGACGCTGTTGCCGCTGGCGCCCGCAACGGCGCAGGATCCCGCGCGCATGGATCAGGTCGCGCGCGCCGATGTCGACCGCGATGAATTTTCCGGCGCCATCCTTGTCGCGCGCGACGGGAAGGTGCTGCTCGACAAGGGCTATGGCCTCGCCAATCGTGAATGGAATATTCCCAATGATGGCGCGACACGCTTCCGGATGGCGTCGGTCACCAAGCAGTTTACCGCCGTAGCGGTCCTGCTGCTTCACGACCGGGGCAAGATCGACCTCGACGCGCCGGTAAAGACCTATCTCGCCGACGCGCCAGCCGCATGGGACGCGGTCACCGTGCGCCATGTGCTGAATCACACCTCGGGCATCGCCAATTTCACGAGCTTTCCGGACTATTTCGAAAAACAGGCGCGGCCAACGACGGCCAACGAACTGATCGCCCGCTTTCGCGATAAGCCGCTCGACTTTGCGCCGGGTGCGGACTGGGCCTACTCCAACTCGGGTTATGTGGTGGCGACCGCGATCATCGAAAAGGTCAGCGGCCAGTCCTATGCCGATTTCGTCACCGCGAACATCTTCCAGCCGCTCGGCATGACCGACAGCGGCTATGACGATGCGGCAACGATCCTGCCGCACCGGGCGGCGGGCTATTCGCCCACGAAAAAGGGCGTCGCGAACTCCGACTTTGTCGACATGTCGGTCCCGCAAGGCGCCGGCGGTCTCTATTCGACGACGCGCGATCTCCTGAAGTGGCAGCAGGGCCTGTACGGCGGCCGCCTCCTGCGCGCGGAAACCCTCGCCGCCCTCACCACCCCCGGCCGTAACGATTATGCGCTCGGCGTTGGCGTGAAAGCCACCGCCGATCGGCGCCTTTACTCTCACTCGGGCGGGATAAATGGTTTCAACGCCTATCTCGCTTATGATCCGGGCACGAAGATCACCGTCGCGGTGCTCGGCAATCTCAACGGCCCTGCCGCCGCCCGGCTCGGCGTGTCGATGATGGCGCTGGCGCGCGGCGAAAGCGTCACCCTGCCCAGCGAACGCAAGGCGATCGCAATCGCACCCGCGACGCTGCGCCAATATGCAGGGACCTATCGGGTCAACCCGACGCGGACGATTGCGATCGCCTTTGCCGATGGCAAACTGACCGCGCAGCTCAGCGGGCAACAGCCGAACGAGATATTCGCCGAGGCGCCCGATCGCTTTTTCCTGCGCGTCGTCGACGCGCAGCTCAGCTTCAATCGCGACGCGGCGGGCACGATCACCGGTCTCGTCCTCCACCAGGGCGGCCGCGACATGCCCGCGACGAAAGAATAGCCATGGCGCGCGCCGCGCGCTAAGCGGCGCCGGATATGAGCCTGTTTCCGCCCGCCTCCTGCCCCCGGCTGATCGTCAAGATCGGATCGGCGCTGCTCGTCGATCCGTCGGGCGCGGTGCGGCGCGACTGGCTCGTCGGGATTGCGGCGGACATTGCCGAACGGACGCGCGCGGGCCAGCAGGTCGCCGTGGTCTCGTCGGGTGCGATCGCGCTCGGCGCGCGGCGGCTGGGATTGGCCAAGGGCGGACGCGGGACGCTCGAGGATGCGCAGGCCGCTGCCGCGACCGGACAGATCGCGCTGTCGCAGGTATGGGCCGAGGTGCTCGGTGTCGAAGGGCTGACCGCGGCGCAGATGCTCGTCACGCTCGACGATCTCGAGCATCGCCGCCGCTATCTCAATGCCGCGGCGACTCTCGACCGGCTGCTCAGCCTCGGCGTCGTGCCGATCATCAACGAGAATGACAGCGTCGCGACCGAGGAAATCCGCTTTGGCGACAACGACCGGCTTGCGGCGCGGGTTGCGCAGGCGGCCACAGCGGGCGGCGTGATCCTGCTGTCCGATATCGACGGCCTCTACGACCGCAACCCCGCGCAGGACGGCGCCGTCCATATCGCGCGCATCGAGCGCATCGATGCCGCGATCGAGGCGATGGCCGACACGGGTTCGGCATCGGGCATGGGATCGGGCGGCATGGTGTCGAAGATCGCCGCGGCGCGGATCGCCAACGCCGCGGGCGCGCACCTTGCGATCGCGTCGGGGCGCATCGACCGGCCGCTGTCGACCGCGGCGCGGCACAGCCTGTTCGTCGCCGACAAGGGCGCGAGCGCGCGCAAGGCCTGGCTCGCGGGCGGGCTCACCGCCAAGGGCCGGATCGAGATCGACGCGGGCGCCGCGAAGGCGCTGCACGGCGGCGCGAGCCTGCTCGCCGCCGGCGTGACCGCGGTCAGCGGCAGTTTCGCGCGCGGCGACATCCTCGACATCGCCGGCCCCGACGGGCGCGTCATTGCGCGCGGCCTGTCCGAATATCCGGGCGCCGACGCCGCGAACATCGTCGGCCTCGGCCGTGACGCGCAGGAGGCCGCGCTCGGCTACGCACCGCGGAGCGCGATGGTGCATCGCGACCATATGGTGCTGCTGTGACCCAGCCCCTGCTCGCGATGACCGGCGCGACCGGCTTCGTGGGCGGCGCGACGATGCGCGATGCGGTCGCGGCGGGCTGGCACGTCCGCGCCCTCACCCGGCGGCCGCAGCCCGAACGCGAAGGCGTGACTTGGATCGCGGGGGCGCTCGATGACAAGGACAGCCTTGCCGAGATGGCGGCGGGCGCCGACGTCGTCATGCACATCGCAGGGGTCGTCAACGTCCCCACCCGCGCCGCCTTCGAGGCAGGGAATGCGATCGCGACCGCCAACGTCGTCGACGCCGCGCGCGGTGCCGGCGTCACGCGCTTCGTCCACGTCTCATCGCTCGCGGCGCGCGAGCCCGGCATTTCCAATTACGGCTGGTCGAAGGAACGCGCCGAGGCGGTCGTCCAGGACAGCGGGCTCGACTGGACGATCGTGCGGCCACCCGCCGTGTTCGGGCCCGGCGATACCGAAATGCTCGACCTGTTCCGCATGGCGCGGCGCGGCATCGCACTGGTGCCGAGCGGGCGCATGTCGGCGATCTATGTCGACGAGCTCGCCCGGCTGCTCGTCACGCTCGCCGCCGACCGCGGCGCGAGCATCGGCCAGATTTACGAGCCCGACGACGGCAAGCCCACCGGCTGGTCGCATCGCGGCTTTGCCCGCGCGGTCGCGCGCGCCGTGGGGCGCCAGCGGCTGTCGACGGTCGCGACCCCCGCCTTGTTGCTCAGGGCGGGCGGGCGGCTCGACAAGCTCGTCCGTCGCAGCCGCGCCAAGCTGACCCCCGACCGCGCGCGCTATATCGCGCATCCCGACTGGGTCGCGACCGAAGGCGCGTGCCCGCCCGCCGCGCTGTGGCGTCCCGAGCGCGACACCGACGACGCGCTGGCCGAAACCGTCCGCTGGTATCGCCGCGAAGGCTGGCTCTGACGTCGCCGGTAAGGTGTCGGCGTTCGCCCGTCGAAGCGTGCATTGCCAAGGGCGAGCCGCATCCCTAGGTTTGCGGACATGACCGATAGCACTGCGAACACACCCAACGATCCCGCCGGCCCCTGGGTCATCCCCGTGCGCCGCCCGCTGCCGGGCGACGGCAAGCCGAGGTCGACGACCAGCTTCCCGCGCAAGGTCTGGCACCTGCTCGTCGGGATCAAGGATGCGCTCGCGCTGATCTTCCTGCTGCTCTTCTTCGTCGCCTTGTTCGGCCTGCTTTCGGGGCGCCCTAATGCCGGCCTGCCCGTCAGCCAGGGCGCGCTGCTGATCGAACTCGACGGCATCGTCAGCGAACAGCCCTCCGAAGTCGATCCGCTCGCCGCGCTGTCGGGCGGCGCGCAGCTCAAGGAAATCCGCGTCCGCGACGTCGTTCATGCGCTGGAGGTCGCCGCCGACGACAAGCGCGTGACCTCGGTCGTGCTCGACCTCGACCGCTTCCTCGGCGGCGGGCAGGTCTCGCTCGCCGAAATCGGCGCCGCGGTCGACAAGGTGCGCGCGAAGAAAAAGCCGGTGCTCGCCTTTGCCGCCGCCTACACCACCGACAGCTATCAGGTCGCGGCGCACGCGAGCGAAATCTGGGCCGACGGCATCGGCGGCGTCGCGATCGCGGGGCCGGGCGGATCGCGCCTCTATTACAAGGGATTGATGGACCGGCTCGGCATCACCGCACATATCTACCGCGTCGGCACCTTCAAGAGCGCGGTCGAGCCCTTCCTGCGTACCGACCAGTCGCCCGAGGCGAAGGAAGCCGACCTCGCCTACGCCAGTGTGCTCTGGGACAACTGGCTGACCGACGTCAAAAAGGCGCGTCCGGCGGCGAAGCTCGACGCGTTCATCGCCGACACCGCGGGTGCGGTGCGCGCGGCGGGAAATGATTTGTCGAAAGCTTCGGTCGATGCCGGCCTTGTCGACAAGGTCGGCAGCCGCATGGCGTTCAACCGCCGCGTCGCCGAGATCAGCGGCACGCCCGACGACAGCAAGCCGTGGGAATATAATGCGATCCCACTCGAAAACTGGGTCGCCGCCAATCCGCCCTCGACAAGCGGCAGCAGAATCGCGGTCGTCCCCGTCGTCGGTGAAATCGTTGACGGCGAGGCACCGAGCGGCGTCGCGGGCGGCGAAACCGTTGCAAAGCATATCCTCGACGCCGCGACCGACAGCAGCGTCAAGGCGATCGTCCTCCGCGTCGACTCACCCGGCGGATCGGTGCTCGCGTCGGAGGAAATCCGGCAGGCGCTGCTCGTCGCAAAGGCGAAGAAGCGGCCGATCGTGGTGTCGATGGCCAATGTCGCGGCGTCGGGCGGCTATTGGATTTCAACGCCGGCCGACCGCATCTTTGCCGAGCCCGAGACGATCACCGGATCGATCGGTGTGTTCGGCATCCTGCCGAGCTTCGACCAGGCGCTGGCCAAGATCGGGGTCAATGCCGACGGCATCGCGACGACGCCGCTGTCGGGCCAGCCCGACGTGTTCGGCGGGGTGAACGACGAGTTCAACGCGCTGGCGCAGGCGAGCGTCGAGGACGTCTATGCCCGCTTCACCGGTCTTGTCGCGAAGAGCCGCAAGCAGCCGCTCGACAAGATCCTGCCCATCGCCGAAGGGCGCGTCTGGGCGGGCGGCACCGCGCGCCAGATCGGGCTTGTCGACCAGTTCGGCGGCCTGCCCGATGCGCTGAAGGCCGCGGCGAAGCTCGCCAAGATCGACGGCGATTTCCACGCCAAATATTTCGAGGACGAGCCGAGCGAATTCTCAAAGCTGCTCGCGAGCTGGTCGGGCGCCGAGGAAGAGACGGCGGCCCTTCCCCGCGGCTGGTTCGGCATTGCGGCGATGAACCGCCAGCTCACCGAACGGCGGCTGGTGCAGGATCTGACGATGCTGACGCAGGCGGGATCGGTGCAGGCCTCGTGCCTCGACTGCCGCGCGTACCTCCCCGCCGTCCCGCGGCCGGGTCAGGCCGAGGCGAAGGGCTTTTTCGCGACGATGGCGCTGCTGCTGAAGTAAAGCTCAAACGGAGGCGCTGTCCCGAAAGAAGTGTGTCCCCGCGAAAGCGGGGACCCATCTCCTGATGGTTCCAAATTGCATCGACCGGTGATGGGCCCCCGCCTTCGCAGGGGTACGGTTTTTCTCTCGCGGCGACTTAGGCAGCGACCGCGGTCGTTTGGTTTATGTGTCCCGCGATCGCATCGGCCATCGTGTCGACCAGCCCCAGCGGCAGGTCGTGCCCCATGCCGGGGATCGTCAGCAGCCGCGCGCCAGCGATATTCTCCGCCGTGTCGCGTCCGCCCGGCAGCGGCACCAGCGGATCATCCTCGCCATGGATGACGAGCGTCGGTGCCTCGATGTCTTTCAGGATCGGACGCCGGTCGCCATCGGCGACGATCGCGGCCATCTGCCGCGCAACACCCTGCGGATACCAGCCGCGCTCGAAGTCGGCGCGGACGCGGCGCTGCAGCCGGTCTTCCGCAGCCGGATAGCCGGGGCTGCCGATCACGCGCGCGGCGTTGACCGAGTAAGCGATCAGCGCCTCCTTGTCGCCGTTCATCGGGCGGTTCGCGAGCACCTGCATCGCTTCCTTCTGCGCGCGCGGCAGGCGGCGGTTGCCCGTGGTCGACATCACCGAGGTCAACGACAGCACGCGGTCGGGGTAGCGCGCGGCGATATGCTGTGAAATCATCCCGCCCATCGACACGCCGACGACATGCGCGCGGTCGATGCCGAGATGGTCGAGCAGGCCGATGCCGTCGGCCGCCATATCGGCCAGCGTATAAGCGGGACGGATCGGCAGCCCGATCACCGATTTGACGATCATCCATTTGACGTTCGGCACGCCCGCGGCATCGAAGCGCGTCGACAGGCCGACGTCGCGATTGTCGTAGCGGATCGTGCGGAAACCGCGGGTGTTCAGCGCATCGACGAACTCGTCGGGCCACAGCGTCAGTTGTCCGCCCAGCCCCATCACCAGCAATATGACGGGCGCGTCCCTTGGCCCCTTGTCCTCATAGGTGATGCTGATGCCGTTGAAGGTCGCTTGCTCTGTCTGCATGAAAATCCCTTGGCTGGAAGTCGGATCACCCCGCGGTGGCGGGCTTGTAATTGGCGGCGTTCGAGGTGAATTCGGCGCGGCCATAACCGTCGAGCTGGCGCTCGATCCGGCGCACGAGGCGGCGATCGGCGAGGTGACGGATCACGGGCAGGCGCGAGGCGACGCGATACGCCGCCATGCGCCCCGCAATGCCGAGCATCGTCGCGCCATAGATGAGGTGGTCGCGGCGCCTGACCGGCACGCCGACATTCGCCGCGCGCGCCTCGTCGCCGGCGAGGAAGGCCTTCACGAAAAAGACGCGGCTGACCGAATATTCGAGGCGGCGCTTCACCAGCCCTTTCGGCGACATATCCTTCGACAGTTCGGCGTCCATCGTCGCGCGCAGCAGACCGCCGCAGACCTGATCGTCATATTCGTAACGCAGCGTCGCGCTGCGCGTGCGCCAGATGCGGACGATCTCCTGCGGCGTGTCGGCGAGCAGATCCTCGGGCAACCCGAGCAGATAGCAGCGATAGCGCGCGAGCTCGACGCGGCCGCGTTCGAGCCGCGTGAAACTTGTCCGCCCCTTCGCGAGCACCTCCTGCGACATAAAATAGACCGGGATCAGCCCCGCAGGCATCTGGTCGAGCTGCGGGATCGGCATGCCATAGGTTTCGGCATCCCACATGCCGGGACGCGACAGCACGTTGATACGCACCATCGAATGCATCAGCCGCACCATCGCCGCGGCCTTGAACCCCGGCCCGAAGCGATCGAGCGCACCGGGGAGCGCGGTGGTGGCAAAGAAGGTCGCGGTTTCCTTCACCCGCCGAGCGGCGGTCGCCTGACCGAGCGTGCCGGTGAGCGCCATCGGCAGCGCCGAATATTTGTTGAGGAAGGTCGCGATGAACGCGCCGCGGATCAGGAAGGGCGAGAGGTTCGCGGTGGCGTTGCGCTCGTAGGCTGCGCCCTCTTCGACGAGCTTCATGTCGAGCCAGTCGGGCTTCTGCTCCATCTCGCCGATCAGCGCCGCGAGTTCGGGCGGCGCGTCGTCGACCGCCTCGACGCCCTTGTCGCACGCCTCGACCAGCATCGCGACGGTGCGCTGGAAGCCATAGCGCGGCATCAGCGCGGCATAAGCGTCGCCCGTCCGGTCGCCGAGCATCGTATATTCGCGGATGCGCCCGAGCAGCTCGGGGTCGTCCAGATAGGATGCACGATTGATACTGCCAACGCGGCTGAGCTCGCTCACCGCGTCGACCTCGGGCGCCCAGCGCTCGGGCGCCTTGTCAAAATCGAAACGGCCGAACAGCTCGGGCAAGGCGTCGGCCTGGCCTCGCACCCGGCGGGCGATAGTGCTGACATCACTGTTCATAAGACGAAACTGCCACAGTTTCGGGATTTGGCAAGCTTAACTGCTTTTGGCCTAAGCGTCTTCGCCGTGCCCGCGGTAGGCCGGAAGCGCGAGCGACCACCGGATCGCCGCGCCACGCAGGATGAAGCCCGCAACTGCGCCCGCAACCGCCGCGACCGCCGTCCCCGTCCCCAGCCATTGCAGCAGCAGGAACAGCCCCGACGCGAGCGCCGCCGCGGTGACATAGACTTCGGGGCGCATGATGATCGACGGCACGCCCGCCAGGATGTCGCGGATCGTGCCACCGACGCAGCCGGTGATCACCCCCATCATCAGCGCGGGGACGGGCGGGACGCCCCATGCCAGCGCCTTCGCCGTGCCGAACACCGCATAAGCGGCGAGTCCCACGGCGTCGGCCCATTCGAGCAATTGCCCCTGCCACCAGCGTTCGGGGGTGAGCCAGACGACCATCGCAATCGCGATGCACACCGCGGCGATCGCGCCGTCCTGCACCCAGAACACCGGCGCGCCGATGAGCAGGTCGCGCACGCTGCCGCCGCCGACGCCGGTCACCAGCGCGAAGAAGGCGGCGGTCACCAGCGTCTGGCGCAGCCGCACCGCCATCAGCGCGCCCGACAGCGCGAAGACGCCGATGCCGACGAGGTCGAGCAGGCGGACGAGGGTTTGTGTATCCATCGCGCGCCGGGCTATCATCGCGCGCGGTACGGCACAATGGAGAGGAGGCGGCGATGGAAGGCAGATGCACGTGCGGCGCGGTTCGTTACCGGCTGACCGCGGCACCGATGATCGTCCATTGCTGCCATTGCCGCTGGTGTCAGCGCGAGACGGGCAGCGCCTTCGTCATCAATGCCGTGATCGAGAGCGAGCGCGTCGAGGCCGAAGGGATAGTCGATTATGTAATGACCCCGTCGGAAAGCGGCCGGGGGCAGGAAATCATCCGCTGCCCGACCTGCCGGGTCGCGCTGTGGAGCCATTATCCCAACTCGGGCCGCCGCTCCTCCTTCGTTCGTGTCGGGACGCTCGACGACCCGGACCAATGCCCGCCCGATGTCCATATCTTCACGCGCAGCAAACAGCCGTGGGTCGTCCTGCCCGACGACGCGAAGGTGTTTCCGGATTTCTACCCGTCACCCAAGGACGTGTGGAGCGCCGACGCACAGCGCCGGTGGCAGGCGATGATGGCCGGTTGAAGCCCTATTTTGCGTCGGGGCGCACGCCGCCGATCACCGACAGCACGATCGCGGCGACGGCGTTCCGGATCACCGGCTCGGCCTTCGGCGCGAAGAAGGGCGAATGGTTCGTCGGCACCGGCTGCCCCTTCGCCTTCAGGTCGGCGAGCACCGCGGGATCATAGCCGCCGATCGCGAAATAGAGCGACGGGATGCCCGCATCGACGAACTCCGAATAATCCTCGCTCGCCGATACCGGCGCGGCGCTTGCCGGCGCGAAGAGAAGGCGTTCGCCGAACACCGGCTTCAGCGTTGCGAATCCGTTCGCCGCCATCGACTCATTGTTCACCAGGCTCGCAGTGCCGGTCAGATAGGTGATCGTGGGTTCGGGCGCGTTGCCCATCATCGCCGCCGCCTTCGCCGAGCGCTCGGCGCCCGAACGGAGGAGCTGGCGCACCTCGGGGGTTAGCGAGCGGATATTGACCTTCACCTCGGCGCTGTCGGGGATGATGTTGGGCGCGCTGCCCGCGTTGATCGCACCGATCGTCAGCACGCCGAAGGCATTGGGGTCCTTCTCGCGGCTGATCACCGTCTGCACATCGGTGACAAAGCGCGCCGCGATCGGGATCGGGTCGAGCGCCATCGAAGGCATCGAACCATGCCCGCCGCGGCCGTGGAAGGTGATCGAATAGCTGTCGGAGGCCGAGAAGGCGGTGCCCGCCTTGATCGCGACCGTGCCCGTCGGGCCGTTCAGCACATGCGCGGCAAAGCCATAGTCGGGTTTCGGAAAGCGCGTCAGCAGCCCGTCGTCGAGCATCGCCTTCGCGCCCTTCAATATTTCCTCGGCGGGCTGGCCGATCAGCACCACCGTGCCCGACCAGCTGTCGCGCATCGCGGCGAGCGCCTGCGCGACGCCGACGAGATAGGCGACATGCGTATCGTGCCCGCACGCGTGCATCACCGGCACATCCTTGCCCTCATAGGTCGCGCGTGCCTTGCTCGACCAGGCGAGCCCGGTCTTTTCCTCCATCGGCAGCGCGTCCATGTCGGCGCGGATGAGGATCGTCGGCCCTTCGCCATTTTTGAGCACGCCGACGACGCCGGTGCCGCCGACCTTTTCGGTCACGGTGAAGCCCGCTTTGCGGAGATGCTGCGCGAGGATGCCCGCGGTGCGCACTTCCTGCAGCCCGAGTTCGGGGTTTTGATGGAGGTCGCGGTAGAGCGCGTCGAGCGCCGGATAATTTTTGTCGAGCAGCGCGGTCAGTCGCGCGTTGGCAGCGGCAAGGTCGGGTGCCGCCTGCGCGCTGGTCGCGATGAGGGAGAGAGCCAGCGAAGCCGCTGCCCAGAGCCAATGCTTCGCCATGTTTCTCTCCCCCATTATGTTTTGTCAGATGTGGATCGGTTTGCCCGTCACCGCCATCGCGGCTTCCTTGATCGCCTCGCTATGCGTCGGATGCGCGTGGCAGGTGTAGGCGATGTCTTCCGACGTCGCGCCGAATTCCATCGCCTGCGCGGCCTGTGCGATCATCGTGCCCGCGACGCTCGCGATGCACCACACGCCGAGCACACGGTCGCTCTTCGCGTCGGCGATCACCTTCACGAAGCCGTCGGGCTCGTGGTTGGTCTTGGCACGGCTGTTCGCCATCATCGGGAACTTGCCGACCTTGACCTCACCCTTTTCCTTGGCCTGCTCTTCGGTCAGGCCGACGCCTGCGATTTCGGGCCAGGTGTAGACGACCGACGGGATGACGTCGTGGTTCACAATGCCCGTCAGCCCGGCGATATTCTCGGCGCAGGCGATGCCTTCGTCCTCGGCCTTGTGCGCGAGCATCGGGCCGGGGATCACGTCGCCGATCGCCCAGATGCCGGGGACCAGCGTCGAAAAATCATGATCGGTTTCGATCTGGCCGCGCTGGTTGACCGCGAGGCCCGCCTTGTCGAGCCCGAGGCCGTCGGTGTTCGGACGGCGACCGATCGACACGAGCACGACATCGGCTTCGAGCGTTTCGGCGTCGCCGCCGGCCGCGGGTTCGAGCGTAAGCACGGCCTTCTTGCCCTTGACCGCGGCCTTGGTGACCTTGGTCTTGAGCTTGAATTCCATGCCCTGCTTCTTGAGGATCTTGTTCGCTTCCTTGCGGACGTCGCCGTCCATGCCGGGCAGGATCTGGTCAAGGAATTCGACGACCGTGACCTTGGCGCCGAGGCGGCGCCACACGCTGCCGAGCTCGAGCCCGATCACGCCGCCGCCGATCACGACCATGTGACCCGGAACCTTCGCGAGTTCGAGCGCGCCGGTCGAATCGACGATGATCTGCTTGTCGTTATCGACCTCGACGCCGGGAAGCGGGGTCACCGACGAGCCGGTGGCGATGATGATGTTCTTCGCGCGGTACGTCTTGCCCGCAACTTCGACGCTGTCTTTCGAGGTGAACTGCGCATAGCCCTTCAGCCAGTCGATCTTGTTCTTCTTGAACAGGAATTCGATGCCGCCGGTCAGGCCTTTGACCGCATCCTTGCGCTGGCCGTGCATCACGGGGAGGTCGAGCTCGGGCTTCACTTTGATGCCCATCGCCGCCATCGCGCCGCCGGCCGCCGCTTCGAAATATTCCGACGCGTGGAGCATCGCCTTCGACGGGATGCAGCCGACGTTGAGGCAGGTGCCGCCCAGCGTCTCGCGCCCTTCGGCGCACGCGGTCTTCAGGCCCAGCTGCGCCGCGCGGATCGCCGCGACATAACCGCCGGGGCCCGAACCGATGACAAGGACGTCGTAGTCGTAATCAGCCATGTTCAATCTACCTCAATTTCTGCCTGGCGCCGTCAACGAGCGAATCCGCTCAAACGGGCAGCCCGGATTTCGCAGCGCATGACTTCATAACCGGTGCCGCCATTTCGGGCGACAGGCCGATCAGTTCAGATGCGCTATATTTCTTGATCAATTCGCCGGCCGCGCATTTGCAGACCTCGGCTGCGAGGCCCGCCGCCGCGCCGCCGCCCTCGGCCGTGGCACGGCACGATTCGCCGAAGCTTTCGACGAAGCTGGTCCTCAGGCCCTCTTCGAGTCCCTTCGCCATGCGGCTTTCGCCTTCGCTGCAGCCCGCCAGGGCAGCAGCGGCAGCGACGAAAAGAACCGCGCGGAGGGGGAGCGCCATCATCGGATCAAAGGTCGATCAGCAGGCGCGTCGGATCTTCGATCGCTTCCTTGATCGTCTTCAGGAAGGTCACCGCCTCGCGGCCGTCGATCAGGCGATGATCATAGCTCATCGCGAGGTACATCATCGGACGGATCACAATCTCGCCGTTACGGACGACCGGGCGATCCTCGATGCGGTGGAGGCCGAGCACCGCCGACTGCGGCGGGTTGATGATCGGGGTCGACATCAGGCCGCCGAACACGCCGCCGTTCGAGATGGTGAAGGTGCCGCCGGTCATGTCGTCCATCGTCAGCGTGCCTTCCTTGGCGCGCTTGCCGAGGTCGGCGATCGCTTTCTCGATGTCGGCGAACGACAGGCTGTCGGCGTTGCGCACGACGGGAACGACGAGGCCGTTCGGCGCGCTGACCGCGACCGAGACGTCGAGATAGTCGTGATAGACGATCTCGTCGCCGTCGATCCGCGCGTTGACCGCCGGAATATCATGCGCGGCGAGCGCGACCGCCTTGGTGAAGAAGCTCATAAAGCCGAGGCGCACGCCATGCTTCTTTTCGAAGCTTTCGCGATACTTATCGCGCGTCGCCATCACCGCCGACATGTCGACGTCGTTGAACGTCGTCAGCATCGCCGCGGTGTCCTGCGCCGCCTTCAAACGCTTGGCGATCGTCTGGCGCATGCGCGTCATCTTGACGCGCTCTTCGTGACGGCCCGGAGTGCCGCTGGCGACGGGTGCAGGCGCAATGGCCGGAGCCGGAGCGGCCACGGGGGCGGGGGCGGCGCTGGCGGCGGCGAGCACATCTTCCTTGGTCAGGCGGCCGTCCTTGCCGCTGCCCTGGATTTTCGTCGGATCGACGCCATGCTCGAGAACGAGGCGGCGCACCGCGGGCGACATGGTGGTGACGGTGTCGACGCCCTCTCCAGCCGGGGCGGCGGTTGCGGCCGGTACCGGCGCGGCCGCTTCGGCCTTCGCGGCGGGCGCGGGTGCGGCGGGTGTCGGCGCCGCGGCAACGCCGCCGGCTTCGACCGTCGCGATCGTCGCGCCGACATTGACCGTGTCGCCGACCGCGGCGAGCTGCTGGCCCATCACGCCGGCGACGGGCGACGGCACTTCGACCGCGACCTTGTCGGTCTCAAGGCTCGCGATCGGCTCGTCGAGCGCAACGGCTTCGCCGGGCTTCTTCAGCCATTCGCCGATCGTCGCTTCGGTAACGCTTTCGCCCAGCGTGGGGACTTTGACTTCGGTGCTCATAGGTGCAGTTCCTTGGGGGGCTTAAGCTTTATTCTTCGTACGGCGGATTTCGGCGCGAACCGACAGGCCGAGCGCGTCGGCGACGAGCGCCGACTGTTCGGTCTGGTGGCGGCTCATCAGGCCCGTCGCGGGCGATGCCGCAGCGGCGCGACCGGCGTAACGCGGCCGCATACCCTTGTGGCCCGCCTCGGTCAGCGCGTCCTCGATCAGTTCGTTGACGAAGAACCAGGCGCCGTTGTTGCGCGGCTCTTCCTGCGCCCAGACCACCTCTTCGAGGTTCGGCATCCGCTTCAGACGAACCGCGAGCGGCTCACCCGGGAAGGGATAGATCTGCTCGACGCGCACGACGGTCGTATCGGTCAGGCCCGCGGCATCGCGCGCTTCCATCAAGTCGTAGCCGACCTTGCCCGAGCAGAGGACGACGCGCTTGACGTCCTTGTCCGCCGGCGGGGTGCGATCCGACATCAGGCGGCGGAAATGCGCGTCGCCGATGAAGTCCGAACGCTGCGACACCGCGAGCTTGTGGCGGAGCAGCGACTTGGGCGTCATGATGATCATCGGCTTGCGGAACGGGCGCAGCATCTGGCGGCGCAGGACGTGGAAATAGTTCGACGGGGTCGAAATATTGCACACCTGGATATTGTCGCCCGCGCAAAGCTGGAGGAAGCGTTCGAGGCGCGCCGAGCTATGCTCCGGCCCCTGTCCTTCGTAACCGTGCGGGAGCAGCATCACGAGCCCGTTGGCGCGCAGCCACTTGGCCTCGCCCGACGCGATAAACTGGTCGATCATGATCTGCGCGCCGTTGGCGAAATCGCCGAACTGCGCTTCCCAGAGCACGAGGCTCTTCGGATCGGCCATCGCATAGCCATATTCGAAGCCGAGCACACCATATTCGGACAGCGGGCTGTCGAGCACCTCGAACCGGCCGTGCGGCACGGTCGTGAGCGGGACATATCGGGCTTCGGTCTTCTGGTCGATCCAGACCGCATGGCGCTGGCTGAACGTGCCGCGCCCCGAATCCTGACCCGACAGGCGCACCTGATAGCCTTCGCTGAGCAGCGTCCCGAACGCGAGGCTCTCGGCGGTCGCCCAGTCGAACACTTCGCCGTCGCTCTTGTCGGCGAACATCGCGCCGCGCGCGTCGATCACGCGGCGGAGCGTCTTGTGGACTTCGACGTCGGCGGGGATCGTCGTCAGCGTCCGGCCGATCGAATCGAACAATTTGTCCGACACGCCCGTCGCGATGTTGCGGCGCGCGTTTTCGGGATCGGCGGGGGCGTGCAGCCCCGACCAGCGGCCCGCGAACCAGTCGGCCTTGTTCGGCTTGTAGCTCTTCGCCGCTTCGAAATCCTCTTCGAGCCGCGCGACGAATTCGGCGCGCCGGGCGTCGGCCCAGCCCGCATCGACCACGCCTTCGGCCTCCAGCTTCGCGGCGCAAAGCTGCGACACCGGCGGATGCTGACGAATGACGGCGTACATCAGCGGCTGCGTGAACGAAGGCTCATCGCCCTCGTTGTGGCCGAAGCGGCGATAGCACCACATGTCGATGACGACGTCGCGCTTGAACTGCTGGCGGAAATCGATCGCGAGCTTGCACGCGAAAGTCACCGCTTCGGGATCGTCGCCGTTGACGTGCAGGATCGGCGCCATCACGCCCTTTGCGACGTCCGACGGATAGGGCGACGAGCGCGCGAACTGCGGGCTGGTCGTGAAACCGATCTGGTTGTTGACGATGAAGTGGAGGCAGCCGCCGGTGTTATAGCCGCGGATGCCCGAGAAGCCGAGGCATTCCCAGACGATCCCTTGCCCCGCGAACGCCGCGTCGCCGTGGATCAGCACGGGCAGCACCTGCTCATGCTTGGCAAGGTCGTCGCGCACGACCTGCTGCGCGCGCACCTTGCCGAGCACGACCGGGTCGGCGGCTTCGAGGTGCGACGGGTTGGGGACGAGCGACATATGCACCGACGCGCCGCCGAATTCGCGGTCGGTCGAGGTGCCGAGATGATATTTGACGTCGCCCGAACCGCCGATGTCATCGGGGTTCGCCGATCCGCCGGCAAATTCGTGGAAGATCACCTGATACGGCTTCGCCATGACGTTCGCGAGCATGTTGAGCCGCCCGCGGTGCGCCATGCCATAGACGATCTCGCGCACGCCGTACTGGGCGCCATATTTGATGATCGCTTCCATCGCCGGGATCATGCTCTCGCCGCCGTCGAGGCCGAAACGCTTGGTGCCGACATATTTGCGCGCGAGGAATTTCTCCCACTCCTCGGCCTGGATCACCTTGCTCAGGATGGCGCGTTTGCCCTCGACCGAAAATTCGATGATCTTGTCGGCGCCTTCCATCCGCTCCTGCAGGAACTGGCGCTCCTCGATGTCGGCGATGTGCATATATTCGAGGCCGACATTGCCGCAATAATTGGCACGCAGGATCGCGACGATCTCGCGAATGGTCGCCTTTTCGAGGCCGAGCGTTCCCCCGATATAAACCGGACGATCGAGATCGGCGCCGACGAAGCCGTGATATTCGGGCGTCAGGTCGGCGGGCAGCTCGCGCTGGCTGAGGCCGAGCGGATCGAGGTTGGCAGCAAGATGTCCGCGCACGCGATAGGTGCGGATCAGCATCATCGCGCGGATCGAATCGTCCGCGGCGCGCTCGACTTCGGCATTCGACAGCGGGGCGCCCGCCTTGGCGGCGGCGGCCTTCACCGCGACCTGCATCTGCTGCGGGTCGAGCGCGGCGGTCAGGTCGTCGCTGTCGATCTGGGGCCAGTTTTTCGGCGCCCAGCTCGGGCCGGCCTGCGGCTCGTCGATGTCGAAGCTTTGTCGTTCGAGGTTCATCTGCTTTTCCACGGGGAGGTAGGGGTGGGATTTATATGGGGAGCGGAGGCCCGCCAGCAAAGGGCGCCGGCGGGCCGTCCGGTCAGACGCGTTCTTTCAGCACTTCGGCGAGGGTCGAGCCGAGTTCCGACGGGCTCGCCGACACCTTGATGCCCGCGGCTTCCATCGCCGCGATCTTGCTTTCGGCGTCGCCCTTGCCGCCCGACACGATCGCGCCGGCATGGCCCATGCGGCGGCCCGGAGGCGCGGTGCGGCCCGCGATGAAGCCCGCCATCGGCTTCTTACGGCCGCGCTTCGCTTCGTCGATCAGGAACTGCGCCGCCTGCTCCTCTGCGTCGCCACCGATCTCGCCGATCATGATGATCGACTTGGTCGCCTCGTCGGCGAGGAAGAGTTCGAGCACGTCGATGAAGTTGGTGCCGTTGACGGGATCGCCGCCGATGCCGACCGCGGTCGTCTGACCCAGGCCGACGTTCGTGGTCTGGAACACCGCTTCATAGGTCAGCGTGCCCGAGCGCGAGACGACACCGACGCTGCCCTTCGAGAAGATGCTGCCGGGCATGATGCCGATCTTGCATTCGCCGGGCGTCAGGACGCCGGGGCAGTTCGGACCGATCAGGCGCGATTTCGAACCCGACAGCGCGCGCTTCACCTTGACCATGTCGAGCACGGGGATGCCCTCGGTGATGCAGACGATCAGTTCCATCTCGGCGTCGATCGCCTCAAGGATCGAGTCGGCGGCGAACGGCGGCGGAACATAGATGCAGCTCGCGGTCGCGCCGGTCGCGGCCTTGGCTTCTTCAACGGTGTTGAAGTTAGGCAGGCCGATGTGCGTCGTGCCGCCCTTGCCCGGGGTCACGCCGCCGACCATCTGCGTGCCATAGGCGAGCGCCTGTTCGGTGTGGAAGGTGCCGGTGGCACCCGTCATCCCTTGCGTGATGACCTTGGTATTCTTGTCGATGAGGATGCTCATGCGCTTCGTTCCATTTCTCGTGCCCCTGCGAAGGCAGGGGCCCATCTCCAAATTTTTCAGCCACCCGCCGCCCGATATTTCGAGCGCAGGTGATGGGCCCCTGCCTTCGCAGGGGCGCAACAATCAGGCGAGGCTGGGATCCAGCGCCTTGCACGCGTCGAGCAGTTCCTTGACCGCGTCGACCGAGACCTGCAGACCCGCCTTGTCGGCGTCGTCGAGTTCGATCTCGACGATCTTCTCGACCCCGCCGGCACCAATCAGCACCGGCACGCCGACATACAGGCCGTCGAGGCCGTACTGGCCGTCGACATAGGCGGCGCAGGGCAGGATGCGCTTCTGATCACCCAGATAGGCTTCGGCCATAGCGATGCCCGAGGCGGCCGGCGCATAGAAGGCCGAACCGGTGCCGAGCAGCGCGACGATCTCCCCGCCGCCGCCGCGCGTGCGCTTGACGATCGCATCGATCTTGTCCTGCGACGACAGGCCCATCTTGACGAGGTCGGGAACGGGGATGCCGTTGACGGTCGAGTAACGCACGACGGGGACCATCGTGTCGCCGTGGCCGCCGAGCACGAAGGTGTTCACATCCTTGACCGACACGTCGAATTCGTCGGCGATGAAGTGGCTGAAGCGCGCCGAATCGAGCACACCGGCCATGCCGACGACCTTATTGTGCGGCAGACCCGAGAATTCGCGCAGCGCCCAAACCATCGCGTCGAGCGGGTTGGTGATGCAGATGACGAACGCGTCGGGGGCGTTGGCCTTGATGCCTTCGCCGACCGCCTTCATCACTTTCAGGTTGATGCCGAGCAGGTCGTCGCGGCTCATGCCCGGCTTGCGGGCGACACCGGCGGTGACGATGATGACGTCGGCGCCGGCGATGTCGGCATAGTCGTTCGTGCCGGTGATCTTCGCGTCGAAACCCGCGATCGGGCCGACCTGCGACAGATCGAGCGCCTTGCCCTGCGGCACGCCCTCAACGACGTCGAACAGGACGACGTCGCCGAGTTCTTTCTGCGCGGCGAGCAGCGCCAACGTTCCGCCGATATTCCCGGCTCCGATCAAAGCGATCTTCTTGCGTCCCATGGCGCGCGGCACTCCCTTCCTGGCAAGCCCGGCAATTGGTTCACAGACCGGCGGGAGCACGGGCTAAAGCTCCGCTCCGGTCCCAAGACTGGCGACGCCCCTACGCCGATTCCCTTAACGAAACAACCGCGAAAAGGACGAAAAACAGGCTTTCTTTGCTAATAGTTCGCAATAACTATAAGTCGCCTCGCGCGACGCGCTCCAATGGGAATAGACGCGGGATGTGACAAGCGCGAAGCGGCCGCACGCCCCGTCGTCGCGGTGATCGCGTAGGAATCGGTTAACCCTCCCTTATCGCTGCCATGCTACGCGCGGGAACCATGACGCGGGCAATCATCAGCTTCGACACCGAATTGTCGGCCGGCCTTTACCAGCGCGGCGCCGATGCGCGCGCCAATTTCGAAAGCTCGATCCTCGGCCGCTGCCGCGACGGCGATTTCGGCATCCATTTCCAGATGGACATGCTCGAGCGCCACGGGCTGATCGGCGTGTTCTTCATCGATCCGATGCCCGCGCTCGTCTATGGTCCCGAAGTGGTCGACGCGATCGTCCAGCCGGTGGTCGCACGCGGGCACGAGGTGCAGGTCCATATCCACACCGAATGGCTGGCCTTCGCGCGCTTCAACCCGGTCGGACGGCTGACCGGCCGCAACATCGGCGATTTCCCGCTCACGGCGCAGAAGAAACTGATCGCGCTCGCGCGCGACATCCTCGTCGGCGCAGGCGCGCCGAAACCGACCGCGTTCCGTGCGGGCAATTTCGGCGCCAACGACGACACGCTGCGCGCGCTCGCGGCGCTCGGCTTCCGCTTCGACAGCAGTTTCAACGGCGCGTACCAGGGCCATGGCTGCGCCATCTCGCTCGACCCCGGCAATCTCGGCATGCGCATCCACCATGGCGTGTGCGAAGTGCCGGTCAGCGGGCTGATGGACCGCGCCAGCCGCTTCCGCCCCGCGCAGCTTTGCGCGATGTCCGAAGAGGAAATGCGCGACGCGCTGGATCATAGTGCGGCGAGCGGCGCGATCCAGTTTTCGGCGTTCAGCCACAGCTTCGAACTGCTGAGCCGCGACCGCGAAGTCCCGAACGGGCTGGCGATTTCGCGGATGGAGGCGCTGTGCCGCGCGGTCGCGGACGACACGCGCGTGACCAGCGGCGGATTTGCGACTTTGCCCGGACCGCCCGAACGCCCCGTACGGATCGGGCTCGCCGCGCCCAAGCCGCTCCGCACGCTGCGCCGGACGATCGAGCAGGGTATCGGCCACCTCGCGCACGAGGTCCGCTACGTCCGCGACCTCATTTCGGTGACGGTCAATTCGTCACGATGGGGGAAAATATTAGGCGGCGTCGTCCTGGCCGTGGCCTAGCGCCAGATAATCGTCCGACTGCATTTCGGCGAGGCGGCTTGCCGTGCGCTCGAATTCGAACGCCCCGTCGCCCGCGATATAGAGCTGATCGGGCATCGCCGCCGCGCTCGCGAGCAGCTTGACCTTATATTCGTAGAGCGCGTCGATCAGCGTCACGAAGCGCGCCGCCTCGTTGCGGTTCTCGGGCCCCATGCGCGGGATCCCGACGATGATGACGGTGTGAAAATGGCGCGCGACCGCGAGATAATCGGCGGCCCCGCGCGCCTCGCCGCACAATCGCTTGAACGAAAAGACCGCGACGCCCTTCAAGGCTTTCGGCACGTGCAGCATCCGCCCGCCGCCGACGTCGAGCTCGAGCGTCGGGACATGCGCGCGGTCCTCGGGCGGATAGTCGGTGAGGCGGAAGAAAGCCGCCGACAGCGCCGCACTCGCGGCATCGTCGGCGGGAACGAACCAGCGCGCCCCGTCGCCCAGCCGGTCGCGGCGATAATCGGTCGGGCCGTTCAGGCTCATCACGTCGAGCCGTTCCTCAACGAGCGCGATGAAGGGCAGGAAATGCTCGCGGTTGAGCCCGTCCTTGTAGAGATCCTTCGGCGGCCGGTTCGAGGTCGCGACCATCGTCACGCCGCGGTCGATCAAAGCGGTGAACAGCCGCGAGAGGATCATCGCGTCGGCGCTGTTGTTCACGACCATCTCGTCGAACGCGAGGCAGCGCGTATTTTCGGCGAGTGCATCGGCGACGAGCGGGATCGGATCGCCGCTCTCGCTTTTCCGTACCTCGCGCATCCGCGCATGGACGTCGAGCATGAACGCATGAAAATGGACGCGCCGCTTCCGCTGGATGGAAAGCTGGTCATAAAAGAGGTCCATGAGCATGGACTTCCCACGTCCGACCGCGCCCCACAGATAGACGCCGCGCAGCGCCCCAGGCTTGCGACCGGCAAGACGCCAGAGCAGGCTGCCGCGCTTAGGCACCGCTTCGAGCTCGGCCTGCAACTGGTTCAGCCGCTCGGCGGCGGCGCGCTGTTCGGGATCGGGACGAAGCTCCCCCGCCGCTACAAGCGCATCATAAGCCGCAAGAACGGTGGTCACTTGGCGCTCGCCTTGCGGATCGTTCCGGCGAAGGTCAGTACGATATGGCTGTCGCCTTCGCCCTGCACGACAAGGCCGCGCAGGAAGATCAGCCGGCCGGTCTCGCGCACCAGCTCGACCACGGCGTCGAGCGGCTCGCCGACGCGCCCCGCGCCAACAAACTGCGTAGACAGGTCGAGCGTCACCGAATGACCGGCGTTGAGCGAACCAAACTGATGCGACGCCGCGAACAGCGCGATGTCGACGAGCGCCAGCGTCACCGCGCCGTGGACGTTATCGCCGAGGTTGCTGTGCTTGCGTTCAGGGATCATCCGCACCCGCGCGCACGGGCGGCCGTCGGCGGTCGGCTGTTCGACGCGGACCGTCAGCGGTTCGATGAAAGCGTTGAAGCGGCTGGGGTCCTTGAGGTTCCAGCTGACCCAACCATCCTCCAGCGTCTCCGCGCTGAAATGGTCCCGGCGCTTCGGTTCCTCGATCCCGTCGTTCACACCTGCCGCTCGGCCTCGAGCTTCTTGATCTCGGCAATCGCGCGCGCGGGGCTGAGGCCCTTGGGGCAGGCGTTCGCGCAGTTCATGATCGTGTGGCAGCGATAGAGACGGAACGGATCTTCGAGCTCATCAAGGCGTTCGCCGGTCATTTCGTCGCGGCTGTCGGCGAGCCAGCGATACGCCTGAAGCAGGATCGCGGGGCCGAGGAATTTGTCGCTGTTCCACCAATAGCTGGGGCAGCTCGTCGAGCAGCAGGCGCACAGGATGCACTCGTAAAGCCCGTCGAGCTTTTCGCGTTCGGCGGGCGACTGCAGCCGCTCCTTGCCGCTCGGCGTCGTCGTCTTGGTCTTCAGCCACGGCTCGATCGACGCATATTGCGCGTAGAAATGCGTGAAGTCGGGAACGAGATCCTTGATCACGTCCATCGAAGGCAGCGGGGTGATCGTGATGTCGCCCTTCAAATCCTCGATCGCGGTCGTGCAGGCGAGGCCGTTCTTGCCGTTCATGTTCATCGAACAGCTGCCGCAAATGCCCTCGCGGCACGAACGGCGGAAGGTCAGCGACGAATCCTGCTCGCTCTTCATCTTGATGAGCGCGTCGAGCACCATCGGGCCGCATTTTTCCGTGTCGATCTCGAACGTGTCGAACCGCGGATTCTGGCCGCTATCGGGGTCGTAACGATAGACTTTGAACTTCTTCACCGCCGCGGCGCCTTCGGCCTTGTGGACCTTGCCCGTCTTTTGCGGGCGGCTGTTCTTGGGCAGGACAAATTGGGCCATATCGCGGGGTTTCCTTGTGCAATCGCGGGCTGACTAGACCCGATTTCAGGAGTCGACAAGAGGGTGGATGGCGTGAAATTGCGGCAAAACCCCCTTCCCCCTTGATGGGGGAAGGATACGCAGCCTTATCGCGCAGCGATTAGGCGAAGTTGGATGGGGGTGAGGTCTCGTCCTGATACCGTCGCTTTAGGGCGAGACCTCACGCCCACCGCTGCGACTGCCAGCAAGCTGGCAAGTCTCCCTGCCTCCCCCATCAGAGGGGGAGGGAAGATCGCTTTCTTCCATAGCCAACAATCGCTAGGGCGGCGATGATGAGCGAAAGCGCCGCCCAGCCCGCCGTTACCAGCCGCAGCGTCGCGCGCGGGCTTGGCACGACCGTGCTGGCGCGCCTCGGCGCAGTGGTCGAGATCGTCGCGCAGCCGCTTTACGTCCTGATGTTCGGCCTTGCCGGCTATGGCCTCTATGCCGTGCTGTGGGCGGCGGTGAACCTGCTCGAGAATATCTTCGACCTCGGCATGACAAGCGCCATGCAGCGCACCGTGCCGCAATCGGCGGGCAAGGCCGAGGCTGCGGCAGCGCTGCGTACCGCGATGATCTTTGGTGTCGGGCCGTGCGTCATCGTCGCCGCTCTAGTCGCCATCTTTGCTGCCGACCTGGGGCCGCTGCTCAATGTCGCGGCGAAGGACCGCGATCTCGTCACCCCCGCGATCCGCATCTTCGTGTGGGCGCTGCCGCTGTGGGCCTTTGTCGAAATCGCGACCTCGGCGCTGCGCGCGCGCATGGTGTTCGGCGCCGAAATCCGCCTCAGGATCGTGTGGGAACAGATGCTGCGACTGGTGTTCGCGGCGCTGTTTTTCGCCGGCGGACTGGGCCTCAAGGGGCTGTTCATCGCGCATCTCTGTTCGCTCGCGATCACCGCGGGGCTCAGCGTGCGGCTGCTCGCGCGCCACTATAGTTTCGCCGATCTGTGGCGCGGACCGTGGGCCAGCGACACGGCGCGCAACACGTTCTGGGCCGGGCTTTCGATCCTGCCGTCGAACATCATCGCCCGATTGTTCGGCGATGCGCCCGCGCTCATCCTCAACATGCTGCTCCCCGGCGCGGCGGGCGCGGCGGCGGCGGGCCTGTTCACAATCGCGCGCAAGCTGTCGAGCGTCGTCCAGCTGGTGCGTATCGCCTTCACCTATGTGATGGCGCCCCTCGCCGCGAGCGCCGAGCGCGAGGACCGGCGGCAGGTCGCCGACATCTATGCCTATGCGACGCGGCTGATCCTGGCGATCGCGCTGCCGCTCGCCGCGGTGCTCGCCGCGGGCAGCGCGTCGCTGCTCGGGCTCTTCGGGCATGGCGCGCAGGCCGCGCAGGCCGCGCTCGTGATCCTGCTGTTCGCGCGCGCTGCCGAAGCCGTGCTCGGCATTTCGGCGCCGGTGCTGCAGGTTGTCGCGGCTTTCCGCCAGCAGCTCACCGCCAGCATCTTCGGCGTTGCCGTCGCGGTCGGCGCGGGATGGCTGATCGTCGGCCATCTCGACCCGCTGACCGGGGTGACGCTGGCGACGGCGATCGGGCTTGTCGTGATGGCCGCGATCCCGATGCTCCAGCTCGCGGCGATCGAGAAGCTCCACCCCTTCGATGCGCAATTCCCAGCGGTTGCCTTGCGCGGAATGGCGATCACCCTCGTTGCCGGAACGACGGCAGTGTTCGCCGGCCTGCTGCCCGACGCCATCGCGCTGCCCCTGCTTGGACTGATCGCCGCCGCCGCGATCTGGTTCGCGCTGCGTTTTGCCCTGCCGCTCGCCGACCGCGCCTCGCTCGGCAAGACGGCGCGTAAACTACGCCTGATCGGACCCACAGAGCGATGAGCGAGGAGCTGCCCATCCGCGTCGCGATCTACGACCTCGACCGCACCGTGCTGCGCAAGCCGACCTTCACGCTGTTCCTGCTGTGGGCGGCGTGGCGCGAGGCGCGGTGGCGCATGCTGTTGCTTCCCGCGCTCGCAGCGCTGATGATCGGCTATGCGCTGCGCCTCTATGGCCGCGACCGGTTCAAGCCCGCCGCGATTCGCCTGATGCTCGGCGCCAGCATCGCCCCCGCCCGCGCCGACAAGCTCGCCGCCGATTTCGCGGCGTGGCGCGTGCCGCGCGACGTGCCGCCGGGCGCGCAGGCGTCTATCGCGCGCAACCGCGCCGAGCGATACCGCCTGCTGATGGCGACAGCAGCGCCCGAATTCTACGCCGGCGCGATTGCCGAAGCGCTGGGTTTCGACGCCATCGTCGCGACGCGCCATCGGCGCGCCGACGACGGCAGCTGGCTCCCGCTGCTTGATGGTGAAAATTGCTATGGCGCCGAAAAG
This sequence comes from Sphingopyxis sp. CCNWLW2, assembly GCF_037095755.1. Lineage (NCBI taxonomy): Bacteria > Pseudomonadati > Pseudomonadota > Alphaproteobacteria > Sphingomonadales > Sphingopyxidaceae > Sphingopyxis > Sphingopyxis sp. CCNWLW2. The sequence goes on from NZ_JBAWKJ010000001.1 coordinate 498,997, forward strand.
GCGCGCCGGGTGACCGAGTGGCTTGACGCGAACGCGGCCAGCGGCGCGGTGCATATCCGCGCCTATTCGGATCACCCGAGCGACGCCCCGACCTTTGCGCTGGCGCATGAATCCTGGCTGATCGGACGCAGCCGCAAGCTGGTCCGCCTTGCCGCGCAGCAGGGCTGGCGGACGCTGGATTTCGAGATCGGACCCGGCTGAATGCGCCCGGCCCCTTTCGCCAGTTCCTCGCCACCGGAGCACATCTTGCCGACCCCTATCGCCTTCCTTGCCCTTGCCGAAGCACAACAGCTTTATCATTGGCTGCCGGCGGCGCTCGAACTCGCGAAGCGCGACGATGTAAGGGTTTCGATCCTGTCGCCGTCGCGCCAGATTCTCGATCTCATACTCAGCTATGATACGCAGTGCCGGTTCGAACCGGTCCTGCTGCGCCGACCGCCCTTTGGCCCAGACTCCCTGTTCCGCCAGCCGTCGCGGCTCGCAACTTTGCTGCTCAACTATCCGGCGATCCGGCGCTTTCCCGTGCTGGTCACGACCGAGATTTCGAGCGCCTGGCTGAAACGCATCCCCGGCTTTTCATCGCGCATCGTCGTGATCAAGCATGGCGCGGGCGACCGCGCGGGCGGCTATCGCGGGCGGCATGCACTGATCGACCTGACCCTCGTCGCGGGCGAGAAGGACCGGCGGCGCATGATCGAACACAGACTGTCCGAACCCGGCAATGTCGTCGTGGGCGGCTATGCCAAGTTCGAAATATGCGCCGAGCGGCAACGCTTTTTCGACAATGAGCGGCCGGTGCTGTTCTACAATCCGCATTTCGACGCGAAGCTGTCGTCGTGGCCGGCGCACGGCCCCGAAGTGCTCGCCGCGCTGGAAGCGCTGGAGGGGTGGAACGTCATCATCGCGCCGCATACGAAGCTGGCGCAGCGCGTGCCGCCGATCACGACGCGGGCGGGGCATATCCGGGTCGACATGGGCAGCCATCATTCGATCGACATGAGCTATACGATGAGCTCCGACGTCTATCTGGGCGACGTGTCGAGCCAGGTTTACGAATTCCTCCTGCGCCCGCGTCCGTGCATTTTCCTGAACCTCGACCGGTTGGCGTGGCGCGACGATCCGGCGTTCGCGCATTGGCATTTGGGTCAGGTCATCGAGGATATCGCCGAACTCCCCGCGGCGCTCGCCCGGGCTGCGGACTTGCAACCGACCTTTGTTGATGCTCAGGAAGCCGCCATGCACGATTCCATCGATCAATTCCCGATCCCCGCCTCGATACGGCAGGCCGACATCATCCTCGATTTCGCAAGGACGCCGCGATGAGCGCGCCGATCCGCCTGCTCGGCGAAAACAGCACCCCGATCTGGGGCATGACCAACGCCGAGCGCTGCCGCCGCATGGCGGAAAAGGACGGCAAGCCGATCGCGCCGGGCCATGAGCTGATCTTCAACCTCGCCTATGTCTTCGACCCGATGCTGCTGCGCTGGGTGATCGATCAGCCGGGTATGGTTTTCGCCTGGGGCGGCGCCCCGGTGATCGGTCAGGTCCCGGCCGGCAGCGACCCGATGGCGGCCACGGTCATCGACCTGTCGGACGGGCGCAAGCTCTACAACCGCCAGCTTCGCAAGCTCGAACAGCCCTTCGTCAGGGAGCTGACCCCCGGCACGCGCCGCGAGATCGAGCGGAAAAGCTATTTCGGCGCCTATAAGGGCGTCACCGATGCGCTGACCAAATATCTGTGGCCCGAACTCGCGCTGTGGCTGACGCGCGGCGCCGCGAGCATCGGTATGACGCCCAACATGGTCACCGCGATCGGCGCTGCGCTGTGCGTCTACGCGACCTATCTTTTCGCTTACGGCCATTACTGGGAAGGGATGCTCGCGGGCTTCATCTTCATGGTGCTCGACACGGTCGATGGAAAGCTCGCGCGCTGCACGATCACCTCGTCGAAATGGGGCAATGTCGCCGACCATGGCGTCGACCTGGTTCACCCCCCCTTCTGGTGGTATTTCTGGGGTGTCGGGCTCGGCGCATGGGGGCTCGCGCTGTCGACGCAGACCTTCATCTGGGTGATGGTCGCGGTCGTCGCGGGCTATGTGCTCCAGCGCGTGATCGAAGGGCTGTTCCTCAAGGATTTCGGCATGGACATCCATGTCTGGCAGAAGTTCGACAGCGATTTCCGCCTGATCACCGCGCGCCGCAACCCGAATTTCGCGATCCTGTTTTTCGCGACGCTCGCCGGACGCCCCGACATCGGGCTGATCGCGCTCGCATGGTGGACTGTCATCTCGCTGGTCGTCCATGCGGTGCGGCTGGTGCAAGCCTATGCCGTAAAGCGTTCGGGCCGGCCGATCGTCAGCTGGATGGAAGAGGCACAGCCATGAACGCGACCATCGCCAAATTCGGCCATCCGGCGACGCTGATCGCCGAATATGAGCATTGGGCCGTGCTGCTGCGTCCCGCGCAGCCGACGCTCGGCGCGCTGGTGCTGGCGGCCAAATCCAACGCGACGGCGTTTGGCGACTTGCCGGCCGAAGCGCATGCCGAACTCAAGGTGGCGACCGCCGCGATCGAGGCCGCGCTGGGACAGGCGGTCGGCTATGCGAAGATCAACTATCTGATGCTGATGATGGTCGACCCGCACGTCCATTTCCACGTCCTGCCGCGTTACGAGGGCGAACGTTCGGGCTCGGGGCTGACCGTGGCCGACGCGGGCTGGCCGGGTCAGCCCGACCTCGGGCAGGCGGTGAAGCTCGACGATGCAGAGGTCGCCGCGCTCACCGGCTGGCTCAAACCCTATTTCGCGTAGCGGCCTTCTTCGGCCCATTTCGCGGTGAGCGCATCGGCGGCTTCGACATCCTGCGGGAAATCGACTTCCTGCCATTCCAGCCCCTCGATCGACACGGTGCCGACGCGGTTGCCCTTGGCGATGATGTCGATCGCGCGCAGATACCAGCGCTCGACCCCGTCGGGGGTGCGCATCATCTGGTCGACCTGGTTGCGGAAGATCGACGGGCCGTCGCCGACGAACGCCAGCATCCCGATCGATTCGGCATTGGTGTCGGGGGGCAGCAGCCGCTTGCCGATGTGATGCAGTCGCCCTTCGGCGTCGCGATTCACCTTCATGTCGTCGTCGTCATAGTCAGCCTTGACGTCGACGGTGACGTTGATCGGCTCGTTCGCACCCGCAATCAGCTTCGCGACGATTTCGTCCGAGATGATGGTGTCGCCGTTGAGGATGATGAAATCGCGGTCCATCTCCTCTCGCGCGATCCAGCAGGTGCCCAGATTGTCGGCGACCTGAAAAAAGGGATTGAACAGCGTGCGGATCCGCGCGCCGGTGTCGCGATAGAGCTGGAGCGCATGATCCTCGACGCGCTCGGTGCGAAAGCCCGTGACGACGACAATGTCCTTGATCCCGTTCGCGACGAGCGCCGCGACCTGCCAGCTGATGAGGCTGCGGCCGTTGAACTCGATCAGGCATTTGGGGATGTCGCGGGTCAGCGGCAGCAGGCGCGAACCTTGCCCGGCCGACAGGATGATGGCTTTGTCGATGGTCATAGGGGCTGCCCTATAGCGTCTTGCCGCCGCGCGGCAAATATCGCTTCGATGAGGTCAATGTCGGCGGGCTTGTCGGCGTCGATGCACGCCTCGGGCTCGGACATCGGCACGACCGTCGCCTTGAGACCGAAACGTAGCCCGGCGCGCGCGACGCCCTGCTCGATCGAGAAGAGGCGAAGCAGCGCGCCGATCAGCAGCCAGGGGCCGAAAGCGGCAATGATCTTGAGTCCCTTCTTGCGGTCGCGTTCGATGCGGCCCCAGAAGTCGAGCAAGGGCAGCACGCGCCGCCCGCGCAGCCGGAACATGTTCGCGCCCGACCACCAGCCGCCACGGAATTTCAGCCAGGTGCGCTTGGATTCGGGATAGCGCGCGAGCAGCACGTCGCGCTCGACCATCGCGACCGCGACGTCGCTATCCTCGGCTCCCGCGAGGAATTCCGTTACCATCGTCGGGGTGAGCAAAACATTGTCGGCCGTCGTAACGAGCAGCGGATCGTCGCCCGGCGGCAGCGCGGCGGCGAGCGAGCTGCTGATCCCCTGCCCCGAATCCGCGAAATGCAGGCCGGCGAGCCCGGCCAGCCCCGGCTCGGCCGCCAGCGCGGCGCTGTTCTGCGCGAGGATCGTGATCGGACCGACTTCGGGCGAGGCGCGCAGCGCCTTCACGACATGGACGAGCATCGCCTGTCCCGCGATCGGCAGCAGCGCCTTGGTCGAAACCCCGCTGCCGGTCAGCAGCGGATCGGGGCCGGGCCGGCTTCCCGCAAGTACGATCGTCGGGATCGGCGCGCTCACTGCGCCGCTTCCGACGCGGGCGCAATGCGGCGACCGGTCACACCGCGGAGGAAATCGGTCGCCTCGTCGAGCACCGGCCCCTTGTTCTGGAACGGCGCGGCGAGCGCCATCACGATGCCGGTATGCCCCATGCCGGGGTAGATGCGGAGCGTCACCGGGCCGCCCGCCTTCTCGATCGCGGCGGCGAGGTTCTGGCTATTGCGCGGGCGCACCGCGTCATCCTCGTCGCCGGTCGCGAGCCACATCGGCGGCGCATCGCCGCGCGCGAAGTGGATCGGCTGGGTTTTCTCAATCGGCTTGACCTTGCCCATCGCCCTGTCGCCGCGGCCACCCTTTTCGATGGGCAAGAAGTCATAGGGGCCGGCGAGCCCCGCGACGCCGCGGATGATCGACGGGTCGCTGTTCGCCGCGCGCAGCCACCGCGGGTCGAGCGCGAGCATCGCGGCATTATAGGCGCCCGCCGAATGGCCCATCAGCGCGATCCGGTCGGGGTCGCCGCCAAGTTTCGCGATATGTTCGTGCGTCCACGCGACCGCCGCCGCACTGTCCTCGATAAAGTCGGGCCAATAGGCTTTGGGCACGAGGCGATAGTCGGGGATCACCACGACGAACCCTTGCCGCGCCAGCGCGCGGCCGGCGAAACCATAGCTGCCCCGCTCGCCGCTGTCCCAGCCGCCGCCATAAAAAAAGACGACCACCGGCAACCGGTCACCCTCTTTGAGGCTATCGGGCACCCAGATGTCGAGCGACTGGCGCGGGCCGCGACCATAGGGCTGGTCGGCGAGCAGCAACCGCGCTCCGTCGCCCTGCCCGAGCAGCCGGTCGGCCATGTTGAGCGACTTGGCGCCGCCCGCGACGATCATCTTGGCGCCGCCGCCGAACAGCAGCACGAGCAGCAACACCACGAATAGGATCTTGATCAACCGTCGTCCTTTGGAAACCGGCCCCGCCATCTTTCGCGCCCTACAGGGCGGCGGGACGGCGAACAAGCGGCGGCGCGATATAGGCCGCCACCTTTTCCGCGTTCGCGCGTAGGACAGGCGATGACCAGCAACTTCACTCGCCCCGCCCTCGTCTGTAACCTGCGCAGCGGCAGCTCCGACGAGGCTCTCGTCGGCCGTTTGATCGAGATATGCGATGCAGCGGGCGCGCCGCTCGTCCGCACCGTGATCCTTCCCGACGACGACCTGCCATCAGCCGCCTCGCTGGAGGGCGACGGCATCGACCTGCTGCTGGTCCTCAGCGGCGACGGCACAGTCAACGCTACCGCGAGCAAGCTCGAAACATGGCGCGGCGCGATGCTGCCGCTTCCCGGCGGGACGCTCAACCTGTTCCACAAGACGCTGCATGGCGATCGCGGTCCCGAGAATATTTTGCAGGATGCGCTCGCGGGCAAGGCGCGGCGCGTCCATCCGCCGACGATCCTCTGCGACGCGGGGCGCGCCTATATTGGTGTCATCGCGGGGCCGACGACGGCATGGGCCGAAGTTCGCGAGCAATTCCGTTCGCTCAGCCTCAGCGGCCTGGTCGAAACCATCCCCGATGCGATCGACGCGACGCTTCATGGCGACGGCGTTCGCATCCGCGGCTCGGACGAATCGTTCCAGGCGATCAACCTGACGCCAAAGCCCGACCGCATCCTCGCCGAGGGGCTGATCACCGACAGCGCCGGGTCGATCCTGAGCCACGGGATCGCCTGGCTTGGCGGCGATTTCCGCGAAGGACCGAGCGTCGACCTGTCCGAACGCCGCACGGTGGTCATCGAAAGCAATGGATCGATCGGCCTGCTCCTCGACGGAGAACCCGCCGAATTGCCGTCCGGGGCAACTTATCGCCTCGAGGGCAGCCCGCTCGCATTTCTCGCCACGGCACCCGCCACGCCATGACGTGGCTCTTCCACATCAGCGACCTGCATTTCGGGCTCGAGGACCGCGCCGCGCTCGCCTGGTTCACCGAGTGCGTGCGCCGCGAGCAGCCCGATGCGGTGCTGATCACCGGCGACCTCACGATGCGCGCGCGCAGCCATGAATTTGCCGCGGCGTGCGACTGGATCGGCGCGCTCGATGTGCCGGTGACGGTCGAGGTCGGCAACCACGACCTCCCCTATTTCAATCCGATCGAGCGCTTCTTCTACCCCTATCGCCGCATTCGCGGGATCGAGCGGCTGGTCGAACGCGAGCTCGATCTGGCCGGCGTTGCGGTGGTGCCGCTCAAGACCACGGCGCGCGCGCAATGGCGGCTCGACTGGTCGAAAGGCTGGGTGACGCCGAAAGCACTCGCCAAGACGCTCGCCGCGATCGACGCCCTGCCCCCTCGCACTACAATATTGGTGACCGCGCACCATCCACTGGTCGAGGCGGGCACCAAGGGACGCGCGCTGACCCGCGGCGGCGAGCGCGCACTGGCCGCGCTGGCAGAGCGCGGCGTCACCGCGGTGCTTACCGGCCATGTCCACGACGCCTTCGATCTCGTCGCGCAAACCGCAGCCGGTCCGATCCGCATGATCGGCGCCGGCACGCTGTCGCAGCGCATCCGGTCGACCCCGCCCAGCTTCAACGAACTGCGCATCGAGAGCGGTGCGATCGCGGTCCGCGTTCGCAACGTCGAAGCGGTTCCGACCCCCGACATGCAGATCGACGACGTGCCGCCCGACGCGCTGCCGCCGCGCGCACCCGGCGAACCCGTTGCACCGATCGATGCCGTGCCGCCGGTCGACCCGCCGGTGCATTGACGCCGCGCCTTATCCCGTTACGTTGCAAGAAAAAACGCAAAATGGGATGAGAGACGATGCTGACCAAAGGCGATGATTTCCCGCTGCACCAGAGCGCCGAGCCGATTGCCTTCGCGGGCACCGACCGCAATTTCTATGATCGCTATTTCTTCAACGGCTATTCGTCCGACTGCTCAGTCTTCTTCGCCGCGGCGATGGGCTTCTATCCGCAGCTCGGCATCGTCGACGCTGCTTTCTGCGTGCTGGTCGATGGGGTGCAGCATAATCTGCGCGCGAGCCGCCGCTCGGGCGGCGAAAGGCTCGACCTGTCGGTGGGCCCGATCGCGATCAGCATCGACGCACCGCTCGAAACGCTGACGCTGCGTATCGCGCCTAACGATGGCCCGCTCGCCGCCGAGCTGCGTTTCATCGCGCGGCATTTTCCGATCGAGGAGCCCCGCTTTACGCGTCGCAATGGCACGCGCCTGTTCATGGACTATACGCGCATGACCCAGAACGGCCATTGGTCGGGATGGCTCTCGGTCGACGGTGCGCGTGTCAATGTCGGCGCCGGTTGGGCCGGAACGCGCGACCGCAGCTGGGGTATCCGCCCCGTCGGCGCGGCCGAGCCGCAGCCGCCGCCGCAGGGCAATTTCCACCAATTCTTCTGGTTGTGGACGCCGTGCAATTTTGAGGATCGCTCGCTCTTCTTTCACAGCAACGACGACGGCGAAGGGAGCCCGTGGAACCGCCGCGCGGTGCTGGTCGACGGCAATGGCGGCGAGCGCCATTATGCCGATCCCGTATTTGCGGCCGAGTGGCAGCCGGGCACGCGGCGCCTGAAAAAGTTGACCGCCGATTTTCATGGCAGCACCCGGCTGACGCTCTGCCCGAACGGGCCGACCTTCGCGATGAGCGGGCTCGGTTATACGCATCCCGTCTGGGGTCACGGGTTCGACCATGGCGACCTCGAGGTCGCGCACGACAGCCTGTCCGAAGCCGAGCGGCAATGGGGCAATCCGCTCGCGATGCATGTGCAGGCACTCGTCCGCGCCGACCTCGCCGACGGCGACCGCCGCGAGAGCGGCATTGGCGTGCTCGAACAATTGTTCGTCGGGCCGCACGCCCCGACGGGCCTCACCGGCCTGATGGACCCCGCGCCGTGAATTTTCCGACGTCGCCCGAGGCGATGACGCCGGCGTGGCTTGGTGCGGTGCTCGGGCATCCGGAAAGGTTGAAGGGTTTCGTCGCGGCCAAGGTCGGCACCGGACAGATGTGCGACAGCTATCGCCTGACGCTCGACTGGGAGGACGGCGTCGATGCCCCCGCGACGGTGATCGCCAAATGCCCCAGCCATGACGAGGCGAGCCGCAATATTGCCAAGCTTACCGGCACCTATGTCAAGGAAATCAGCTGGTATCGCGAGCTTGCCGCCGCCAGCGGCGTTCCCGCGCCGATCTGCCACCATTGCGATATCGCCGACGATGACGTCGATTTTGTCCTGATCCTGTCGGATCTCGCGCCGGCACGCGCGGGCGACCAGCTTGCCGGCCTCGGCCTTTCCGGGCTGATCCCTTGCATCGAAGCGGCGGCAAAGCTTCACGCCTATCTGTGGAACGACGCCCGGCTCGCGCAGATGCCCTCGCTTGCACGCGACAATGCCGGGCTGATCCGCACGCTGTTCCCCCAGCTCTATGCCGGTTTTCGTGAGCGTTATGCGGCAAGGCTCGCGCCCGAGGTGCTCGACCTCGGCGCCGGGCTCGTTACGAAACTCGACGCCTATCTGGCGCGCGAGCCTTCGGTCCGGACGATCGTCCATGGCGACCTGCGCGTCGACAATATCCTCTTCGCCCCCGACGGCAAAACCTGCTGGATCGTCGACTGGCAGACGCTGGGGCGCGGCAGCGGCGCCGCCGACCTCGCCTATCTGGTCGGCACCAGCATCGCCGACCCGGACGAGCGCGCGGCGGCCGACCGGCCCGCCTTCGACCATTGGATCGCGGCGCTGACCGCCGCGGGCGTTGCGCCCGATGCCGAAGCGCTGTGGACCGATTACCGCGTCGGGGCCTTGAGCGGCTATTTCATGGCGGTCTTCGCATCGATGAGCGTCGAACGCACCGAACGCGGCGACGAGATGTTCGCGGTGATGGCCGAACGGCCGGCGCGACAGGCGTTGGCGCTCGGAAGCCTCGACCTGCTCTAACCGAGCCGGTGCGGCGTCGGATCGCCCGTTTCCCAACGGAAAAGGGCGGCCCGTTGCCGGACCGCCCTTCCTTTCTCCGTCCGTCGACGAAAGAAACTGATTAGCGCTTCGAGAACTGGAAGCTGCGGCGGGCCTTGGCCTTGCCGTACTTCTTACGCTCGACGGCGCGGCTGTCGCGGGTCAGGAAGCCGGCCGACTTCACAACGCCGCGCAGCGCGGGTTCGAAGCGGGTCAGCGCCTGGGCGATGCCGTGCAGAACGGCGCCCGCCTGGCCCGAGAGGCCGCCGCCCTTGACGGTTGCGATCACGTCATATTGGCCAACGCGCTCGGTCAGACCGAAGGGCTGGTTGATGACGAGACGCAGCGTCGGACGTGCGAAATAAACTTCCTGGTCGCGGCCGTTGACGGTGATCTTGCCCGTACCGGGCTTGACCCACACGCGGGCGACGGCGTCCTTGCGGCGGCCGGTCGCATAGGCGCGGCCCTGCTTGTCGACGATCTTTTCGCGCAGCGGCGTGGTCGAGACCGGAGCAGCAACGGTGCCTTCGACGGCGCCGGCGAGATCCTTGAGATCGGTCATGGTCTGTTCGTCAGCCATTATGCACCCACCTTGTTCTTGCGGTTCATCGACGCGACGTCGATCACTTCGGGGCTCTGCCCTTCATGCGGATGTTCGGTGCCGGCGAAGATGCGCAGGTTGCGCATCTGCTGGCGGCCAAGCGGGCCACGCGGGATCATGCGTTCGACGGCCTTTTCGAGCACGCGCTCGGGGAAACGGCCTTCGAGGATCTTCGCGGGGCTCGTTTCCTTGATGCCGCCGGCATAGCCGGTGTGCTTGTAGTAGCGCTTGTCGGCCAGCTTCTTGCCGGTGAACGCCACCTTCTCGGCGTTGATGACGATGACATTGTCACCGCAATCGACGTGCGGGGTGAACGACGGCTTGTGCTTGCCGCGCAGGATGTTGGCGATGATCGATGCAACGCGGCCCACAACGAGACCCTCGGCGTCGATCAGCACCCATTTCTTTTCGACCGTGGCAGCGTTCGCCGATACAGTCGTCTTGGTCAGCGCCTTCATGGCACGCTCCTTGACAGAGATGGACTAGGACGAGCGACACGCGCCGCCCGAAACAAACCGCGCCGCCTGATCCCGACGGGACGCAGCGGCGCTTCGGAGCGGGCCAATGGCGAAAGCGGGGCGGAAAGTCAAGCAGATCGCGGCTTTGCTGACAGGTATTATGATACCTTCAGCTTTGCGGGGCGATCGCCAGCGCGCGGACCCGCTCTTCGACGAGGGTCCGTCCGTCGCCCTCGGCGTCGACGATCCAGCTCTGCCGTTGCTCGCGCATCACCAGCCCCGTGGCGGTGTCGACGGTCCATAGATTGTCGATTTCCAGCGGCTTGGCGGCGCCGCCGACGGGTGCGGTATCGCGCTCGACCTTGGCGACCGTCTGCAACGCGCCGTCGCGCACGATCGACACGCTCGTGCCGTCCGCCTGCGCCGCGAGCGGAATGGCGCCATTTGCGGGCGCAACGAGTGCCCGGATATCGGCGGTCGCCAAGCGGTCGCGTTCGGCTGCGGGCAAGGCGGCGATCAACTGCGCGAGCTGCCGGGCTTCGGGGCGTCCCGCCTTGGCCCCCACGGCCTCAATCCGCGCCGTCACCCGCTCCCACAACGCGTCCGGGTCGACAAGACCGATCCGGCTGCCGTCGGGCGCGACAAGATAGGCCATCGTTTCGCCGACCAGCGGCTCGAGCATCAACGACAGCGCACGGGTCACTTCGGGGCGGGCATCCGAATCGATCCGCTGCAGCACCGCCTCGAGCCGGTAACCGCGCCCGACGCGCTGCCATTGCAGCGCATAGGTGAGCGAGAAATTGACCAGCGCCCCTTCGCGGCCGATCCGGCGCGTCGTCACGCGATAGGTCATCGGCCGGCCCACCGGGGGAGCGAACTGGAAATGCGCGGCCGCCGCGGCCGGAACATCGCCCGGCACGGGGGACGGAAGGGATTGGGCCGCCAGTAGCAAGAATGCGCCGCCGAGACCGCCGACCGAAATCATGCCGCGCGGCGGCCCAGCCGGTGGAGCCCCGCCGCGGCGATGGCGACGAGGATCGCGCCGGTCACCTGATGCCACACGGCAACCCACATCGAAACGCCCGATACGACGGTCCAGATGCCGAGCAGCATCTGCGCCGCAACCACGGCGACGAGCAGCCGCGCCTCGATAGGCGCGCCGCGCCGCGACAAGCTGCGCGCGAGGAGGAGCAGCGCGAGCGCCGCGGCCCACGACCACCAGCGATGGAGGAAATGGATCAGGAAGGGATCGTTGGTCAGCGCGATCCAGGCACCGCCCGCCCAGTCGATACCCTCGGGCACGAAATGATCGTTCATCAGCGGCCATGTGCTCGCGACAGAACCGGCGTTGAGCCCCGCAACCCATGCGCCGAGCAGCAGCTGGACGAAGAGGATCGCGATGATGCCGATCGCGGGTCCGGTCAGGCGCGCCGGCCGCGCGGCGGGATCGCGCGCCAGCCTGTCCAGGTCGCGCGCCGTCCACACCAGCCCTGCGAGCAGGAACAGCGCGGTCAGCAAATGCGTCGCGAGGCGAAAATGGCTGACGTCGACGCGATATTCGAGGCCCGAGGCGACCATCCACCAGCCGATCGCGCCCTGCAATCCAACGAGCGCGGCAAGCGCGAGCAAGCGCCAGCCATATCCCGCCGGGATCGCGCGTCGCCAAGCGTACCAGATCAAGGGCACGACCAGCGCCATGCCGACAAGGCGGCCGAGGATACGGTGCAGCCACTCCCAGAAAAAGATCGCCTTGAACCCCGCCAGCGTCATGCCGAGGTTGATCTCCTTATATTCGGGGATCTGCTTGTACTTCTCGAATTCCGCGATCCATCCCGCCTCGCTCAGCGGCGGCAGCACGCCCGAAACGGGGCGCCATTCAGTGATCGAAAGCCCCGATTCGGTGAGGCGGGTGATACCGCCGACCCCGACCACGATGATCACCAGCAGTGCGACCGCCCAGAGCCAGCGCGCGAGCGCCGCGGGGCGGGGTTGGCGGGCGGCAGGCGCCGGCAAGACAGAGGCGTGCGTCATGGCCCGCCCTATCGGCGCTTGCCGGGCGATAGGCAAGAGGTCGGGGTCCGGACATAAGGGGGAAATTCATGGCCCCGACAGGTGCGACTTGATAGGGGGAGCCGATGCCGCACCGCGCCCCGATGATCCTTGCCGCCCTGCTGGCGTCGATGGCAGCGCCCGTGCTGGCGGCGGCGCCCGCCGAACCATCGCCCTATGCCGCATTGGCGTCGACCGAGGCGCGCGTCGCCGCCATCGGCTTTCGGCTGACAACCGCCAACGCCGCCTGGTGCCCGCTGCGCCAGCCGCAGTTCGGGTGGATATGGGGCGACCCGCGCCTCTATGACAAGGCGCAGCGGCCTGCGGCGCTTGCAGCTTATCGGGCGGTCGAACGGGATGCAGCCTTTGTCGCGGCGGTCGCGCCGGGCTCTCCCGCTGCTCGGGCAGGTTTGCATGTGGGCGACGGTGTCGCCTGGGTCGATATGGCGCCGGTCGCGAATGGCATCGGCGACCATCCCTTCGCACGCATCACCGCGCTCGAACAAAGGCTGGCCGCCCTGCCGACCAACGCCGCGATTTGGCTGGGCGTTACCGACGGGCGGACCGTTCCACTGACCCCCGTGCCCGGATGTGTCAGCGACTTTCGCGTCGAGGCCAATGAAAGGCCCGCCGCCGTCGCCGACGGACGGATGGTCCTCGTCAATCAGGGGCTTGCCGATTTCGCCGCCGATGACGAGGAGCTCGCGGCCGCGATCGCGCACGAGCTGGCGCATAATATATTGCGCCACCGCGCGCGACTCGATGCGGCGGGGGTCGATCGCGGGCTCGGCAAGCAATTCGGCCGCAACGCCCGCCTGTTCAAACAGACCGAGGTCGAAGCCGATCGGCTGTCGGTGTGGCTGCTCGCCGGCGCGGGCTATGATCCCGCCGCGGCAGCGCGTTTCTGGTCGCGCTTCGGTCAGCGAAAGGGGCGGCCGATGTTCCAGGCCAGCACCCACCCGAACTGGCGCGACCGCGTCGCGGCGCTCGAAGCCGAAGCATCGGCGATCGCTTCGCTGCGCAAGGCGGGCCAGCCGCTGCGCCCGCCGCTGATCGACGCCCCACCGCCCTTGGAATAGGCGCGCGCGCATCCTATTTCGGGAACAATCACCTCTTCCCGAAAAGGATCGACACCCATGACCCGTGAGACTGCCATTTTCGCCGGGGGCTGCTTCTGGTGCACCGAAGCCGTGTTCCAGTCGCTCAGCGGAGTCGAGGGCGTCGAGAGCGGCTATATCGGCGGGACCATCGAGAATCCGACCTATAAGCAGGTTTGCGGCGGCGACACCGGCCATGCCGAAGCAATCCGCATTACATTCGACCCCGCCGTCATTTCCTACGACGACCTGCTCGACGTCCATTTTGCGACGCACGATCCGACGACGCTCAATCGCCAGGGCAACGACATCGGCACCCAGTATCGCAGCGCCCTCTTCCCGCTCGATGCGGCGCAGGGCGACGCCGCGCGCGCCGGAATCACCCGTGCCGCCGCCGATTGGCCCGCACCCATCGTCACCACGATCGAGAGTGCGTCCCAATGGTATCCGGCCGAGGATTACCACCAGTCCTATTGGGACGGCGAAGGCCAGCGCAATCCCTATTGCATGGCGGTCATCCCGCCGAAGCTGGCTAAACTTCGCAAGGGATTCAGTGATCGTTTGCGCGCCGAATAGACGAGCGTGAATCGACGCGGCGGCTGTTGCAATATGGCCGCATGACGTCACTTTTCATTGACTTTCCAATTGTTTTGTCTAGCGGACGCGCCTTCGCTGGGGCAGGATGCCCCTGAAACGCAGTTGGGGGCGCGGCCAGGTGCTGGCATCACTGTTTCTGATCGGCGCGTTGGTGACGACGCCGCAGATGTCGGTTCAAGCCGCAGGACAGACCGTTGTCGAAGACGGCTCGGGCGGGATGGCCCGCGCCGTCAACCGGATGGTCGGCGGCATCGTCAGCTATGCAAGCTGGCCCGATGGCTCGGCCGCCGCCGCCCGGACGATGTGCATCGTCGGCACGCCGCGGCTGACCGATCGCATGGCCCCCGATGTTCCGGGCCCCGGTTCGGTAGCGGTCCGCCGGGCGACCACCGCCACCGTCACCCCCGAATGCGACATCCTGTTCCTCGGCCGGATGCCCGTCGCCGATCGCCGGCAACTCATCGCCTGGGTGCGCGGGCGCCCGGTCCTGACCATCACCGACGATGACGCCGCCTGCATCTATGGCGCGATGTTCTGCCTCAGTAACAAGGCGGCGAGCATCAGCTTTTCGGTCAATATCGACGCGATCGGGCGCGGCCCGCTGCGCATCGATCCGCGCGTGCTGCGCATCGGTGGCGGCAAAGGCGGCGCGGCATGACCGGACAGACCCCCACGCCCCCGGTCGAACGCATCGGCGCACGCACGACGCTGCAAAAACTGCTGTCGCGCTTTCATTTCGGCATCACGCTGTTCGCGGTCGCGCTTTCGGGCCTGACCATCCTGCTCGCCGGGGTCACCGCGCTGCGCGGCTATGCCGATCGCAATATGGAACTCGCGGCGCAGCTCGGCGCCTATGGCGTCGAACCCGCGCTGGTGTTCAACGATCCGCAGGCGGTCCGCGAAGGGCTGGAGCCCTTGACGCGCATTCCCGGTATCGCGCGCTTGCGCGTACTCAACGACGTCGGCCGCCCGGTCACCGAATGGACCTCGCCCAGCGCCGACCCGGCGCCGATCCTGACACGCATCTTCTTCCCTCGCCCCTTTGCTGTCGCCGTCCAGCGCAACGGATCGGCGATCGGCACGATCGAGGTGTGGGGCGACAGTTCGACATTGGTCGATTATGTCCGCCTCGGCCTGCTCGCCGGCTTCGGCTGCCTGCTCATCACGGCGTTCGGCACCATCTTTCTCGCGCGGCGTTTCGAATATGAGCTGGTCAAGCCATTGAACGAGATTGCAACCGTCGCGCATGACGTGCGCCTGCACCGCCGGTTCGACAAACGGGTCAAGCCGCTCGGCATTGCCGAGCTCGACCGGCTGGGCGGCGATATCAATGCGCTGCTCGACGAACTGCAGGGCTGGCAGGGGCATATGGAAACCGAGCGCGCGATGCTCGCGCACCGTGCGTCACACGATACGCTGACCGCGATGCCGAACCGCGCCGCCTTCGACGAGCAGCTGGCGGAGCGCATCCGGACAGCCGAGGGTCGCGGCGACCGCTTTGCCCTGCTGTTCATCGACGCCGACAATTTCAAGGCGGCGAATGACAATTTCGGCCATGCCGCGGGCGACACCGTGCTCGTCGCGCTGTCGGCCTGCATCAAGGAAACGCTTCGCAAAGGCGATTTCGCCGCGCGGATCGGCGGGGACGAATTTATCGTCATCGTCGACCCGCTGGGCACCGACGCCGCCCCCGGCGATCTGGCGAACCAGATCCGCGCCTGCGTGTCGCAACCCATCGCGCTGCCGGGCGGCGCAACCTACCGCGCGGCGGTCAGCGTCGGCGTCGCGGTCTTCCCCGACGATGGCACCAACGCCACCGCGCTGCTCACCGCGGCCGACGCCGCCATGTATGCCGACAAACTGACCAACCGTTCCCGATGACAACCAGCGGAGTGATGCCGTGACCCTTGATTTCCCCCGATCGATCCGGACCTTTTTCCTCATCGGCTTCGCCGCATTGCTCGCGGCGTGCCAAAGCGTACCGCCGACGACCGGCTTCACCCCCGAACAAATCGCCGTTCTCCAGTCGCAAGGCTTCGTTGAGAACGGTCCCGGGTGGATGCTGAGCATGCCCGAACGGCTGCTTTTCGCGTCGAACGAAAGCAGCGTGTCGCCCGACCAGCAACAGCGGATCAGCGATATCGCCGCGAAGCTCGTTTCGGTGGGCATCGCGACCGCGCGGATCGAAGGTCATACCGATTCGACCGGCGCCCCGGCCTATAATCTGACGCTGTCGCAGGCGCGCGCGGAGGCCGTCGCGGCGCCGATGCAGGCGGGCGGCATGCGCTTTACCGCGGACCAGGTCGTCGGCCGCGGCGAGACGCTGCCCCTGTCGAGCAACACGACAGCGGAGGGGCGGCAGGACAACCGGCGCGTGGTCGTGATCGTCACGCCGCAGTGACGCGGCGATCGGCGCTCCCCGGACTCTTTTCTTAAGCAAAGTTCGCGGTTAAGCCCTGGCATATGAAACCGATCCGCAAAGCCGTCTTCCCCGTTGCCGGCCTCGGCACCCGCTTCCTCCCCGCGACCAAGGCGATCCCCAAGGAAATGCTGCCCGTCGTCGACCGGCCGCTGATCCAATATGCGGTCGACGAGGCGCGCGAGGCGGGGATCGAGCAGATGATCTTCGTCACCGGCCGCGGCAAAAGCGCGATCGAGGATCATTTCGACGTCGCCTTCGAACTCGAAAAGACGATGTCCGAACGCGGCAAGGACCTGACGGTGCTCGAACCGACGCGGCTCGGGCCCGGCGCCTGCGCCTATGTCCGGCAACAGGAGCCGCTGGGCCTGGGGCACGCGATCTGGTGCGCCCGCGATATCGTCGGCGACGAACCCTTCGCGATCTTCCTCCCCGACGAATTCATGCACGGGTCGCCCGGCTGCATGAAACAGATGGTCGATGCGTATCAAAAGGTCGGCGGAAACCTGATCTCGGTGCTCGAAGTGCCGCACGAACAAGTGTCCTCCTATGGTGTCATCGCGCCCGGCGCGCGCGACGGGGCGCTGACCGAAGTGACCGGCCTGGTCGAAAAGCCGCCGGTGGCCGAAGCGCCGTCGAACCTGATCATTTCGGGCCGCTATATCCTGCAGCCCGAAGTGATGCGCGTGCTCGAACGCCAGGAAAAGGGTGCCGGCGGCGAAATCCAGCTGACCGACGCGATGGCGACGATGATCGGCAACCAGCCCTTCCACGCCGTCACCTTCGACGGTGCGCGCTATGACTGCGGATCGAAGGCCGGCTATATCCAGGCCAATCTGGCGGTTGCGCTGGGGCGCCCCGACATCGCCGACGAAGTGCGCGCCTTTGCGGTCGACCTGCTGAAATAGGAACGGCGGAGGCTTTCGCCCCCGCCGGCCCGGCGGTTATTCGCCTTCGATATTCGGTTTCGGGAAGCTGTCGGCCCCGAGCGTCTTGTAGAGCAGGCCGCCAATCGCCCCGCCGATCAGCGGCGCGATCCAGAACAGCCACAATTGCTGCAGCGCGATGCCGCCGACCACCAGCGCGGGACCGGTGCTGCGCGCCGGGTTGACCGAGGTGTTGGTCACCGGGATCGAGATGAGGTGGATCAAGGTCAACGCAAGGCCGATCGCGATCGGCGCGAAGCCCGCGGGCGCGCGGCCGTCGGTCGCTCCCATGATGATCCACAGGAAGAAAGCGGTCAGGACGATCTCGATGATGAAGCCCGACCATATGTCATAATGCCCCGGCGAGCCCGCATCGAAGCCATTGGCCGCAAGGCCGTTCGTGGCGAGATCATAGGCCGGATTACCGCTGGCGACGTAAAAGAGCAGGAACGCGGCGACGATCGCGCCGAGGACCTGCGCGATGACATAGAGCGGAATATCGCGCGCGTCGAAACGCCCGCCCGCCCACAGCCCCACGGTGACTGCGGGATTGAGGTGACAGCCCGAAATATGGCCGATCGCATAGGCCATGGTGACAACCGTCAGACCGAAAGCAAGCGAGACGCCGAGCAGTCCGATCCCGACGTCGGGAAATGCCGCGGCCAGGACCGCACTGCCGCAACCGCCGAAGACAAGCCAGAACGTGCCGATAAATTCGGCTAGTCCCTTTTGGATATTCGTCATGATGACCCTCCTCCCCGCCGACGGCCTCTGACGCCCCCGGCGCGAACCGCATCCTATCAGCGCTGCGCGAACGGGCAAGCCCTTGTCGAATCGAGACGAATCAGGCGGCCGCGACCGCTTCGACGAAGTGGCGCGCACGTTGATGGAGCGACAGCGCCGCTTCGGTCAGCCCGGCGGACAATTTGCCCAGCGCCTGCGCACCATCGCCGACGGCGGTCGCGCCATGCCCGATCTCGCGGACACGCGCGTCGATTTCGCGGCCAGCGAAGACCGCCTGTTCGACATAGCTCGCGATCGTCAACGTCGTCGCGCTCTGCCCGTCGACCGCGCGGTCGATCGCGTCGGAAAAACCGTTGTTGGCGTCAATCGCCTTCTCGACCTCTTCAAATCCGGCCGCGACCTGTTCGACGATATCGCGGATCCGGTCGACATATTGGGTGATGTCGCCCGCCGCGGAGCGCGTCTGGCTGGCCAGCGTCTTCACCTCCGACGCGACCACGGCAAAGCCGCGGCCGGCATCGCCGGCGCGCGCGGCCTCGATCCCCGCGTTGAGCGCGAGCATGTTGGTACGGCTCGCCATGTCGATGATCAATGCGAGCATCTGCTCGATCGACTGACTCGCCGCCTTCAATGCGACAGATCGCTCGCTGGCCTGCTTGATCTTGCGATGCGCGTCGCCGCGAACGGTGCGGGCGCGCGATCCGTCGTCGACGATCTTCGCCATCGTCGCGGCGAGTGCGTGGCCGCGATCGCCGAGGTCCTGCAGCCCGGCAAGCGTCTGCGCCGTCGCGCCCGCGACGGTGACCGCATCGCGGCCCGTTTGCTGCGCGCGTTCGGACAATGTGCCGGCGACCGCCTCGACCTTGCGCGCCATTTCGGACAGCGCCCCCGTAAGCGCGGTGATGTCCTGCTGGAACCGCCGCCCGGCATCGTCGATGTGCGTCGTGCGCGCCGCACGCTCCTCTGCCAATTCGACTTCGCGCAGCATCGCGAGCTTGGCGAGCTGGCCGCTGTCGAGCGTTTCGACGAACCGCCCCGCGCGGACGAGGATCAGTTCCTGCTGCCCCGGTGACTGCGCCACGATGCGCAGCAAATCGGTCGTCGATCGTGCGACATCGGCGGTCGGGCAAGGTTCGATCATCGAGGCGATCGAGCCGCCGATCGTCGGATTCTGCATCAGCGAAAACCAGAAGGGACAAAAGAGCAATTCGCGCACCCGCTGTTCGCGAATGATGCCCACCGGCCGGTCGTCGCCATCGACCACCGCGAGCGCGCGGAGCTGCGGATTGCCGCGAAACAGGTCGATGACCTGCGACATATGCGCGTCGGCGCCGATCGCGGACGCGTGGCCCGTCGATGGCGTAAAGGCATATCCCATGGCGTTCATCACTCTCTCTTCAGTCTGCGACCTTGTTCGCGCTCCGACCTAGAGCCGCTTGGTAAACAGCAATTTAACCATTTATTTCAGTGATGTGACACACCGGCCGCGCGCAGCGCCGATCCGTCGCAATATCCTGTTCAGATCGCGGCGGTTATGCGATGGGGCGTCATCGGCGAGGAGAAGAAAATGCGCGTTTTAATCCTGGCGGTCATGGCCGCGCCCCTGCTCGCCGGCTGTTTCAGCGCGGTCAAGACGGTCGTCACCGCGCCGGTGAAAGCCGTCGGTCAGGTCGCCGACTGGTCGACGACCAGCCAGGACGAATCGGATCGCAACCGCGGCCGTGAAATGCGCAAGCGCGAGGAGCAGATGGGCAAGCTGTCGCGCCAGCGCGACAAGGCGGCCGAAAAGTGCCGCGACGGCAAGGCCGACCAATGCCAGCGCGCCGAAGTTCTGGAACATGAAATCGAAGCCTTGATGGCGGCGCCGCGTTAAGCGGATTTACCGCACCCGCCGGCCCGTCCACACGACGCGGCCGACCAGTTGCACCGATGCCATCGGCAGATCGTCCCAGCTGCGATAGTGCGGATTGTCGCTGATCACCGAAATCCGCCCCTGCCCCGGCGCGCGCGCGACGCGCTTCACCATCAGCACGTCGTCCATACGCAGCACGTAAATGCCGTCGCGCAGCCGCGCTGCGGCGTCGCCGCCGTCGACCAATATATCGTCGCCATCGTCGAGCGTCGGCGCCATCGAATCGCCCTCGACGCGAATGATGCTGAGCGCGCGCGGATCGGCACCCAGATCTCGCAACCATTTGGGGTCGAACGCGACCTCGCCCTCGACCGCTTCGCCATCGACGCTGGCGCCCGCGCCTGCCGATGCGCCGATCGCAAGTTTCGGCACCAATATCATTCCGGGCCCGCGCACCCGCGCCGGGGTCGCAACGCGCTGCACCGGCCCGCCCAGCATCGCTTCGGACACGCCGAGATAGGCGGCGATCCGCGCGCGATCCTGCTCGGCCAGCCGCCGCGGCGAACCGCGCTTGATATATTGCTGGATATAGGCGGGGTTGCGTCCGATCACCTGCGAGATGCGCGCATAGTCGATCCCCCTTTCAGCCAGGAGGCGGTCGAGCGCGGTGCGCGGATCCTGATCGAAATCGGCCATAGGGTCGCTGGGGGCTGGTCCTTCCTATTTCGTCTCTAGCAAACGGATTTTTCCTAGACAAGTAGGAAAATGAGCATCAAATAGGAAATATCCTATCGGGTGAGTCGCCCGGTTTCAGCGCGATCAGGGAGGAAAATATGGAGCGCAGCCTGCTGCAACGGATCGAGGCATTCCTGAGGGAATCGGCGATGCCGCCGAGCGTATTCGGCCGCGCCGCCGCGCACGACCCGCGCCTCGTCGCCGATTTGCGCGGGGGACGCGAACCGGGGCTCGACATGATATGCCGCGTGGAGCATTTTATGAACAAATGGCGCGCCGAGCGGCGCGCGGGCCAGGTCGCACCGCAAGGCGACCGGCGAACCCGCGCCTTCCGCCGCGTCGAGCAGGGAGCACGGGCATGATGCGCTGGTCGCCCGCCTTGCCGCCGCGTACCGGTTGCCCGCATCGGCGGCTCCGCCATCTGCTCGTCCGCGAATTGCCGCAGGGGCTGGCGCCGGGCGCGTCGACCTTTCGTCCCTGGGCGAGCGCGAGCTTTGTCGGCGCGCGCCACCTGTTTCCCTGTGTGCTCGCGGCCGGAGATAGCGAGGCGGTCCGCAGCGCGCTGCACGAGCGACTGAACGCGACCGAATGGACGCTCCCCGGACATATCGTCGCCGATGTCGTGGTGGAATGCGGGACCGAGCCGCAGACGCTGCGGATCGAAATATTGACGGTCGAGGACTAGCCGACCGACTGGCGCGTCATCCGCTGCAAGGTGCTGAGCGCGGCTTCGAGCGCGAAGTCGACTTCGGGTTCGCCTTCGGGCGACACAGCTTCGGGCACCGGGATCGCGGTGGTCGAAACGGGGGCGGCTTGCCGGCGGCGCGCCAGCCCCGCTTCGAACCGCGCGACCATTGCGTCGAGCGATTTGTCGGCGGGATCGGGCATCGGCGGCGGCGAAGTCATCTCGGCGGGTTGCAGCCAGGGCGCGTCGCCGTCGAATTCCTCTTCGGGGGCCAGATCGGCGAGCACGAGTTCATCGACTTCGTCAGCTTCGGCTTCACCCAACCACAGGTCGGGCGCAGTAGGTTCGACAATAGCACTGCCGTCGAGCCCGCCCGCGGGCAGATCGCGTCCCGCGCGGATCGGCGGGCGCGGCGGATCGTCGGGGTGCAGGTCGACGCGGCGGCGCGTCAGTACCGGTTCGTCATCGCTCTCTTCGTAACGGACGCGGCGAAAACGATCGCGCAGCGAAGACAGCCCCGCCGCTTCGGGCTTGGCAATCAGCAACGCGACGAGGCCCGCGATCAATGCGGCGAACGCCGACATGCCGAACGCGAGCGCCATCCGTCCGCCATTGCCGATCGGCTGCACGAAAAGGTCGGAGAGGCGGTCGAGATAGAGGTTCCAGCTGATCCCCGCGACCCACGAAAAGGGCATGACCGCGGCGAACAGGAAGGTCAGCGCTGCGGCGCCGATCACCGCCGGAATCGCGGGCTGGAGCGCGCGCAGCAGCGCGGTCGCCGTCGCCTTGGTCCGATTCTCGCTGGTTTCTTCCATATCGTTTCAAATCCATCGGCCCGGCGGGCCATTTGTCGTCACTTAGAATCGCAGCGCTCAGGCGCCGCGCAGCAATCGCTGGTAAACCGGCTCGTAACGTAAAATGTTTGATGACCAGTTACGATGGCTTTCCACAAAAATACGTGCTGTCCGCCGTCGCTCGGGCCACATCTCGCGATTTTCCAGCAACTTGGCGAGCGCATCGGCAATCGCGGCGGGGTCGTCGGGCGCGAACAGGGTGCCCGTGGCGCCATCCTCGATCAGCTCGCGGTGCCCGCCGACATCGGACGCCGCGACGAGCTTGCCCTGCGCCATCGCCTCGAGCGGTTTCAGCGGCGTGACGAGATCGGTCAGCCGCATTTTCTTGCGCGGATAGGCGAGGATATCGATCAGCGAATAATAACGCTCGACCTCCTGATGCGGGACACGGCCGACAAAATGGATATGCGTCGCGGCAGGCGATGCCGCCGCCTGTGCTTTCAACGCCGCCTCCATCGGGCCGCCACCGACAAGAAGCAGACGCGCCTTGGGCTGCGCGGCGACCAGTGCGGGCATCGCCGCGATCAGATCGTCGATCCCCTCATAGTCGTAAAAGCTGCCGATATAGCCAATCACCGCGTCGTCGACGGCAAGGCCGAGCGTATCGGCAAGCGCATCGTCGCGCGGGGTCGGATCGCCGAACAGTTCGAGGTCGACGCCGTTCGGCGACACGGTGATTTTGTCCGCGTCGATCCCTCGCGCGATCAGATCGCCGCGCAATCCTTCGCAGATCACCGCGACCGCATCGGCCGATTTCACCGCATGCGTTTCGAGCTGCCTCGTCAGCCAGTAACGCAAACTGCCCTCACGCCCAGTGCCATTGCCGACCGACGCATCCTCCCAAAAGGCGCGAATTTCATAGATGACCGGGATGCCGAGCTTTTTGCCGACGCGCAGCGCGGCGAGCCCGTCGAGCACCGGCGAATGCGCATGCAGCACATCGGGCTTCCAATCCCTCGCCAGCGCCTCGACGCGCTTCGCCAGCGCCCCGATCTCGCGCCATTCGCGGATCGGCGCGCGCGCGGGCGCGATCGGCGGGGTGCGATAGAAAATCAGCCCGTCGACGGTCTCGCCATCCGGACCCGGCTCGGGATGCCGCACACCCGTCACCCCCGCGACCTCCCACCCCTTTGCGACCTGCGCCTTCATCAGCGCGCGCGTGCGAAAGGTGTAGCCGCTGTGCGCGGGCAGGCTATGATCGAGGACGTGCAAAATTCGGGTCATCGTGCAGGGCTTTGACAGACAAGGCTTAACGCGGCGTCAACCCCAATAGCCTAGGCAACGCCTTATATGGTCGACAATTTTTCCCTTGGCTTGACGCACGTCCTGATGGCGATCGCGCTCTGGCGCCTGCTCCATCGCGACGACCTCGATCGCGAGATCAGCCCGCGCCTGCTATGGCAGCAACGCCGCGATGCCGAACGCGCCGAAGCGGATGCCCGCCCCGATGCGTGACCTCGCGTTCGTCGCTTTCCTCTTTGCCTTCATCGGGATCGGCTTCAGGAAGTCGTTCCTGTTCGTGCTGTGCTTTTGTTATATCGACATCGTCGCGCCGCAGCGCCTCAGCTATTTCCTGATCAACTCGATCCCGGTTTCGCTGATCGTCTTCGGGCTCGCGATCGCCGGCTGGCTCGTGGCCGACGACAAGAAGGATACCCGCTGGTCGGGACGGCAGACCTTGCTCGTGATGCTGCTCATCTATTGCTGGATGACGACCATCTACGCCGATTTTCCAGTCGAGGCGGCGGACAAGTGGAGCTGGGTGTGGAAGGCGCTAATCTGGGCGATCTTCCTTCCGCTGACACTGCGAACGAAGCTGCGGATCGAGGCGCTGGCGCTGATGCTGCTGCTCTCGGCGGCGGCGATCGCGATCGCGGGCGGCATCAAGACCGCCGCGGGTGGCGGGGGTTATGGCACGCTTCGGTTGCTGCTGAGCGAAAATTACGGGCTTTACGAGGGCAGCACCATGTCGTGCGTCGCCATATCGATCATCCCGCTGATCCTGTGGTATCGCCGTCACGGGACGATCTTTCCGCCCGACTGGATGGTGTCGGCCTTCTGCTTCGCGCTGGTCTTCGCCTGTGCCTTGCTGCCTGTCGGCACCCAGGCGCGCACCGGGCTGATTTGCCTGTTCGTGCTCGCGCTGCTGTCGCTGCGCGCGGTCAAGCACCGCCTTCTCTACATCGCCGGCGCCGGGCTGCTCGCGGCCGCCGCTATCCCGTTCCTGCCGCAAAGCTACACCGACCGCATGGAAACGATCCGCGGCTACAAGTCGGACCAGTCGGCCTCGACGCGCGTCGCGGTGTGGGCGTGGACCTGGGACTATGCGAAGGACAATCCGATGGGCGGCGGCTTCAACGCCTTTCTTCAAAATCGCGTCCGCGTCGAAAAGGAAGCGAGCCGCCCCGACGAGACGGCGAGTGTGTATGAGGAAGAATCGCGCGCCTATCACTCCAGCTATTTCGAGATGCTGGGCGAGCAAGGCTATCCCGGAACCGCCATGTGGCTGCTCCTCCATTTTGCGGGGCTGGTGCAGATGGAGCGAATCCGGCGGCGCTACCTGAAAACGCGGCGCGGCGAAGAGCAATGGATCGCGCCCCTGGCGACCGCGCTGCAGCATGGCCACATCGTCTATCTGGTCGGGTCGCTGTTCGTCGCCATCGCCTTCCAGCCCTTCATATACATGATGCTGGCGCTCGAGATCGGGCTGACGACCTATTGCCGCCGGCGTGAGAGGGAAGCGGGGTGGCGACCATTGACCCCGCACTCGATGGTGGCCGCGTGAGCGCCGCCGCCATCCCGCGGCAGATGCTGCCGACCCTCACCGGGCTCCGCGGCTTCGCGGCACTGATGGTGCTGCTCTACCATATCCGCGGCGCGATGGGGGGCTTCCTGCCCGAGCGGGTGATTGCGGTGCTGGCCGAGGGCTATCTCGCGGTCGACCTCTTCTTCGTGCTGTCGGGGTTCGTGCTGTGGTGGACCTATGGCGCCGAGTTCCGCGATCAGGGAATTCGCGCCGCGCCGGGCTTCATCGTCCGCCGGTTCGCCCGCATCTTCCCGCTCCACCTCGCGGTCCTGTCGGCGATGCTGCTGTTCGCGGTGGCGCTGCTCGTCAGCGGGCGCGACCCCGGAGCGCATTACAGCTTTGCCGAACTGCCGGCGCACTATCTGCTGGTCCAGAATTGGGGGTTCGGCAACGGGCTGACATGGAATGATCCGGCCTGGTCGATCTCGACCGAATGGGCGGCCTATCTGCTGCTGGCGATCGCTGGCGGCTGGCTGACGCGGCTGCCGAGCGGCGCGTGGAGCTTCCCTTTGCTGGTCATCGCAATGGCGGCCGGTCTCGGATGGTGGTTCGCGGCAACCGGCCGCGCGAGCATCGGCGACGATATTCCCGCGACCGGGCTGCTGCGCTGCCTCGTCGAATTCGGCATCGGCATCCTTCTTTGCCAATGGTGGACGGCGCAGCGCGAAGCGCCCCGCGGCACGGCGATCATCTATGGCACCGCACTCGGCCTCATTGGCGCCGCGGCGCTCCTCTTCGGAGTGGCGGGGTCCCAGCCGGCGGCCGTGCCGCTGATCATGGCCGCAGTGGTCATCCTTGCGCTGCAGGCCTCGACGGCGCCGCGGCCACTCTTGTCGGGCCGGATCGCGCAATGGCTGGGGGACATCAGCTATGCCGTTTATCTGTCGCATTTCTTCCTGTGGATCCTCTTCAAGCTTTTCTTCGTCGACGACCCGGCGCTGGTCCATCCGGCCAAGATCCTGGCCTTCATCCTGTTGACGCTGGCCGTGTCGCATTGTCTCCATATCGCGCTCGAGGTGCCGGGGCGGCGGATCGCCCAGCGCGCCGGCGATCGCCTGCTCGCCACCCCGCGCACCATCTTCGCCGCAGGCCGTAGCGAGACCTGACCCGCCGGCGCCGCATCGCGGGGGAACCATCGACCGCGACGAGGCGCTATGGACCCATGTCCGCCCCGCGCCTTGTCCATGTCGACGACAGCCTGCCCGGCATCAGCCGCACCCGCTCGGGCGTCGGCTGGCGTTATCGCGACGCCAGGGGAAAGATCATCCGCGACCGCGATGAGATCGACCGCCTCAACGCGATCGCGCTGCCCCCCGCCTATGAGGATGCGTGGTTCTGCCCCGCGTCAAACGGCCATATCCTCGCGACCGGCTATGATGCGCGTGGGCGCAAGCAATATCGCTATCATCCTGATTTCCGGATGGCGCGCGAGGCCGACAAATATGACCGCTGCGCCGCCTTCGGCCATGCGCTCCCGCTGCTGCGCGCGCGCCTCGTCGATGACCTGAACCGCCGGACGCTCGGCCCCGAACGCGTCGTCGCGGCGGTCGTGCGCCTGCTCGACCTCGCCGCGCTGCGTGTCGGGAACGAACAATATGTCGCGGCGAACAAGAGCTTCGGCGCGACGACGCTTCGCCAGCGCCACGCCAAACTCTCGGGCAAGACGCTCCGCCTCAAATATATCGCCAAGGGCGGTGCGAAACGCGAGGTGACAATCAGCGACCGCAGCCTCACCACGCTGGTGCGCCGGCTCCAAGACCTGCCCGGCCAGAATCTCTTTCAATATGAGGATGAGGGTGCCCTCTGCGCCGTCGCGTCCGACGATGTGAACGCTTATATCCGCGAAGCGATGGGCGATGAATTCAGCGCCAAGCATTTCCGCACCTGGTCGGCGAGCGTCGAGGCCTTCGCCTTCCTCTACGACGCGCCCGAACCACCGACCTTGAAGGCGATGCTCGAACATGTCGCGGACCGCCTCGGCAACACCCCCGCGATTGCGCGCAAGGCCTATGTCCACCCGGCAATGCTCGCCGCGGCGCAGGCGCGCGAAGACTTTGCCGCGGCGGTCGGCAACCTGCCGCGTGCGACGCGTTATCTTTCGCGTTACGAACGCGGATTTTTGACCTATCTGGAGCAGGCGCCCGCGGCCGCGGTGCTGCTCCAATCCGCCTGATCCCATTCAAGAGGACCCGACGTGAATTTCTCCATCCTTGCCGCCGCGACCACCGCCGCCCCGAAAGCTGCGCCCGCAAAGGCGGCCGCGACCGATCCGCTCGCCGACCTGCAGCGCTATTGGGACATGAGCCTCGCGTGGGTGGAAAGTCACTGGCTGCAGATCGGCATCGCGATCGGCGTCGGCCTGCTCATCTATTTCCTGCTGTCGATGGCCCGCCGCTTCGCGCTCAAGCACGCGCAGTCGGCCGAAGGCGACCTCTCGCTGACCCACATCGCCGGGCGCGTGATCCACAAGACCAAGTCGTCCGTGCTCGCGATCATCGCGATCCGCATGGTCGCGAGCTATGCGCAGCCGCCCGCCGTGATCATGCATATGGTCCAGTTCGTCTTTACCGTCGCGGTGGTGCTGCAGGTCGCGATCTGGGCGCGCGAGATCGTGCTCGGGCTGATCCAGCGCCGCGCCGCCGAGGGCAATAACGAAACGCTCAGCAACGCGATGGGCATTATCCGCCTGCTGATCAGTATCGCCTTGTTCGCGATCGCGGC
Organism: Sphingopyxis sp. CCNWLW2; assembly: GCF_037095755.1. Taxonomy (NCBI): domain Bacteria; kingdom Pseudomonadati; phylum Pseudomonadota; class Alphaproteobacteria; order Sphingomonadales; family Sphingopyxidaceae; genus Sphingopyxis; species Sphingopyxis sp. CCNWLW2. The sequence goes on from NZ_JBAWKJ010000001.1 coordinate 526,824, forward strand.
GATCGTCATCCTCGACAATATGGGCGTGAACGTCACCGGCCTCATCGCCGGCCTCGGCATCGGCGGCATCGCGATCGGCCTTGCCGCGCAGGGCATCTTCTCCGACCTCTTCGCTTCGCTCTCGATCATCTTCGACCGCCCGTTCCGCGTCGGCGAGACGATCAAATATGACATGAGCACCGCGACGGTCGAACGCATCGGGCTGAAAAGCACGCGCCTCCGTTCGCTCAACGGCGAGTTGCTCGTGATCTCGAACACCAATTTGCTGAGCAAGGAGATCACCAACTTCGCGCATCTCCACCGCCGCCGGATCACGTTCAAGATCGGTGTCATCTATCAGACGACCCCCGCTATGCTCCGCGACCTGCCGGCGTTGCTCGAGGAGCAGGTCGTTGCCGGCGGCCAGGAATTCATCCGCTCGAGCTTTTTGACCTTCGGCCCGTCGAGCCTCGATTTCGAACTGATCTTCGATGTCTTCAGCGATGATTATGATGTCGTCGCCGCGGCGCGCACCGATATCGCCATCCGCGTTTTCGACGCGATGGCCAAGAGCGGCTACGAGTTCGCCTATCCGACGCAGACGACCTTTACCGCGGCGCCCGACGGGACCATGATCATGCCCTATTCCGAGTCTCCAAAGCCAAAGGCGGCGGCGGCAAAGGCAGCGAAGCCCGGCTGACGCTACGGCGCCGCGGCTGCGGGGCTTGGCTCTTGTGCAACGCGGCAAGAGATGCCTAGAACGCGCCCCGAACCAGCAATTTGAGGGGATGAATATGGCCACCATCACGCCGCAGGAACTGCAGACCAAGGTCGGTGAGCATCTCGGCACGTCGGACTGGGTGCTCGTCGATCAGGAGATGATCAACAAGTTCGCCGACGCGACGGGCGACCATCAGTTCATCCATATCGACGAGGAAAAGGCGAAGCTGACGCCGTTCGGCGGCACGATCGCGCACGGCTTCCTCACCCTGTCGCTGATGCCGCTCCTCGGCGCGAGCACCGACGGCCCCAAGGTCGGCGGCATCAAGATGGGCGTCAATTACGGCTGCAACAAGGTCCGCTTCCTGTCGCCCGTCCGCTCGGGCAAGCGCGTGCGCAGCCATGTGAAGCTGCTCGAGCTCGAGGAAAAGCGCCCGGGCCAGTGGCAGCAGACCAATGAAGTCACCGTCGAGATCGAGGGCGAGGAAAAGCCCGCCCTGATCGCCGAGTGGATCAGCCAGTTTTTCGTTTGAGCGCCCTCCCCGGCAAAGAATCTGCCAAACTCTTCGAAGAGGAACATCAATATGCGTGACGCCGTCATCGTTTCCACCGCCCGCACCCCGCTGACCAAAGCGGCGCGCGGCTCGTTCAACAACACCCTCGCCCCGACGCTCGGCGCCCATGCGGTCCGCGCGGCGGTCGAGCGTGCCGGCATCGAAGGCGGCGAAGTCGACGACGTGCTGTTCGGCGCCGCGATGCAGCAGGGGTCGCAGACGATGAACGTTGCGCGCCTCATCGCACTGCGCTCGGGCCTGCCCGTCACCGTCCCCGGCATGTCGATCGACCGCCAATGCTCGTCGGGCCTGATGACGATCGCGACCGCCGCGAAGCAGATCATCGTCGACCGCCAGGACATCGCGGTCGCCGGCGGGATCGAGTCGATCTCGAAGGTCAGCGGCAGCGGCAAGGTGTTCATCGAGACCGACGCCGAGCTGATCGCGATGCACAAGGACACCTATATGCCGATGATCGGCACGGCAGAGGTCGTCGCGAAGCGCTACAACATCAGCCGCGAAGCGCAGGACGAATATTCGTTCCAGTCGCAGCAGCGCACGGCCGCCGCGCAGGCCGCGGGCAAATATGACGACGAAATCGTCGCCTGCAACGCGACCATGGCGGTGGTGAACAAGGAAACGAAGGAAGTCAGCTTCCAGGACGTCGTCGCCGACAAGGACGAGTGCAACCGTCCCGACACGACGCTCGAAGGGCTGTCGAGCCTGAAGCCGGTGATGGGCGAAGGCTTTTCGATCACCGCGGGCAATGCCAGCCAGCTCGCCGACGGCGCATCGGCCGCGGTGCTGATGGAAGCCAAGGTCGCCGAAAAGAAGGGCCTCCAGCCGCTCGGCCGCTATGTCGGCATGGCGGTTGCGGGCACCGAACCCGACGAAATGGGCATCGGCCCGGTCTTCGCGATCCCCAAGCTGCTCGAACGCTTCGAGCTCAAGATGGACGATATCGGCCTCTGGGAGCTCAACGAAGCCTTTGCCGTGCAGGTCCTCTATTGCCGCGACACGCTCGGTATCCCTAACGAGCTGCTCAACGTCAACGGCGGCTCGATCTCGATCGGCCACCCGTTCGGCATGACCGGCGCGCGCTGCGTCGGCCACGCATTGATCGAAGGCAAGCGCCGCGGCGTGAAATACGCCGTCGTCACCATGTGCATCGGTGGCGGCCAGGGCGCAGCGGGCCTGTTCGAGGTCTTCTGATTTGCGCCTGAGTGCTCCGCGTATCGAGCCGGTCGACCTCGACCGGCTCGATGCCGACCAGCGCACCGCGCTCGAACCCTTCCTTGCCTCCGATGGAGGCAAGGTCGGCGGCGGCAAGATCCTCAACATCTTCCGCACCCTCGCCCATGCGCCCAAGGCGCTCACCGCCTTCCTCGGCTGGGGCAATTATATCCTGTCGAAGCGCAATGCGCTTTCGCCTCGCGACCGCGAACTCGTCATCCTGCGCACCGGCTACAACTGCCGCTCGGGTTATGAGTGGACACAGCACAAGCGTATCGGGCTCGATTGCGGGCTGACCGAAGACGAGATTGCGCGTATAAAGACAGGGCCCAATGCCGCGGGCTGGTCCGATCTAGATCGAGCGATGCTCCGCGCGACCAATGAGCTCACCGGCAATCATTTCGTGACCGACGCGACCTGGGCCGCGCTCGCGCCGCTCGGCGACAAGGGGCGCATGGACCTCGTCATGACCGTCGGCCAATACACGCAGGTTTCGATGATTTTGAACAGCTTCGGCATTCAGGTCGAGGACGGCTGGACCGTCGACCCCGACCTCAAAGCCTGAATCACAAGGGAGAGAGACGATGAGTGCCATCGGTGTGATCGCCACGCTGCGCGTGCAGCCCGGCAAGGAAGAGGCTTTCGAAGGCGTGTTCGCCGAACTCGCCGCCGCGGTGCACGCGGACGAGCCCGGCAACAGCTATTACAAGCTGTTTCGCACCAGCGAGGCGGGCGTGTACAAGGTACTCGAATGCTATGACAGCGATGCCGCGGTCGAAGCGCACCGCGCCTCGGACCATTTCCGCACTCTCGGCGCCAAGCTCGGCCCCTGCCTCGCCGGCGCGCCCGAGATCGAGCGGCTGGCTGCGGTTTGACCGGTTTCGACCGGTTTCTGCCGATGAACATGTGAACCCCGGCGAAAGCCGGGGCCCAGAATTCCAACACTAACCTTGCGCTTTTCCGCACTGGGCCCCGGCTTTCGCCGGGGTGCACAAAGGGCAGCTCCCCACCCCAATACCGTCGGCCGTCAGCCGACCTCGGCAATCTCCCCCGACCGGTCGCCCAGCACATAGCGGGGGCCCGCCCCGCGCTGCGCGGCCTTGTCCTCGCGGTTATAGAGGCCGCACTTCTTGAGCGAGAGGCATCCGCAACCGATGCAATTGCCAAGCAGTTCGCGCGTGCGCTGAAGCGCCGCAATCTGCGCATCGATCCGCGCACTGAGGCCGGTGCTGATCCGCGTCCAGTCGGCACCGTTCGGCGTCCGTCCGGCGGGAAGCTGCGCCAGCTCGGCAGCAATCTCCTCGAGGCTCAGCCCTAATTGCTGCGCGATCAGGATGAACGACACGCGGCGGATGTCGGCGCGCAGGAACCGCCGCTGGCCGCCGCCGGTGCGCAGCGCCTCGACCAGTCCCTTCGCTTCGTAAAAGCGGATCGCCGACACCGCGACGCCGGTGCGCGCCGCGAGTTCGCCGATCGCGATCAGGTCGGTCCGATGCATTGTCCGCGCTCCGCTTTTCCGCTTGATCTCAACCTGACTTGAGCTTTCATAAGCCGCGCGTCAACGCGAATCAGGAGAAAACAGGTGACGCACCCCTTCATCGAGCATGTGAATCTGACGGTCAGCGATCCCGACCGCACCGCCGGAATCCTCTCGGCGATCTTCGGCTGGCACGAACGCTGGCGCGGCCCTGCGCAGGGTGGCGGGCGCACGATCCACCTCGGCAGCGACGCCGCCTATATCGCGCTCTACACCGGCCCCGACGGCGAGCACGCCGATGCGCAATATCCCAAGGGCGCGCCGCTCAACCATGTCGGGGTGCAGGTCGACGATCTCGACACGATCGAAATGCGCGTGAAGGCTGTCGGGCTGACCCCGTTCAACCACGGTGACTATGAACCCGGCCGCCGCTTCTATTTCTTTGATCCCGACGGCATCGAATATGAGGTGGTCAGCTATGCGGAGCCGCGGCCGCGCTGAATGGGGCAACATCGCGAGCCCTGCCGCGTTGATCGGTCATCGAGGGACGAAAGGAGACGTTCCGATGAGCGACGACATCAAGAAACAATTCTGGAAGGCGCTGGCCGACAGCCCCTACGTCATGGTCGGCGCGACCGGTGAGCGCGAACATCATATCCCGATGAACGCCCAGCTCGACAAGGATGCGAACAGCGCCTTCTGGTTCTTCACCGCGACCGACAACCGCCTGTCGGGCGGCGGCCCCGCGATGGCGCAATTTTCGGCGAAGGGGCATGACCTGTTCGCCTGCATCTCGGGCACGCTCGTTCGCGAAAGCGATCGCACGGTGCTCGACAAATTGTGGAACAACAGCATCGCGGCCTGGTACGAAGGCGGCAAGGACGACCCCAAGCTCGTCCTCTTGCGCTTCGACCTCGACAATGCCGAAATCTGGACCGCCGACCCGAGCATCAAGGGCCTGTTGAAACTCGCAACGGGCATGACGATGAAGGAAGGCGAGCTGGGCCAGCACGCGCAGGTAGCGCTGTAACGCCTGCTCCCCCGTTCGTGTCGAACGAAGTCGAGACACCTGTCATGGTAACGCCCAGCCGATGGGCATCTCGACTACGCTCGATGCGAGCGGGTTTGTTCAGCCCACCGGCGGCCCGATCCGCCCCTCACGAAATTCGAACCCGCCCTCGCGGTCGCGCTCCAACAATGCCGGGCCGTCAAGATCGACCCAGCGCGCACGCTGCGCGAGTACAAACGCCGGCGCGATCGCAAGGCTGGTCGACAGCATGCACCCGACCATGATCGAAAGCCCCGCCGCATCGGCGGCATCGGCGATCCGCAGCGCCTCGGTCAATCCGCCCGCCTTGTCGAGCTTGATATTCACCCCGTCGTAAAAGGCCCCGATCCGCGCGACATCGGCCGCGGTTTGACAGCTTTCGTCAGCAACGAAGGGAATGGGCGCATAGACCGGATCGAGCAGCGCGTCGGCACCCACGGGAACTGGCTGTTCGATCATTTCGACCCCCAAGTCAGCCAGCGCCTCGGCCTCGCTCAAAATGTCGAGATCGCGCCAGCTTTCATTCGCGTCGACGATCAGCCGCGCCTCGGGCGCGCCCTTGCGCACCGCGGCGACGCGCAGGCGGTCGCCTTCGCCGGTGAGCTTGAGCTTCAACAAGCGATAGCCGTCGGCCTCGGCGGTGGCCGCCTGCTCCGCCATCGCGCCGGGAGCGCCGAGCGAGATGGTGAAGGCCGTCACACGCGACGTCGGCGCGCCGTCGCACCCCGCAAGCTGCCAAAGGCGGAGGCCGCGTTGGCGCGCTTCGAGGTCCCACAGCGCGCAATCGAGCGCATTGCGTGCCGCGCCGGCCGCCATCAATTCCTGCACCGCCGCACGCGCGCTCGCGGCGTCCAGTTCGGCGACATGCGGCGCGACGCGCAAAATCTGATCGCGGCACCCCGCCGCATCCTCACCCAGATAATAGATCGGCGTACCCTCGCCGCGCCCGAGCGCACCCCCACCCTCGATTTCGGCGACGACGACATCGACATGCGTCTTGGCGCCGCGGCTGATCACAAACGCGCCCGCGACCGGCCAGCGTTCAACACGCGCGCTTTTCAGTTGGATAGCCATGCGGGAAGGCTAGTGTAGATAATGATGACCGGCAAATCCCTTTCGGAACGTATCGGCGATCTCGGCCACCGCCTCGCGGTCGAGGCGCACGCCGCCTGGCTCGCCGCGCGCGACCCGCGCGTACCGTGGCTCGCGCGGCTGCTGGCGATCGCGGTCGCGGCCTATGCGCTGTCGCCGATCGACCTCATTCCCGATTTCATTCCTGTCTTGGGCTGGCTCGACGATTTGCTGATCGTCCCGCTCGGCCTGTGGGTCGTGCGCCGCCTGATTCCTGACCCGCTCTGGACCGAACTCCACGCCGCCGCCGAAACCGCGAGCGAACGTCCGTCGAGCCGCGCGGGGATGGCGTTCATCCTGCTGCTCTGGGCGGGGCTGCTCTACATTGTCTATTGGAGCGTACGGACGTCGCCCTGGCATTAAATGCGGCACGCGCTGGCGGGAGCGAATAACCATTGGCGACGAATGGTGGCGTTCGGGAAAAATTGATTTCTGGTGGGAGGGTGTGGTTACGCTCCACTCCCTTACAAAGGGCCGGATTTACAGTCCGGCTGCCGGAACTACCGGCTTTACCCTCCCATCACGAACACGCGTCTGCGTTTCGAGGCGATGGAAGGTAGCTAGTTTCTTGAAACCTGCTCATTCGCCCCAGAACCGGGGCGCGCGAAATCACCCCGTCAAATGACGAGATAATAATAAAAAAAGATCGAGCGGTTGTTCATAGGCGGCCAGCTATACCTTCGTGACCGACCAGTCAACCCGCAGATGACTATTCGATGAGGAACCGCTATCCGCCTCAGCCGCCGTGCGCGCGGATCCATTTCTCGACCACCGGCGCGATTTCCTCGCGCCATTTGCGGCCGTTGAAAATGCCATAATGGCCGACGCTCTTCGCCATCAGATATTTCTTCTTCTCGGCGGGCAGCGCCTTGGCGATCGTCAGCGCCGCCTTGGTCTGGCCGATCCCCGAAATATCGTCGCGCTCGCCCTCGATCGCGAGGATCGCGATATCCTCGATCGCGCCGACATCGACCGGCTGGCCGCGGTGTGTCATCTCGCCCTTCGGCAGCAAATGGCGCTGGAACACGACGTCGACCGTCTGGAGGTAGAATTCGGCGGTCATGTCGCACACCGCGCGATATTCGTCGTAGAATTCCTTGGTCTTGTCGGCGCTCTCGCCGTCGCCGTCGACCAGATGTTTGAACATCTCCCAATGGCTCATCATGTGATTGCCAAGGTTCATCGACATGAAGCCGGCAAGCTGCAGGAAGCCCGGATAGACGCGGCGCCCGGCGCCCGGATAATAGGCCGGCACGGTCGCGATGACATTTTCCTGGAACCAGGCGTGCGGGCGCGTCATCGCATGGTCGTTGACCGCGGTCGGCGCCTTGCGCGTGTCGATCGGGCCGCCCATCATCGTCAGCGTCTTCGGCCGGCACTTATGCTTGTTCGCTGCCATGATCGCCGCGGCGGCGAGGCTCGGCACCGAAGGCTGGCACACCGCCAGCACATGCGCGCCGGGGCCAATATGCTCGAGCCACGAGATCAGATAATCGACATAATCGTCGAGGTCGAACTTGCCGGCTTCGAGCGGCACGTTGCGCGCGTCGCGCCAGTCGGTGATCCACAGGTCATGGCCGGGCAGCATGCGTTCGACCGTGCCGCGCAGCAGCGTCGCATAATGGCCCGACATCGGCGCGACGATCAGCAGCTTGGGCGCATCTTTCGACCCCTTATGCTTGAAATGCTTGAGCTGGCCGAAAGGCTTGCGCGCCTCGACGACCTCGGTCACGCGCACCGTTTCGCCCTCGACGATCGTCTCGTACAGCTCGAACCCCGGCTTGCCGCGCGGCGCCGATGCATGCGCGAATACCTCGAGCGCCGAGGCGAACATCGGGCTGCCGCTGAAATAGCCGAGCGGATTTGCCGGATGCTGCATCACCTGCGCACCCGCGGTCGCCAGCGCACTCGCGCCTGCGAGCCAGTTCTTCTGCATGTCAAAAGCGTGATACAGCATATTCGATTCTTCCTTGCGTGACCCCGGCGGCGCTCTTCGGCACCTGCTCATTGGTTAGCAGTCTAGGGGCTCATCCTCATTGTGCAATGCATCAAAATCATTGCGAGGCGTACCGAAGTCGAATAATCTGCGGGGAACGGCGCATGATGTGCCGATGGAGTGACTATGTCTGAGATTGCGGGCGACCGCTAACATCCCGGCGTAATCGGGATGTGCGCAGCGTGCGGACCAACGGGTCCGCGCGCCTTTGTTGCTTGATAATCCCGGATAATCCCATGAATATTTCGAAAGCGGAGCAGCGCATGCTCCATGTGCTGGCGCAGGGCGGCATGATCCGCCATCGGCGCGGCGAAAACGGCCATATCGTCGAAGCTTTGTGCTTCACCCGCGATGGCCACGTCCTCGCCAATACCGGCCTGCCCTTGTTCAACCGCCTGCGGCGGCGCGGTTTCATCGGTTCGCTGAACGGCGCGCCATATCGCATCACGCAGGCGGGTCTTCGCGCGGTGCGCGCACAGCTCGACAACCGGTGACGATCGGGCGTTGACGATCGGGAGCGCGGCGCGGGTCGCCGTGCTCCCTTTTCGGCGGACAATATCGCCCCGCTTCAAAGCGCTTGAAGCCATGTGTCATTCTGCGGCGTTGAGCGGCATCGGCGGGGCTGCTAGGGCCGTCGTCCATGGCGACCACATCCGACAAATCCGAAACGCCCCGCCGCAAGCTCGGCAGCCTGCGCATGGTATGGCACTATGCCAGCCGCTATCCGCTGCAACTGGTGATTGCCGGGATCGCACTGGGGATTGCCGCGCTCGCGACGCTCGCCATTCCCTACCAATTCAAGGCGATGATCGACAGCGGTTTCATCGCCGGCGGCGGCGACGTCGCCCCGCATTTCCGCCTCTTCTACGCTATCTGCATCGCGCTTGCCGTCGCGACCGCGCTGCGTTTCTATTTCGTCAGCTGGCTCGGCGAACGCACCGTCGCCGATATCCGCCAGGCGGTGCAGCAGAACCTGCTGCGCCTCGCGCCCGGCTTCTTCGAGGAAAACCGCCCGTCCGAAATCGCCTCGCGCATGACGTCGGATACCGCGATCATCGAGCAGGTCGTCGGCACCACCGTCTCGGTCGCGCTCCGCAACACCGTGATGGGCATCGGCGGCATCATCTATCTCTTCAGCCTCTCGCCCAAACTGACCGCGGGCATATTGCTCGGCATCCCCCTCATCATCCTGCCGATCGTCCTCCTCGGCCGCCGGCTCCAGAAAGTCTCGCGGACCAGCCAGGACCGTGTTGCCGATATCGGCGCGACGACCGCCGAACAGATGGGCGCGATGAAGATCGTCCAGGCGTTCGGACAGGAAGCGCGCGAGGCCGACCGTTTCTCGGTCGCGGTCGAAGCCAATTTCGCGACCGCCAAGCGCCGCATTCGCCTCCGCGCGATCATAACCGCAACCGTGATCGGCCTCTTGTTCGGCGCGATCACCACGCTGCTCTGGTACGGCGCCGAAGGTGTCGCGCAGGGCACGATCACCGGCGGCACCATCGCCGCCTTCGTCCTCACCGGCGGGCTCGTTGCGGGCGCGTTCGGCGCATTGACCGAAGTTTACGGCGACCTCCTCCGCGCTGCCGGCGCCGCCGAGCGGCTCAGCGAGCTTCTGAACGCCGACGCGAGCATCGCGCCGCCCGCAAACCCGCGCCGTTTCCCAGAACCTCCCCTCGGCACGCTCGAATTCGCCAATGTCGAATTCCACTATCCGACCCGCCCCGATGCGCCGGCGCTCCACGATTTCAGCCTTGCGATCCGTCCACGCGAAACGGTGGCGATCGTTGGTCCCTCGGGCGCCGGCAAGTCCACGCTCTTCCAGCTCGCCGAACGCTTCTATGACCCGCAGCGCGGACAGATCCTGCTCGACGGCGTTCCGCTCACCGAAGCCGACCCCGCCGACATCCGAGCGCGCATCGCGATGGTGCCGCAGGAAACGGTGATCTTCGCCGCCTCCGCGCGCGACAATCTGCGCTACGGCAATTGGGCCGCGACCGACGAAGAACTCTGGGAGGCAGCACGCGCCGCCAATGCCGAGGAATTCCTGCGCAAACTGCCGCAGGGCCTCGACACGTTCATGGGCGAAGGTGGCGCGCGGCTGTCGGGCGGCCAGCGCCAGCGCGTCGCGATTGCGCGCGCGCTGCTCCGCCGTGCCCCGCTGCTGCTGCTCGACGAAGCGACCTCGGCGCTCGACGCCGAGTCCGAGAAACTCGTGCAGGACGCGCTTGAGGCGCTGATGCACGACCGCACGACGATCGTCATCGCGCACCGCCTCGCGACCGTGCGTGCCGCCGACCGCATCGTCGTGATGGACGACGGCCGCATCGTCGAAGAGGGCAGGCACGATGAACTCGTCGCCGCCGACGGCCTCTACGCGCGCCTCGCGCGGCTCCAGTTCCAGGACAATCTCGCCGCGGCCTGACCCAAGTTCGATCGAAGGAAATGACGATGCTCTACGACCTGACCGTCCCCGCTTGGCAAAATGGCCTGAGGGCCCTCTCGGGAGAGCTGTCGCGGGCGCTCGCATGGGGTGAGGAAAACGGCATCGGCGAATTGCAGTTCGCGGTAGCGCGCCTCGCGCCCGATATGTTCCCGCTCGCCGCGCAGGTTCGCTTCACATGCGTTCAGGCGCTCCAGCCGCTCGTCCGCCTCGCCGACGCCGATGTCCCCGAATTCGCCGAGGACGCGATCGATTTTGCGGGAATGCAGGAACAGATCGCCGCGACGCTCGCGGTCCTCGATGCGGTCGATCCCGCCGCGCTCGGCACCGACCTCGATCGCGCGGTCAGCTTCCCGCTGCCCAACGGCATGATCTTCGACATGCGCGCCTTCGACTATGTCCGCGACTGGGCGCAGCCGCAATTCGCCTTCCATCGCACCGCGGCCTATGCGGTGCTGCGCCACATGGGAGTCCCGCTCGGCAAGGCCGATTATGTCAGCTACATGATGCGCTATCTCCGGCCCGGAACGGCTCCCGCCGCCTGAGGCAGCGGGAACCCGCCAAGCTCAAATCAGACTGGCGTAATTCTGGATCCCCGGAAAGCCGAGCTTCGACCCGCCATTGCGCCGGATCGCCCCGATTGCCTCATCGACGCGCAGATAGCGCGCCCGCGCATCGGGCTCGAGCAGGATCGCGGCAGGTTCAGGACGCTCGGCCGCCTGTTTTACCAACAGGCCTAATTGGGCCAGATCGACGGCCTCATCGTTCCAGCGGATCACGTCGACGGTATCGATCGTGACGCGATTTTCCTCTTTGACGGCAATGCCTCCGGGATCACTGGGCAACATGACGTCGACGCTGTGCGTCGGAGGCGGAATGGTGATGATGAACATCACGAGCATCACCAGCATCACGTCGATCAGCGGCGTGGTGTTGATGTCGGGATCGCCATTGGGGTCGGCGCGAAAAATGCTGCGATGGAACCTGCTTCGTGTGCGCATCGTCTCTCTCCCACTCGGGAGAACGCACCGCGTTCGACGGGCGCCGCCCCCTCATCGAGGGCCCAAGACCGTCTCGCGCCCTAGACGTGATGGTATATCATAATACAAAGCAAGCAAGCAGAAACGGCAAAGTGAGCAACGGACGATTACTGCCGCACCAAGCGCGCATAAAGAAAGGGCGGCACCTTTCGGCACCGCCCTTCTTTTTCGTTCCGTCCCCATCGGGGATGGAAACCGGTCTTACATGCCCGAGTTCGGACCGTAAGTGATTTCCACGCGACGGTTCTGGTCGTTGCGGACGCCATCGGCGGTTGCAACGGCCGGGCGGCTTTCGCCGAAGCCCTGCGCGCTGATCGAGCCATCCGAGATACCGCGAGCGGTGAGATAGCTGCGAACCGCGGTGTTGCGACGTTCCGACAGGCCGACGTTGTACTTGGCCGAACCCGAACGGTCAGCGTGACCGGCGAGCATGACCTGCGTACCCGTGCAACCACGGTTGTAGGCGCTGATCGCGTTGTCGAGCGTCGAAGCCGCTTCCGGCGTGATGTCCGACTTATCCCAGTCGAAGTACACGATATACGGTCCCGGTGCGCATTCCACGACCGGCGGCGGCGGCGGAGGCGGCGGGGGCGGCGGGGGCGGCGGGGGCGGCGGGGGCGGTGCCACCACCGGCTCCGGTGCGCCACCGAAGTTGAACGTCAGCGTGCCGAGGATCGAGTGCGAACGGAAGCGCGTCGAAACGTCGCGACCGAGCTGGTCGACCAGGTCGGCATCGGCATTGAAGAAGCGATACTTCAAGCCAACGTCGATATTGTCGCTGAGCGGAGCGCGGATGCCCGCGATCGCCTGCCAGGCGAAGCCCGTGTCCGAATCGTCGAGGAAGTTACCGGCATAGACCGGCTCGACCGAAACGCGCGCAACACCGGCACCACCGCCGACAAAGCCCTGAAGGCCGTCGTCGTCACCGAAGTCGAGCAGGCCGTTGACCATGAAGCTCAGCGCGTTCGTATCGCCAGCAAGGTCACGCGAGCCGGTCGCGAGCGGTCCGGTGCCATTGGCCGTCTGCGGGATACCCGGAGCCGTGAAGCGGCCCGATTTGATGTCGGCTTCACGGAAACCGACTTCGACTTCCGCGCGGAAACCGCCGAAGTCATAACCGACGGTGCCTTCGACGTCATAGCCAGCGCGATGATCGAGCGTAGCGGCATCCTTGAACGTACCGATGTCGAGATCCAGGTCCTCGACGAGCATTGCGCCAGCACCCACGCCAACATACCAAGAGTTGTCGCGCGCCAGAACAGGCGACGCCAGGGTGGTGGAGGCCAACGCCAGAGCGACGGCAAGCTTCCTCATAATAATTCCCCTTTCAATTGAGATATACGTCTCGGCAGACGTCCTACTCGCCGCTTTGGTTCCGTGCAAGTGAACAAATCGTCAATCTGTTGCCAAAAAGTCGCACTTCTGATGTCAAAGAACCGAAAATCAGCCTGAGATCAGAAGACCCTGCGCGGCGAGGTGAAGAATCAGTGTGGAGATCGCGTTACGCGCTTCGGAATCGATTATCGACCCGCCCGAAGGCGCCGCCACCGTCGCCGGCGCGGCCCATGCGCCGCCCGCGAAGCGAAGCTGCGCACCGTCGGTCAGCCGCGTCGCCCGCATCCCCTCACGCGGCGGCGCAAATCGCCACCCGCCCCCGGTCCGGATTGCGATCGCATTTGCCTGCCCCGCCCAGGCGGCCGTCGGCGCCGCACCGACGATCCAGCATTGTCCCTCTCCCGGGTCCGCGGGCGGCGTGGCGAGCGGTCCGGCCTCGACGGCGGAATGAACCAACGCGTCGAGCAGCGTCAAAGCTTCGTTGTGCGTTACCTCTTTCTGCGCCTGCGCTACGCCAAGTAACGGTAACGCGAAGCGCGGTGTGGTCGGCAGATCGGTCATGGCATTATCCTTTTATGTCAATGGCAAAGACAGAGGTGGCGACAGCGCGAAATCCCCCGCCTGCCGAATCTCGATCGCGCAGCCCGGTGGCAGCGTCGCCAGTTCGGGGGCACCGATATTCAGCGTCGGGACTGTGCTTTCCCATGGCCCGATTCCCGGAACGGGCGGCGACAGCGCAATGCGCCAGACCTCGTGACTTTCACCCAGCGGCAGATCGACATGGTCGCGCCACCCCGTGTCGGCGCGGCTGCGCCGGACCCAGCCGATCGTCACGCCGCCCGCTTCATCGGCGCGGACCTGCCCGTGCACCGGCGCCAGCGGCCGCAGCGCCCGGCCGGCGGCCGGCAAACCAACCTCGGCCAGCGTCGTCCCGCCCCGCGGTGCCCATTCGAGGGTCGCGGCGCCGCTCTCCGCCAATCCGGCGAGCGCCTCGGGCAGGGTCAACAGCGCCGGATCGTGGAGCAGGACGAAGGACGCCCCCGCTAAATGGACCATCTCACGCTCGGTCCCGGCCCGCCCGCGCAGTAACCGCGACAGGCGCCAGCGCCCGAGTCCGACGACATCGGCGACCCCGAATTGCAGCAATTCGCCATCGACCATCGCCCGGTTCGCCCCGCCCAGCAACGCGGCGTCGCCGACCGATTCCAATGTCATCGCCGGATTGACCAGTTGGACCTCGACGCTGTTCAACAGGTCGAACAGGCAATCGCTTCCCGCAGCCAGCGGCAGGGTGAGCTGGCCCAGCGCCGCGGCCGGACGCACCGTGCCGACCGGAATCGGCTCGGCGCCCGCCGAAGCGACAAGCCAACAGTCGGCACCGCGCCAGCCATCGTTGCTCCCGGCACCGGCGACCAATAGCCGCGGCGCCGACGCCGCCGGAATGCCGATATTGGGAAGGTCGAACAGGCGGACCAACCCAACAGCGTCGGGCCAATCGGGCGCACCGACCGGAACTCCCGGTTCTGCGGGAAGATCGGCCGCGGGAAGCGGCGCGTGGCGCCTGAGCTCCAGCAAGATGTCGCTCCCGCGAACCGTCCGCCCCGCCAGCCGCCAGCGGCTCCCGTCGGCTAGTGCAATGACATGCCCGACGGTGAGTGCCAGCGCCGCAAGATCGGCCCGCCACACCAAAGTTTCGCGCCCGTCGGCCGCGGCGACGGCAAGCCGCTGCGCCAGCGCGCGCGCCGACGTCGCCGGCAACACCGCAGGCAAATCAATCCGTTCCTCGCGGACGCCCCCGCCTGCGACCCGGCTCGTCTGCTGGCCGAGCTGATAATCGCGTTCGGGCTCATAATGCCGCAGCCGGATCGACCCGGGCAGCGATGACAGCGGGGCGCGGCGATGCTCGGCCCGGTCGCCGGGTGCTTCGCCCCGCCCAGCCTCGCGGAAATCGGCCAGCGCCAGCGGCTCGCCGGCAGCGCCCGTGGGCGCCATCCGCCATCCGCCCGGCCCGCTCAACAGCCGCACGCCGTCTGCTTCGAACAGCGGCGCGAGCGCGTCGCGTAGCCGGTCGCCCGATGCCGCATAGCCCGCAAAGGGCCATTCGCCGCCGCAGCGCGCGGTTTCGCCGAACAGGCTGTTGCCGACCATCCCTGCGTCGATACCCCCGGCATCGGCTTCGACCTCGAATGTCAGCGACGGAATCCGATTGCCGAACGCGCCGAGCTCAAGCTCTTCGAACACCGCATAAGCGCACCCGCGAAACGCACTCGCCGACGCAATGCCCAGCGCCGATGCGATCAGCGGATCAACCGCCTGATCCTCGCTGCCGTCGTGCCAGCGAAAGACGCACCGCTCTTGAAACGTCCCGCTCGACCCGCGCAGCAGATTTCCGTCGGCCCATATCCGCCCAATCCTGCGGATCGGCCGCGACGACAGCGCGACCGCCAGCGACACCGAATAGCTATATTCGGTCGTCGACGGCCGTCCCTTGCCCCCGCCGCGCTTGTTTCGCCGTTCGATCAGGTCGGTGGCCCAGATCACGCTGCCCGCGACGCGCATCGTCCCGAACAGCTGGGGAATTTGCTGGCCATAGGTCGACGCCTGGATCTTCAGGTCGGCGAGACGCGGCCCTTCGCGCCCCTTCGGTTTGAAAATCTGCGCGTCGATCTGCTGGCCCACCGCGGCACCGATCGCGGCCCCCACCGGGCCCCCGACAATCCCGCCGACCACCGTCAGCACCAATGTTGCCATCAATATGCTCCCGAAATTGTCTCCCCTCCCGCAAGCGGGAGGGGCAGCGAGACTTGCCGGCTCGCCGGCTAGTCGCAGCGGGGCGGGCGGGACAGCAACCGCCACCACACCGCATCCCGCAATCCGTCATCGATCGGCGTCTCCACCACCCGCCGCAGCCCCGCGTGCGCGTGAATCATCCGGCCGGCCCCCATTATGCCGAGATGGAACTGCCCGGCATCGAGCGCGACCAGCGCGACATCGCCGTCGCGCATATTGGTGCAAACAGGCGCGAATCCTGCGGCGAACAATCCGGCCTCGACCTGCGTCCGCGACCAACCGCGCAGCGGGTAGCAGCTCGGCCGCACCAGCCACTTGCCGGCCGCTGCATAGGCGGCCCACACCAGCCCCACACAATCGAGCCCTGTGGCGGGATCGCACCCCTGCCGCCGGAACCGCACCCCCACCATCGCCCGCGCCGCCGCAAAGGCGCGCGCTCCCAGCTCATCCACCAGGGTAACGCGTCAGCAGGTCATTGCCCGGCAGATGCGCCTCACCACGAAAATTGACGGCGTTGGCAAACCGATCGCGGCAGGTCGCAAGCTGCTTGTCGCATCCTTCGGTAAGCCGCACGCGCACCGGCCCTGCGACCGCGAAGGCCGGCGCTTCGGCCAAATGCAACACCGCCGCCTCGACCGCGATCACCGGACTCGCCAACCCACAATTGGCGCCCTCCATCCACAGCAATTCGCCGAACGCCATCCCGGGCGCGGCGGCATCGAGCGTCGCCATGCGCCCGTCGACGGCAACGACCTGCCTGTCATGCGTCAGCGGCCCCAGATCGACGCGGCACGCCCGGTCGCCCAGCATCGCCCGGCACGACGGCGAGGCTGCCGGGCACACCGGCCGGTCGAGCACCCGCGTCACACCCTGCAACTCCGCTGCAAAGGCCGCCCCGCGCCGCTCGATCGCCCCCAGCGATCCGCGCGCGACCGTGACCGGCAGGGCGGCGGCCATGCTCCAGTCGGTGACGAACAGCTCGAGCTCCGCGCCGTCCCAGCGTCCGGCGTCGAGGTCGCGCGCCGCGATCGCGTCGCTGGTAACCGCACCCTCGAGGTCCATCGTCGCCACGTCGAGGCTGTCGTTCATCTCCATCGCAGAAGGCTTCATTCCCGGCACCGCGCGGTACAATATCCCGCCGACCATCAGGTCGCGGTCGTGCGAAGTCAGCCCGACGACAACCCCGTCGCGCCGCGCCAGCCGCCAGCACCACGCCAGCGTCACCAGCTCTTCGCGCAGCCAATCGGGCGCAGCCAGCATCACCATGGCGCACGCACCTCGACCAGCGGCACGCTCGCCATCTCGCCCGCAAGGAAGGTCGCTCGGCTCACCTCCAGCCGGTCGTCGGCAAAGCGCACCGGTACGTCGAACAGAAACCCCGCGCGCACCGCGACCCCGACCGCGGGCGCCACATCGAGCAGCACCTCGCCTTCATCGGTCACCAGAAATGCCGCCGTCTCCAGCCCGTCGACCGACACGCGCACACTGCCCTCCACCGGCAGCCGTACCCGGCGCACCTGCTCGGCATCGCCAGCGCCATAGCGCTTCACCAACGCAAACTGCCGCCGCGCACCATCGCCGACGCCAAGCATCTGATCGACCGCCGCCGGCAACCCGCCATCCGCCGCCGAGCTGCTATCGAAAGGATCGCGAAAGCGGAACGCCCGCGCCGCCCCGCGCCGTGCGCGAAAAAAGTCGGTCAGCGTCCGCACATCGGCCTCCGACCGGATTCCAGGCCCCGCGTCATAGCGCATTCGCGCCTCGGCCCATTCGGTTGCCCGCTGCTCGTGCCCCGACGGCGAGCTCACGATCTGCGTCGAAAATTCGGTCGCGACCATCGCCTCGCGCCCGATCGCGAGCGGGAAATCCACCGCATCGAAAGCCTGCACCTCATCCTCCCCGTCGAATGTCACAAAGCCGTCGCGCGCGACCTGCGGCAGCGCCCAGATAAAGGTTCGCGCGACCCCCGCGCGCCGCGCGCCATCGGCTGCATCGGCGATCGCCGCCCACTGCGCGCGATCCTCGGCCGCGAGCACGAAGCCCGAAAAATAATGCTGTTCGCCAATCGGATAGCCGAGCCGCAGCACCATCGCCGCCCGCGCGCCCGCCGTCTCCGCGCCGCGCCCGCCGGTCACCCAGTCATAATCCTCGAGCTGCAGCACATCGAAGGCTGGCGCCGCCCACCCCAGCGGCACATTGGCGCGCCGCACCGCCGGCGCCGCCGGGTCGAGCACCGTCGGCAGGTAAACCAGCAAGTGACTGACCAGCCCCGCCGCTCCCGCCTCGTCGCGCGCCGCCGCAACCAAAGCCGCGGTCGACCCCGCCAGCAACACCCCCAGCGCATCGAGCATCGCCAACTGCGGCTCACCCAGCGGCCCGCGCACATCGGCAATCGGAACGCTCGCCGCCCCCAAAACCGTCGCCGCCGCCGCATCATAGGCGCAAATCCGCCCGCCGCTCGCGATCCACCACCACGGCTCGCCAACCTGGAATTTCAGCGGCAAGCCAGCGGCCGCGCCAATCGCGACAAACGCCCGCGCGACCATCTGCAGATACCCCATCGCCGCCGCGTTCGCGGGCGACAGCAACGTCGACGGCGGCACCCACCCGGTCAGCGCCGGCGCCCCGCTCGCGTCGCGCTGTTTCCAGTCGTCCCGGCAATAGGCGTCGAACAATTCGTAGGAGAGCGACCAGATCACTCCCAGCCCCGCGTTCCGGCACACCGCCGCAAAGCCCACATGCCACGCCGCGCACGGCGCATTGAGCACCCCGCCCGCCAGGCTCGCAGCAAAGCCGCCGCCCGCCGCCTCAAGCCGCATATAATGGCTCATCCCGACATAATGGACGACGTCGCCGCGATAACCGAGTTGCACCATCTGCCGCACCAGCCGCGCCGGGGTCAGATGATAGCTGTCGTCATAACCGCTCGCGATTCCGATCCCCTGCTCGGGCATCACGACATCGCCGATCGCCAGCACCGATCCCGACCCCGAGCAGGCGATGTCGCTCATCTCGGCCCAGCCCGCGACCGGCGCGCCCAGCACGCCGTCGCCGCCATCATAGGTCGGCGGCACCAGCGAAATAAACATCCGGTCGATATCGCCCGCCCACACCGGATCGGCCTCGCCCGGCAGCAGGAAGCCACCGTCAAGCGCATCGAAATCGAGGCTGACGACGGCATCCTCGGCCGTTCCCTCGGCATAGTTCCAGAGCCGCACATACCAGGCGCGCGGGGCGCCGCCCGCATCGCGTCCCTCGATTGTCAAGGTCGGCCCGTGCAGCGCGTCGAGCGGCTTCACCCCGCCCGACCGCCACCGGAATTTGAGCTGCGTGTGCCGGAAATCCCGGCGCGTCTCATAAGCGAGCAAAGGATGATCCCAGCGATCTTCGCTTTCCCAGATCAGCCCCGCCAGATCGTGCTTCCGGTAAAACACCGCCTCGACACGCAGCGCCCCCGGCGTATCGCTCGTCACGCTCGCCATCATCGGCCGCGCAAAATCGACCGTCCAATATCGCGGATCGAACCGCTTGAGCCAGCCCTTCCGATGATGCGGCTCGGCCGCCGCCACCAGCGCCCAGCCCATCAATCGTCCCCCGCTGCGACGGCGCGCCGCACCGCGCGCGCCAGTTGCCGCCCCGTCTGCGCCAGCCGCTGCGGTTCGCTCCCCGCCTCGCCCCGCACATTCACCGTGATCGCGATATTGCGCACCCCACCGGCGCCCGCCGCCTCGATCCGCCCGCCCGCGGTCGGCACGAACAGTTCGGGCCCGCGCTCGCCGACGCGATAGGCGCGCCCCGCGCTCACCGGCCCGCCGGTCGCCCGCCCCGGTGCCCCGAACAGCGCCATCGCGATCGAGGTGCCGAGCGAAAGCAGATTGCCGCTCCCGCCGCCCCCCGACCCGCCGCCCATCGCCGCGCCGATCCCGTTCGAAATCGCCGCACGCGCGATGTCCGCCATCACCGACAGCGCGAGGCGCTTCAGATCTTCGAACCCCATCTTGCCGCTGACGATCGCGCGCGACAGCGCCCGCTCGATCGCGCGCCCCGCCTGATCGGCCTCCGCAACCAGCGGCCCGCCCAGCTCGGCGCGCAGCGCCGCAATATCGCGCCTAAACGCGCCGGTGTCGGCGCGCACCGCGACCACCATCTCGTCGATCTCGTCACCCATCGGGAAACCTCTCCATCATCGCCCCCAGCGTCGCGCCGTCGAAGCACGCCTCCGCGTCATCCTCGACCCAGCCCGCCAGCACCGCGCGCACATCGGCCGGCGTCGCCGCCCAGAACTCGCCGGGCCGCCATCCCGCGACACGCGCCATCACGCCCGCAAGCTTGATCGCCGCGGGCCCCAGCCGATCGTTCGCCACCTCATCGTCCCTGCAAAATCTGCCCCAGCAGCACGCGCAGCGCCGGGGTCACCGACGCCAACCCCTGCGCGATGACCGCCTCGCCGACCGCCTCGCGCGTCAGCGTTTCGGGCCGATCCTGCACGCAATGCCAGAACAGCGAGGCCAGCTCGCCCAGCCCCAACCGCGCATCGGCGGCGCGCTCGACGAGCGCGAACAGCGGCCCCAGCTCGGCCTCCGCCGCGACCAGCGCCGCAAAGCTCGGCCGCAGCACAAGCACCCGCTCGCCGACGCGCAACTCCGCCTCGCCGCGCAGCGCGTTGGCGGCGCTCACAGGCTCACCACCGCGCCGCTCGATTCCAGGTTCAGCGTGTAATTGCGCTCGCCATTATAATCGCCGGCATAGTCGAGCCGCGTGACCAGGAAGCGCCCACGCATCCGTTCGCCGCTTTCAAAGCTCAATTCATAATCGTCGATGACGCCCGAAAGCGCATGACCGCGCAGCCGCACCTCGGCGTCGGACCCCGTAAAAATGCCCGCCGCGCTCACCGAAACCGATCGCACCCCGGCGCCCGACAGCAGCTCGCGCCAGCCGCCCGAATCCTTCGTCGTGACATTCACCGCCTCGCCGTTCACCGACATCTGCGTCGTGCGCAGGCCCGCGACGGTGCGATAGGTCGGCGGAGCCTCACCGTCGCCGATCTTGAGCAGAAAATCGCTCCCATTTTCAATCGCCATCGTCTAATCTCCTCAGGGAAAAACACTGCTAACGGGGAGTCGCAGGATGCTGATCACGACAATAGTTTTGGCCCTCATGGTGCAGTCGCCCTCGGCGACGGTCGACACGACGCGCGCCGCTTTCACCAAATGCCTGCGCACCGACATGAAGAAGGCGCTCGAGGCCAAGATGGAAGAGGCCGAATATGAAATGCAGGTGAAATCGAACTGCGCGACCGAACGCGACGCGTTCCGCAAGGCGGTGATCGCGCTGGGCAAATCGGGCGGCGATTCCGAAAAGGTCGCGGGCGAAGACGCCGATATGCAGATCGACGATTACCACGCCAATTTCACCGACAAGTTCAAGGACTATAAGTCGACGAACACAATGCCGGGCGAGTAAGCATCACGCCGCGAGGCAGCGACACCGCACCAGGATTTCGTGGCGCCAGCCGCCGTCGCGCGCAAAGGCAAAGCGCGTGCGGATCGTCCGTGCGCCGACCACCGACCAGGCGCCGGCCGGGCCCCGCAAGGCCGTGACGACCGCCTCGACGCGCGCCGCGGCCTTGTCGTCGATCGCGCTGCCCACGCCGACCAATGTCAGCGTCAGGCGGATTTCGCGTCCCGCCCGGTCCTTGGTCCCCCAGTCGGCGCCGTCTGCGATACCGACCGCCACATAGGGCGCGCTCGCCCGCGGCGGCGTGCCGTCGAATATCCCGTGCACCATCGCCGCCAGCGCGTCGTCGCGCGCCAGCAGCTCGATCGCCCGCGCGCGCAACGCCGCTTCCGCGCTCGTCATTGCCCGCCCCCCAGCGTCAGCCGCCGCCACGGCTGCCACAGCGCCGCGATCGCCGCCGGCGGAGCCGCGCCCGCGCCGTCGCGTGCCCCGTCACGCGCATCGTGCAGATGCTGCGTCATGCGGACGATGCCCTGCCGGATCGCTTCGGGAATCCCGTTCGCCCCTTCGGCGATCCCCGCGCGATAGGCGATGCGCACCCGCGCCGCGCCGCGCGGGTCGTCCAGTGTCACCCGCGCGGTACCGTCGCGGCCGATCGTCGTTCGGTAATCGCCGCCGCCCAGCACCGCCTCCTCGCCACCGGGCAACAGCAAGGTCACGCCATCGATCGCGACAACGGGCCGCGCTCCGGGTTGGACCACCCCGTTTTTCAACGGCAAAATCTCCTCGGCCGCGCGGATGACCAGCCACTGCCCGATAAAGGCCTCGCAGATATTGGTCGCCGCGCGGATAAGGCCCGCGACCACGGCATCGTCGATCGTCGCCCCCAGCCGCAACCAGCCGCGCGCTTCGTTCAGGCTCACCGGGGCATCGCCCGGCACCGGACTTTCCGCCATCACCGTTCCTCCACCCGCACGGTCATCGATCGCTCGTCGATCTGCCCGTCGCTCAGCGTCACCCGGTTGGTGACGCGATAGACATGACCGGCGACGCCGCCCGCCAGCGTGGCAGTCGTCCGGGTCAGGTCATGCGCCGCGGCGGCCACTTCGATCCCCTCGCCCCCGGCCGGCGCGACCGTCCAACTGCTCGCCACCACCGCCTGCCCGTCGGGATAGGCGGCCGCCCAGTCGAACTCATAATCGATCCGCGCATCGGGATCCTTCACCACCATCGCCATGGCTGCTCCTCTCTCTCGATCCTATGGTTTACGCGGCGTCACGCGGCGGCCGGGTTCGCGCGCGATCGGCACCGTGCCGCGCGGCGCCGATGGCTCGGGCCCGCCCCATTCGCTCGCCAGATCGCGCGGCGCCGTGTCCCCGACCGCCCGCGACGACAACGCCGACCCGCCGATCACGCCGCCGCCTCCAGCGCGGCAAGCCGCGCCTCCTGCGCCGCGATCAGGAACAGCGCCAGCTGGTCGGGGCGGATGCCGAAACGGTCGCCCGCTTCGTCGCCCTCCGCCCATGCATCCCAGCACAGAAAGGCATAGGGTGTTGCGCCGGGCCGTCCCGCGGCATCGATCGGGTCGATCAGGCTTTCGTCGGCCATGATCTCCCACACGCGCTGCGCCTGGACGCCGAAATGATAACGCGCATCGGCCGCGCTCTTCGCGGCGATCGCATCGTTCCACTGATAAAAGCCGAGTTCGGCGACGATCCGCCTGCCCGCGCGCAACTCGGCCGCATTGGCGGCGCCGCGCCAGGTTTTTTCGCGTGCATCCGACGTGTTGATCGTACCGGTGGCCGCATAGACGACCGTGGTCCGGTTGCCGGCCCCGCCAAGCGAATGAACATTGTCCGACACCGGCTGGAAATGGCCCGCCGTGACCAATTGCCAGCGCGCCGCATTGCCGGTCGCAAAGATATGACCGCCGGTCGGCCCAACGCTGTTCCCGGCATAGTGCCAAAGGCGGCCAAGGTTATCGACCGTCCAGCCATAGCCTTCGGTGGCGCCGACGGGCA
The DNA here is from genome assembly GCF_037095755.1 of Sphingopyxis sp. CCNWLW2. Lineage (NCBI taxonomy): Bacteria > Pseudomonadati > Pseudomonadota > Alphaproteobacteria > Sphingomonadales > Sphingopyxidaceae > Sphingopyxis > Sphingopyxis sp. CCNWLW2. The sequence goes on from NZ_JBAWKJ010000001.1 coordinate 550,048, forward strand.
CGAGGTTCAGCTTCAGCTGCTGGTTGGTGGGCGCCGGAGAATTCGCATAGGAGGTATCGAGGCTGATCCGTGTCGGCACGACTTGCGGCCCTGTCAGCGCGCCAAGTTGCAGCACGCTGCCCCGCAGCGTTACCGCGCCCGTCCCCGCGGCGATCTGCATCGAAGCGGCCGCGGCCTGATTGTCCCAGATCGCGAATTCGCCGCCGCCGTTGATCCCCAGGCTATAGCTGCGCGCGGCCACATTCCCGCCCAGCGTCAGACACGGATAGTCGCCCTGGATCTGAAGCTGGCGGTTGAAACCGCCGCTGTTGCCGGGAGAGGCCGTGCCGATCCCGACATTCCCCGCGCCGTCGACCCGCACCCTTTCGGTGGCATTTGTATCCAGCGTCACGAAATCGCTGCCGATCCGCATCCCGTCGCGACTGGCGCCCGCACCCGCGACGTTGAACAGGCCCGTGAACGCGGCGTCGGCGTAAAGATAAAGCGATTGCCCGCTCAGGGCGCCAAAGCGCGCGACATCGCCCGCACCGCTGGCCTCGACATGCAAGCGCACCGCCGGCGCAGTCGTCCCGATACCCACATGCCCCGACGGCGACAGCCGAAGCCGCTCGACGCCCTCGGTCGCGATGCCGATCGCGTCCGCCGCCGCCCGGAAAAGACCCGTGTCGGGGTCCGCCGCAAAACTGATCGCAGGCGCGGCGGCGGTGCCGTTCTGCACGCCGAGCGGACCATCGAGCGTGTACCGCCCATCACCGGCCCGAAAGGCGAGCGCCGACAGCGGCATATTCACCCACCCCGCACCGCGCCGCACGGTAAGCTGATCATCCGCCGCGCCCGTCGTTACCGCCGCATGCGTCGTCGACAACGGCTGCTTTGCCGCCAATGCGTCGGCCAGTCCGTCGCCCGCTGCATCCTGCGCGGCGAACCATTCGGCGCCGACGGTCAATGCGATCGTCTTCAGCCCCGGCGCGAAATCGACTTGGTCGCCCGCGTTCGACGAGGCCGCGACGCTGTCGCGCTGCAACCGGCCCGCGTCGTCGATCCGGCCGACGCCGACCTCCCACTGCGCCGGCTGGGCGATGCCGGCGATGGCATAATGAAAGGGATCGCCCACCGGAACGATCCCCGAAAAACGGCGATGGCCGGGCACCGCGCCGGTCGGCATCAGTGGCCCGGTCCCGCCATCCTGGCACAGCTCGCGCACCAGATCGGCGAAAAAGAGGGTCGGCATGGCGAGGCCATCCTTTCCAATATCGATAGGGGAGAAAATTGGCGCCCGGCCCGCCCGAAAGGGGGGAGCGTGGCCGGGCGCCCATCGCGCGCCAGTGCTTAGCTGGCGGCGAATTTCATCAGCTTGATCGCCTGCGAATCGATGATCGCGCCGCCGACCCGCTTGGTTGCATAGAAATGCACGAAGGGCTTGTTGCTGAACGGATCGCGCAGGATGCGCGTCTCGCCGCGGTCGGCGACCAGATAACCGGCGCGGAAATTGCCGAACGCGATCGACAGGCTGTTCGCGCCGACATCGGGCATATCCTCGGCCTCGACGACCGGATAACCGAGCAGGGTCGCCGCCTGCCCCTCGACCATCCCCGGCTGCCAGATGAAGGCCCCGTCGCTGGTCTTGAACTTGCGGATGCGGCTCAGCGTATCCGAATTCATCACCCAGCTCGCGCCCTGCCGGTACGGCGCCTTTAGCGAATGGACCAGCTCGACCAGCTTGTCCTGCGGGTTCGACGCCGGAAACGCACCCGCGGTGCCCGTCGCCAGATGCTGGAGCGTCCCGAACGCGCGCACGCTGTCGAGCTCGTTCGTCGTCGTATAGGTCAGGAAACCCTTCGGCCGGTTCGTCCCGTTACCGTTCACGAACGCGACGCCCTCGGCGACCGCGAATTCGCGCGCGATCTGGTCGGCCAGCCAGTCCTCGACGTTGAACATCGCATCGTCGAGCATCGCCTGGCTCGCCGCCGGGTTGGCGTAAAGCTCGCCCGACGGCGGTGCGATTTCGGCAAAGCTGCGCGTCGCCGTCTCGGGCCGCGCCGCGGTCTCGCCGACCCACCCCGCGCCCATCGATCCCGTCGCGATCAGCTTGCGATAGCCGCTCGTCCCCGTCTGCACGACCGTCGCGATCGACCGGATCGGCGACAGCGTCTTCAGCGTCGCGGCGATGGCCCCGTCGATCTCGCGCGGCACCGCAAAGCCGCCCTCGCCGCCCGACGCGCCCGACAGGCTCTTCATCTCGACCCCCGCGTCGATCCCGCGCCGCAAATAGCGCTCGACGAACGCGTCACGCGCCGGATCGGCCGCCTTCGCCCCGTCGAGCGGCAATCGCGACGCCGCCACGGCCTGCGCATCGACCTGCGCCTTCAGCGCCGCCACCGACGCCTTCAGCTCATCGACCGCCTCGGCCGCCAGCACCGCATCGAACGCCCCCTCGAGCGCATCCGCCTTCATTTCGAACTCCATTTCCATGCCCGTCACTCCTTCAAAGAATCTACTGCAATCACCCGCGCCAGCGGCTGCATCGGCGCCGCCACCAAGCTCACCTCGGCCAGGTCGAGCGCCAGCAACTCGCGCGGACCATTCCCGCGCGAAGCCGTCACCCGATACCCAAAGGACAATCCCGTCAGCGCCCCGCGCGCGACCAGCGCCGCCGCCGTCGGATGCGTCACCCGCGCGACAACGCGCAGCCCGCGCGCATCCTCGGCCAAAGTCTCGATCACCCCGATGCTCGCCCCCGGCCGATGCTGCCAAAGCAGCGGCACCGCCCGCCGCTCGCGCAAACTCGCCGCAAAAGCCCCCGCCCGCACCACATCGCCCCCGCGATCGACCCGATCGAACACCGAAGCATAGCCGGCGAACCGTAGTCCCCCCTCCCGCAAGCGGGAGGGGGTTAGGGGGTGGGCAGCGGCACCCGCCGCCCTCACTTCAGCAACCCCGGCAGCCCCAGCTTCATCGCCAGCCCGACGACCAGCAACGCCAGCCCGCACCGCACCGCCCAGTCGACCGCCGCCTTCCACGCGCTCGTCTTCGCATCGCGCCACGCGCCGAGCAGCTGCCGCAAGTCGCTCACATCGTCGCGCGCGGCCTCGTCGGCCAGCCCCAGCCGCGCCAGCGCCCGCCGCGCCCCCAGCTCGCTCGCCTCCTCGACCACCGCACGCAGCAACGCCGCGTCGGGCGCACTCGTCCCCGCCAGCGCGATCAGCCGCGCCAGCGCCTCTTCCTCATCCATGTCGCAATCTCCGGGTTAAGCGACGCCCAGCAGCGCCTTCTTCTCATCCGCTGTCAGCCAGTCCGCCGCCGACACCTCGCGCCACAGCGCCATCCGGTCCTCGGCCAGCGCCGGCACCTTGTCCAAATCCACGCGCAGCTCGGCGCCCTCGAACCAGCCCGACAATCCCTGCGAAATCGCCCCCAATATCTTCGCGCACAAAGGCAGCACCGTCAGCCGCCACAGCGCGCGATTGGCCTCGCGATAATTGGCATAGGTCGCATCCCCGGGCAGCCCGAGCAGCATCGGCGGCACCCCGAACGCCATCGCAATCTCGCGCGCACTCGAATCCTTGAGCGCCAGGAAATCCATCTCCGCCGGCGACAGCGACAACGCCTGCCACCGCAATCCGCCCTCGAGCAGCAACGGCCGCCCCGCATTCGCCCCGCCCGCGAAACTCTCGGCCAGCTCCTCGCGCAGCCGGTCGACCTGCTCGGCCGACAAGGGCATCCCCTTGTCGCCCGGATCATGCACCAGCGCCCCCGAAGGCCGCGCCGCATTCTCCAGCAACGCCGCATTCCACCGCGCCGCCGCGTTATGCGCGGCAATCGCCCCCGAAGCCGCGCCCAGGCACCCCGCGCCATAATGATCGTCCAGCGGATGCAGCGCCTTCACATGCACCACCGCGACGCGCCCCGCGCCATCCTCGGCGGGCAGCACCACCCCCGACCCGCCCGCCTTGTAACGATAGGCAACCGGCCACCCGCGCGCGTCGGCCTCGACCGTCACCCGCTCGGGCCGCAGCGCAAACAGCTCCGCCGGCGCCCCCGCGCCATCGGCCAATATCTGCACATAACCATTGCCATGCAGCAGCAACTGCGACGCCAAAGTCTCGACCAGCCCCTGCCCGCCCGACGTCGCCCCAACGAGCGCCGACAACGCCGGATCGCTCGCCACCAGAGGCGCCGAGCCGGCAGCCTCGGCCACCAGCCGCACCGCCCGTTGGACGATGGCATTGCCCAGATACCCCTCGCGCAGCTGGGCCTCATAGGACAACGGCGCTGGCGCCGACCACGTCCCATACACCCGCGACAAAGCGGGCCGCGCAGGATGCTGCGCAGCCTTGCGGCCAAACCAGTTCATGATGATCTCCTGCTATGCTTTTGCGAGTCGGGGGGCGGAACGCCGGCTCATGGTATGACAATGACCAACGGGCCTTCCGGAAGCGGACGACGACGAACCCGTTTAGTGTCGTTCCGGAGCATCTTTTTGCCTGTAGCGCCGATCGGCATCAACTTCAGCGGACGATCGTCCGATATGGATCCCAATCGCGTTGACGCGATTCGGAGGCGACCATAAGACCTTCGTTCCTTTGGAAAAATTCCAAGGGCAACGCCTGTTTGGAGATGGTCAATGCTGATTCAAAAGCTTCTTACCATAGCTGCCCTTGCGGCCATGCCAGCGGTTTTCGCTCCGGCACAAGCGCAGGAGAATGATCCGGTCTATGAATGCATCGTCGGCTGCGTCGCGACCCGCCCGAACAGCGAGGGCTGGTGCGTGCAGGAATGCAATCGACGCTTCGGCAACGAAACGCGCCCCTATCCCGGAACTCCGAATACGCCGTGCAGCTACCCCTGGGGTTGCCCTACCCAATAATCGATGTCGGGGGGTGATCCCGGCGACCACCCCCCGTTGCATTTCGCCGTCGGATCAGATCGACCGCCTTCGCCCGAAATCCCGCGCTCTCCTCAAACCCGCATCACCCCCGGCGCCCGCCCTTTCCGCAGCCCCTCCAGCAAAGCCGCCAACGCCCAAACACAGGCATCCGCCCGATCGGGAGACCGCCCCGGCCCCGCATAGCCGCCACCCGTCTGCAACCCGCAAAGCTGGTCCTCCAGCGCCGCGAATGCCCCCGCATGCACCACCTGCCCGCGCTCGTACGCCAGCGCCACCGGCTCCGCGCGCCGCGCCTTGCCGATGCTCGCATGCACCGGCACCACCGGCAGCGCGAGGTCGGCCTGCGCCAAAGTGCTCGCCACCATTTCGCCGCCCATATTGCTCTCCGCCACGACCCGGTCGGCGCCCCAGCGCGCCGCCGCGCCCGCCACCGCCTGCGCCCAGACATGCGGCGGCGGTGCCTCAACGCTCGCATCCTCGACCACCGCCAGCCGCCCGTCGCGCAGCAACGCCGCCACAACGATCCCGCACGCATCGCCATGCGCCGTCGCGGGCGGATCGACCCCGATCACGACGCGCGCCGGCTTGCCGATCGCATCGGCATCGACCCGGCACCGCTCGATCAGCGCGCGCGTCCACAGCGCCCCCTCGACATCCTCCAGCATCTCGCCGTCCAGCTCCTGCCGCCCCAGCCGCGTCCCGCCGTAACTCGCAACCATCGCCTCGACGAAGTTCGACGGAAGATAGGCATTGTCATTCGTTCCGCCGCGCGTTTCCTCGAACCCCGGCAGCGCCATGATCCGCCGCATCAGCGATGTCGGCCGCGGCGTCGTCGTGATCAGCACGCGCGGGGCATCGCCCAGCCGCAGCCCCATGACCAGATTGTCCCATGCCGCCTCGCCATGCGTCCATTTCGCCAGTTCGTCGCACCAGGCCACATGATGCTCGGGGCCGCGCAGATTCTCCGCCGCCGCCGCCGAATAGAGTGTCGCCACCGCACCGCTGCTGAAATGCAGCTCGCGCAGCCCCTCGCGCCAGCGCGGCTCCTCGTCGCTGCGCGCGACCGCGAGCAGCCCGCTCGGCCCCTCGATCATCACCCGCCGCCCGTCGGCATCGTTCGCCGCAACCAGCGCGATCCGCGCCTCGGGCAGCATCCGCGCCCATTCGCTGATCCATTCGGCCCCCGCGCGCGTCTTTCCGAACCCGCGCCCGGCACGGATCATCCAGATACGCCAGTCGCCCGGCGGTTCGCACTGTCCCGCCTGCGCCCAACCCTGCCAGCGTTCGATCAATTCGCGCCTGTATTTCAGCGGAAGGTCGCGCATCAATCGTCGTAACTGACCGGGCGTCAACGTCCCCAACAGCTCCAGAATGTCGCCGACTACGTCCCGTGTCGCCTGCGCCATCGCTACAGCTTGTCCCAGCCGCGCTGGCGGCGCAGAATCGCAACCCGCTTCAGAACCTCTTCGTCGGTTTCTTCCGAGGTCGGCATGCGCCCCTTGCCCGGTCGATTGGTCTTGAACCGCCCGCTTCGCACACTGCCCTCATGCCGTCCGAGCAGGCGGAGCGCCTGATCCATCGTCATCGGTTCCACAAGCGGCCGATTCCCGGCCTCGCTCGCCGCTGGCCGGGGACCTTCGACCGCGGCCAGCGCGGCCTGCACCAGCCCCATCTCCAGCCGCTGATATCCGTCGTCGAGCGCACGCTGCCACGCCGCGGCAAATGCCGCGTCGCGCTGGCGCATCTTGTATACCGTCGACAATGCCACACCGGCGCGCTCGGCCGACAGCGACACGTTGCAGGTCTCGCTCAGCGACAGGATGAACTCGTCGCGGCTGCGCTGCGAAATCTCGCGGCGCGACCGCTTCGTCTTGACCAGCAATCGACCCTTTCCGCCCATCACCACCAGATCCATCGCCCATCTCCAAAAGCAATCGGGCCGGACGCCCCTCCGCATCGGAAGGGGCGCCGGCCCGACTCGCAATTCTTCATGATGTGACACTTGTGCCATATCAGCGTGACGATGTCAATAGAAAAGAACCTATTTGGTTATCCGAGAAAAGAACGGCCACCCCCGGTCAAAGGTTCAGCGCCCACCCCGCAACGCCGCCCGCCAACACGAGCGCCGGGGCGGTCAGCTTTCCCCTCCAGCGCCAGACCACCAGCACGGCGGCGCCGAAGAGAAGAGCTGCGGGTACAAGGTTCGCGGCGCGCCCCGCCGTCGACCAGCCCAGTTGCAGCAGCGTCGCCGCAATCACCCCGACAACCGCCGCCGCCACACCGGCAAGCACGCGGTGGAGCGCCGGATTGTCGACCACCGCCTCCAGCCGCTCGAAGAAAATCATCGAAAAGACGAAGGCGGGCATGAACATCCCCGCCGTGATCGCGACCGCGCCGGGCAGCCCCGCCGCGACATAGCCCGCAAAGGTCGCAAAGATGACGAGCGGGGCGGGCAGCATCCCCGCGAACGCGACACCGTCGAGAAAGCTCGCGTCGCTGATCCAGCCGCGCCCGACGGTGTCGGTGCGCACATAGGGGATCGCGGTATAGGCGCCGCCAAAGGTGAGCAGCCCGCCTTTCAGCCCGGCGATGAACAGCGCGACGATCCCGGCCTCGCTCGCGGCGATGCTTGTCTTCGCCGAGGGCGCGGCGCCCGTCACAACGACGGCGAGCACGACCGCCGCGACGAAGATCGCCGCCGCCACCGTCGGGCGCTTCGCATATGTATAGATCAGCCCCGCCGCGATCAGCGGAATCCAGAACGGCACCCCCGCCAGCGTCGCGGCGAGCGCGGCGCCCGCGAGCAGCCACAACAGCCGGTCCTCCAGGATATGCGCCCCGATCCGCTGCACCGCGCGCAGGATGATCGCCAGCACGACGACCTGCACGCCGAGGAAGATCGGCGCCATCGCCGGATTATCGACGATCCAGCCCTTGTAGAGCCACGCCGCACCCAGCATCAGGACAAAGCCGGGCAGCATGAAGCCGAGCCCCGCGAGCAATCCGCCGATCCGCCCGCGCGCGACCATCCCCAGATGGACGCACAATTCATGCGCCTCGGGTCCCGGCAGGATCTGCATCACCGCGAGCAGCCGGTTGAACCGCACCGGCGAAATCCAGCGCTCCTCCTCGACCAGCGCCTGTTTCACCATCGCGATCTGGGCGACGGGCCCGCCAAAGGCGAGGAAACCGAAACGGAGGAAACGGAGGAAAAGCCGAAACAATGAAAGGGTCGGCGGCGAATAGATATCGGTCGTCATTGCAAGCACGCTCCTTGCCGCAAGCGCGGCTTATGGAGCGGAACTTGGACGGCGCACCGTCTGAACGGGCGTCCGCATTGCCCGCACCGCCTATTTTACCGCGTCCGCCCGAAAGGGGAAGATAGACTTTGTTTCAGTGCGCACCCCTTCGAACATACCCTCAGCCGCAAGTAAGGGGTCAGTAGAAGAGGTCTTGAATATCGAGTTTTCGAGCTTCTTCGAGATGGCCTGCACGAAGCAACCGAGCTTGTGCGCCAAAAAATCTAGCTAGCCCATCCGCCCAGGCGAGGGATCGAAAATCTGAACTTACCGAGATGCCCAAACTGCTCAAGACCGCAACGGCGGCCCCAACGTCGCCTCCGAGACGAGATTTCATTCGTTGCATGAACTCCTCTTCCTTGGCGCGGGCAAGCGGCCAAGGGAGAGAGGGCGACGCATGAGGGGAAAATGATCCAACCTCTTCCGCGCGAACATCCACGTAATCATAAAAGTTTCGCGCTGCGATCTCGCACATTGCCGCGGCGTCGGTCAGAGATACCTTTTTCACGCCCTGGACCGCTCTTGCTCGGGCTAGTCCGACGTACAAATTCAGCAGCGATCCGATCGAAAAAATTGCGACAGGAATTAACACATACCACGGTACATGCTGCCAGATCATAGCCGCGCTCATAAGAGTGACTGGCCATACCGCATTCACCAGCTTGGCGGGTGTAACTTCCCATCCAAGCGAGTAAGCCAGTTTCCCAAACCGTTCGATAAGCGCAGTCCAAAGATTAATTCGACTGGCCGATTTTTCGATTTCCCCCATTAGCTCGACATACGCAACCTCATGTGGGTTTGCAAACCACATAACGTCACACTTATTCCATATCAACATGTCGATTTTGGACATTATAACCCATATGGTTTTCACTGGGAAATGCGGGAGGAACGAAGGGTTGGCGCCACATCGCGTTTGATAAGTCATTACAAGCCACTACACCCATGAGGTGATCGACGATCACCTTAGAGGGGAATTTACCATGATCCATTCGAACGACATGTTTCGCCACTATTCCACGCTGACTGCACCCGCGCGGGAACGCCGGGCCTTGCACGCATTGCGCTATTTACCCCTGCTGGCCTTGCTGGTCGCAGGCAATGCCGCTGCGGCAAATATCGAGCTCGGCGGCCCCGGCGCCAACGGGATCGGCACCGGCACCGGGGCGGGTGGCCCCGTGGGCATTGGCGGCCAAGGCGGTGACCGCCCGACCGTCACCCCGGAGACGGACGGCAAAATAACGGTCGGCGGCGGCGGCAATGGCGGCTTCGGCGTCTCTGCCGGAATCGGCGGCAGGGGCGGTAACGGCCCAACCACAACCGGCTACAATTCGACGACCATCGGGTCGGGCGGCATCGGTGGACGCGGCGACCTGGGGGGCAAGGGCGGCGCGGGCGGAAACGCGGCCATATCGACCGGCTGGGGCTCGACAGCCATCGGGTCCGGCGCCATGGGCGCGCGCGCTGGCGCGGGGGAAACAGGCGGAGCGGGCGGCAATGGGGCCCTATCGTCCGCCGCTGGCGCGATAGCCGTCGGTTCGGGCAGTCCGGGCAGGGGCGCTAGCGAAGGCTCCGCGGCGGGCGGAAACGGCGCCCAGGCGACCGGCGAAGCCGCCATCGCGATCGGAAGCGCCGCGGGCACCAATCAGGGGGCCGTGGCGTCGGGCGTCGGCAGCACCGCGATCGGCGGCGCGAGCGGCGGCAAGGCTGGCGCAGCAGCATTCGCCAGCGACAGCGTGGCGATCGGGTCGGGCAGCCAGGTCGCAAGCGGCGCCAGCGGCAGCGTGGCCATCGGGTCCGGCTCGACGGCCACGGCCGCCAACACCGTCTCTTTCGGATCGGCGGGTCAAACGCGCGGCCTGGTCAACGTCAGCGCCGGGGCGGTGACCGCGACGAGTAGCGACGCCATCAACGGCAGCCAGTTGCATGCCGTGCAAGCGGTCAACGCGGCGCAGGACAGCCGCCTGACCATGCTCGAAGCGATGGGCACGGCCTATGGCACTCAGATCGGCGATCTTTACAGCATCACCGATCGCGACCGCCGCGAAGCGCAGCGGGGCACCGCCGCCGCCGTCGCCCTGACCGCGGCGCCCATGCCGTCGGAGCCCGGCAAGACGAGCTATACCTTCAATCTCGCCACCTTCCGCGGCGAACAGGCCGTCGGGGCATCGATCGCCCACCGCTTCGACACCGGCGAGCCCCTCGCCTTCACCGCCGGCGTCTCGCACGCGAGCGGCCGCAACACGGCGCTGCGTGTCGGCGTGGCGGGAGAGTTTTAGGCCCGTCGATCGACGGGCTGCCGCGCCTATGCGCCGAGGCGCGGTAGCCCGTCCATGATCGCGGTCAGCGCCAGCGCATTCTCGCGCTCCATCGCGCTGTGCCCCGCGTTGGTGACGACATAGGTCACGGGCTCCGACCCCGCGTCGCGGAGCGCGGCGACCAGCCGCGACGCCTGCGTCAGCGGGCACACCTCGTCGAAGCGACCATGCACGATATGCACGGGGATCGAAGCGAGCGTCGCAATATTGTCGAAGAAATGCCCCGCCGGAATGAACAGCGCGTTCGCGAAATAATGCGCCTCGATCTGCGCAAAACACAGCGCGAAATCGGCCTCACCAAACTTGCCCGTGTCGGCGGTCTCGGGGATCATGTTCGAAATCACGCCTTCCCAAAGCGACCAGGTCAGCGCGGCCTTCAACTGCCGTTCCTTCTCGGCCTCATTCGCCGGCACCATGTCGAAAATCGCCTTGTACGACGTCATCACGTCGCCGCGCTCTTGCGGAGTCAGTACCGACAGCAGCTCGGCCCACTCTTCGGGATATTTCATATAGGCGCCGGGCTCGGTCAGCCCGAACGGATCGGCCTCCCACGTCGCGGCATTCCCCTGATAGAGATACAGCAGATCCTCGGACGAACCGAGGAAGATGCCGCGCAGGATCAGGCTCGCGACATGTGCCGGACGCGCAATCGCATAGGCCATCGCGAGCGTGCTCCCCCAGCTCCCCCCGAACACATGCATCGGCCCGGCGATCTCCAGCTTCGCGCGCAATTTCTCGATATCGCCGATCAGGTCGGCGGTCGTGTTCTTGGCCAGCGCCACTGCCGGCCCCGCCGACGCCACCGTCGGCTCGCTCTTCCCGCACCCGCGCTGATCAAACAGGATGACGCGGTAGCGCTTGGGATCGAAGAAGCGCGCCATGACCGGCGCGCACGCGCCGCCGGGCCCGCCATGGAGGAACATCACCGGCTCACCGTCGGGATTGCCATATTCCTCCCAGTAAATGCGGTGCGCCGGGTCGCGATCGACTTCGAGCCAGCCGAAGTTCAGGCATGGCGGCTGCGGATAGACCCAGTCGTCGCCGATCTTGCTCGAAGCCTGCAACCGCGAAAAATCCATGTCCATGCACCCTTGTCGATGATTCCGTTGCCACGGGCCTAAACGGTCGCGGCGCTATGTCCACCGTCTCGCGGGCTGCGGGGAACTTATCGCGCGGGCCATCGTTCAAAAAACACCCCTGATCGCGGGACGGATGACGCGCCCCCAAAGCGGCGCATGGCTGAAATTCCGGGGTTGGGCACGCGCGCATGGAAAGCGATTTCCATGGGCATCAAAAAGGAGTGGTCTCATGCGTTTCCAACCCATTATGCTCGGTGCGCTCGGCGCACTGGCGCTCTCCGCCTGTTCGCAAAAGGAAGATGTCGCGATGGCGCCGCCCCCGCCGCCGGGCGCGGTTCCGGGAAGCGTTGCCGCCGACCGCGACGGCGACGGCATCATCGACGGCTATTATACCGCCGACGGCATCTATCACCCCAACTATGTGCCGCCGCCGCCCCCGCCGCCGCCCGCCCCGTCGCGGCTGGGAGAACGCGGCTGATTACGTTGTTTCGGGGGATGCAGCGCCGCTGCGCCCCCCTTTTCCTGATCGGACTGGCGCTCGGCACGCCCCTCGCCCCGCCCGTCCTCGCGGCGCCCGCAGCGCAGGGGGCGGCGCTCCCGCTCGCCGGCGCGATCCGCGAAGAAGCCGGCGGCGACGTCAAACGCTTCTACGCCGCACGCAATTTCAAGCCGCTCTGGCTCCGCGCGGGCAAGCTCGGGCCCGAGGCGGTGGCGCTGCTCGGCTATCTCTCGACCGCCTCGCGCGACGGTCTCAAATCTTCATCCTACGACCTTGAAAAGCTCGAAGCGCTGATCGCCCGCGCCCGCGGCGGCGCCCCGCAGGACCTTGCGCGCGCCGAAGTCGCGCTCTCGGCCGCCTTCGCGCGCTATGTCCGCGACATGCGCAGCCCCGGCGGGGCAAAGATGGATTATGCCGACAAGTCGCTTCGCCCGAAAAAAGCCGACCCCGAAACGGTGCTCCGCGCCGCCGCCTTCCCCAAGGATTTCGGCGCCTATATGAAAAATATGGGTTGGATGAGCGAACATTATGTGCGCCTCCGCACCCTGATGGGCCGCGCTTTGGCGCAGGGGACCTCGAAGGACGCGATGGCGCGCCTTCGGCTCAACCTCGACCGCGCGCGCCTCCTGCCCGGCCCGTACGTCCATCATATCGTCGTCGACGCCTCGTCGGGCCAGCTCTGGTATTATGACGCGGGCAAGCGCGCGGGGTCGATGAAGGTCGTCGTCGGCGCGCCCGAAACGCAGACCCCGATGCTCGCGGGCAAGCTCCAATGGGCGATCCTCAACCCCTATTGGAACGTCCCCGACTATCTCGCCCAAGAAAGCATCGCCCCCAAGGTCCTCGCCGGGCGCAGCCTCGCCTCGCTGCGCATGGAGGCGCTCTCCGACTGGGGTCCCAATCCGCGCAAGCTCGACGCGTCCGAAATCGACTGGCCCGCGGTCGCCGCGGGCGACGAGGTGCTGCGCCTCCGCGAACTTCCCGGTGGCGCCAATTCGATGGGCCGCGTCAAATTCCTCTTCCCCAATGACGAGGGCATCTACCTCCACGACACCCCCGAGCGCGCGCTGCTCAAAAAGCCCGACCGCCATTTTTCGAACGGCTGCATCCGCCTCGAAAATGCCGCCGCGCTCGGCCAGTGGCTGCTCCACCGCCCGATCAGCACCAAGTCGAAGACCCCCGAACAGGCGGTCGCGTTGCCCGTCGAGGTGCCCGTCTACCTCACCTACATCACCGCCATCGCGACCGACCGCGGCCTCGCCTTCCGCGACGATGTTTACGGCAGGGATAGCTGAGGGGCACCGGGCGGTTGACCCGCCCCGGCGAAACGTACAGACGTGCCCCCTCACTGAAAAAAGGGGTGAATCTTCATGCGCAAACTGGCCATCCTCGGTGCAAGCCTGCTCGCTCTTTCCTCGCAGCCGGCCTTTGCACAGGAAGAACCGGCGCCCGCCGCATCGCCCGCGCCCGCCGCAGAAACGCCTGCCCCCATGTCGGCCGCCGCCGCGGGTAGCGCGCGCAAGAGCCCCGAACGCCGCCTCACCGGCGCCGACCTCTTCGACCTCTCGATCGCCTCCGATCCGCAGATCAGCCCCGACGGCCGCCACATCGCCTATGTCCGCCGTTCGAACGACATCATGTCCGACCGCGCGGTCAGCTCGATCTGGCTGATCGACACGACGACCGGCGAGGAGACCCCGGTCGCAGGCCGCAGCGGCGGCGCCTTTTCGCCGCGCTGGTCGCCCGACGGCAAGCGCCTCGCCTTCGCCTCGACCGAGGGCGGCAGCGCGCAGCTCTGGGTGCGCTGGATGAACGGCGGCGAGGCGGTACGCCTCACCGGCCTCCCGACCAGCCCGTCGAGCCTCGCCTGGTCGCCCGACGGCCGCTCGATCGCCTACACGATGCTCGTCAAGGACGACGGCCCGTCGTTCGGCGCGGCGCCGAAAAACAAGCCCGAGGGCGCGAAATGGGCCGAGCCGCTCGAGGTCCACGACCTTCTCGCTTACCGCGCCGACGGCGAAGGCTATCTCGAACCCGGCTTCGAAAAGATTTTCGTCGTCCCCGCGACCGGCGGCTCGCCGCGCCAGCTCACCTTCGGCCCCTATCATGACGGCGGCCCCTTGAGCTGGTCGCGCGATGGCCGCACCCTCTATTTCAGCGCGAACCGCAAACCCGATTGGGAGAAGGACCCGGTCGAGAGCGAAGTCCACGCGCTCGACGTGACGAGCGGCACGGTCACCGCGCTCACCGACCGCAACGGCCCCGACACCAATCCGCTCGTCTCGCCCGACGGCGGCAAGATCGCCTACCTCGGCTTCGACGACAAATTGCGCGCTTACGAAAACACCCAGCTCTACGTCATGAACCGCGACGGGTCGGGCAAGCGCAGCCTGACGGGCAATTGGGACTATGGCATCGATGCGATCCAGTGGGGCGCCGATGGCAAGTCCGTCTATGCGCAGTACGACGATCACGGCGAGACCAAGGTCGCGCGCATCGGCCTCGATGGCGCGGTGCGCACCGCCGCGACCGGCCTGTCGGGCGGCGGGCTCGACCGGCCCTATACGGGCGGCAGCTTCACCGTGTCGGACGGCGGCGCGATCGCCTTCACCGGCGGCACCGCAACCCGCCCCGCCGAGGTCCAGCTCAATCGCGGCGGAACGGCGCGCATCCTCACCGACCTCAACCGGAGCTTGCGCGAAGTGAAATCGCTCGGCGAGGTGCGCAAGATCACCGTCGCGTCGAGCCACGACGGCAAGACGATCGAGGGCTGGCTGACCCTCCCGCCCGGCTATCGCGACGGCCAGCGCGTGCCGCTGATCCTCGAAATCCACGGCGGGCCCTTCGCGGCCTATGGCGGCCATTTCTCGACCGACAACCAGCTCTACGCCGCGGGCGGCTATGCCGTGCTCTCGGCGAACCCGCGCGGTTCGACCAGCTATGGCGCGGCCTTCGCGAACGAGATCGACAAGCAATATCCGGGCAATGACTATTTCGACCTCATCAGCATCGTCGACCGCGCGATCGAGCTTGGCGTCGCCGACCCCGACGCGCTCTTCGTCACCGGCGGCTCGGGCGGCGGTGTGCTCACCAGCTGGATCGTCGGCAAGACGAACCGCTTCAAGGCCGCGGTCACGCAAAAGCCGGTGATCAACTGGACGACGCAGGCGCTCACCGCCGACGGCCCCGGCTTCTTCGGCCCCTATTGGCTCGGCGCCGAGCCGTGGGAAAAGCCCGAGCTCTTCTGGTCCCGCTCCCCGCTCTCGCTCGTCGGCAATGTCGAAACCCCGACGCTCGTCGTCGTCGGGGCCGAGGATTACCGCACCCCGGTCAGCGAATCCGAACAATATTACACCGCGCTCCGCCTCCGCGGCGTGCCCAGCGCGCTGATCAAGGTTCCGGGCGCCAGCCACGGCAGCATCGCCGCGCGCCCGTCGCAATCGGCCGCCAAGGCCTCGGCAATCCTCGCCTGGTTCGAAAAATACAAGAAGGGCTGGACGCGACCGGCAGGCGATGCGGCGGCGAAATAGGCAGGCACCTACGTCGCGTCGTGGAAAATGACGCCGAGCGTGTGCCGCCGCCCCGACCGGATTTCGCTGACCCCGTGGCGCATCGCGACGCGATAGTCGCCGCGCGCGCCGCGCACAGGCCGGACGTTCACCGCGAACACCACCGCATCGCCCTTTGTGAGCGACACGACAGCGGCGCGTGACTGCATCCGCGGCCTTTGCTCGGTCAAGACGAACTCGCCGCCGCTGAAGTCGTCGGCGGGCACTGACAGCAGCACCGCGACCTGCAACGGAAAGACATGCTCGCCGTACAAATCCTGGTGCAGGCAATTATAGTCACCGGCGCCATATTGCAGTAGCAACGGCGTCGGCCGCCGCTGCCCGGCATCATGGCACCGCGCCAGAAATTCCGCGTGCTCGGCGGGAAAGCGCACCGCCATTCCCATCCGCTCGTGCCAGCGGTTGGCGATCGGCGCGAGCGAAGGATACAGCCCACTCCGCAGCGCCGCGACCAGCGGCGGCAACGGATAGGCGAAATAGCGATATTCGCCGCGCCCGAACCCGTGCCGCGCCATATGGACATGGCTGCGGAACCCCGCTTCCCGCGCATAGAGCGCCGCAACCTCATCGCACTCGGCATCGCTCAGCAACCCAGGCAGCACCGCCCAACCATCGCGGTCGAGCGCTGCCGCGATCGCGCCCCAGTCCAGCGTTTCGATACGCGCATCGATGTGTGTTTCCATGGTGTCCGTCATGCACCCGGCCATGCCACCGCGCGCGCCAACCCGCGCCCCGTTTCTTGTTTTCAAACTGAAAGCCCCATGCCGAGCCACCGTCCGGCGCATCCGGGGCACAGCGGGCCTGATCGGGGCTTACGCGCCCGCGCTTCTTCTCGCTAGTCGATCTTGCAGGGGCGAGTGAGGACAGGAGCAAGAATGATGAGCGCCCTTTCGACCCGGCACGAGCCCGATCCGACGGGCCGGCCCGCAACAGCGGACGACTACGCGCTGGGGCTCCAGTTCTGCCGCGTCGGCTTTCTGTCGCTGACGCGGCTGCAACTCGCGCTCGAACGCGGCGACCGGTCGCGCGCGATGGAGGCGATCGACGACCTGCACGCACTCGATACCGAGGTCGAACGCCTCGTCGGCGCACTCCCCGTCTCGCCCGATGATCCGCGGCAGGGACACGCCGCCCGCATTGTCAAGGAAGGCAGAATGGCGGTCGCTTTCGAGAAGCTCGCGCTCGCCAGCGGGATCAGCGGGCCGGATCTGTCGTCGCGGCCCGGCTTTCCGAACCGCATCGGCGATGTGTGGCCCGAAGCCGAGCCTGCCGGCATCGCCGACTGGCCACCCGTGGAGCCGCGAACGGCGCGCCTTCTGCGGCTCTATGGCCTCCGCGCCGCGGTGCTGCTCGCGATCGCAGGCGCAACGCTCGCCGCGCTGCTGGTGGCACTCTAGCCAGCCTCAATCACCGCCGCACCGGTTCACAAAGCGCATGACCATGCTAGGGTTCGACCTCCTCCCCCAAAGCGGAACCGATTCATCATGCCCCTGCGCCACGCCGCCGCCCTGTTCCTCCCCCTGCTCGCCATTCCCGCCGCGGCGCAAAACGCCCCCGCGATCGACGCCGCCAATCTCACCCAGACCGTCCGCACGCTCGCGTCCGATCAGTTTCAAGGCCGCGCGCCCGGCACGATCGGCGAGGAGCGCACGATCGGTTACCTGATCGGCCGGCTGCAGGCACTCGGCCTCGAACCCGCGGGCACCGACGGCGGCTGGACCCAGCCCGTGCCCTTGCTCCACACGCGGCTCGGCACCCCAACGACGCTCGGCTTCGACCGCAAGGGCACCGCGATGCCGCTGACTTTCGGTACCGACATCTATGTCTCGACGCTCCAGCCCAAGGACCGCGCGGTCATCGAAAACGCCCCGCTCGTCTTCGTCGGTTATGGCGTCACCGCCCCCGAACGCGGCTGGGACGACTTCAAGGGACAGGACCTCAAGGGCAAGGTCGCTGTCTTCCTGATCAACGACCCCGATTTCGTCGCGGCGAAGGGCGAGGACAGCTTCGGCAAGTTCGGCGGCCGAACGATGACCTATTATGGCCGCTGGACCTACAAGTTCGAGGAAGCCGCACGCCGCGGCGCGATCGGCGCGCTGATCGTCCACGACACCGACGGCGTCGGCTACGGCTGGAACGTCGTCAAAGCACCGGGCGGTGAAAATTACGGGCTCGTCATGCCGCCCGAAAAGGTGACGAGCCTCGCGCTCCAGGGATGGATCTCGGGCGAAACCGCGTCGACCCTGTTCACCAACGCCGGACAGGATCTGGCAAAGCTACGCACCGCAGCACGCCGCAAGGATTTCAAACCCATCGACCTCGGCACCAGCTTCAACGCCGCGATCCCCGTGACGCAGGAAGTCGTGCAGAGCCAGAATGTCCTCGCGAAAATCCCCGGCGCCAAGCGCCCCGACGAGGTGATCATGTACGGCGCGCACTGGGACGCCTATGGCGAGGGCCCGCCCGACGAACAGGGCCGCATCTACCGCGCCGGCGCCAACGACGACGCGCTTGGCGTCGCGGGGCTGTTCGAGATCGCGCGGCTGTTCAAGGCGGCGCCCGCCCCCGACCGCACGATCGCCTTCGCCTTCTGGACCGCCGAGGAGCGCGGGCTGCTCGGCTCCGAAGCCTATGCCCAAAACCCGATCTTCCCCGCCGAAAAGACCGTCGCCAACTTCGGCCTCGACATCCTCCAGACCGCCGGAAAAGCAAAGGACGTCGTCCTCGTCGGCAAGGGACAGGGCACGCTCGAAGACGATCTCGCGCGCGTCGCCGCGACGCAGGGCCGCACCGTCAGCGTCGAAAGCCTCCCCGAACGGGGTCTCTTCTACCGCGCCGACCATTTCAGCCTCGCCAAGCGCGGCGTCCCCGTCCTACTGATGATGGGGATCGCGGGCGCCTCCGACCTCGCGGAGGGCGGCAAGCCCGCGGGGCAGGCATGGGTCGATGCCTATACCGGCAAATGCTATCATCAGGCCTGCGACGCGTGGGACGAAAGCTGGAACTTGGACGGCGCGGTGCAGGATATCGCGGTCTTTTACACGATCGGCGACGAACTCGCCCGCTCGGCCAAATGGCCGGGCTGGAAGGACGGCAGTGAATTCAAGGCGATTCGCGACCGGAGCGCCGCGTCGCGGAAATAGGCGGGCGGTGGTGATCGGCCGATTGCGGACATCAATGATAGCGCTATGCTTGAGAGCATGACGGGCTTTGCAGATCGCGTTCGCATCAGACGCACCGAGGAAACCGAACGGCTTGGCTTGGCAGGTCGTGAAGGGCAAGTATTTGGCCATACTACGCCATCCGTTACCGACGTCGCAGTCGTGGGCACGCTATCTGAAGATTACGCCGTCAACGTTCACTTCGATGAATTGGATGAGGGATTCTGGTTCGCGGACGACCTTGTTGAGATGATCGATCATGCCCCCGGGACGGTGATTGCCCTTGAAGGCCAAGACGCTGAATGGGTGCGCCTCCCGAATGGTGAGTGGCAGGAGAAATCTTCACTCAGCAAATGACCGCTTCGTACTCCTAAGCAGCCTCCCACTAGTACAACGACAATCAGCCGCTGAAATATTATTGCGCCCGGCCCGGCGCTGCGCAACAAGCCCCTCATTCCATAGGAGATCCCGATGCGCTTTGCCGTTGCCCTGATGCTGCTCCCCGTCCTGCCCCTCGCGCCGATGACCGCGCCCGCCTTCGCACAGGCGGCACCGCAAGCCGGCGCGCAAGACCAGGCCTTGCTCCAGTTCCTCGACCAGGCGTTCGAAGAGCGGCTGGGCCTCAGCCCCGAATCGCAGACCCAGCTCGGCCTCAAGACGAACTACGGCAAGCTCGACGATTACACCGACGCCGCATCGCTCCGCGATCAGGAGCTCGCCGAGCGCCAGCTCAAGGACATGCGCGCCCGCTTCAAGCCCGACCAGCTCGGCGAAAGCGCGCGCGTCAGCTACCGATTGTTCGAATATGAAGTCGAACGCGGCCGCGAATCGCTCCGCTTCCGCAAGCTGCGCTTCCCCGTCTCGACCAACGGCAGCCCCGCCGGCGCAATCCCCGTGCTGCTCATCAACAATCACAAGATCGACAGCGTCGCTGACGCCGAAGCCTATATCGCTCGCCTCCGCGACACCGACCGCGTGATGCGCGAAGTCGCGGTGACGATGCGCGAACAGGCAGCCGCAGGAATCGTCCCCAACAAGGTCAATTTCGCCCCCGCGCGCGCCGACGCGCTGAAAGTCATCGCGGGCGCGCCCTTCGACGGCGGCGCCGATTCGACGCTGATGGCCGATTTCCGCAAGAAGATTGAGGCACTCGATGCCCCCGCGGCAACCAAGGCAAAGCTGATCGCCGACGCGAGCACCGCGCTGACCGGGCCATTCAAGCAGGGCTACACCACGCTGATCGCCGCGATTGACGAAATCGAGCCCAAATCGAAGGGCAATTTCGGCGCATGGAACCTCCCCGACGGCGCGGCCTACTACGCCGACCGGCTGAAGAGCTCGACCACCACCAGCCTCACCGCCGACCAGATCCACGACCTCGGGCTCGCCCAGGTCGCGGCGATCCGCAGCGAGATGGAGGCGATCAAGCGCGAGGTCGGCTTCACCGGCACGCTCGAACAGTTCTTCGACCACATCCGCACCGATCCGCAGTTCAAATATCCGAACACCGAGGCCGGCCGCGAAACCTATCTCGCCGACGCGCGCGCGGTGATCGCATCGGTGATGACCGCCGCACCGCGCTATTTTCGCGTGCTTCCGAAGGCGGCGCTCGAAGTGCGCGCGGTCGAGAAATGGCGCGAGGGGACTGCGTCGACCGCCTTCTACAACCCGCCCTCGGCCGACGGGAAACGCCCCGGCATCTATTACGTCAACCTCGTCGACATGAACCAGACGCAGAAGGTGCAGGTCGCCGGCATCGCCGCGCACGAAGGCGCGCCGGGTCACCATTTCCAGATCGCGCGGCAGCAGGAGCTCACGGGCATTCCCAAATTCCGCAAATTCGGCGGCTATGGCGCCTATATGGAGGGTTGGGGGCTCTATTCGGAGCGGCTCGCGAACGAGATGGGCGTGTACAAGACCCCCTATGACCGCTTCGGCATGTTGTCGCTCCAGGTGTGGCGCGCGATCCGCCTCGTGCTCGACACCGGCATCCATTCAAAGCGCTGGACGCGCGAACAGGCGATCGCTTACTTCAAGGCGAACAGTTCGGTATCCGACACCGACATCGCGCGCGAAGTCGACCGCTATTTCAACTGGCCGGGTCAGGCGACGAGCTACATGGTCGGCCAGCTCAAGATCGCCGAACTCCGCAAACGCGCCGAAAGCGAACTCGGCCCGCGCTTCAACATCCGCGATTTCCACGAAGCGGTGCTGAGCGAAGGCGCCCTTCCGCTCGATATTCTCGAAGAACAGGTGACGCGCTATATCGCGGCGAAGAAGAAGTGATGCGGCGACGCTAACGTCGGTTTTGGGGTGGAAAGCGAAAGCTGCCCGTTCCTTACTTCGTCATCCCCGCGAAAGCGGGGATGACGAAGGGAGTAGTTCGGCATCAATCGGTCGATACCCGCCTTGCCCCGCTCCTCGCGCGCGATTAATCCACACGCATGACCGCCGAGAAAATCTTCATCAGCGCGAACGACCTGCTCGCCGACTCCTTCCGGCTCGGCATGCAGGTGCTCGACAGCGGCTTCGAGCCGACGCATCTCGTCGGCATCTGGCGCGGGGGCGCGCCGGTCGGGATCGCGGTGCAGGAACTGCTCGACTATCACGGCCAGCATTGCGACCATATCGCGATCCGCACCTCCTCCTACCACGGCATCGACAAGCAGGATGCGCACGTCAAAGTCTTCGCGCTCGGCTACCTGATCGACACGCTGAACCCCGAGGACCGGCTGCTCATCATCGACGATGTCTTCGACAGCGGGCGCAGCATCCGCGCCTTCATCGCTGAGCTGAAGGCGCGTTGCCGCCACAATATGCCGCGCGACATCCGCATCGCGACCGTGTGGTACAAGCCGGGGCGCAACGTCACCGACCTGCGCCCCGACTTCTTCGTCCACGAAACCGACCAGTGGCTGATCTTTCCGCACGAGGTTGACGGGTTGACGGTCGACGAAATCCGCCAGCATAAGCCCGAGGCGGCAATCATCCTGCGCGAGGAGGACAAGGCCGATGGCTAGTGGTTTCGCATCTGCGGAAGAGCGCGCCGCCTTCATCGCCGGCCTGCCCAAGGCCGAACTCCATCTCCATATCGAAGGCTCGCTCGAACCCGAACTGATGTTCACCCTCGCGCAGCGCAACCATATCGCGATCCCCTTCGCATCGGTCGACGAAGTGCGCGCCGCCTACGCCTTCTCGAACCTCCAGGATTTCCTCGACATCTATTATAAAGGGATGGGCGTCCTCCACAGCGAGCAGGACTTTTATGACCTGACCGCCGCCTATCTTGCCCGCGCCCACGCCGACGCGGTCCGCCACGTCGAAATTTTCTTCGACCCGCAGGGCCACACGACACGCGGTATCGCGTTCGAAACCGTCATCGCGGGCATCACCCGCGCACTCGAAGATGCGGCCGCAAGCTACGGCATGACCTCAAAACTCATCATGTGCTTCCTCCGCCACCTCAGCGAAGCCGAGGCCGAAAAGACGCTCGACGAGGCACTGTCTTACCTCGATCGCATCGACGGTGTCGGCCTCGATTCCTCCGAGGTCGGCCATCCCCCCGCCAAGTTCGAACGCGTCTTCGCGCGCGCCCGCGGCCTCGGCCTCAGGATCGTCGCGCACGCCGGCGAGGAAGGCCCGCCCGCCTATGTCCACGAGGCGCTCGACCTTTTGAAAGTCGACCGCATCGACCATGGCAACCGCAGCCTCGAAGACCCCGCGCTCGTCGCGCGCCTCGCGGCCGAGGGCATGACGCTCACCGTCTGCCCGCTCTCGAACCTCAAGCTCTGCGTCGTGGGCGACATCGCCGACCATCCGCTAGGGGCGATGCTCGGCGCCGGGCTTCGCGCGACGGTGAACAGCGACGACCCCAGCTATTTCGGCGGCTATGTAAACGCCAATTATTTGGCCGTCGCCGACGCGCTCGACCTGTCAAAGGACGACCTCATCACGCTCGCGCGCAACAGCTTCACCGGCTCGTTCCTCGGCGACGCCGACAAGGCGCGCCATCTTGCCGCGATCGACGCCTACGCCTGATCGGCCTCAGGCCGCGATCAGCACGCCATGATAGGCACGGTCCTCGAACGCACGGCCGGCACCCATCGCGACGCAGATCAGCGCATCGTCGGCAACCACCACCGGCAGCCCCGTCGCGCGCGCAATCGCCTCGTCCATCCGGCGCAGCAGCGCGCCGCCGCCGGTGAGCGTGATACCCTCGTCGATGATGTCGGCCGAAAGTTCGGGCGGCGTCTGTTCCAGCGCCGCGCGCACCGCGCTGACGATCTGCCCGACCGGCTCGGTCAGCGCCTCGGCGATCTCGGCCTCAGTCACCTGCACCTCGGCGGGGCGGCCGGTCACCAGGTCGCGGCCCTTGACGCCCATGATCATGCCGTCGCCGACCGGCGGCGTCGCACAGCCGATCGTCAGCTTCACGCGCTCGGCGGTCATTTCGCCGACCATCAGATTATGCCGACGACGGATCGACGACGAAATCATCTCGTCCATCTTGTCGCCGCCGACGCGCACCGACGTGCTATACGCCACGCCGCTCAGCGACAGCACCGCGACTTCGGTCGTGCCGCCACCGATATCGACGACCATAGCGCCGCGTGGCTCGGTAACGTGCAGCCCGGCGCCGATCGCCGCGGCAAGCGATTCCTCGATCAGCTGCACCGACACCGCACCGGCATTGGTGGCGGCATCGCGGATCGCGCGGCGCTCGACCATCGTCGATCCGGAAGGCACGCAGATCACGACGTTGCTGCGCTGCATGAACCGGCTGGCGCCGCCCTGCGCCTTGTCCATGAAATGCTTCAGCATCTGTTCGGCGACGTCGATGTCGGCGATCACACCGTCTCTCAAGGGCCGGATCGCCTGGATATTGTCGGGGGTTTTGCCCATCATCGGCTTGGCTTCATTTCCGACGACCTTGACGCGCCGGATGCCGTCGCGCGTCTCCAGCGCAACGACCGACGGCTCGTTGAGGACAATGCCTTTGTCGCGCACATACACCACCGTGTTCACTGTACCCAGGTCAATGGCCATGTCGTGCGCGGCCGACGCAAACCGATTAAAAAACTTCATAAGACGGGGCAAATGCCTTCGGGAATGGGTGGAAGAATCAGGCGCGGCCGGCCCTTCGGCGCCCGCAACGTCTGTCCCATATCGACTGCGGCGAAGGCGCACCCGCGTCAACGAAAGCCGCGATCAATCCTGCCAGAACGGTGGTTTCTCAGGCCCGATTGAACGATCGGTTCAAAATTCGGGACCACCCGAGCCCGGAACGATGAATTTCAGGCCCTGCAGCCGGACGATGCTGTCGCCCACACAGACCGGCGCCGCGATCAGCCGCATCCATCGCCGCGGCGCCTGTGCGGGCCTGATTTCGACATCGAGCGTGAAGCCGCGCCGGTGCAGAATCGCATAGGCGCGGAGCTTCTCCATCGCCGCCCGCGACTCCTCGGCATAAAACGCAACTGCCTCGTCGCGCGTGACGGCAGCCCCCCGCGGAATGCCGAAAATGTCATAAACCTCGTCCGACCAGCTCAGCCGGTTGTTGTCGGAAAGGTCGCATTCCCATTGACCGATCGGCGCGCGCACCGGCAACAGCCGCGCCGCGACATCGACGACGTCGGGAATCGGATCGAGCGTATCGCCGTGATGAAGCTGCCCAAGTTCGAAAAAGCGATCACGCTCGTAAAGCGGCCAACTGTGATGAACAGGCAAGGGGTGGGTCGGCTTCAACACGCGGGTCTTCCATTGGGCCACCAAAGGATAGGCACCCGCCGCTTAACAACTGGTGATCCCGATGGACAGTCCTTCGGTGCGTTATCGCCCGCGTGCCAGCGCGATCCCCGCCAGATTCTGCGTCCGCTTGATATGGCGTATGTTCGGCGCCGGACCGTCACCGATGAGCGCGCGGAAAGTGGCTTGATGCGCGGCGGCGTCGCCGCGCGCGCGCACCACATCATTCGCCTGTTCCACCACCGCCACCGCATCGCCGAGCAGGACAAAATTGGTCAGCCCCAGATCCTGTGCCAGCCGCAGCGCCGCGATCAGCGCCAGCCACTCGGCATCCATGCTGCTGCCGATCCCCGCGTCGCGCACGACCATCGCGGCGCCTCCGGTCACGACGGCGGTTTCCATCTTCCCCGGATTGGGCCGACACCCGCCGTCGAAATAGATTTTGATGCGGCGCGCCACCATCGGACTCCCTTAGCCGGTCAGAACTTTCCGCGCACCGAAAAGGAGAAGATCGGACCGATCAGCCGGTCGCGTTCCTCGATAAAGCTGACCGGGCTTTCGCCGCGAACCCCGGTATAAGCCGTCCGGTCGCGCTTCGACCGCGCATTGGCGATGTTGCGGATCGACGCCCGGACGGTCAGCCCCAGCACATCCTTGTGCTCGACGAAAACCGACGCCCAAACCGGCCCTTCCCAAACCTTGTCGACTTGCGTGCGGCGATAATTGGGCTGAGAATGCGTATATTCGGCGTCGCCGCCCCACGCCCAGTCGCTGCCGGCTATGTCGTGGCGCAGGCCCAGGCTGATCACCGTGTCGGTAAAGCCATTCCACTGCCTTTTCTCGCCGGTGAAGGGATCGCGCAGCGAACTTTTCTGCAGCAACATCCGAGGTTCGAGCTTCATCCCCTTGATCCCTGCAGGATCGAGGTTGATCGTCGCCGTCCAGTCGATCGCGCCCGCTTTCGCCTTCGCGATATTGCCGACCGCCTCGCCATTGGTCCCGATCGGGATCACGTCGACGCGATCCTCGACATCGCGATAGATCAAGATGATCTTGGTCGAACCCCACGCCCCGAACTTCTTGTTGATCTCGGCCTCATAGGTCCAGTCCTGCTGCGGCCGCAGGTCGTTGTTGCTCTCATTCTGGTTGCCGTCGTTCAGGAAGGCACGCGCGAGGAAATCATAGAAACTCAGCTGCAGCACGCGTCGCCGCAGCTTCACCGAAATATCGAAATCGGGCGACGGGGTCCACGCGAGCGAAATCGAGCCCTTGGGACGAAAGAAGCTGCGCGTGAGGCCGTTCATGCCGGTCTGGGTAATCGTCGAATGTTCGGCGCCCGCGATGACCTGGAAATTCAGCTTGTCAGTCAGCTTGCGGCCAAAGCTGAGCAATCCCTCATATCGATCCTCGCTAACCCCGCCGGTGCCGCCTTCAAAGGGTTGGTCGACCCACGTCCCCACGGGATCGAGCACCGCGATCGACGCGACATTGTCGAGCTTGTTGAACGCGGCTTCGCCGGACAGCTGCCAGTCGCCGCCGAACATCTTCCACTGATATTCGCCGCGCCCGATCGTCTCGCCGATGTCGCCCGTCTGCATGAAGCGGTCGCCGGTCGCGGTGCCTCCGACAGGGGCCGTGACGATTTCCTGGCGGTACGGCTCGTGACTGAACCGGCGGAGTCCGATCAGCTTGAGCTTCCCCGGCCCCAGCCCGAACTGGTAATCGCCGCTGACTTCGTAATTCCAGCTGTCTTCATTCTCGTACACCGTGCGCACCCGGTCGCGCAGGCCGGGTCCGGTACGCAAACCATCCTCATAATAGCGGTCATATTTGCGCTGATAATGCCCGCCCAGATTGGCCACCGTGTCGCCGGCGGGATCCCAGGTGACGCGCCCCGACAGCTTCGGCGTGTCGTAATGCGTGTTCCAGATATCCTTGCGCCGTTCGGTGATATTGCGCGCGCCGTCATAGATCAAAGTCGGCCCGCCCGCAGCGCTGCGCGCCGAATCGTCGTTGTTCAGCGCGACCTCATATTCGACCGCGCCGGCGCGGCCGCGCACCGACACGTCGGCGCGGGTGAACAGCGGGTCGGCATAATGCGCGCGAAACTCGGGCTTCCACGAAAACTGACCCGAAAAGGCGTCGGCGCGGTAGACGATATTGGCGACCTGTCCCGAAAGGCCCGGAATATCGAGCGTCGCGCCGTCGACGATCTCGATCCGCTCGACATTACCCGCGGGGATGCGCGACAACTGCGTATACATGTCGTCGGCCTTGTTCGACGGCCGCTCGCCGTTGAACAGCACATTGCCCGTCGCCTGCCCCAGCCCGCGCAAATTCTCATTGTCGCGAATCTGGAAACTGGGCACCTGGATCAGCATGTCATAGGCGTTCTTCGGCGCGTAGCGCGCGAAGTCGGCGGGGGTATAGACCTGCCGCGCCGAGCTCGTCGCGGTCGGCGCGATCTCGGCCGGCGCGGGCGGCGGGGTGTCGCCGGTCGGCGCCGCCGTCTCCTGCGCCAGCACGGGCGTGGAGAGCGCGGCCGCAACCGCCAGCAGGCTGGTCCATCGGTTCACTTGGAAATTCCCCCCGCCGCGCGATTCATCGCCTGAGCATATTCGCCGGTGACGCCCATCGCCTTCATGCTGACAACCTCGTCGGCGCTCAGTTTCCGGTATCCCGCCGCAGCGAGCCCGCGCACATAGGCGCCGTCGACGCCGAGCGCCTTGCACGCGATCGCATCCTCCACATCGGTCAGCACCAGCGCCTCGGACTTCAGGTCGCGGATATATTCGGGCCGCACCTCGAGCGCCGCCGCCGCGATCAGGTCGTCGGCATCCTTCGGCCGCACGCCCTCGCGCGTCAGCCCGTCGGCCAGTGCGATCGTCGCATCGACCAGCAGCATCGCAAGCAAGGTCGAACGCCGGTCGGGCACCAGCCCGCGTTCGCCGAGCGCGCGCTCGAACGCGGGGTCGGAGGTGAAGCGGCATTCGCCCTTCCCCTCGAACGCGCGGGTCAGCGTGCCGGCGCATGCCAGCGTCCCCGCGTCGTGCGTCACGGTAAAGCGGACCGGCCCCGGCGTCTCCCGACCCAGCGCAGCCTCCGCAGCGGCGAAATAGGGGCGCGAGCCGTCGAAGCTCTGATCGCTGCTCGACTGTTTGTGCCGGATGCGCACCCGCGGCGCGCCCTTCTTTCCGCCCGCGGGCTCGGCGACCCAACTGACGTCGCTCAGGATGAGCGGATCGGCGGCGGCGGTCGGCGCCGAACAGGCGAGGATCGACAGCAGCGCGGCGCCGCCGGCAAATAACAGGGCTTTCACTTGGTGCACTCCTCCCTCCGTGCGCCGGGCGAGCGTCATCGCTCGCCGCCGCAGCGGCAATTTTGAATCAGGTTTCGATTAATCGTCGGTCGCTGCGGACGAATGTCCGGGCGTCAGTCGCGGACGGGCGGCTCGGGCGGTTCCGGGGTTGCGGGGAATTCGATCCGTGCGCTCCGGCCATCCCCGCGCCGCGCCTCGATCACGCCGCGTTCCATATCGACGACCGCAACATTGTCGCCGCGCACCGCTTTCGCGACCGGACGCGGCATCGCCGCGGGACGATGCTTCGCCATGGGCCGGAACCCGCGCGTCGCACGCAGTTCGATCGCGTCGTTGGCGTCGCGCATCCTCACGCCCGACTTCTGCATGTCGGTGACGAAGTCGCAGTCGACCCCCATCGCCTTCAGCGCGATCAGATCGTCGACCCCGATGTCTGGGAAATGCGATTTCATGTCGCGGGCAAAGGCCGCGTTGACGCCGACATGCCGCGCGCCGACCAGTTCGTCGAAATCGGCGCCGGGAATGACATCGCGCATCTGGCGGATATAGGCCGGATCGATCCCGCTCGCCTTTGCCGAGATGATCTCGTCGGCGTCCATCGACCCACCGCTCTCGCGCATCTTTTCGACATATTCTGGGGTCACGCCGACCGCGCGCATGCCGACAAGCTGTTCGGCGGAGAGCGGCTTCGACGTCGCCGTGGCGGCCACCTCGACGGCGGCAGCCTGCGCGGCCACAGCCGACGCGGATGTCACGCTCGTCGTCTGCTTGGTCGTCGAGGCGACGACGGAGTGGACGTCCGCCGTCGCCGCGGGCTTCGCGGTCGCCGAAAAAGCCGCCAGCGGCGCGGTCACGCCCGCCAGCACCACCAGGCTCATCAGGATCCAGCTCGCGCTCGCCGGGCCGCGCTTCAGGCTGCCGTCGAGCACGCGCGTGATGCGGCGCTTCAGGCTGTCCTTGCCCGGCGCGACGCCATGGGCGGCGAGCAGCGCGCCCTGATTGTCGTGTCGTGCGGCGCCGACCAGCAAAGTCGCATAATCGGGTCCGTTAATATCGGCCATGAGCACCGCATCGTCGGCGGCTTCCTCGCGCAATTGGTGGCTTTCGCGCGCCAATACCCACACCAGCGGGTTGAACCAGAAGACCGCGCACGCAACGCGCGCGCCAAGCAGCTTCGCCCAATCGAGCCGTGCGACATGCGCCAGTTCGTGCGCAATGATCGCCTCGGCCTCACCCGATGCCGCGACGGCTTTCGGGCTCAGCACGATCGTCGGGCGCAGCACGCCCCAGCTGATCGGCGAGCGCAATTCGTTGCTCACCAGCAGCGCGGTGCCATGCTTGAACCCCATGCGCCGCTGCGCCTCGGCAAGCGCCGACAGCCACGACCGCTCGACCAATATTTCGGCGCGCCCGCGCATCGCGAACAGCCGCACGACAGCAAGCGCCATCACTCCAGACAGCAGCGCGAGCGGGACAAGATAGAGAAAGGGGGCAAGGTCGCTCCACGAAAAGACGATCGGTGTCGATCCGGCACCTTCGACCACGACAGGAACTGACGTCGCGGCGGGTGCCGGATCGATCGCCGATCCCCCGGTTGTTGCCGTTTGCACGATCGGCGCGGCGGGTTCGAAGGACCAACTCGCGGGAAGCGGCGCCCATTGGGGCAGCAACAGGATCGCCGCAGGCAGCGCGAGCAGCGCCATCAGCCCGGCGTGCGCGATCATCGACCGCTCACCGGCCGAGCGCGACCGCGCCAGCCGCAACAGCCCCAGCGTCAGCGCCACGACGACAACGGACTTCCAGGCCAGACCCAGCAACATGGCGGTGGTCAGCATCACCCTCTCCCTTCGCGCGCTTTGGCGATCATCTGTTCGAGTTCGTCGAGTTCGCTATTGCTCATCTCGTCTTGCATGCCGAGCAGGGCGGCGGCGGCGCTGGTCGCCGATCCATTGAAAAAGACACGCACGACTTGCGACAACGCCGACTTGCGCGCGGTCTTGTCCGACACGCTCGGCGCATAGACGAAGCCGCGCTCGGACTGTTCGCGGGCGACAAAGCCCTTCGTCTCGAGCCGCTTCAGCATCGCGCGGATCGCCGAACCCGACAATTCGTCGGCCAGCGCCTCGCCGATCTCGATCACGGTCGACGCGCCGCGCTCATAGAGGATATCGACGATTTCGCGTTCTCGCGGGGGCAGGCTGGACAACATACGACTCACCTCATGCGCTACATTTGTAGCGTGCTACATTTGTAGCGCATGCTTGGCAAGGGGTTTTATTCGGATAATACACGGGGGCGAAAAAGGGGCCGCTTCAGGGTGGGGTGCCGCCATTAACGTAGCGAGCTGATTTCCCCTCCCGCCTGCGGGAGGGGCAGCGAGGCTTGCCAGCTTGCTGGCTAGCCGCAGCGGGGTAGGCTGATCGCAAAATTGCTGGCCCACCAGCGTTCAGAGTCGCGTGCCTCTGAACGCCCCCTCCCGCAAGCGGGAGGGGAGAAGAAACGGCTACAACCGGCCGTTTTCAGAACATCGTTGGCCCAGCCCCTGGCCCACCCCGGTTGCATGCCGCAACCACAGCCCCTACATTCGAGGCTCAACCAACCGGAGATTCCCGCCATGGACCACAACCTGACCGCAACGCAGCCCCGCCTTGCCGCCAGGAAAGTTCATGTTCATGCCTTCGATTACGATCTCCCATCTCAGCTGGTCCACGCCTGACGGCCGCGCCGTCCTTTCGGACCTCAACCTCAATTTCCAGCCCGAACGCACCGGCATCGTCGGGCGCAACGGCGTCGGAAAATCGACGCTCCTGCGCCTGCTGACCGGCGAACTCACGCCCGCGTCGGGCAGCATCGCGGTCGACGGCAGCATCGCGATGCTGCGCCAGACGGTGCAGGTCGCATCGCACGAAAGCATCGCCGACCTGTTCGGCGCACGGGACGGCCTCGCCCTGCTGCGCAAGGCCGAAGTGGGCGAAGCCAGCGTCGAGGAGATCGGCGACGCCGACTGGACGCTCGAGGCGCGGATCGACGAGGCGCTCGCGGGCGTCGGCCTGCCGCTTCCCGCCGACACGCCGCTCGCACAGCTATCGGGCGGCCAGCGCACGCGCGCCGCGCTCGCCGGGGCAATGTTCGCCGCGCCCGATTTCCTCCTCCTCGACGAACCCACCAACAATCTCGACCGCGCGGGTCGCGAAGCCGTGCGTGACCTGCTAGCCGGCTGGCGCGGCGGCGCGATCGTGGTCAGCCACGACCGCGAATTGCTCGAGGAAATGGACGCGATCGTCGAACTGACCAGCCTCGGCGGCACGCGCTATGGCGGCGGCTGGAGCGCCTATCGCGCGCGCAAGGACATCGAGCAGGCGGCGGTCGAGGCCGAACTCGCGGGCGCCGAAAAGGAACTCGGCCGCGTGAGGCGTCAGGCACAAGTCACCGCCGAACGGCAGGCACGCCGCGACGCGGGCGGCAGACGCAAGGCCGCACGTGGCGACGAGCCCGCCATCCTGCTCGGGACGCTGAAACGGCGCGCAGAGGAAAGCGGCGGCGCGAACCGGCGCCTCGCCGAGCGCCAGCGCACCGAAGCCGAACAGGCACGCGAAGCCGCGCGCGGCAAGATCGAGGTTGTCGATCCGCTCGCCGTCGCGCTGCCTTCGACCGGTCTGCCAGCATCGCGCACGGTCCTCGAACTCGAAGGGGTGAGCGCGGGCTACTCCCCCGATCTACCGGTCATCGAAAATCTGTCGCTCACCCTCACCGGCCCCGAACGCGTCGCGATCACCGGCCCCAACGGCTCGGGCAAGTCGACGCTCCTCGCGCTCGTCGCCGGCACGCTTGCCCCCTGGTCGGGACAGGTCCGCGTCGGCGTGCCCTTTGCGCTCTTCGACCAGCGCGTCAGCCTGCTCGACCCTGCGCTGTCGATCGCCGGCAATTTTCTCGCGCTCAATCCGGGGACGACGAACAACCAGTGCCGCGCCGCGCTTGCCCGCTTCCGCTTCCGCGCCGACGCCGCCGACCGTATCGTCGGGACCTTAAGCGGCGGGCAGATGCTCCGCGCGGGGCTCGCCTGCGTCCTCGGCGCGCCAGAGCCGCCGCAGCTCCTGATCCTCGACGAGCCCGGCAACCATCTCGACATCGACTCGCTTACCGCCGTCGAAACCGGTCTCGCCGCCTATGACGGCGCGCTGCTCGTCGTCAGCCATGATGCGGCGTTTCTGGGCGCGATCGGGATCACGCGAACGGTCGAATTGACCATAGCCTGAGCGGCGAAGCCGAGGCGGCCAGGCGCCGGCGCATTTTCATGCCGGCGCGCCATCTTTCGGCGCACTCGCTAACCTTCTTTTAACCAGCGCCCCCCAACAACCGCCTATGCCTATTTTCGGACATTTTCTTCCATCGGCGCCCGGCGCCGAAAAACGTTTCGACGCGCGCCGAAAACTCAGCCTTCTCGCCTCGGGCTTGCGGCATGACGGCACGGGCCTCGAAGTCCAGATCCACAATATCTCCGGAACGGGTCTGCTGCTCGAAAGCGACATCAAACTGACGGCCGGCGACCGGATCGAGATCGAGCTTCCGCACGCCGGCGACATAACCGCGGTCGTCATCTGGGCGAGCGGACGGCTGTTCGGATGCCAGTTCGAAGGTCCGGTATCGCCCGCAACGCTGAGCGCCGTCGAACTCAAGAGCGCCATCGGCCCGGCCCCCGAACTGACGGACGCCATCGACCCGGCGCCCGAGGTCGAAGAAGATCAGGCGGCACCGGTGATCGACGAAGCACCCGGGGAACCCGAGACGTTGCTGGATCTGATCGACCGCAGCCGCGAACAGATCGCGCTCGCCGCCGGCATCAGCGCCGAAAAGGTCCGGATCATCGTCGAATTCTAGCAGGGAAATTTAGGCTGCCAGCACCCGCGCCATCAGCCTTTCCTCCTTCGCAATCCACGTCGCAATGCTCGGCCGCGACAGGATCGCCTCGCTCCACGCCGCGATCTTCGGATGCGTCGCCGGATCGATGCATGCGCCGCAATGACGCAGGTTCATCAGCGGTGATGCCACCGCGAGGTCGGCGAGCGTCAGCCGGTCGCCGACGAGAAACCCCGACGCCGGGATCGCGCTTTCAAGATAGGCGAGCAGCTTGGGCAATTCCTCGCCTTCCGCCTGCACCGCCGCGGCCAGATCGCCTTCGCGTCCGAGGAATTTCGGCGCGACGATCCGGTTGAAAAACATCTTGCCGCTGCATGCGGCAAACACCGTATCGCCGAACTCCTCCCACCAGATCACCCGGCCGCGCGTCTGCGGATCGGCGGGGATCAGTGCGGGTTCGGGATATTTCGCCTCGACATATTGGATGATCGCGCTCGAATCGGCGAGCAGGAAGCCGTCATCGTCCATCGCGGGCATCTTGCCGAGCGGCGAGGCGGCGCGAAACCCCGGGTCGGGATCGCCGATCCCGACGCCCTGCAGCTCGAAATCTATCCCCTTTTCGCCAAGATATGCCAGCAATTTGCGCACGAACGGCGACACCACCGACCCGTAAATGATCATCGCACTTCTCCCATTCTATATGCGGCATCATAGGCAATGGGTTTTCGCTTGCAACCGGCCAGCGATGGGGCCGAACCGGCACGAAATTTACTTGCTATCAGCCCTTCCGCATGAAACATCTGAGTATGGAGGGGGGCGCTGCTACGGCAGCCATCAGGCAGGACAAGATAATGCGCCCTTCAACCTGGGCAGATCGGCTGTTGGCGCTGCTGGTCCGCTTCGTCGGGCTGGTTATCCTGCTTGCGACCATCGTCGCGGCCAGCGCCAGCTTCCTCTATAATCAGGCCGAAGAAGCCGATCAGGCCGAACGCGTCGCGGCGCAGTTCAACATGCGGCTGCGCGACCATGTCGCGATCCTCGAAGGCGTGCGCGCGCTCTACCAGTCCGACGCCGCCGCAAGCGGCCCCGGCATCCGCGCCTATCTGGGCGCGCTCCAGCCACAGGTCCATGCCCCGGGGATGGAGGGCATCGGCATCGCCGCCGCGATGCGCGCGGGTACGCCGGCCGCGATCGAGACGCGGCTGCGCGAAAATTACGGCGAGAATATCAAGGTGTGGGGCGAGACCGACCAGCCCGTCGGCTTTCCCGTCATCCTCCTCGAGCCCTATACGCCGCGCCGCAATGTCGCGCTGGGCTTCGACATGTACAGCGAGCCGGTGCGGCGCGCGGCGATGCGACGTGCCTGGCAGACCGGGCGCCCTGCCGCGAGCGGCATCGTCCATCTCGCGCAGGAACGGGCGGCAAAGGTCAAGCAGCGAGGCTTTCTCATCTACCTCCCCGTCTACACCCGCGGGTCGGACCCGGGGGTGATGGGCAATGCGGCGACGGCGCCCGGCACCCGGCCGGTCGAGGCGTTCGTCTACGCTCCTTTTCGCATCAACGACATGATGAAGGCCGTGCTCGGATCGCAGCTCGACAAGATCGACGGGCTCGAAATCCGCGCCGGCGCCGGTCCCTCGGCACCGGTCGTTTTCCGCCACGGCAAGATGGGCTGGGACGCGCAGGAACAGGTGCTGCGTATCGCCGATCGGCAATGGACGATGCACATCTCCTACGGCCGCATCCTCGAGCGGTTGGGGCGCCCGCTCGGCATCTTCATCTTCGGCGTCGCGCTTGCGCTGCTCGCGACCCAGCTTCACCGCGTCCAGCGACGCCGCATCAACGCGTTTCAGGCACTCGCCGCGCAAAGGGCGCGCCACGCCGAAGACCGGGAATTGATGATCGGCGAGATGGCGCACCGGATGAAAAACGCCTTCGCGCGCATCGGTGCGCTCGCGCGCATCACGCTGCGCGAATCCGAAAGCCTCGAGGACTTCGAAGCGAAGTTCGATGGGCGCATGCGCGCGCTCTCGGACGCCAAGCAGATGCTCGTCACCGGTGCGGTCGACAGCGTCGATCTGGGACGAATCGTCCACCGCGAGCTTGAGCTTGCCGGTCGCTCGCCCGAACAGCTCGCCGCGATCACGGGCCCCAACGTCCGCCTCGACGACGAGGGCGCACAGGCGCTTTCGCTCGCGGTCCACGAATTCGTCACCAACAGCATCAAATATGGTGCGCTGGCGGGCATGGGCAACCTCGCGGTCAGCTGGCACCGCGACGGGGGCGACATCCAGCTCGACTGGGTTGAAAGCAACCTTGCCGAAACCCCGCACATCGACTGCGAGAGCTTCGGCACTCAGTTCATCCGCACCCTGATCGAACGCCAGCTCAAGGGCAGTTGGCAGCGCACCGCGGTTGACAACCGCCTCTCCATCGTCATTCGCTGGCCGGACAATGCCCCGAACGACTGACGACCCCTGGCAGATCTGGATCGACCGCGGCGGCACCTTCACCGACGTCGTCGCGCGCAGCCCCGACGGCGCCGTCGTCACCACCAAATATCTCAGCGAAGACCCCGCGCGCCCCGGCGACGCCGCGGTCAATGCGATCCGCGATCTGACGGGCGCGGGCGCGCTCCCGCCGCTCGCGATCCGCATGGGCAGCACGGTCGCGACCAACGCGCTCCTCGAACGCAAGGGCGAACCGACCCTGCTCGCGATCACGCGGGGCTTCGGCGACGCGCTGACGATCGGCTATCAGGACCGCCCCGAGCTTTTCGCGCGGCGGCTCGACCGCATCCCGCCACCCCATGCCGCGGTCGCCGAAGTCATCGAACGCGTCGGCCCCGAGGGCGATGTGCTGACCCCGCTCGACGAGGAGCAGGCACGCGCCGCGCTGCAAGCCGCGCGCGACGATGGCCTGACCAGCATCGCGATCGTACTGATGCACGGTTACCGCTATCCGGCACACGAACAGCGGCTCGCCGATATCGCCCGCGAGCTCGGCTTCACCCAGATCTCAACCAGCCACGACGTCAGCGCGCTGATCAAGCTGATCGGGCGCGGCGACACGACGCTCGCCGACGCCTATCTCTCGCCCGTGCTCCACCATTATGTCCGGCAATTCGTCGCGCAGCTTGGCGAAGGCGTCGACCCGCAGTTTATGAAAAGCTCGGGCGGCCTCGCCTCGGCATCCGCCTTTCATGGCCGCGATGCGATCCTCTCGGGCCCCGCGGGCGGGATCGTCGGCATGGTCGGCAGCGCCGCGCCCTTGGGCAAAACCCGCCTCATCGGCTTCGACATGGGCGGCACCTCGACCGACGTCAGCCATTATGCCGGCCGGCTCGAGCGCGATAATGAGACGATCGTCGCGGGCACGCGCATCCGCGCGCCGATGCTGCGTATCCACACCGTCGCGGCCGGTGGCGGCTCGATCTGCCACTGGGACGGCGCGCGCCTGCTCGTCGGCCCCGAAAGCGCGGGCGCCAATCCCGGCCCCGCTGCCTATGGTCGCGGCGGGCCGCTGACGGTGACCGACTGCAACATCCTGCTCGGCAAAATCCAGCCCGACCATTTCCCCAAGCTCTTCGGCCCGAACGGCGACCAGCCGCTCGACCGCGATATTGTGGTGGAGAAGTTCGCCGCCATGGCCGCCGAGGTCGGCAACATCGCCCCGAAAGCACTCGCCGAGGGCCTGCTCGCGATCGCGGTCCAGCAAATGGCAAACGCGATCAAGCGTATCACCATCGCGCGCGGCCACGACGTGACGCAAGGCTACAGCCTTGTCGGCTTCGGCGGCGCCGCGGGCCAGCATGTCTGCCTCGTCGCCGACGCGCTCGGGGTCGACGAGATATTGCTCCACCCGCTCGCGGGGGTGCTCTCGGCCTTTGGCATGGGCCTCGCCAGGCTATCGGCGATCCGCGAGCGCACGCTGGCGCTCAAACTCGACGCGCATTGCGCCGCTGCCCTCACAGCAACCGAAACCGAGCTGTCGGATCAAGCCCGCACCGATCTCGCCCCCGATGCCGCGACAACGCGCGAAACCCTGCTCTTCGTCCGCCTCGCCGACAGCGACAACGCGATCGAACTCCCGCTCGCCCCGCCTGCCGAGGTCGCTGAGGCCTTCGCCGCCGCCTTCCGCCAGCGCTTCGGTTACGCCCCGCACGCCAACCTCGTCGTCGACCGCATCCGCGTCGAACTGACCGAGGCGGGCGATGCTTCTACAGCACTGTCCTTGCCCGCGCCGATCACCGGCCCCCAACCCGAAATCGTCACCGCATGGCTCGCGGGCGGCGAGCATCGGGTCCCGCTCCATCAACGCAGCGCCCTCGCCCCCGGCCGCACCATCGCTGGTCCCGCGATCATCATCGACGCGCTTTCGACGACGATCGTCGAGCCCGGCTGGGGCGCCGAGGTCCAAAGCGAAGGCACATTGCTCCTCGCCCGTACGCGAGCGACCGGAATGCAAATCGTCTCGCGCGACGACCTGACCACCCCCGACCCCATCCGCCTCGAAATCTTCAACAGCCTGTTCATGGCGATCGCCGAGGAAATGGGCGGCGCGCTCCAGCACAGCGCCTCGTCGATCAACATCCGCGAGCGGCTCGACTTCTCGTGCGCGATCTTCGACGGCGAGGGACGACTCGTCGCGAACGCCCCGCACATGCCGGTACATCTCGGCTCGATGGGCGAGAGCGTCCGCACCATCCTGCGCCAGCGTACCCACGACGGCCGCGGCATCCGGCGCGG
Organism: Sphingopyxis sp. CCNWLW2; assembly: GCF_037095755.1. Taxonomy (NCBI): domain Bacteria; kingdom Pseudomonadati; phylum Pseudomonadota; class Alphaproteobacteria; order Sphingomonadales; family Sphingopyxidaceae; genus Sphingopyxis; species Sphingopyxis sp. CCNWLW2. The sequence goes on from NZ_JBAWKJ010000001.1 coordinate 587,530, forward strand.
CGACGCCTATGCCCTCAACGCCCCCTATGACGGCGGCACGCACCTGCCCGACATCACCGTCATCATGCCGGTGTTCGTGGAGGGTAACGAACCAAGCTTCTTCGTCGCCGCGCGCGGCCACCACGCCGACCTCGGCGGCATCGCCCCCGGCTCGATGCCGCCCGACAGCCGCAGCATCGAGGACGAGGGCATTCTCTTCGACAATATGCTCATCGTCGACGACGGCCATTTCCTCGACGCTGCCGTCGCGTCGCACCTCGTCGATAGCGCCTGGCCCGCGCGCAACCCTGCACTTAACATCGCCGACCTGAAAGCCCAGGTCGCCGCCTGCCAGCGCGGCGCCAGCGCGCTCGTCGACCTCTCGGCCGCGCACGGCACCGCCACCGTCGCCGCCTATATGGCGCACGGCCAGCGACAGGCCGAGGCCGCCGTCCGCCAGCTGATCGCGCGCCTCGACGACGGCGCCTTCCGTTACGCAATGGACAATGGCGCCAAGGTTGCCGTCGCGGTCAAAGTCGACCGGACGGCGCGCCACGTCACGATCGACTTCACCGGCTCGTCCGCCACCCTCCCCGACAATTTCAACGCGCCGATGCCCGTCGTCCGCGCCGCAGTCCTCTATGTCCTGCGAACGATGCTCGACGACCCGATCCCGATGAACGAGGGCTGCCTCGCCCCCGTCACGCTGATCGTGCCCGACAATTCGATGCTGTCCCCGACCTATCCCGCCGCGGTCGTCGCGGGCAATGTCGAGACGAGCCAGGTCATCACCGACGCGCTGTTCGCCGCCTTCGGCGCGATGGCGCCCGCACAGGGCACGATGAACAATTTCACCTTCGGAAACGAAACACACCAATATTATGAGACGATCGCCGGCGGCTCGGGCGCGGGCCCGGGCTTCGACGGCACCAGCGTCATTCAGACGCATATGACCAACAGCCGCATGACCGATCCCGAAGTGATGGAAACGCGCTTCCCCGTCATCGTCGAGGAATTTTCGATCCGCAAAGGCTCGGGCGGTGCGGGCCGCTGGCACGGCGGCGATGGCGCCACCCGCCGCATCCGTTTCCGCGAGCCGATGGCGGCGAACATTCTCGCCAATCGTCGCCAGATCGCGCCAAAGGGTCTCGCGGGGGGCGCCGACGCCGCACCGGGCCGCAACTGGGTCGAACGCGCCGATGGCCGCACCGAAACCCTCGTCGCGACCGGCAGCGCCGACCTCGCCGCCGGCGACGCCTTCGTGATCGAAACGCCCGGCGGCGGCGGCTACGGGAAATCAGGGGAGAGATAATTTGGCGACAGCGCGGTCTACCCCACGCGGGGATGACGGGATGAAGGGGTATCAATCATGCTCGTGCTGATCGGCATCCTGATCATCATCGCGGGCTTCCTGCTCCGCTTCAATCCGCTGCTCGTCATCATGGCCTCGGCGCTCGCGACCGGCCTCGCCGCGGGGCTCGACATCGCCGCGATCATCGCGGCCTTCGGAAAGGCGTTCAACGACACGCGCTATGTCTCGATCGTCTGGATCGTGCTTCCAGTGATCGGCCTGCTCGAAGCCTATGGGTTGCAACAGCATGCGCGCAGCCTGATCGGCCGCATGAAGGGCGCAACGCTCGGCCGCCTGCTCGCCTCCTACCTGCTCCTCCGCCAGGCGATGGCGGCGGTCGGCCTTACCTCGGTCGCGGGGCACCCGCAGACGGTGCGCCCGCTCGTCGCCCCGATGGCCGAGGCGGCCGCCGAGGCACAGAATGCAGCGCTCAGCGACGACCAGCGTGAGGAGATCAAGGCCTTCTCCGCCGCGACCGACAATGTCGGCCTCTTCTTCGGCGAGGATATCTTCCTCGCGATCGGCTCGATCCTGCTGATGAAGGGGCTGCTCGAGGGCTATGGCTATGTCATCGAACCGCTGCACTTCTCGCTCTGGGCGATCCCGACCGCGATCGCGGCGTTCATCATCCATGGCTTCCGCCTCCGCCGCCTCGCAAAACGCATGATGAAACCGGAGGCGAGCGCATGATCACGCTCGGCTTCGTCTATGTCCTCGCGGGGCTCACCTTCGCGCTCTTCGCCGCGCTCGGCGTCGCCGACCACAGCAACCCAAAGCGTTTCGGCAATGCCGCCTTCTGGGGGCTGCTCGCGCTCTCGATGCTCGGCGGGGACTGGCTCGGCGACTTCGCCAATGGCCTGCTCGTACTCGCGCTCGTCGCGATCGCGGGCACCGGCCAGATCGGCCGTGCCCCCGGCGGCGAGGTGCCCGCTGACGAGCAAGCCGCACGCGCCGCGCGCTACGGGCCTTTCCTGCTCCTCGTCGCGCTGATCATCCCCGCAGTCGCGCTCGCGGGCACCTTCCTCTTCAAATGGGTGCCCGGCCTCGCCGACCCAAAGCAAGCGACGCTCATCTCGCTCGCGCTCGGCGTCCTGATCGCGCTCGCCGTCGGCATGGCCCGCCTCAAGCCCCCGATTCTGCTGCCCGCACAGCAGGGGCGCCGCTTGCTCGACGCGGTCGGCTGGGCCGCGATCCTGCCGCAGATGCTCGCCAGCCTCGGCGCAGTCTTCGCGCTCGCGGGCGTCGGCGAAATCGTCGGCGACCTCATCGGCGCCGCGATCCCGCATGGCAGCCTGTTCGGCGCCGTGCTCGCCTACGGGCTCGGCATGGCGTTTTTCACGATGGTGATGGGCAACGCCTTCGCCGCCTTTCCGGTGATGCTCGCCGCGATCGGCATGCCCTTGCTCATCATGCAATATGAAGGCGACCCCGCAGTCGTGGCGGCGATCGGCATGCTCGCGGGCTTCTGCGGCACGCTGATGACCCCGATGGCGGCGAACTTCAACCTCGTCCCCGCCGCCTTGCTCGAACTCAAAAACCCCTATGGCGTGATCAAGGCGCAAATCGGCACCGCGCTGCCCCTGCTCGCGGTGAACATCGTCTTCATCTGGCTTTTCGCATTCTAGCGCCCACCCCGAATTCCATTCGTGTCGAGCGAAGTCTAGACACCCCCGGGGAGCGCGTGACCGATGGGCATCTCGACTTCGCTCGATGCGAACGGATAAGGTAAGTTCATGCACCTCACCCCCGACCACGCCACCCGCTTCGCGACCGCGACCCTGTCGCACCTCGGCCGCGAATATCCGTACAAGATGGACCTCGTGCTGAACGGCCCCGAGGACGCAAAACCCCCGCGCGAGCATCATCCGATCTTCCACGGCAGTTTCGACTGGCACAGCTGCGTCCACGGCTGGTGGCAGATTCTCCGCCTCGCGCGCCGCTTCCCCGATCTGCCCATCGCCGCCGATATCCGCGCCCGCGCCGATGCGATGCTCGTCCCGGACAAGGTCGCGGGCGAGCTCGCTTTCCTGGGCCGCCCGATGTCGGCTGGCTTTGAGCGCCCCTATGGCTGGGGCTGGCTACTCGCGCTCCACGCCGAGTCCGAGTGCCACGACGCCCCGTGGGCGGCCGCGCTCGAACCACTCGCCGCCGCCTTCGCGGCGCGCTTCCACGCCTTTCTGCCCAAGCTCACCTATCCCTTGCGCGTCGGCACCCATTTCAACATCGCCTTCGCCCTCCTCCTCGCGCGCCACTGGGCCGAAACCCGCGACCCAGCTCTCGTCACTCTCATCGACATTCGCGCCCGCGACTGGTTCATCGGCGACCGCGACTGTCAGGCATGGGAGCCCGGCGGCGACGAATTCCTCTCCTCAGCGCTCACCGAAGCGCATCTGATAGCTGCCGTCCTCGGCGGCGATTTCCCCGGCTGGTTCGACGCCTTCCTGCCGCACGCGGCGCACCAACAGCCCGTCACCCTGTTCACCCCCGCCACCGTCTCCGACCGCAGCGACGGCAAGATCGCGCACCTTGACGGTCTCAATCTCAGCCGCGCGTGGAGCTGGCGCGCGATCGCCGCCACGCTCGGCCCGGCCCACCCCGTCACGCCCGTTGCCGAAGCCGCGGCCGAGCGCCATCTCTCCGCCGCGCTACCGCACGTCACCGGCGACTATATGGGCGAACATTGGCTCGCGAGCTTCGCTCTCCTTGCATTGAGCGGCCTCGCCGATTGACAAGCCCCGCCCTCGCGGCGAGAGACGGCGCAAGGGGAGAGAGAGGCCAAGGTGAACGGAAAGATGCTGCGTCCCACATCGTTCGACGTCGCCGAGCGCGCCGGCGTGTCGCAATCGACCGTTTCGCGTGCGCTCCGCAACAGCCCCGGCGTCAACGCCGAAACGCGCGCGCGCGTCTCTGCCGCGGCGCGCGAACTCGGCTATGTCGTCGACCGCCACGCCTCGTCGCTACGGCTGAAAAGCAGCGAAACGATCGCGCTCGTCACCATTTGCCGCCCTGGCGAGGATCGCAGCGCGATCAACCCCTTCTATTTCGCGCTACTCGGCAGCATCGCCGCCGCGACCTCGGCGCGCGGCTTCAACCTGCTTGTCTCGTTCCAGGAAAATCCCGACAATTTCCGCGCCGACTTCGTCGCCTCGGGGCTCGCCGACGCGATGATCGTCATCGGCACGACCAGCAACCGCGACGCGTGGAAATATTTCGCTGATGCGCAGGCGTCGGGGCTCGACTTCGTCTGCTGGGGCAGCCCGGGCAGCCCCTTCCACTGGATGCGCAGCGAAAATGACATCGGCGGGCAACTCGCCGCCGAACATTTCGTCGCCACCGGCCGCCGCCACATCGCCTTCGTCGGGCCGCAGCAGTCGCCGCAGCGCCAGTTCGACGAGCGCCGCGACGGCTTTTCGGCCGCGCTCGCCGCGCACGGCCTGACCGCGGTCGTGGCCGAACCACCCGCCGCCGCGGACCGCCACGCGCAGGGTGTCGCCGCGGTGCAAGCGCTGCTCGAAGCGCACCCCGACACCGATGCGATCTTCGCCGCCTCGGACATGCTCGCGCTCGGCGTGCTGCAGGGCCTCAAGGACGCGGGCCGCCGCGTACCCGAGGATGTCGCGCTGATCGGCTTCGACGGCATCCGCGCCGGCACCCTCGCCGACCCGGCTCTCACGACGCTCGAACCCGACCTCGACGCCGCGGGCGAGGCGCTCGTCGCGATGGCGCTCGAGGATGACGAACGCACGCGCAGCGGCACTCGCATCCCCGTCCATCTCGTGGTGCGCGGAACGGCTTGAACGTCCGGGCCTAAGCGCGTTACCGTGACTTAACTCCCCGAAAAGTAACGGCTCGTTATCTATGTACTGCTACCCCAGGGGGCGGGGGCAGAAAGCGGTAGTGTGAACGGACAATTTTTCATTTCGCTGCTCAATCCGGGCATCGGCCTGCTGTTCGCCATCGCCTTTTTCCTGCTCTGGCTGAACCGTCGCGAACGCTATGTCGCCTATGCCGCGGGCGCCTATACCGCCTCCGCCATCGCCTTCCTAATCCAGGACGTCGGCCCGGTGCTGCCGATGGAATTGCAGCGTCTGCCCGCCAACCTCGGCTTCCTCGCCACCGGTGTCCTGTTCGCCGCGGCGATCATCAAGCGCTACGGCCTGCCGATCCCCTGGCGCGCAATGGCGGTAACGACCGCGATCTCGATCTCCGTCTTCACCTGGTTCCTGCTCGTCCAGCCAAGCATCGCCGCGCGCATCCTGTCGATCAGCATCGGCGCGGGCCTCATCGCCGCGATGATCGTCAAGTCGCTCTGGCCGATCGAAAAACCCTATCTCATCGAACGCGTGCTGTTCTGGGTCGCGGCGATCTCGGCGCTCAACCTCATCATCCGCCCCATCGTGCTGCTCTCACTCGTCGGCGGCTTCGACAATTATGTCGGGTTCCAGCAGTCGGTTTACTGGACCACCGTCCAGTTCAGCCAGGCGATGGTGTCGATCGTCGCGGCGATCAGCCTGATGGTCGCGGTCGCGATCGACCAGATCGCCGAGCTCCGCCGCCAGGCCGACGACGACAATCTGTCGGGCCTGCTCAACCGTCGCGGATTCGAGGCGCAGGCGGGCGCGGCGCTCCGCCGCTGCATCGACGAGCATGCCCCCGTCGCGCTGATGATCGCCGACCTCGACCATTTCAAACGCGTCAACGACAATCACGGCCACGCGGTCGGCGACGCGATCATCGCCGCGTTCGGCGCGCATGTCCGCGCCATCGGCCCCGCCGACATGATCGCGGGCCGCATCGGCGGCGAGGAATTCGCGCTGCTCGTCCCCGGCGCGAGCATCGAGACGGCGCGCCAGCTCGCCGAGGCGGTCCGCACCGGGCTGCAGGCCGCGTGCGCCGACCGCATCCCGGAAAAACTCTGCCCGACCGCCAGCATCGGCCTCGCGATCGGCGCCCCCGGCACGACGCTCTCGGCGCTGATGCAGGAAGCCGACCAGGCGCTCTACGAAGCGAAGCGCACGGGGCGCAACCGCGTCCGCACCTTCACCCCCAAGCCGGTACGCCTCGCCGCGGGCGGAAGCTGAGCCGCCGCGCTATTTCCGGGGCTTCACCGCCACCACCTTGATCTCGACCACCGCGGTCGGCTCGTACAGCCGCGACACGCCGATCGCGGTCCACGTCGGAAAGGGCGCCTTCACATAATTGTTCTTCACCGCCGCAAATCCATCGATATGCGCGGCGAGGTCGGTGTGAAAGGTCGTGATGTCGACGACATCGTCCCAACTCGCCCCCGCGCGCGCCAGCGTCGCGGCGATCCCCTTGAAGGCGCGATCATATCCGGCCGCGAGGTCGGTCTCGCCCTTTGCCATTCCCGCGACTACGCCCGACAGATAAATGGTATCGCCCGCGATCACCGCATCGGCATAGCCTACCGCTTCCTGAAATGCGCGTCCCTGGGGGTGCTCGGACATGAGCACCTTGTCCGTCTCGCGCGCCGTCGCTGGCGCGGCGACCAGCCCCGCCGCCATCGCCGCCATCGCCGCCATCATCATCCTTCGCATGCACCGCACCCCCATTTCCAGCCCGTGGCACCGCGAGCCTGACAGCGGGCAGCCGCGATGGCTAGCCCCTAACGCCGGGCACGTATCACTCGCTGGGAACCCTCGCCTTGGTAAAACGTAGGTCCCCTATCCAGATAGGGACGGAGATTTATCGGTGAATATTCTGCATGTTACTTTCCTCGCTGCAACCGGAATCGCGCTCGCGGGCTGCGACGTCAGCGAGACGCCGTCGACACCGGACACGGCCACCGCGCCCGAATCGGGCGTCACGCGCGAAGCGGTCACCGCGCCGCAGGACGAAGCCCCCGTCGCGCGCATGCCCGCACAGGTCGCGATCCAGAGCCAGCCGGGCCCCGACGGATCACAGGTCGACCTGATGAAAGTTGCGGTCACCGGCGATATATTGACCGTGACGCTGCGCTGCTCGAGCGACGAAAAGATCAACAGCGAATCGTTCGACGTGCAAAAGATCAGCGTGATCGACGATGCGACGTCGCAGCGGCTGGGCGTGCTCAAGGACAATGCCGGCGAGTGGATGGCGTCGAACGTCAGCGGAAACAGCCTGAACACCGACTGCGAGATCAAGCCCGGCGTGATCTGGGCCAAATTCCCCGCGCCGCCCGCAACCAGCACGACCGTGTCGATCAACCTGCCCAAAGTCGGCCCGTTCGATGGGATACCGGTCACGCGATGATGCGGCTTGCCTCGCTGTCGATCGGCGCCGCGCTCCTCGCCGCCTGTTCACCGGACGGCGGCGGCAATGCCCCTGCCGACGATGCGGCCATGGGAGCGGGGACGACATCCGCCCCCGTCGCAGCCGCAGCCGACGCACAACCCACCACCGGGGGCGGACCGGGAAGCGCGATGGCGGGAACGGTCAGCGACCTGAAAGGCGACGTCAGCGGGCTGAACATTCGCGTCACCGCTACCGCCACAATCGTCGACCTGCCCGCCGACGCGCTGTTCGAATTCGACAGGGCCGATCTGACCCCCGGCGCCGAGGCCGAGTTGCGCAAGGCGGCCGAACTGATCCGCAAGGCGCCGACGGGCGCCATCGAAGTGATCGGCCATAGCGACGCTAAGGGCGACGACGCCTATAACCTGCGTCTGTCCGAAAAGCGGGCGCGGACCGTCGCCGACTGGTTCGCCGGCCAGGTCGGGGTGCGCCAGCGCACGTTCCGTGTGTCGGGCAAGGGCGAAACCGAGCCGATCGCGCCGAATCAAACCGCCGACGGAAAGGATGACGCCGCCGGCCGCGCCCGGAATCGCCGCGTCGAGGTGGTCCTGCCGCGATAGGGGTCTCCCCCACCCCCTTGCATTTCCCCACCCTCGGCGTAAGGCGGCGCCAACATAAACCCGCGCGTGCGACTCCCGTTGGCCCCGCTCTCCCGCTTTGCCACCGGACAGTCATCCCCCGCCGCGCCAACATGGGGACTGCAATCCTATGACGACCACGGGCAACGACACGCTTGGAACCCGCTCGACGCTGAGCGTCGGCGGCAAGAATTACGCCTATTATTCGCTCGACAAGGCCGCGGCACAGCTCGGCGACGTCTCGCGCCTGCCCTTCTCGATGAAGGTGCTGCTCGAAAACCTGCTGCGCTTCGAGGATGGCGGCTTCACCGTGTCGAAGGACGATGTGCAGGCGCTGGTCGACTGGCAGAAGGACCCGCACTCGAACCGCGAGATCCAGTATCGCCCGGCGCGCGTGCTGCTGCAGGATTTCACCGGTGTTCCCTGCGTCGTCGACCTCGCCGCGATGCGCGATGCGATCGCGACGCTCGGCGGCGACACGACGAAGATCAACCCGCTCGTCCCCGTCCACCTCGTCATCGACCATTCGGTGATGGTCGACGAATTCGGTCATCCGAAGGCGTTCGAGCAGAATGTCGAGATCGAATATTATCGCAACGGCGAACGTTACGACTTCCTGAAATGGGGGTCGAAGAGCCTGTCGAACTTCAAGGCGGTGCCCCCGGGCACCGGCATCTGTCACCAGGTCAATCTCGAGCATATCGCGCAGGCGGTGTGGTCGAGCGAGGATAGCGCGGGTGAAACCGTCGCCTATCCCGACACCTGCGTCGGCACCGACAGCCACACGACGATGATCAACGGGCTCGGCGTGCTCGGCTGGGGCGTCGGCGGGATCGAGGCCGAGGCCGCGATGCTCGGCCAGCCCGTGTCGATGCTCATCCCCGAAGTCGTCGGCTTCAAATTCACCGGCAAGCTGAAGGAAGGCGTCACCGCGACCGACCTCGTGCTCACCGCGACGCAGATGCTGCGCGCCAAGGGCGTCGTCGGCCGCTTCGTCGAATATTTCGGCCCCGGCCTCGCGTCGCTGAGCCTTGCCGACCGCGCGACGCTCGCGAACATGGCGCCCGAATATGGCGCAACGTGCGGCTTCTTCGGCGTCGACGACAAGACGCTCGATTACATGCGCCTGACCGGCCGCAGCGACGAGAATATCGCGCTGGTCGAAGCCTATGCCAAGGCGCAGGGGTTGTGGATCGTCGAGGGCGCCGCCGACCCGATCTTCACCGACACGCTCGAACTCGACCTTGGCAGCGTCGTCCCGTCGCTCGCCGGGCCGAAGCGTCCGCAGGACCGCGTCTCGCTCCCCGACGTCGACGATGTGTTCAACGCCGACATGGTCAACACCTATAAAAAGGCGCAGACGCGCGTGCCGGTCGAGGGCAGGGATTTCGACATCGGCGACGGCGACGTCACCATCGCCGCGATCACCAGCTGCACCAACACCTCGAACCCCGGCGTGCTCGTCGCCGCGGGTCTGGTCGCGAAGAAAGCCGACGCACTGGGGCTGAAGCCCAAGCCGTGGGTCAAGACCTCGCTCGCCCCGGGGTCGCAGGTCGTCACCGACTATCTCGAAAAGGCCGGGCTGCAGAAGCATCTCGACAATATCGGCTTCAACCTCGTCGGCTATGGCTGCACCACCTGCATCGGCAACTCGGGCCCGCTCGCCGAACCGATTTCGAAGGCGATCAACGAGAACGGCCTCGTCGCCGCGGCCGTGATTTCGGGCAACCGCAACTTCGAAGGCCGCGTGTCGCCCGACGTGCGCGCGAACTTCCTCGCTTCGCCGCCGCTCGTCGTCGCTTACGCGCTGAAGGGCACGGTGATCGAGGATTTCACCACCACCCCGATCGGACAGGACCAGCAGGGCAAGGACGTGTTCCTCGCCGACATCTGGCCGACCAATCTCGAAGTCGCCGATGCGGTGGCGGGTGCGGTGGACCGCGACATGTTCGAGGCGCGCTACGCCCATGTCTACAAGGGCGACGAGCATTGGCAGAAGATCGAGGTCGAAGGCTCGGATACGTACCAGTGGCGCGCCGGATCGACCTATGTCGCGAACCCGCCGTACTTCGAGGGCATGACGATGACCCCGGCGCCCGTGTCGGATATCATCGACGCCAAGCCGCTCGCGATCCTCGGCGACTCGATCACCACCGACCACATCTCGCCCGCGGGTTCGATCAAGGCGGACAGCCCGGCCGGCAAGTGGCTGATGGAACATCAGGTCGCCAAGGCCGACTTCAACAGCTACGGCGCCCGCCGCGGCCACCACGACGTGATGATGCGCGGCACCTTCGCCAACATCCGCATCAAGAATGAAATGGTCCCCGGCATCGAAGGCGGCATGTCGCGTTACGGCGCGGAGGTCATGCCGATCTATGACGCCGCGATGCGCCACAAGGCCGACGGCACGCCGCTCGTCGTCATCGCCGGTAAGGAATATGGCACCGGCTCGTCGCGCGACTGGGCGGCGAAGGGCACCAACCTGCTCGGTGTCCGCGCGGTGATCGTCGAAAGCTTCGAGCGCATCCACCGTTCGAACCTCGTCGGCATGGGCGTGCTGCCGCTGCAGTTCCAGGACGGCGACACGCGCGAGACGCTCGGCCTGACCGGCGACGACACCTTCACCATCACCGGCGTCGCCGACCTCAAGCCGCGCCAGACGGTCACGGTGAATGTCACGCGCGCCGACGGTTCGACCTTCAGCTTCGACACGCTCTGCCGCATCGATACGGCGAACGAGGTCGAATATTATATGAACGGCGGCATCCTGCATTATGTGCTGCGCAAGCTTGCCGCCTGACGCGGCCGACGCCTGATGCTAAAAGCGCCCGCCCCCTCACCGGGGCGGGCGTTTTCATTTGGAGAGGATGCACATGAGCGCCGAAGTCATCGTTATCGAAGCCATCGGCTGGGCGGCCGCCGCAATCATCCTCGCCGCCTATATCCTGCTGTCGCTCGGCAGACTCGAGGGGCGCAGCTATCTCTATCAGTGGATGAACGTCGTCGGCGCGGGCGGCTTCATCGTCAATTCGGGCTATAATGGCGCGATTCCGTCGGCGGTGCTCAACGTCATCTGGGCCGCGATGGGATTGTTCACCCTTTGGAGCGTGTGGCGCGTGCGGCAAGCGGCACGCGCCATCGCCCCTTAGGGCTTGGGCGCCCCGGCATTCCACGCCGCAACCTTCGCGCGCGTATCGGCCAGCATCTTGTCGAGCGCCGCCCGATCCTGAACCGTCCCACGCATCACCACCGTGTCGATGGCGCGCGTCGCGACGATATCCTCGAGCGGATTCTTCGTCAGCAACACCAGATCGGCGGCCATGCCGGGCTTGACCGCGCCGTAGCGATCGAGCTGCCCAAACCACGCCGGGCCTGCGCGCGTCGCCGACGCGAGCGCCTGCGCCGGGGTCAATCCCTTCTGCTGGAACAGTTCGATCTCGTCGTGCAGCCCGAAACCCGGATAGTTGAAGCTGTTGAGGAAACCCGCGTCGGTCCCTGCGATGATCGGCACGCCGGCTTCGGCGAGCATCGGCAGGATCGATCCCACCGCTTCGATATGCGCATGGCGCGCCGCGATCGCCGCAGCATCGGCCTTTGCGGCGCGCTCAATCCGCCAGTCATAGGTCTTGCGCAGCTTCGGCCCGATATAGGCGAGGCCCTCGTCCTTCGAGTGATCGTCGCGGTCGAGATAGGTGATGATACGGCTGCCGTTCAGCGTCGGGGTGACGAACACGCCCTTCGCGGCGAAGCGGCGATAGGCGGCCATCGCGGTGGCGCGGTCGAAGCTCGCGCGGAGCCGGCGGTTCGCTTCGGCACGGTCGATACGCTTCGCGGCGAAATCGGCGGCGATCGCAGCCTCGTCCTTCGCGCCGGCGTTATAGGCATAGTCGAGATGCTCGATCGAGCTGATCCCGGCGTCGACCGCCTGATCGACCGTCAACGCCATCGGGATATGCCCCGACGTGCGCAAGCCAAGCGCCTTGGCCTTGGTCAGCGCATAGAGGAACAGTTCGGGTTTCAGCGTGCTGTCGGTGATCTTGACGAAATCGACCTTGTCGCGCGTCTTGAGGCGATCGAGCGCGGCGTCGACATCGGCTTCGCTGCCGACCTCGATCGTCCCTTTCCAGACCGGCGCGATTCCTTCGATCTTTGCGCCCGATGTCAAGAGGCGCGGGCCGAACAGGCTGCCCGCCGCAATCTCGCCGCGCCAGGCGAGCACTTGCTCGGGCAAATCCCCCGAACAGTCGCGGATCGTCGTGATGCCGTTCGCGACATAGAGCGGCAGCAGCGCCTTATTCTCTTCGATCAACTCAGGCCCGCCGCCGAAATGGACGTGCATGTCCCAGAGGCCCGGGATCAGATAGCGCCCCTTGCCCTCGACCGTTCGCGCCGCGTGCCAGTCCTTCGCGATGACCGCATCGGCGCCGACCGCGACGATATCGCCGCCCTTCAGCACCACCGCCTGCCCGGCGATCGCCTTCGCCGCCTCGACATCGACGATCGTCACATGGCGGATGACGACATCGCCATGCTTCTGCGCGGCAGCCGCAGGGGTGGCCGATGCGAAGAGCAACGATGCGAGCGCGACGAGCAAATTTTTCATGGGATGGCCTTTCCGATCTGGGAAGAAGCTTAGCGCCGACACGGCCCATCGAACAGGCCGGATGACGGCGGGCGTCGAAATCAGCGACACGCGCTGCCGCTATCGAAAGCTCGCAATATCCTCGAGCGCCTTCTTCTCCTTGGCGTGAAGCGGCACCGTCGCATTGGCCGCAGGATGGCCGACGACGAGCAGGATATAGGGCTTTTCATAGTCGGGGCGGCCGAGCGCATCGTTGAGAAACGCCATTGGATTGGGCGTGTGGGTCAGCGTCGCGAGCCCCGCATGATGAAGCGCCGCGATCAGGAAACCCGCCGCGATGTTCACCGATTCGGGAACATAATAATTTTTGCGCAGCGCGCCCTCGTGCGGCCCCTTGCGCTGACCAAAGATCGCGATCAGCCACGGCGCATCTTCCAAAAAGGGCTTGTTCGGATCGGTGCCGATCGGCTCCAATGCCGCGAGCCATTCGGCGCTGGCGCGTCCGGCGTAAAATTCGCGCTCCTCCTCTTCGGCAGCTGCACGAATCCGCGTCTTGAGCTCAGGATCGCCAACGACCGCGAAATGCCAGGGCTGATGGTTCGCGCCGCTGGGCGCCGTCCCGGCAGCGCGAATACAGGTTTCGATGATGTCGCGCGGCACCGGGGTTGTCGCAAAATCGCGCACCGTGTGCCGACGGCTGATCTCGGCGTAAAATTCTTCGGCGCGTGCGCGCATATCCGTATCGGTGAAACTCATGCGGTCAGGCAGCGGAATCGCGGTGTAGGGCATTTCGGCATCCTTTCACTTGCCGAATATTATCAGTTTAAATTGTCTGTCAATCTGATATTCTCAGGACGATCGCGACGGTTTATGGCGAGCGCATGGGAGCAACGGAAATCTCGCGATTCGCAGCGAAGTCGGCGGTTGAAACCGTCGCCGACGACATCCTCGACCTGATGCGCCAAGGTCAGATCGCGCCCGGCCAGCGGCTGGTCGAGGCAGACATCGCCGCGCGTTTCGATGTCGCGCGAACAACCGTCCGCGAAGCGTTGCAACGGCTCGAAGCGAAAGGATTTCTGTCGCAGGAACGGCACCGCGGCTTTATCGTCCGCCCGCTGTCACGGGCACGGCTGCGCGAGATATATGATGTTCGTGCCGCGCTCGATGCGATGGCGGCGCAGCACGCCGCACCGGCGATTGCGCGCGATCCCGCCGCGCTCGATGCGCTTGATACGCTAGTCGCGGCGATGAACGCGGCGCGGGCGGCGGGCGACATGGCCGCCTTCACACAGCTCAACGCACGCTTTCATCATCTGATCCGCGAACGCGCCGATAACCGAACCCTCGTCGCCATCCTCGAACAACTCGACCAGTCGGTTTATCATATGCAATTCCGGCTGCTCGTCGAACGCGCCGGCGTTTTCGCCAGCCAGGATGACCATCAAAGACTTTATGGCGCCCTTCGCCTGGGCGACGGCGACACTGCGGCGCGCGAAGCCGCCGACCATGCCCAGCGCGCATTGGCCGAGCTGCTCAAGCTTCCCGACGTGCTATTCTGCAAGGATTGAAAGGCCCGCCCCGCCCGACTTTCGCCAGACCGATTTCGTTGAGGACTGTCACAAAACTGGTGGGCGCTGACGGGCTCGAACCGCCGACCCTCTCGGTGTAAACGAGATGCTCTACCAACTGAGCTAAGCGCCCCCAGATGTCGCCATAAGCGGGAAGCGCGCCCCTGCCATAAGCGGCGACCGCTGGCAAGCCATGCCTCGCGATCGTCAGAGCCAGCCGATATTCTTGAAACGCCAAAACAGGAGCGCGCAGATCACGGCGATCGTGCCGACGACCATCGGATAACCAAAGGTCCAGCCGAGTTCGGGCATATGTTCGAAATTCATGCCATAGATGCCGGCAATCGCGGTCGGCACCGCCAGGATCGCGGCCCATGCGGCGAGCTGGCGCGTGATGACGCCCTGACGCTGCTGTTCGAGCATGCCGTTGGTTTCGATCACCGACGCGGCAATATCGCGCAGCCCGGTCAGGCGGAACTCGGCGCGCTGCACATGGTCCCAGATGTCGCGGTAGAATGGACGCACCGCAGGATCGATATTGGGAAGATCATCGTCGGTCGCGAGCCGGCCGGCGACTTCCTTCATCATCCCGACGAGGCGCTGGAAACGGATGATCTCGTGCCGCTGCGAATAGAGATGCCGGATCTCGGCGGCGTCGAGCGGCGTGTCCATCACGCTTTCCTCGACCGTCAGCATCCGGTCCTCGATCGCGTCGATGACGGGAAAATAGCCATCGACGATGAAATCGAGGACGGCATAGAGAACATAATCGGGACCGTGAGCCAGCTTGGCGGGCAAGGTTTCGAGCCGCGCCCGGATGTCGGTATGCGTGCGCGCCGACCCATGACGGACGCTGACGAAAAAATGGGGGCCAAGGAAAAAGGCGGTTTCGCCCGGATGAATCGTATCGGCGTCGAGATTGGCTGTGCGGGCGATGACGAACAGCTGGTCGCCATAGGCCTCGACCTTCGGCAGCTGGTTCGCCTTCAGCGCATCCTCGACCGCGAGCGGATGGAGGCCGAAGCGTTTCGCAATCCCTTCGAGCTCGCCCGGCGTCGGCTCGTACAGGCCAAGCCAAAAGAAATCGCCATTGTCGCAATCTTCGGGAATCGCCTCATCCGTGCCGATGTCGCGGACAAGCTTGCCGTCATGATAAACGCGGGCGGCCATAATCGGCATCGGCAGAAAACTCCGTTGAAGTGGGCGCTTACATAGTGCGCCCCGCAATGAAGGGAAATGGTCCCGGCTTTGGGGCTAGATATCCCGGCTGTCATATGCCCATTGCAGCAGCGCCTGCCGCTGTTTCGGCCGGCAAAAGGGATCGCCCGGTTCGCAATGCTTGCGTATTTGCGCGGCGTGACGCCGGAACGCGCGCCACCGCGCGATCTGGCGATGATCCTCGCCCGGCATCCGCCGCCCCGAATAATAGCGGCAATACCATTGGAACCAGCCGCGCGGGTCGTCGGGATGGATCCACCCTTTCTGGAGCCATACGCGCAGGGGAACGCTCGCCCTTATGCCGAAATAGTTGAGCGAGCAGTCGGCATGTTCGGGCGAAAGCTTCGCCTTCCTGAACCAGCTCGCCGGGAATTCGGCGGTGCAGTCGGTCATATATTTGCCGCAGAACACCCCGAGCTCCAGCATCTCGGCCGGTGTGAGTTCGGGTTCGAACCTGGGATCGAACGCCTTGCCGACCGGGGCCGTACGCAAATAGCGATAACCCTGCTGCATCCGGTCGTTCACGACCACTTCGACGGCTTCCTTCATGGCCGAAACCTACCCGGGCCGATCGGCGCGGGCCACGCCTATTCGTCGAGCGCCTCGAAATAACGGCCGAGCGCGTCAGAGGCGCCCTCGGCGAGCGCGATGAAGATGCGGCGGCCATCGTGCGGGTCGTCTTCGCGCAGGAACAGGCCGGCGTCCGTCATCGTCTTGATCCAGCGCAGCGCGGTCGTCGCGGGGACCGCGGCGGCAATGCACAGGCTCGACACCGACACCGGTTGGCGTTCGAGCCGCGCGGCATAGAGGTCGAGCAGCATGTCCCATGCCGGATCGGCGAACAGGTCGGCGGGGAAATATTGCTCGCGCATCCGCCGCTGACGCAGGATCCGCCGCACGGCCTTGGCACGCTGCCGGTCGAGCGTGCGATCTTCGGGAATAAAGCTGCGCGGCATCGCGGCAAAGTCGCGCGCGGGCGCACGGACCTGTCCCGCATAGTCGGCCAGATCCTCGGCCCGCGATGCAAAGCCCATGGGTGTGCCGGGAAGACCGCCCCGCTGCCCGGCAAGATCGCCGAGCAGGCGCGAAATGCGCGCGACCTCTTCCTGCAGCCGGTCGATCCGCTCCATCGCATCGTCGCGCGCGATGTCGTGGAGGATGCCGTGCCGTATCCGCCGTGCTGCCGCCAAGGCCATGAGCCGGTCGGTCGGATCGGGTTCGACCAGAAACTGAACGTCGAGCGGCGCCGGAATGGCGGCCACGACCCGGTCGAGCGCGACCAGTGTAGTTTCGCATATGATGCTGCAGCCCCGCTCGCCGGCCGCCGCGCATATGTCGCCCAGCGTTTCGGCTTCGATCGTCTCCGCCGCGGCGAGCCAGACAATGTCCAGCGTCGCTGTTTCCTGGATGTAATCCGCCGCCTGAGGCGGCGGGAGCGTTCTGACGAGGCGCACTGCGGCGAGCGAAGCCGTGTCGGGCCAATCGGCTTCTGACCCCACGAACAACAGCGGCGACGCAACACCGTCGGGGATTGGTCCGCCAATCGTCTCGGGCGGTCCGGCGTGTCCTGCAGCGAAAGCGCCTGGCGCGATTGCCGATGTATCCAGCGTCTGCGTCACTTGGCCCATCATGCTACCTGTCCCCCATCGCTCCATCCTGGCGTAAGCATGCCGTCATTTCGGCGGCATTCACCTTTTGTTCGCTCCCGTTTGCCGCCAATCCGGACCCAAGCTTGATATCGGCAAGAGTCGGCGCGCGTCGACCGTTGAGGAATTGGTCCATTTTGGACATGATTTGTTCTCATCGTCAATCCTTAATTCACCCTTGCCAAGCCGCCGCCATCGAGTCAGGCGGGATCCGATGGTTTCAGGCTCCTCCTCGCTCGCGCGGCTGCGCTGGCGGCGGCGCTTCCGGTCGCTGCTCGCGTTGCTGCTGCTCGCCGGGCTCGCCTTTGTGGCGTGGGTGTGGTTGCCGGCACCCGCGCTGACCGTGCCGCTCGTCCATGTGATCGACGGCGACAGCCTGACGGTACGCCAGGATGATGCGCCGCTGACGATACGCCTGACCGGCATCGACGCGGTCGAATATCGGCAGGACTGCGCGCGCGGCACAACGCGGTGGCCGTGCGGGCGCGAAGCACGCGCCGCGCTCGAAAAGCTCGCGGGCCGCGGCCCGCTCCATTGCGAGGTCGCGGCAAAGGATCGTTACGACCGCACCCTCGCCGCGTGCCGCACCGCCGCCTTCCCCGATGGCATCGACCTCGGTGCCGAAATGACGCGGCTCGGCTGGGCGGTGGCGACCAGCGACGCCTATATGGTCGAAGAAGCTGAGGCGCAGGCCAAACGGCGCGGAATCTGGCAAGGCGACTTCGTCCGCCCCGAAAGCTGGCGCGCGACGCACGAACGCTCCACCACCCCGGCGGCCCAGCCCGACGCCTAGAAATGGCCCGCTATGCCTCGCGCCCGTTTCGGGCTAGGGCGAGCGCATGAACAGCCTGTTTCCCGTTATGATCGGCGGCGCGATCGGCGCCGGCGCCCGCCATCTGGTCGGTCAGGCGATGCTCGCGCGGTTCGGCCCGGCCTTCCCGTGGGGGACGTTGTCGATCAATATCGTCGGCAGCCTCTTGATGGGCCTGCTCGTCGGCTGGCTCGTACGCAGCGGCGGCGGCGACACCGCGCGGCTGTTCGTCGGCGTCGGGATTCTCGGCGGCTTCACCACCTTTTCCTCTTTCAGCATGGAATATTGGATGCTTTTCGAACGCGGCCAAAATGCGCAGGCAGCCGCCTATGTCCTCGCGTCGGTAATCGGCGCGATCGCCGCCTGCGGGCTCGGCCTGTTCATCGTGCGGCAGGTGCCGGCATGAGCGAGCCCAAGGCAAATCTCGACGGCGCCACCATCGCCGAGGAAGACGACGGCATCCGCCTCGACCGCTGGTTCAAGCGCCACCGCGAGGGCACGCCGCACGCGCTGCTCGCGCGCTGGGCGCGCTCGGGACAGCTGACGCTCGACGGCAAAAAGGCCGATGTGTCGGACCGCATCGCGACCGGGCAGAAACTCGTCATGCCGACCCCGCCCGTCGAAACCGCCGCGCGCCCGGCACGCAAGGGCCGTCCGCTGACCGACGCCGATATCGAACTCGCGACGGGAATGCTCATCCACCGCGATGCCAGCGCGATCGTGCTCAACAAGCTGCCGGGGCTCGCGACGCAGGGCGGCACCAAGACCGAACAGCATGTCGACGGGCTGCTCGACGCGCTGAAATTCGATGGGCCGACGCGGCCCAAGCTCGTCCACCGGCTCGACAAGGACACGTCGGGCGCGCTGCTCATCGCGCGGACGCCGAAGGCCGCGGCCTATTTCGCCAAAAGCTTTTCGAACCGCAGCGCGAAGAAGACCTATTGGGCGATCGTCGTCGGCGTGCCCGATATCCAGCAGGGCGAAATCGACCTGCCGCTCGCCAAGCAGCCGGGATCGGGCGGCGAGAAGATGCACGTCCACGACAGCGGCCTCGCGTCGAAGACGCGCTATCGTGTCATCGAGCGCGCGGGCAACAGCGCGGCGTGGGTCGAGCTGCAACCGCTGACCGGGCGCACGCACCAGCTGCGCGTCCATATGGCGGCGATCGGTCATCCGATCGTCGGCGACGGCAAATATGGCGGCAAGGGCGCCTTCCTGACCGGGACGATCAGCCGCAAGATGCACCTCCACAGCCGCCGCCTGCGCATCGACCACCCCGACGGCGGCGCGATCGACATCAGCGCCGAGGTGCCCGAGCATTTCGCGGCGAGCCTAGACGCGCTCGGCTTCGACCTGCTGCTCGGCGAGGTCGGGATCGACGATGTCGCCAAGGGTCCGCCGACGAAAGCAGCAGAGAAAGCGGCCGCCAAGGCGCACAGCAAGCAGATCCGCAAGGCGCGGCGCGGCGAGCGGCGCGGCCGCACGGCCGAGAGCAAGCCGACCGATTTCGTCGGCAAGCCGAAGCCCAAGACGAAAGCGAAACCGGGCAAGCCCGGCAAGCTGGCGCCCGGGAAACCCGCGGGCAAGAAGCCGAGCGCCAGGAAGCATCCGGCGCGCCCGCCCAAAGCGAGCTGATGCACCCGAACTCCGCCTTCCGCCCGCGGCAGGACGATCTCGCCGAATTGCTCGTGCGCGAGATCGGCTTTGCCGCGATCTTTGCGAGCACCCCCGACGGGCCGCGCGTCGCGCATGCGCCGGTGGTGCTGAGCGACGATCGGGCGACGCTGCAATTCCACCTCGCGCGCGGCAACGCGCTCACCCGCCACCTGGCCGGCGCGAACGCGCTCGCCGTCGTGCAGGGCCCCGACGCCTATGTCAGCGCGAGCTGGTACGCCGACGCCGACCAGGTGCCGACGTGGAATTATGTCGCGATCGAGATGGAAGGCGTGGCGCGCAAACTCGACGATGCCGAACTGGTCGCACAGCTCGACACGCTGTCTGCGGCGCATGAAGCGCGTGTTGGCGCCAACCCGCCCTGGACACGGGGCAAGATGAACCCGGCGCTGTTCAGCAAGATGACCGGCGCCATCACCGGTTTCGAAATGCGCATCGCCGCGTGGCGCCCGACGATCAAGCTGTCGCAGAACAAGTCCGCCGAGGAGCGCGGGCGCGTGATCGAAGGCGTCGAGGCGACCGGTCATGGCGCGCTCGCGCAGTTGATGCGTCACCTTGGCGGCGATAAGGCGGACGCATGACCCAAGCCGACGACGCCCTCGCCAAGAAACGTTTCTTTGCCCTCTCGATCATGCGCCTGATGGGCGTCGCCTTTGCGATGATCGGTTTCATCCTGATCAGCGGCGGTTTCACGCTGGCGGGCCAGCCGACCGACCGCTGGATCGGCGCCGCGATCGTGCTGATCGGCGCATTCGATTTCGCCGTTATGCCGCTGCTGCTCGCGCGCCGCTGGCGGTCGCCCAAAAACCCGTGAAGCGTTTCTGGAAAGAGGTCGCCGTCGCCCTCGAGGACGGCGGCTGGGGCATCGCGCTCGATGGCCGGCCGGTACGTACGCCGCAGCGCGCGCCGCTGGCTGTCGCAAGCGCCGCACTCGCCGAAGCGATCGCCGCCGAATGGCGCGATGTGGGCGAGACGATCGATCCCGCCGCCATGCCGATGACGGGCCTGACCAACGCCGCGATCGACCTGGCGACACCCGACCGCGCCGCCTTCGCCGCGCCGATCGCCGCTTATGCCCAGAGCGACGTCTTCTGCTATCGCGACGCGCGCGACGCCGCGCTGCAGGCCGAGCAGGCGGCGGCGTGGAACCCGCTGCTCGCCTGGGCCGAGGCACGCTATGGCATTGAATTTACCCTGACGCAGGGCGTGCTGCCGGTCGACCAACCCGCAGCAACGGTTGCGACGCTGCAGGACGCAGTGCTGGCGCAGGACGCATGGCGGATCACCGCGCTGACGCCGTTGGTGACGATCGGCGGATCGCTCGTCGCGGGCCTCGCCTTGCTCGAAGATGCGTTCGACGCCGACGCCTTGTGGGAAGCGGTCAGCCTCGACGAACTCTATCAGGAACGCCGCTGGGGCGCGGACAGCGAAGCGCAAAAAGCACGCGCCACCCACAAACGCGACTGGGACAATGCGGCACGGTTTCTGACGTTGCTCTAACCCCGAGAACCCGTTCGCATCGAGCGAAGTCGAGATGCCCATCGACCTTGCGCGACACCGATTGGTGTCTCGACTTCGCTCGACACGAACGGAGAACGGGCATCAGCTTAATCGGCGAAGTTCGGTTTCCGCTTCTGCATCCCCGCCATCACCGCTTCCATCTGGTTAGGCGTGCGGATCACCTTCACCTGCTCGTCGCTTTCGGCCTGCAGGATTTGAGCGTCGCTCGCATCGGCGAGCATGTTGCAGAGCCGCTTCGCGCCGCGGATCGCATGCGGATTCTTGTCGGCGATCACTTCGGCGAGTTCCATCGCTTTCGCCAGCGGATCGTCCGACACATGCGTCGCAAAGCCGAGCAGCTTCGCCTCCGATCCGTTGAATTCACGGTTGGTGTAGATCATCTCGCGCAGCACATCGTCGGCGACCTGCGTGCGCCACAGCGCCATGCCGGCGACATCGGGCACAAGCCCCCAGCGCATTTCCATGATGGCGACGCGCGTGTCGGGGTGGACGATGCGGATGTCGGCCGCCGCCATGATCTGGCTGCCCGCGCCAAAGGCAACACCGTGCACCGCGGCAATCACGGGCACCGGAATCTCGCGCCAGCCCCACGCGGCATATTGCGCGTTGTTCGCGATGCCCTTCGTCCGGTCGGACAGGGTGCCGCCAGCGCTGCTCGCGCCCGGATCGCGATCATTGCTGAGGCTCGACAAGTCGAGCCCGGCGCAGAAAGCCCGTCCCTCGCCCGACAGCACGACGACGCGGAGGCCCGTCGTCGCCTTGAGCTGATCGATCGCTTCGGCGAGCGCCTCCCACATCGCGGGGTCGAGTGCGTTCATCTTGTCGGCGCGGATCAGCCGGACGTCGGCGATCCCGCCTTCGAGCATGGTGATCGAAATACGGTCCTTCATGGGAGAGTCCTTGCAAGCGCTGCCTCGACGAGCGGCAGTTGGTCGTTTCCAAAATACATGTCGTCGCCGTCGACGAAGATCGTCGGCGAACCATAGCCGCCGCGCGCGATGACTTCATCGGTATTCGCGCGCAGCCGGGCCTTGACGGCATCGCTGCCCGCCGCGACCGCCAGCGCGGCGCCATCCAGCCCTTCGGCATCGGCGACCGCGGCGAGCACGGCGGGGTCGTCGAGATTTTCCTGCCGGTCGAAATAGCTCGTGAAGGCGCCGCGTGCGAAGCGGACGAGCGCGGCCTGATCTTCCTCAAGGGCGCAGCAAAACCGCATCGCGGTGATGCTCTTCGCCGGGTGCCACTGCGACGGGAAATTCATCGGGACGCCCGCAAGTCGCGCCCAGTCCTGCAGCACCTTCCAGCTATGCTGCAACCGCCGGTTGTCGGCCTGCTCGCGCGCGGCATAGACGGCGGGGTTCACCGCATTAACACCCCGCCGACCAGGATCGGCCGATAGACCGCCGTGGTCCCCGCGCGTTCGAGCACGCCCGGCAGATTATGGAACGCAAGGCAGGTCCAGGGCGAGGACAGGTCAAAGAAGAATTCGACGCGCGCGGCCATCGAATCAAGCCTCCGCCTTCGTTTTCTCCCAATACTGGTCGCGGAGCAGGCGTTTGTAGAGCTTGCCCGTATCGTGACGCGGCAGCGCTTCCATGAAATCGATGCGGCGCGGGATTTTCACGCCCGACAATTTCTCGCGCGCATAGGTCAGCAACTCGGCCCGGAAGGCGTCGGTCGCGTCGGCCATGTCGGCGGGCTGGATGACCGCGATCACCTCCTCGCCCATTTCGTCGTGCGGGCCGCCGACGACCGCGACGTCGGCGACCTTGGGGTGGGTGACCAGATGGTTCTCGATTTCCTGCGGATAGATGTTCACCCCGCCCGAGATGATCATAAAGCTCTTGCGATCGGTGAGGTAGAGGAAGCCACCTTCATCAACTTTGCCCACATCGCCGAGGGTCGACCAGCCCTTCGAATTGCGGCTCGACGCCGTTTTTTCATTATCCCCATGATATTCGAAGACATTTTCGCTTTCGAAGAAAACCGCGCCTTCTTCGTTTGCGCCAAGCTCGGTTTCGTTATCCTCGCCCATGATGTGGATTGCGCCGAGGATCGGGCGGCCGACGCTGCCCTTGTGCGCCAGCCAGTCGGCGCTGGAGATGAAGGTCATGCCATTGCCTTCGGACCCGGCATAATATTCGAACAAGACCGGCCCCCACCAGTCGATCATCGCCTGCTTCACCGGCACCGGGCACGGCGCCGCGGCGTGGATCGCGACCTTGAGCGACGAGGTGTCGTAGCGCGTGCGGACGTCGTCCGGCAGCTTGAGCATGCGCACGAAATGTGTCGGAACCCACTGGCTGGCGTTCACGCGATATTTTTCGATGTGCGCCAGCGCCGTCTCGGGATCGAATTTCTTCATCAGCACGACGGTGCCGCCGAGGCGGTGGATCGTCATCGACCAGCGCAGCGGCGCGGCGTGATAAAGCGGTGCGGGCGAGAGATAGATGCTGTCGGCGTTGATCTGGAATATCGCCGAGGCGAGCATGACGAGGCTGTTCGCCGCGTCGATCGCGGGGTCTTCGGGCAGCGGCACGCGCACCCCCTTGGGCCGTCCGGTGGTGCCCGACGAATAAAGCATGTCGACCCCGGCGCGCTCGTCGGCCACCGGCGTCGCGGGCATCGCGGCGACGGCATCCTCCCAGCTTTCATAGCCGGGGATCGTTCCGCCCATCGCGAAGCGCTTGATGCCGGTCGTCAGCTGCTGCGCGGCGCTCGCAAGGCTAGCCGACACGATCAGAATCTGCGCGCCCGAATTTTCGAGGATATAGTCGGTCTCATCCTGCGTCAGCCGCGACGAGATGCAGACATAGCGGAGCCCCGCGCGCTGCGCGCCCCACGTCAGCCCATAATAATGCGGCGTGTTGTCGAGCATGAAAGCGACGACATCCTCATGCCCCAGCCCGTGCGAGCGGAAGAGCTGCGCAGCGCGGTTCGAGGCCGCGTCGAGTTCGCCATAGCTGATCGCTTCCCCCGTCTCGGCGACGATGATCGCGGCTTTGTCGGGATTGGCGCTGGCGTGGACTGAGGGGTGCATCGGGCATCATCTCCGGGAATCGTTGCTTTCTTTATGTCGAAGATCAGTAGCAACCTGAAACTTTCGGTCAAGCAAGCTGGGACCGGTGACAGGACCCCGATCCAGAAGCGGCAAATTGCGACGCAAGATTGGGAGATGCCGGACCTAATCCGGACGCGACCGCAAGGCGTAGCCCATGCCCTTCACCGTGCGCAGCATCGGCCAGTCGAACCCCCGATCGACCTTGGCGCGCAGCCGCGACATATGCACCTCGACGCGGTTGGTGCCGGGATCGAAATCGAGCCGCCACACCGCGCGAAGCAGCGCGCCGCGCGAAAGCGGCCGGTCTGGCACGCGCGCAAGATTCGCGAGCAGGTCGAATTCGCGGAGCGGCAGGCGGATGAGCCGGCCCGCACGCTCGACACGCCGGTCGATCAGGTCGATGCTGAGTTCGCCCTCGCCGAGCTGCCCGGTGGCGATGCTGCTGCGGCGCAACAGGCTGGCGACCCGCGCGAGCACTTCGGGGAGATTATCGGTCCAGCCAACGGCATCGTCGGCCCCCGCGCCGAGCGCGACCATCCGGTCGTCGAGGGTGTCGCGGTCTGATAGGGCGATCAGCGGCCGGCGCCCGGCGATCGACGTAGCCAATCGGACGAACTCGGACGGCTCCTGCCAGTCGAGAAAGGGGTTGATAAGTAACAGGCTGAAACAGCTGTCGACCCAGGGGCGAAGCCCGTTCACATGCGGCGGCAGGAATTGCACCGCCAAACCCGCGGCCTCGATCGCCGCACCGAGGACATCGGCCCGTGCACCTACGGGATGATAGATAGCGACCAGCAACTTCCGGTCGCCTTGCCCGGCAATATCCGATGATGCCATCCGCATCCCCCGTCGTCGACGCAACATCTTGTCGCCCCGCCGCCCCACCGGCATTGCACCGCCTTTCGGCTGTGCTAACCCATGGGCCATGACCTGTATCGAAATGCTTGACGGCGACTTCGCCACCCTGCCCGACCTTGTCCGTGCCCATGCCGCGGAGCGTCCCGATGCCGTAGCGGCTGCCGACGCGCTGCGGCGGCTGAGCTGGTCCGAACTGGATCAATTGACCGACCGAATCGCCGCGCGGTTACAGCAGGACGGATTCAAAAAAGGGGATCGCACCGCGATCGCCGGCCTCAACAGCGTCGAGCAGATGGCGGTGATCCTCGGCACGCTGCGCGCCGGCGGGGTCGCGGGGCTCGTCACCAACAGCGCGACGGGCGAGCAGATGGCGGCGATGATCGCCGACACCGGCGCGCGCCACCTGTTCCTCGATAATGCTGCGAAGACGAGCCTGGAAGGGCATGTCATCGCCGCGAGCGACCTGATCGCGATGGACGGCAGCGACGCGGGAACGCCGCTCGATGCCTGGCTGTCGCTCGCGGGCGCCAGGCCCGCGCCGGTCGAGATTCTGCCCGAGGACGGCTTCAACATCATCTATTCGTCGGGGACAACGGGCACGCCCAAGGGCATTATCCATAGCCACGCGATGCGCTGGCAGCATATCATCCGCGGTGCGCCCGCTTACGGCCCCAATGCCGTGACGATCCTGTCGACCCCGCTCTATTCCAACACGACGATGGCGAGCTTCATGCCGACCGTCGGATCGGGCGGACAAGTCGTGATGATGAAGAAATTCGACGCGCGCGGATTCCTCGAACTCGCGGCGCGCGAGCGCGCGACGAACACGATGCTGGTCCCCGTACAGTACCGCCGGATCATGGCGCTCGAGGATTTCGGCGACTTCGACCTCTCCAGCTTCGTCGTCAAATATTGCACTTCGGCGCCCTTCCCCGCGGCGCTGAAGGCCGATGTGCTCCGGCGCTGGCCCGGCGGGCTCGTCGAGATTTATGGCATGACCGAGGGCGGCGCGGCGTTCATCCTCGAGGCGCATCAATTCCCCGACAAATTGCACACCGTCGGCAAGCCCGCGCCGGGCCATATCGCAAAGGTGATCGACGAGGACGGCAACGAGCTGCCGCAAGGATCGGTCGGCGAGGTCGTCGGCCGTTCACCCGCGATGATGACGGGATATAACAACCGTCCCGACGCGACCAAGGCGATGCACTGGTACGATGCCGAGGGGAATCTCTTCTATCGCCACGGCGACATTGGCCGCATCGACGAGGACGGCTTCCTGACCTTGATGGACCGCGCCAAGGACATGATCATCTCGGGCGGCTTCAACATCTTCCCGAGCGATCTGGAGGCGATATTGATCGCCGACGAGCGCGTCGTCGAGGCCGCGGTGGTCGGCATGCCAAGCGAGGAATGGGGCGAGACGCCGGTGGCGTTCGTCGTGCTGAAACCCGGCGCCGATGCCGAGGCCGTGCGCGCCGACTGCAACGCCAAGGTCGGCAAGACGCAACGGCTGAGCGCGATTACGGTCGTGGAAGAGTTGCCACGCAGCCCGATCGGCAAGGTGCTGAAACGCGAACTTCGGGATGCGTATGCGCAGTAGCGTCGGGCCGTCAGCTTTCGACCGAATGTTGCCGCACTCTCTCTACTTCGTCATTCCCGCGAAAGCGGGAACCCAGGGATGGGCCAGCCGACGGACGCGCTGGGTCCCCGCTTTCGCGGGGATGACGACGTAAGGAAAAGGGCGGCGTCCGCTTCCCACCCCAAAACCGCCATACACCGTTTCGATCAGGCCAAACCCGCAGCCGCTATCGCCGCCAGCGCATTCTGCAACCGCGCGTCGCCTTCGCCATCGACCCACGCCCATTTGAGCCGCCGCCGGTCGAGTTCGCCGATCGCGACCTCCATGAACTGATCGCGCGCGAGTTCGCTGCCGAACAGGCGCGTGCCGTCCTCTTCCCACGAAAGGTCCATCGCGGGGACGAGATAGAGGTCGGCGACCTCGTCCCAAAGGTCGATCTCGGGCAGGCGGCGGCCGAGCAGCATGATCGCCCACGCCTGCGTCATCAGCGGATCGGTGTCCGAAATCAGCCATATGGGCCGCTGCGCGAGCGCTGCGCGCGTCGCCGCGCGATGCCCGTCGAAGATCGCGAGCAGGTCGACCTCGTCGAGATTGGTGCCGTTTGCCTCGGCATAGGTGCGGCCATATTCGGGGACGACGAGCCCGCCGAGCTGGAGCGCGAGGCGCGGCGCGAGCGTCGATTTGCCGGTGCTTTCGGCGCCGTGGAGGCAGATATGCCGCGTCATGGCGCCGCCCTGCCCGCCGCCGCCGCGCGCCGCCACTGGAGCAGGCCGTCGATCGACAGGCCGAGCAGCACGACATAGACCGCGCTGGTCGCATAGAGCCCGCGCGACGCGAAGAGCGGCACCGCGATCAGGTCGACGAGGATCCAGAGGAACCAGCTTTCGACCCGGCGCCGCGCGAGCAGCCATTGCGCGGTGATGCTGAGGATCGCGATCGCACCGTCGATCCACGGCGCGACCGCGTCGGTGTAGCGGTCCATCGCAAAGCTCCACCCGGCCCACGCGGCGATCGTCGTGAGCGCCCAGCCCCGCCGCGCCCGCTCGGTCATCCAGCGCACCGGCACCCCGCTATCGTCGCGCGCGCGCATCCAGGCCGCCCAGCCATAGAGGTTGAGCGCGAAGAAAAAGCCCTGCAGCAGCATGTCGCTGTAAAGTTTCGCTTCGAAAAAGACGAAGGCGTAGAGCGTCACCGCGACGAGCGCGAAGGGATAGTTCCATACGCTGCGCAACGCGACGAGCGCGACATTGGTCAGCACGAACGCCGCGGCGATCCACTCGAGATAGCTCATTCGCTGGCCTCATGCCGCGCGCGTGTCCACAGCCCCTCGCGGCTGATCCGCCGCTGCGGTGGACGGCGCAGCACCGACCAGCCCGCGCGTGCGACCCAGCCCAGTTTCGCGAAGAGCGAGGTTCCAGCGCGGTGATCCCACGCGTGGTCGCCGCGCGCCCGCACCTCGCGCGCGATGTCGCCATAGATGCCCGCGGCGGCGAGCACTGCCCAGCGGCTGCGCGGGGGCAATTTGCGCGCCCCCCAGCGCGCCGAGGCCTCATATTCCTCGGCCATTTCGGACAGCCATTTCGCCATCACCGACAGGCGCCCGCGAAAGGCGGGGTGCATGTGCTGGCCGGGCGGGATGTCGAGTTCGACCATCCATTCGACGGGCAGGTAGCAGCGGTCGGCTGCGGCATCCTCGGCGACGTCGCGCGCGATATTGGCGAGCTGGAATGCGATGCCGAGGTCCGAGGCACGGTCGAGCGTCGTCTCGTCGGCGGGGTCGATACCCATCACCAGCGCCATCGCGACCCCCACCGCGCCCGCGACATGATAGGAATAGCGCAGCAGGTCGGCCTCGCTGCGCGGGCGCCAGTCCTTTGCATCGAGTTCGAAACCCGCGATGATATCGTCGATCACCCAGCGCGGGATCGCGACTTCGGTCAGCAGGAAGCCGAGCGCGTCGAACGCCATCTCGCCCGTGGGCTCGCCTGCAAAAGCCTTGTCGGTCTGCGCGCGGATATGCGCGACCGCAGCCACCGGGTCATAATCGGGCTTCATCGCGCCGCCATGATCCTGGCCGTCGGTCAGATCGTCGGCGGCGCGGCACCAGGCATAGAGCAGCCAGACGCGCTCGCGCGTTTCGCGGTCGAAGAGCTGGCTCGCCAGCGCGAAGCTTTTCGATCCGCGCGCGATGCTGTCGTGCGCGAAACCGTGGAGGGCATGTGCATCATAGGCCCCCGCCTCGCTCATTACAGATTTTCGGCCTTCATCGCGAAGATCGTCTTGTGCGGCACATAGGCCGCCATTTTTTCGAGCAGATCGTCGAGCCCCGCGTCGACGATCATAATCCCGGCGTGTGCGGGGCGGATGAAACCGACCTCGATCATGTTGCGGTTGAACGCGATGAGGTCGTTGTAGAAACCCGCGGCGTTGAGCAGCCCGACGGGCTTAGTATGATAGCCGAGCTGCGCCCAGCTGATCGCTTCCCACAATTCGTCCATCGTGCCGACCCCGCCGGGGATGGTGAGGAAGCCGTCGGAGAGGTCGGTGAACATCTTCTTGCGTTCGTGCATGCCCGAAACGACGTGGAGCTCGGTGCAGCCGCGGTGCGCGACCTCGGCGCCGACGAGCGCGTCGGGGATGATCCCGATCACTTCGCCGCCCGCCTCGAGCGCGCTATCGGCGACCGCGCCCATTAGTCCCAATCGCCCGCCGCCATAGACGACGCCGATGCCGCGCTCGGCCAAGGTGCGCCCGACGTGGCGCGCGGTTTCGATATAGATCGGATCTTCGGGGGTCGCGGACCCGCAATAGACGGCAAGGCGTTTCATAAATCTTCCAACATCAGATTGGCGGTCGCTTTGGCACTGCCGACGACGCCGGGAATTCCTGCGCCCGGATGCGTTCCCGCGCCGACGAAGTAAAGGTTGGAAATGACATCGTCGCGGTTGTGGGCGCGGAACCAGGCGCTTTGCCACAGTAGGGGCTCAAGACTGAACGCGCTGCCGAGATGCGCCGACAGGTCGCGATGGAAATCGGCGGGGGTGTAGTGGAAGCGGGTAACGAGATTGGCGCGAAGGCCGGGGGCGACGCGGCGTTCGACCTCTTCGAGGATCGCGTCAGCGAAGCGCTCGCCGAATGCGCCGTCCCAGTCGGCCTTCGCCTTCCCCAGATGCGCGACGGGGGCGAGCGCATAAAAGGTCGAATGCCCCGGCGGCGCCATGCCGGGGTCGGTGACGCTGGAGTGGTGGAGGTAGAGCGAGAAATCCTGAGGAATCACGCCGCCGTAAATGTCGTCGAGCAACCCCTGGTAGCGCGGGCCGAACAGGATGCTGTGGTGCGCGATATCGGGATATTCGCCCTTCACGCCGAAATGGACGACGAAGAGCGAGGGCGACCAGCGTTTGCGCGCGAGGCTCCTTGCGACCTTTGCCCCGCGCGGATGCCCCGCGAGCAGGGCCTTGTAGCTGTGCATCAGGTCGCCGTTGCAGGCGACCATATCGGCGTCGCCATGCCACCCGCATTGTGTCGTCACGCCCGTTACGCGGTCGCCCGCGGTTTTGATCTTCGCTACCGGATCGCCGAGCCGCAGCGTCCCGCCGAGCCGTTCGAACAGCCGCACCATGCCGCGCACCAGCGCATTGGTGCCGCCGCGCGCGAACCAGACGCCGCCTTCTTTCTCGATCGTGTGGATCAGCGCATAGATCGCACTCGTCGTCATCGGGTTACCGCCGACAAGCAGGGTGTGGAACGACAGCGCCTGCCGCAGCCTTTCGTCCTGAACGTATGACGACACGATCGAATAGACGCTGCGCCACGCCTGATATTTCATCAGCGCGGGCGCCGCCTTGATCATCGAGGCAAAGTCGAGAAAGGCGACCGCGCCGAGCTTGACATAGCCCTGCTCGTACACGCCCTTCGAATATTCGAGGAAGCGATCGTAGCCGGCGACATCGGCGGGGTGGAGCTTGGCGATTTCGGCGCGGAGCGCGGCCTCGTCGTTCGAATAGTCGAAGTTGGTCCCGTCGGGCCAGTTCAGGCGGTAGAAGGGCATGACAGGGAGAAGGTCAACGTCGGCGGCCATCTTCTGCCCGCTCAGCGCCCAGAGTTCCTCCAGACACGGCGGATCCGTGATGACAGTCGGCCCCGCGTCGAAGGTGAAGCCATCGCGGACCCAGTGGTACGCCCGCCCGCCGGGCTTGTCGCGTGCCTCAACGACGGTCGTTTCGACGCCCGCCGATTGCAGCCGGATCGCCAATGCGAGGCCGCCAAACCCTGCGCCGACGACGATCGCGCGGCGCGTCATCGCCAGTCGCGTTTCCACAACGCCGCAATCGCGCGGCCGATCGGCACGGGGGGCTTGCCCGACAGGATGCGCAGCTTGTCCGTCGTCGTCGACCGCCCGGCATAGAAACGCGCGATCAGCCCCGGCGACAGGCGATAGAAACGCTCGAAGATGCGGTAGCGCGCGCCGGGCTCGGCCGCGCGAAAGAGCATCGCGCCGAGCATGCGGTAAAAGCGTTGACGCCGCCATGACGCCGCCGCGCGGTCGCGGAGGATGGCGGGAAGGTCGGTGCGGTCGACGATTCCGGGCAGCGATGATGCGATGCGCACGGCATCGGGAAGCGAATAGCCGGTGGTCGCATGGAACATCCCCGCGCGCACTCCGATCCGCGCGGTGCGGTCGGAGGCGGGCCACAACCGGTCGAAATCGCCCGCGATCACCACGGGCAGCACGCCGCTTTCCTCACGCGTCGTCGCGGCGACGTCCCAGCCCCGCGCCGCCGCATAGGCCGCGATCCGTTCGCGTATCACCGGGGTATCGAGATCGGCGTCGTCGCTGTAATAGGTGTCCTCGATGAACAATGTCTCGGCATCGAAGGGCAGCAGATAGACGAAGCGATAGCCGTCCAGTTGCGGGGCGGTCGCGTCCATCACGACGGGGTGCTCGACGCCGTGCCCGCCCTTCATCGTCAGCGCCTGCCCGACGAACTTTTGCCAGCCGCACTCGAGGCCCGCGAATTTGGTCGCGCCGCGCGCGTCGATGACATGCTTTGCGGACAGCCGTCCGCCGCGCGCCAGAAGCA
Organism: Sphingopyxis sp. CCNWLW2; assembly: GCF_037095755.1. Taxonomy (NCBI): domain Bacteria; kingdom Pseudomonadati; phylum Pseudomonadota; class Alphaproteobacteria; order Sphingomonadales; family Sphingopyxidaceae; genus Sphingopyxis; species Sphingopyxis sp. CCNWLW2. The sequence goes on from NZ_JBAWKJ010000001.1 coordinate 619,337, forward strand.
GATGGTCGGGCGCGACATGCTTGGCCTTGTCGGCGATGACATGCCCCGCAGGAAGCGCCGCCATGACGGCATCGGCGAGCGCTTCGCCGGTGATGCTCTTATACCCCATGCGCAGCCGGCGCTCGTGCGACGGGAAGCGTACATCGTAGCGCGGCCAGTGATGACGGACGAGCGGCGCGACGAGCCAGCGGTCCTTCTTTGCGATGTCGCTGTCGAAAAAGGACCAGATATGATTGCCGCCAATCGGCCCCGGCTCGACCAGCCGTATGTCGAGGTCGGGGCGCTTCGCCGCGAGCGCAAGCGCCGCGAGCCCGCCGGCGAGCCCGCCGCCGACGATCGCGATGTCGCATCTATCGTTGCTCTGCCCCACCATAACCCTGCCTTAGCCACGCGAACGCGCGGGCGCAAAGCCATTGCAACGCGGCGATGAGCGGCTAGCCTTGCGCGATGACCGGCTGGCCGATCCTTTTGTCCGCGTTCGCGATGACCGCGATCGTCGGCGTGCGCTATCTGATCACCAGCGGCGGCTTTGCGCTCGCGACGCGGTGGAAGCACCCGGGCCTCTATCGCGGGCTCGAACCGCAGATGCGGCGCGAGGTCGGATGGAGCCTTTTGAGCGCCGCGATTTACGGGGTTCCGGCGGGCGTCGTCGCATGGGGGTGGCAGGCGCATGGCTGGACGCGCATCTACACCGACGTCACCGCCTTTCCGCTGTGGTATCTGCCGCTTAGCCTGCTCGCTTACCTGTTGATCCATGACACATGGTTTTACTGGACGCATCGTTGGATGCACCGTCCCGCGCTATTCAGAATCGCCCATTCGGTCCATCACGACAGCCGCCCGCCGACCGCGTGGGCAGCGATGAGTTTCCATCCCTTGGAGGCGATCACCGGCGCGATCGTCATCCCTGCGCTCGTCTTCCTGATCCCGATCCACGTCGCAATTCTGGGATTGGTCTTGGCGATTATGACCGTGATGGGCGTGGGCAATCATATGGGGTGGGAGATGTTTCCGCGCGCGCTGGTGCATGGACCCGCGGGCCGATGGCTGATAACCGCGACGCATCACCAGCAGCATCACGCCGCTTACCGGGGAAATTATGGGCTCTATTTCCGCTTCTGGGACAAGGCATGCGGCACGGATCTTGGCCTTGGCCATTTCAGCCGCGCTGCTGACCGGCGCAGCCGCGCCGTCGCCGACAGTTGATGTCAGCGTCAACGGATTGCGTAGCACGAAGGGGCAGGTCCTCGTCTGCCTGACCACCAATCCCAAAGCCTTTCCCGATTGCAGCAAGGACAAGGAGTCGGTGCGCCTGGCGGTGAAGACGGCCGATGCCGGCGATTTCGCCATCCGCGCCCCCGCGACCGGCACCTATGCGATCGCGGTCGTCCACGACGAGAATAACAACAACAAGATGGATACAGCGATCTTCTTGCCCAAGGAAGGCTTCGGCTTTTCGCGCAACCCCACGATCACCGTCGGACCGCCGAGCTTCAAATCGGCGAGCTTTGTCGTCGAACATGACATCCGCCAGTCGATCAAGATGAAATATATGCTCTGATCGAAACCTGGGGTCTGGACCCTAGGCGCCTGCCATCGCGAAACAGGCGGCGCGCCGCGGGTCGGTGACCGCCTTGGGCAGCGCATCGAAAGCTTCGGGATTGAAAAGCATGACTTCGTCGTTCAGCGCCATATCCGCAGCTTCACCGGTGCCGCGATCGGCATAGTGACGTTTTTCGAGGCGCGCGCGGATCGCCTCGAGCCGGCGCTGTTCCGGGCTGGCCAGCTCGGCGCGATCGGCGAGGATGTTGACGATTGCATAGCATTGCGCGGCGTTCGGCGAGGCGATCGGCGACAAGGCCCGGGCGGTGCCGCCCGACATATCGATGCTGTCGAAGAGCGCGCGGCAGCGGCCGATCTCCTGCGTCATCGCGGCCGAACGCTGCGCCGCGCTGCGCTCCTGATTTTCCCACGACATGGCTTCAAAATCGGCGTTGTAGATCGCGCCCACCCCCGCTTCGGCATAGCCATTCTCGACCATGATCGCCTCGGTCAACCGGGCCGCGAGCAGGTCGGCTTTCGCGGCAGTCAGGCCAAGGCTGTCCTTGCGAAGGCCGCCCCCGACGTCTTCGACCACCTGATCGGCGAGCGTCACGCAGCGGACTTCGCGGCGGCGCGTGTCGGGCAGCGCTTCGAGCCAGCCCGGCGCCTGCATCGCATAACCTGCGGTTTCGGCATCTTCACCGGCCACCGCCGCGTCGGCGGCATCAGCGGCGACAGCCGCGGCATCGCCGCCAGCCATTCCCGCATCGAGCTCGGCCGCGGCCTGCACGAGGTCGCCGCCCGAAGGCGTAACGATCGCCAGCTGGCCGCACCGGTCCTCCTGTGCGAGGTCGACGGCGGTATCGCCGAGCTTCGCCCGCGTCGCAGCGAGCGCCGCGGCATCGGCGGCGCCGAGTTTGCGCAGACGCGCGAGGAACAGGTCGGCGATCTCCCGCTGAAACCCAGCCTCGGGGCTGTCTTTGCCATTCGCCAGCGCTATCTCGTCGACCGATTGTTGCGCCGCCGCGGCGCAATAGCGCATCGCCGCCGGATCCTTCACCATGTCCGAATAGCTGCCCGTCAGCAGCATCGCCACCGCCCACCACATACGCGTCTCCCGCCCATGTTCTGCCCCGCGCGACCGGCGCCGAAGTTGGACAAGGGCAAGGGATTTGGCAAGCGCCATTGTCGGCATGACAGCACGCGGCTAAAGCAGCGCGCGTGACCGCGACATCCTCCCGCATCGCCGCTTTCGCCGACCGCTGGCCAAAGCTTGTCGCCCTCCTGCTCGGCGCCGTTTCGGCAACCGGCTTCGCCCCGCTCCACCTCTGGCCGCTGACCTTGCTCGCGCTTGCCGGCTGGATGGCGCTGGTTGCGCGCAGTCCCAAAGGTTCACGCGCGCTCGGGATCGGCTGGGCGTTCGGCGTCGGCCATTTCGTCGTCGGCCTGAACTGGATCGCGACCGCCTTCACCTATCAGGCGGCGATGCCCGCATGGCTGGGATGGATCGCGGTCGTGTTGCTGTCGCTTTATCTGGCGGTGTATCCCGCCCTCGCCGCTGGGGGCGCGTGGAAAATGAAGCCCAAGGCAGATGCCCATTTTGCGGCGCCCTCCTTTCTGCTGGCCTTCGCCAGCCTTTGGGCGCTCACCGAATGGCTCCGCAGCTGGATTTTTACCGGCTTCGCATGGAACCCCCTGGGGGTGATTGCCGTCCCGCACATCGCCGCGCCCGCCCGCTGGATTGGCACATATGGCATGAGCGCGATCGTCTGCCTGCTCGCGGCCGTCCTGATACTGGCGTGGTTTCGCCGCCGTGTCGCCGCAGCCGCCCTATTCGGCAGCCTGCTCGCCATATGGGGCGCGGCATTCCTGTCGCAAACAAGTGGCAGCGCTGATGCAGCCGTTCGCTCCAAAGGTGCGCAGCGCATCCCCGTCACCGTCGTCCAGCCCAACGTCGGGCAACAGGACAAATGGGAAGGCAGCAAGGCCGACCTCAATTTCGAAAAGCTCGCGCGACTGACGACGCCCAAGGATGACACTCCGCGACTGATCCTGTGGCCCGAGGCGGCGGTGCCAGACTATCTCGAAGCGGGTTATCCGCCGCCCTATTACGACCGCTCACCCGTCGAGGCGCGCTTGCGGCTGACCCAGCTGATGAACGCGCAAGACCTGATGCTGCTCGGCGCGCTCAAGCTGGAACTCGACAAGGCAGGCGACGTCGTCGGCGCGCGCAACGCGGTGATGACTGTCCATGCCGACGGCACGCTCGGCCCGCGCTACGACAAGGCGCATCTTGTTCCTTACGGCGAATATCTGCCGATGCGTCCGATCCTGTCCGCCATCGGCCTGTCGCGGCTCGCGCCCGGCGACATAGATTTCTGGCCGGGCCCCGGCGCCCGCACGCTCGACCTCGGCGCCTTCGGCCGCGCGGGGCTGCAAATCTGCTACGAGATCATCTTCTCGGGCCAGGTCGTCGACCGCGCGCATCGCCCCGATTTCATCTTCAACCCGTCGAACGATGCCTGGTTCGGCGCTTGGGGTCCGCCGCAGCATCTGGCGCAGGCGCGGCTCCGTGCGATAGAGGAAGGATTGCCGGTCATCCGCGCGACACCGACGGGGATCAGCGCTGTGATCGATGCCGACGGCCGCATCGTCGAATCGCTGCCGATGCATGCGGCGGGGCGCATCGACACCTTCGTACCCAAGGCGCATGCCCCTACCCTCTTCGCGCGCCACGGCAACATGCTACCGGTCGGATTTGCGTTGCTGCTGCTCGCGCTGGCCATTGCCTTTCGCCGGCGCGGACGCTAACAGCACCCCCACATAAAGCTTCCTTTATATCCGTTCATAGAAGGCTCTCCATGCGCAACAGCTTCCTCTTCACCTCCGAAAGCGTGTCCGAAGGACATCCCGACAAGGTGGCCGACCAGATCAGCGATTCGGTCGTCGACCTGTTCCTGTCGAAGGATCCCGAAGCCCGTATCGCGTGCGAGACGCTGACCACCACCCAGCTCGTCGTGCTGGCCGGCGAAATCCGCTGCAAGGGCGTGTTCGAGAATGACGAGTGGGCGCCCGGCGCGCTCGAAGAGATCGAAGCGACCGTCCGCAACACCGTCCGCGAGATCGGCTATGAGCAGGACGGCTTCCACTGGAAGACCTTCCGCTTCGAGAATAATCTCCACGCCCAGTCGGCGCATATCGCACAGGGCGTCGACGAAAGCGGCGACAAGGACGAAGGCGCCGGCGACCAGGGCATCATGTTCGGCTATGCGTCGGACGAAACCCCCGACCTGATGCCCGCGACGCTCGATTACAGCCACAAGATCCTCGAGCGCATGGCCGCCGACCGCAAGGCGGGCACCGCGCCCTTCCTCGAGCCCGACACCAAGAGCCAGGTCACGCTGCGCTACGCCAACGAGCGCCCGGTCGAAGCGACCGCGATCGTCGTGTCGACCCAGCATGCGCCGGGCTATTATTTCCACAACGGCGAAGGCGACGAAGCGAAATACACCGAACTGCGCAAATATGTGCTCGGCGTGATCGCCGACGTGCTCCCCGCCGAACTGCTGACCGCGAACACCGTCTATCACATCAACCCGACCGGGCGTTTCGAGATCGGCGGCCCCGACGGCGACGCCGGCGTGACCGGCCGCAAGATCATCGTCGACACCTATGGCGGCGCGAGCCCGCACGGCGGCGGCGCGTTCAGCGGCAAGGATCCGACCAAGGTCGACCGTTCGGCGGCGTACATCACCCGCTATCTGGCGAAGAATATCGTCGCCGCGGGCCTCGCGCGCCGCTGCACGATCCAGCTGAGCTACGCGATCGGCGTCGCCGAGCCGCTGTCGATCTATGTCGACCTGCACGGCACCGGCACCGTCGAGGAAAGCCGTATCGAAGCCGCGATCCCGCAGCTCGTGCGCCTGACGCCGAAGGGCATCCGCACGCACCTCGGCCTCAACAAGCCGATCTACAAGCAGACCGCGGCGTACGGCCATTTCGGCCGCACGTCGGAGGGCGACAGCTTCCCGTGGGAACGCACCGACCTGGTCGACCAGCTGAAGGCCGCGCTCGCCGCCTGACGCTCATTTGACGTCGCATTGGCCGGGCGGCGGGTTGCCGCCGCCCGGCCGCGCGGCTTGCAGTTTACCCGCGTTTTCCAAAGCGCCAGATGTTCCATCTGGCTTGAAAACACTCTAGGGCGCGCGCCATGACTGCTTACAAACCCGGCGATCCGACGACGATCAACCGCCTCTATGGCCGTTCAAAGGGCAAGCCCCTGCGCGCGGGCCAGCAGGATCTGATCGACACGTTGCTGCCGCAGATCGCGGTGCCCACCGAAGGCGAGGTCACCGCCGAAGCGCTGTTCGGTTACGATCGCCCGCTGCATTTCGAGATCGGCTTCGGCGGCGGCGAGCATATGGCGGGGCGCGCCGACATGCTGCCCGACCATGGCTTCATCGGCGCCGAACCCTTTATCAACGGCGTCGCGCAGGCACTGGTCCATGTCGCGGGCGATCATGGCGCACGGCTCCCCATCGGCAACGTTCGCATTCATCATGGCGACGCGCTGGAAGTGCTGCGGCGCATCCCCGATGGCGCGCTCAGCTTCGCCTATTTGCTCCACCCCGATCCCTGGCCCAAGGCGCGCCATGCGAAGCGGCGAATGATGAACGACGGCCCGCTCGACCTGATCGCGGCGAAGCTCAAACCCGGCGGCGAGTTCCGCTTCGGCACCGACCACCCCATTTATCTTCAGCACGCGCTGATGGTCATGCGCCGTCATCGCCACCAGTTCGAATGGCTGGCGCAGGATTCGCATGATTTCCAGGTCCGCCCTGGCGGCTGGCCCGAGACACGCTACGAAGCCAAGGCGCGCGCGCACGGGCATGAGGTCTGGTATTTCCGCTACCGGCGCACCGACGCGAAATAGGCGCGGGACATTGGCCCGCATAAAATAGAGGCGGTTAAAGCTCGTCTTTGCCTATCGTGCCGCGGACGCGATTTTGCAGCTGATCCGCGCGGCCTTCGCCTTCACCACAAACCGCCGGCCGGTGTCGCGTTCGATTGCGACAAAGGGCCGCCACGACGACATCCCCGGCGCCACGGCGACCACACGGACGCCGCCGCCTGCGCCGCGCAAGAGGACCGCGGACGGGCGTCGCTCGACCGCCACGACATCCTTGGGCCAATTCGCGCCGCGGCACTGTGCCTTTGTCGCGTTGGCCCCGCCCGTCCCGCGCAACGCCCGCAATATCGCGAGGCGTTCGGCAAACGCATCGGCGACGCAGGCGCGCCCGTCGGACTGAAACGCGCAGAGCGCGCGCCGCCGCACCCAGTCCGCCTGCGGCTCGATCCAGCCGGGATCGAGCCGCTCGAACGACAGCCCCGCCAAAAGGCCGTCCATTTCCGCATTTGCCGCGCCGAGGTCGCGGTCGTCGCAGATCATCGTGTCGATCGCATAGACGGGACGCGCGCAATCGATGACCGGCTGGTCGGGCGGGGGCGGCACGGGCGCGGGCGCTGCCTGCGCGGGCTGCATCGCCAGCAAGGCCAGCACGACGCCGGCGATCCGCGATGCACATGTCATTTTGCCGCTTCGCTCGCCAGCACGGTCAGCTTGCCGCCGCTAGAGGCGGGCAGCACCGGCGCCTGCGTCACCAGCATCGTCGTACCCGGCACGATCGCGCCCAGCACGGCCTTGCGAAAGGCTTCGGGCATTCGCGCCTTGTCCGCGACGCTCATGTCGAGCGGCCGCCCTTCGTCGCCTTCGTGGCCGGGAACCGCGACATAGGCCCAATGGGGCTCTGTTCCCGCGCCGCCGGCGACATAGGTCAGGACATGCGTTTCGAAGCTCTGGTCGGGCAGCGTGACCCGCGCGCGGCCGATTTCGATCCCGTTGCGCATCACGATCGCACGGCCGTCGCTGCGCGACAGGGTGATGGTCAGCGGCCCCGAGGGCGAGAGTTCGGGTTGCCAGCGATAGCTCTCGTCGGGGGCGAGCGGGACATGGGGTCCGCGGCTGTCCCCCTCCGGCTCGAGCACGCCCGCCGAGGCACCGCCGACCAACGCACCCGCGCGGCCGCTGACAATGACCGTTCCGCCGAGCCGCGTCGTACCGAACAGCAGCTTCGAAAATTCGAGCGGCAGGTGGACGCAGCCATGGCTTTCGGGATAGCCCGGCAGGCCGCCGGCGTGGAGCGCGACACCGTCCCAGGTCAGCCGCTCCTGATAGGGCATCGGGGCGTTGTTATATGTGCTCGAGCGGTGATGCGGATCCTTCTGAAGGATCGTGAAGACCCCGGTCGGGGTTTCGTGCCCCGCCTTCCCGCTCGATACGGTCGTAACGCCGATCCGCACGCCGTTGCGATAGACGGTCGCGGTCTGGGCCGAGAGATCGACGGTCACCAGCACGGGGCCGTTCGGCGAAATTTCGGGCGCCCACACCCATTCGCCCGGTTTCAGCCGCTCGGCCTGCCGCGCCAGTTCGACGGGCGAACTCGCCCGGGCACCCTGCGCAAATGCGCTCGCGGGAAGAAGCAGCGACAAGGTGACGAAACCAAGGGGAATGAGATGCAATGCCAAGGATTTCCCTTTCAAACGCCAAGCAGGGCGAATCTCATAACCGAGTTCGGCATCGAAACCAGAGGCGAGGACTCGATCCCGCTCGATCCGCTCCAGATCATTACAACTGTCGATCGATATCGTGCCGAGGGTCCGTGACGCGCAAAAAAGCTCCCGCGCTCGCCTGTGCCGGCATAGCCAAGCCCGTAATCATCTGTTAAATCTGAACAACAGCTGGCGCAATTGAACGGGGGAACCGTCGATGAAGCAAAGTGCTGATACGGGGACGAGAAAAAGGGAATTGCGTCTCTTCCTCTTTATGACCGTGGTACTGTTTCCGGTACTCGCGGTGATCGCTGTGGCTGCCTATGGCTTCCTTGTCTGGATGTGGCAGCTGCTGAACGGCCCGCCGGGAGTATGACCGGAACCGTGGCATTTTCGGCCGACCGTCGGGCGTTCCTGCGTGGGCGCCCCGCGGCGCCGCCTCCGCTGCGGCCACCCTGGGCCATCGGCGAGGCGCGTTTCGTCGACATCTGCACCGGCTGCAACGATTGCGTCACCGCCTGCCCCGAGCATGTGCTGGGTCGCGGCGACGGGGGCTATCCGCTTTTCGACCCGCAGCAGGGCGAATGCCTGTTCTGCGAAAAATGCGTCGAAGCCTGCGACACGGGCGCCCTCGACGGCGGGCTGTCCGGGCCATGGACGATCAAGGCGGCCATCGCCCCCGCCTGCCTCGCGCAAAATGGCGTGACCTGTTTCAGCTGCCGCGATGCGTGCGGCGAGGCGGCGATCCGCTTTCGCCCCGCCGTGGGCGGCGCGCTTCCCGAACTCGACCTCGCGCGCTGCACCGGTTGCGGCGCCTGCGTCGGGGTCTGTCCCGTCGCCGCGATCTCGCTGGCGGCACCGGACCATGCGCATGGATGACGAAGTCCATATCGCGAGCTTCATCGTCCACCACCGGCCCGACGCGCTCGCCTCGATCGAGCATCTCGTCACGGCGACACCCGGCGCCGAGATTGCAGCACGCGAGGCGGGCCGCGCGATCCTGCTCCACGAAGGCGGCGGGACGCGCGAGCTCCTCGCCTGCATGGACGCGGTGCAAGCGCTCGCCGGGGTCGTCGGCGTCAGCCTTGTTTATCATCATGCCGAACCGCGCAGCGCGCTCGGCGACATCATCCAATCCAGCGCCGAACAGGGGAGCCGTTTATGACGACGCGCCGCGATTTCATCCGGGCCAGCGCGGTGGGGGCCGCGGCATCGGCGGCGGGTATTTCGGTTCCCGCCAGCTTTGCCGAAACGGCGGCGACCGCCGCACCGGCCGGCGTCAAATGGTCGAAGGCGCCGTGCCGTTTCTGCGGCACCGGTTGCGGGGTGCAGGTCGCGGTGCAGGACAATCGCGTCGTCGCGACGCATGGCGACGCCGATGCCGAGGTCAATCGCGGGCTCAACTGCGTGAAGGGCTATTTCCTTTCCAAGATCATGTACGGCAACGACCGGCTGACGACGCCGCTGCTGCGCAAGAAGGACGGGCAGTTCGCCAAGGACGGCGATTTCGAGCCCGTCAGTTGGGACGAGGCGTTCGATGTCATGGCGGCGCAGTTCAAGCGCGTGCTGAAGGCGAAGGGTGGCACCGGGATCGGCATGGCGGGGTCGGGCCAGTGGACGGTCTGGGAAGGCTATGCCGCGAACAAGCTGATGAAGGCGGGGTTCCGGTCGAACCATATCGACCCCAATGCGCGCCACTGTATGGCCTCGGCAGTCACGGGGTTCATGCGGACGTTCGGCATGGACGAGCCGATGGGCTGTTACGATGATTTCGAGGCCGCCGACGCCTTCGTGCTCTGGGGCTCGAACATGGCGGAGATGCACCCGATATTGTGGACGCGCGTCACCGACCGGCGGCTGTCGCACGATCATGTGAAGGTCGCGGTGCTCTCGACCTTCGAGCATCGCAGCTTCGATCTTGCCGACATCCCGATCATCTTCAAGCCGCAGACCGACCTTGCGATCCTCAATTATATCGCCAACCACATCATCCAGTCGGGCAAGGTCAACGAGGATTTCGTGCGCAAGCATGTTAGCTTCAAGCGCGGCAACGACGACATCGGGTACGGGCTCCGCCCCGACAATCCGCTCGAACTGAAAGCCAAGAATTCGAAGGATCCCACGGGCAGCACCCCGATCGACTTCGACGCGTTCAAGGCGTTCGTCGAACCCTATACGCTCGACCATGCCGCCGAACTCAGCGGGGTCGAGAAGGGCTGGCTCAAGCACCTCGCCGAACTCTACGCCGACCCGAAGGTCAAGGTGATGTCGCTGTGGACGATGGGGTTCAACCAGCACACGCGCGGCACCTGGGCCAATAATATGGTCTATAATATCCACCTGCTGACCGGAAAGATCGCGACCCCGGGCAACAGCCCCTTCTCGCTCACCGGCCAGCCGTCGGCGTGCGGCACCGCGCGCGAGGTCGGCACCTTTTCGCACCGCCTGCCCGCCGATTTGGTCGTCACCAATCCCGAGCACCGCAAGCACGCCGAGGAGATATGGAAACTCCCCGACGGGCTGATCGTCGACAAGGTCGGCTATCATATCGTCGAGCAGAACCGGATGCTGAAGGACGGCAAGCTCAACGCCTATTGGGTGATGGCGAACAACAATATGCAGGCGGCGGCGAACCTCGAGAATGAGGGCTATCCGGGCTATCGCAATCCCGACAATTTCATCGTCGTCTCCGACCCCTATCCGACCGTCACCGCGCAAGCCGCCGACCTGATCCTGCCGACCGCGATGTGGGTCGAAAAAGAAGGTGCCTACGGCAATGCCGAGCGCCGCACGCAGTTCTGGCACCAGCTCGTCAAGGCGCCAGGCGAAGCGCGGTCGGACCTGTGGCAGCTGATGGAATTTTCCAAGCGCTTCACCACCGACGAATGCTGGCCCACCGACCTGCTCGCCGCCAACCCGGCGTATAAGGGCAAGACCCTGTTCGAAGTCCTCTATCGCAACGGCAAGGTCGATCGCTTCGCGCCGGGCGAGGTCGAGGCGGGCTATGCCAATGACGAGGCCGCCGCGTTCGGCTTCTATCCGCAAAAAGGGTTGTTCGAGGAATATGCCGAATTCGGCCGCGGTCACGGCCACGACCTCGCGCCTTTCGACGAATATCACAAGGCGCGCGGGCTGCGCTGGCCGGTGGTGAACGGCAAGGAAACGCGCTGGCGCTATAAGGAAGGCAGCGACCCCTATGTGAAGCCCGGCAGCGATTGGCAGTTTTACGGCAACAAGGACGGACGCGCGGTGATCTGGGCGCTGCCCTATGAACCGCCCGCCGAATCGCCCGACGCCGACTATGATCTGTGGCTCGCGACCGGGCGCGTGCTCGAACATTGGCATTCGGGGTCGATGACGATGCGCGTTCCCGAACTCTACAAGGCCTTCCCCTCGGCGGTCGTCTTTATGAACCCCGACGACGCCAAGGCGCGCGGGCTGAAACGCGGCGACGAGGTGAAGGTGATCTCGCGCCGTGGCGAGATGCGCAGCCGGGTCGAGACGCGCGGGCGCAACCGCGTGCCGTCGGGGCTGGTCTTCGTCCCCTGGTTCGACGCCGCGCAGCTCATCAACAAGACGACGCTCGACGCGACCTGCCCGATTTCCAAGCAGACCGATTTCAAGAAATGCGCGGTCAAGGTGGTGATGGCATGATGAGGCTGCTCACGCGCGCGCTCTTGCCGTTGATCGTCGCCATGAACCTCGCCGCGTGCGGATCGAAACATGAGGAAACGCCGCGCAAGGCGCCCGACGCGCCGGTCGTCATCACCGCGGCAGGACAGATCGACGCGCTGCGCCGCGGCGTCCCGATCGACAAGGAAGCCTCGCCGCTACCGATGGCGCGGGTCGAGAATTTCGACCGCATCCGCCCGGTGAATTACGAGATGCAGCCGCCGACGATCCCGCACGCGATCGACAATTACCAGCTCACCGTGAACACGAACCGCTGCATGCTCTGCCACACGCGGTCGGCCGCGAAAAAATTCCAGGCGCCGCCGGTGAGCGACGCGCATTATCTGACGCGCGACGGCAAGGTCCTCGAGCAAATCTCGTCGCGCCGCTATTTCTGCGTTCAATGCCATGTCGTCCAGACCGATGCCGAACCTTTGGTCGGCAACCGGTACGAAGGCCTCAACACCACCCTCGCGAAGGAGGAAAAGCAATGATCTGGGGGCGGCTTCGCGCGATCTGGCTGCGCGTCTGGGGCTGGATCAAACCCTTCTGGACGACGGCGTGGCGGCCCAGTCTGCATTTCAGCATGGGATTCCTGACGCTCGGCGGCTTCATCGCCGGCATCATCTTCTGGGGCGGGTTCAACACCGCGATGGAGGCGACCAATACTGAGGCATTCTGCACCAGCTGCCACGAAATGAACGACAATGTGTTCGCCGAGCTGAAGACGACGATCCACTACAACAACCGCTCAGGCGTGCGCGCGGTGTGTTCGGACTGCCATGTCCCGCACAACTGGACCGACAAGATGGGCCGCAAGATGCAGGCGTCGAAGGAGGTGTGGAGCAAGATTTTCGGATCGATCGAATCGCGCGAGAAGTTCCTCGATAAAAGGCTCGAACTCGCCAAGCATGAATGGGCGCGGCTGAAGGCGAACGACTCACTCGAATGCCGCAACTGCCATCAATATGATTCGATGGACCTCACACGCCAGTCACCGCGCGCCGGGCAGATCCACCAGCAATATCTGGGGACGGGCCAAAAGACGTGCATCGACTGCCACAAGGGCATCGCGCATCACCTGCCGAATATGAAGGGCATTCCCCAAGGCTGACGCCCGCGCGAACTAGTCGCCCGCTTCGCGCTTTGCGGCGTTCGCGCGTCGCAGACGGTTTTCGCGCATCGCCAGTTCTTCGTAACGGCACAGCGGTATCGCGGCCTTCGCGGCCGAACGATCGGCGGGCGTTTCGCGGCGGGGTTTCTTGCCGGGCATGATGAAGGTCACCCTAAACCATGCGCCGCGCACAAACAAATGGGGCGGCCTCGTTGTGAGTGCCGCCCCAGTGATGTGGATCCGTCGGGGAGAGGGAGAGGACGGTCCGGAGATTGGTGTCAGTCTGTCTTAGCGCGACGCCATCTGGCTGTCGGTTTCGACTTCGGCGACGCCGGCGATCTTCAGCGCGGCGCGGAACTGCTTGGCGGCGGCGCGTTCGTTGCCCGCTTCGCACAGCTTCTTGCCGGTCGAAACAAAGCGCTTGGCGCTCGACTGCTTGGCACCTTCGACGCCGCCGGCGGCGACATGGGCCTGTTCGGCCAGACCGGCGCAGCGATAATCGCTAGCCGACTGGGCGTAAGCGGGGGTTGCGGTTGCCATCAGGCCGGTGAAGGCCAGCGCCGAAGCGGCGACGATTGCAAAAGCGGCGGGAAAGCGGCGATAAGAGGAGAGCTGATAGGCCATGGGAGAGGTTCCTTTCGTTTCTTTGTGCAACCTTTTTAGTCGCGGTTGCGCAGATAGATAATCCTCTATAATCTGCAAGTGCTTTGAAGCAGGATTTAACAATCCCCCAAGGGGCGCTCGACGGGATCGAAGCCTTCCTGCGTGTCGCGGAAAGGCGCAGCTTTTCCGCCGCCGCCGCCGATCTCGGTGTCTCGCCATCCGCGATCAGCCAGACCGTCAAGGCGCTCGAAGCGCGCGTCGGCGCGCCCTTATTCATGCGCACGACGCGCAGTGTGGGCCTCACGCAAGCGGGCGAAATGTTCCTCGAACGCGCCGCGCCGGCTTATTCGGGGCTCGCCGATGCCTATGAAGCGGCGCGCAATCTCGGCAACCGGCCCGCAGGGCGTCTCCGCATCAACCTAATGCGCGGCGCAGTCCAGCCGCTGTTCGAACCGATCATCGCGGGCTTTTGCGAAACCTATCCCGAGATCGAACTCGAAATCTTCGCCGAAGATGCGCTCGCCGACCTCAGCGCCGGCGGGTTCGACGCCGGGGTACGGATGGGTGAAGCGCTCGACGCCGACATGATCGCGGTCCGCCTGACCGGCTCCTTTCGCTTTGTCGTCGCCGCGGCGCCCGCCTATCTCGACAAATATGGCCGCCCCGAGACGCCGGAGGATTTGCGCGACCACCGCTGCGTCCGCTTCCGCCTTGCGAGCGGCGCGCTGATGCCGTGGACCTTTGAACGCGGCAACCGCGATTTCGATGTCGCAGTCACCGGCCCGATTATCGTCAACGACTGGATCGCCGCCTTGGTCGCGATGCGGGCCGGGATCGCGATGGGCATGATGGCCGAACCGATGGCCACCGCGATGGTCGAATCGGGCGCGCTCGAACTGGTGCTCACCGACCACGCCGCATCGACATCGGGGCTCTTCCTTTATTACCCCGGCCGCAAGCAGGTGATGCCCAAGCTGCGCGCTTTCATCGACTATGTGCGCGACAACCTGCCCGACGACCTGACCGGCTGACCCGGTTTGGCGCGGTTCGATCGGGCGCGGAAACAAATCCCTTTGCCGCCAGCAGAAAATTTGGGCTGGCGCGCGAGCGGGAATCCCGGCAGCAGGTTGTCAATCAAAAGGGTTGGGATGACATATGACTGAACTTGCGGCTATCGACTTTACCGCGCTCCTGCCGTTCATCCTGATCGGTTTCGCGGCGCAGCTCGTCGACGGCGCGCTCGGCATGGCGTTCGGCGTCATCTGCAACACGTTGCTCGTCGCCGTGCTGGGCGTCCCGCCCGCAACCGCATCGGCGCGTATCCATGTCGTCGAAATCTTCACGACGGGTGCGTCGGGGCTCAGCCATTTGTTCCATCGCAACATCGACTGGCCGCTGTTCTTCCGGCTGCTGATCCCGGGCGTCATCGGCGGCGTGCTCGGCGCCTATGTCCTTTCGTCGCTTCACGCCGACGTCGTGAAGCCCTTCGTGCTTGGTTATCTGGTGCTGATCGGCATCTGGCTGCTCATTCGCGGCCTGCTCTATCCGCCCAAGATCGCAAAACCCAAGGTCGTAGCCCCCTTGGCGGTCGTCGGCGGCTTCCTCGACGCGGCAGGCGGCGGCGGCTGGGGGCCGGTTGTGACCTCGAACCTGCTCGTCCAGGGCGGCGAGCCGCGCAAAGTGATCGGCACCGTCAACAGCGTCGAGTTCTTCCTCGCCGTTGCGGTGTCGATCGCGTTTATCGCGAACCTCGGAATCGAGGAAATCCTGGGGCCCACGCTTGGCCTGATCATCGGTGGCGTTGCGGCCGCTCCGCTCGGCGCGATGATGGCGAAGCGCTTCTCGCCCAAGGTCATGCTCATCATGGTCGGCGTCGTGCTGATCGCAACCAGCGCCTTTGGCCTCTATCGCGCGGTGATCTGATCTTTCCGGCCGGCGCCGGAAATTAGTTCGCGGGTTTGGTCTCGTCGATCTTGTCGACCCATTCGGGATAGAAGCTCGGTTCGCGCGCCGACCAGCCGGGCGCGGTTGCCGCGGCTTCGCTGATCGACTGGAGCAGCAGCTTGCGCTTGTCGGGGTGCAGGTGCGGCAGCGACGCCGCGGCGCAAAAGGCACCGGGCAGCCACGGCCGCGCGTGCGCACCGAGCAGCCGTTCGTAGAGGAAGCGATAGGGTGCGAACGCGTGCAGCCGGTCCTGCCCGAGGTCGAACGCCGACACCGCGATCAGCGGCGCCATGAAGTGTTCGAGCGCGTCGAGCCCGCTGTCGTCGGGAATATGCCCGCGAATTTCGATGAGCCGCTGATAGACGCGCGCCTGAACGCGGATAGCGGTTTCCTCGACCATGTCGCGCGACCAGCGCGCGATCGCATCGTCGCGTTCGAGCCCGATATCGAGCGAACGGCGGATGTAGCGCTGGGTCGATGCGGGAAAGCCCGCAAACTCCTTGATCTCGGAAAGGGACAGGTCGCCTGCGGCCGGTCCTGAACGCGTCGCCATGGTCATGCTCCCGCTCGGCGCCCGGGGAGCCATCCCCCCGGAGGCCTGCATCAAACAGTCTGCCACCAAAATGGTTAGTGACGAGTTAACCATGATGTTAGCGATCGTTCAGGCAATTTGGGGGCGTTGCGCGATGCCGCGGCGAAGCCTAATCAGCGTGGCTTGAAACCATAAGACACACGCAGGTCCACCATGTCGCACACACCGCAGCCGGTCATTTCCGCAACCGGCCTTTTCACCCCCGCCGAACGCATCTCCAACGAAGAACTTGTCGCAAGTTTTAACCAGTATGTTGCGCTGCACAATAGAGAAAATGCAGCCGCCATCGCGGCCGGCGAAATCGACGAACTGGCTGAATCGAGTGTCGAATTTATCGAGAAGGCGAGCGGCATCGGATCGCGCTTCGTCGTCGACAAGGCGGGCATTCTCGACCCCGAACATATGGCGCCGCGGATCGCCGAACGGAGCAACGACGAGCTGTCGATCCTTGCCGAAATCGGCCTCCTTGCCGCGAAGGACGCGCTGGCCCGCGCCGGGCGCGATGCGGGCGATGTCGATGCGGTGCTGTGCGCCGCGTCGAACATGCAGCGCCCCTATCCCGCGATGGCGGTCGAAATTCAGGACGCGCTCGGGATCGATGGCTTCGGGTTCGACATGAATGTCGCCTGCTCGTCGGCGACCTTCGGCATTCAGACCGCCGCCGACTATGTCCGCGCAGGCCATGCGAAAAGCGTGCTCGTCGTGAACCCGGAAATCTGCTCGGGACATTTGAACTGGCGCGATCGCGACAGCCATTTCATCTTCGGCGACGTCGCGACCGCGATCCTCGTCGAGGACAAGACCATCGCGCCCGCGGGGCACTGGGACATCCTCGGCACCAAGCTGAAAACCGTATTCTCGAACAACATCCGCAACAATTTCGGCTTCCTCAACCGCGGCCATGGCGGGATCGACCAGTCGGGACCGAAGAGCGACAAGCTTTTCGTCCAGGAAGGCCGCAAGGTGTTCAAGGAAGTCGTGCCATGGGTTGCCAATCTGATCGTCGAGCAGATGGAGGTGCTGAACCTCGAAGGCAGCGACATGCGCCGTCTGTGGCTGCACCAGGCGAACACCAACATGAACCGGCTGATCGCGCAGCGCGTGCTGGGGCATGAGGCGAGCGACGATGAAAGCCCGACGGTGCTCGACACCTATGGCAATACCTCGAGCGCCGGGTCGATCATCGCCTTCCACCTCCATCACGAGGATATGACGGCGGGCGACACGGGGCTGATCTGTTCGTTTGGTGCGGGCTATTCGGCGGGGACGGTGTTCGTTCGCAAGACCTAGGGCTTGTGCCCCTGCGAAAGCAGGGGCCCATCTCCGGTGGGCCCGATTTAGAGCTGGCGGGAGATGGGTCCCCGCCTTCGCGGGGACACGCGACTTAAAAGAGCGTCCGCTGCCTCACGGCACAAACGTAGTGAACAGGTAGATCGCGAACAGCATCAGGTGGATCACCCCCTGCAGCACCGTGGTGCGCCCGTTCGCGAGCGTCTGCACCGACACGATCAGCGACAGGAACAAGAGCACGGTCGATTTGGCGTCGAGCCCGAGGCTGATCGGCATATCGGTCATAATCGACAGGATCGCGACCGCCGGGATGGTGAGGCCGATCGTTGCGAGCGCCGAACCGAGCGCGAGATTGAGGCTGGTCTGGAGCCGGTCGGCCTTCGCCGCACGCACCGCCGCGAGACCTTCGGGCGCGAGGATCAGCGCCGCGATCAGCACACCGAGCACCGCGGGCGGCGCGCCCCAGTCGGCGAGCAGCGCGCCCATGATTGGCGACAGGTTTTTCGCAAGCAGCACGACCGCGACGAGGCTGGCGAGCAGCAATGCGCCCGAAATCGCGGTGCGCTGGACGCTCGGCGGCGCGGCGTGCGCGTCGGGCTCATCCTGCGCTTCGCCGTCGGGAAGGAAATAGTCGCGGTGCCGCACGGTCTGCACCAACGCGAAGGTGCCGTAGAGGATCAGCGACACCACCGCGACGAAACCAAGCTGCGTCGCCGAATAAAAGGGGCCCGGCACGCTCGACGTGAAGTTGGGGAGGACGAGCGTCACGACGGTGAGCACCGTCAGCGTCGCAAGCGCGGCGCCGATTCCGGTGCGCTGGAAACGCTGTTCATGGTGGCGGATCGCGCCGCTCAGCAGGCACAGGCCCATCAAGAGGTTCAGGATCACCATCACCGCCGCGAACACCGTGTCGCGCGCGAGCGACTGCGCCTTTTCGGGTTCGGCCTGCATCAAGGTCAGGATCAGCCCGACCTCGATCACCGTCACCGCGAGCGCGAGGATCAATGTGCCGAACGGTTCGCCGACGCGGTGCGCGATGACCTCGGCATGGTGGACCGCCGCGACGACCGCACCCGCGAGAATGAACGCCACCACCCACGCATTGAGCGGCATCGCGAGGCTCGCCATCGCGGCAACAAAGCCGAGGACCGGAAAAATATCGTTGGTGCGGTCGGCGAGACGGAGTTTCGAGGTCATGGGGCTTTTATTACAGCCCCCTTTCCGCCTGACTACCCCGCGCGCGGATTAATGTGCGCGAACGGGCAATCCGGCGGCGGCGAGCCGCGCGTGCGCTTCGGCGACGGTCGCTTCGCCGAAATGAAAGATGCTCGCGGCGAGCACCGCGCTCGCGCCGCCCTGGATCACGCCGGCGACGAGATGGTCGAGATTGCCGACACCGCCCGATGCAATCACCGGTACGCTGACCGCATCGGCGATCGCGCGCGTGAGCGTCAGGTCGTAACCGTCCTTGGTGCCGTCGCGGTCCATCGAAGTGACGAGCAATTCGCCCGCGCCGAGTTCGGCAAGCCGGACAGCATGTTCCAGCGCGTCGATGCCGGTCGACTTGCGCCCGCCGTGGGTGAAGATTTCCCAGCGGCCGTCTTCGACGCGGCGCGCATCGATGCTGCCGACCGCGCATTGGCTGCCAAAACGGTCGGCGATGTCGGCGACGAGCTCGGGCCGCGCGACCGCGGCGCTGTTCACCGCGACCTTGTCGGCGCCCGCGAGCAGCAGCGCGCGCGCATCGTCGGCGCTGCGCACCCCGCCGCCGACGGTGAGCGGCATGAAACAAACTTCGGCAGTGCGGCTGACCATGTCGAGCAAGGTGCCGCGCCCCTGATGGCTGGCGCTGATGTCGAGGAAGCAAAGCTCGTCGGCGCCCGCAGCGTCATAGGCACGTGCGGCCTCGACCGGGTCGCCCGCATCGCGCAGGTCGACGAAATTGACCCCCTTCACGACGCGTCCGTCGGCGACGTCGAGGCAGGGAATGACGCGGACGCGGACGGTCACCTGCTCCCCTCCCATTTATGGGAGGGGTTGGGGGAGGGCTTGTTTCGGGAGGGAAGCATTGTCGACATGCCCTCCCCTAACCCCTCCCGCCAGCGGGAGGGGAATTTCCCGCCGCGATCGCTTCGGCGAGGTCGAGCCGGCCGTCGTAGAGCGCGCGGCCGGTGATCACGCCTTCGATGCCATCGGCGACATGCGGGCGCAGCGCATGGATGTCGTTTATATCGGCAACCCCGCCCGACGCGATCACGGGGATGGCGACCGCCTGCGCCAGCGCGACGGTCGCTTCGACATTGCAGCCCTTGAGCAGCCCGTCGCGCCCGACATCGGTGAAGAGCAGCGCCGCGACGCCGGCATCCTCGAAGCGGCGCGCGAGATCCTCGACGCGCACGTCCGAGACATCGGCCCAGCCCTCGGTCGCGACCATGCCGTCGCGCGCGTCGACGCCGACGACGATGCGGCCCGGCAAATCGCGCGCGGCGGTTTTGACGAATTCGGGATCCTTCAGCGCCGCCGTGCCGATAATCACCCGCTCGACGCCGAGCGCGAGCCAGCGGTCGACGCTGGCGCGATCACGGATGCCTCCGCCAACCTGCACCTTGCCCGAAAAGGCCGCGATGATGCTTTCGACCGCCGCGCCGTTGACGCTTTCGCCCGCAAAGGCGCCGTCGAGATCGACGACATGCAGGTGCGATGCCCCTGCCTCGGCGAACAGCCGCGCCTGCGCGGCGGGATCGTCGCCATAGACGGTTGCGCGCGCCATATCGCCCTCGGCGAGCCGCACGACCTGTCCGCGCTTGAGATCGATCGCGGGGAAGATGGTCAGGGCCGCCACTTCAGGAACCTTTCGAGCGTCGCGAGGCCATAGGCCTGGCTTTTTTCGGGATGATATTGAACGCCGACGATATTGTCTTTCGCCACCGCGGCGACGAACGGCCCGCCATGGTTACTGGTCGCGGCGACATCGACCGCGTCGGTGAAATGATAGCCGTGGAGATAATAGGCCTCGCCCGCGGCGATCACCGGATGCGCGAAGCTGGGCACGACGTCGTTCCAGCCCATGTGCGGGATGCGGAGGCCGGGCGCCGGATCGAACGCACGCACCGTGCCGGTAATCCATCCGAGCCCTTCGTGCCGCCCATGCTCCTCGCCCGCATCGGCGAGCAATTGCATGCCGACGCAGATGCCGAGGAAGGGGGCGCCCTCGCCGCGTACGCGCTGCTCCATGGCGGCGACTAGCCCGTCGATCGCCGACAGTCCGTTCATGCAAGCGGCGAACGCCCCGACGCCGGGCAGCACGATGCGGTCGGCCTTCGCGACGACGTCGGGATCGGCCGTGACGGCGACATTCTCCGCGCCCGCCGCGACGAGCGCATTATGCACCGAGCGAAGATTGCCCGCGCCATAGTCGATCAGGGCAATGATACTCATCGGCTGGTCCTACAGGACGCCCTTCGTGCTAGGGATCGCATCGCCCTTGCGCGGGTCGATTTCCACCGCCTGGCGCAGCGCTCTGGCAAGAGCCTTGTACATGCTTTCGGCGATGTGATGGTTGTTCTCGCCGTACAGCATCTCGATGTGCAGCGTGATCCCCGCCGCCTGCGCGAAGCTGTGAAACCAGTGCGGGAACATCTCGGTGTCCATCTCGCCGAGCCGCGGCTGCGAGAAGGCCGACTTGTAAACGCAATGCGGGCGCCCCGAAATGTCGAGCACGCAGCGCGTCAGCGTCTCGTCCATCGGCGCGTGCGCCTCGCCATAGCGCGCGATACCGCGCTTGTCGCCGAGCGCCTTGGCCACCGCTTCGCCGAGCGCGAGCGCCGAATCCTCGACGGTGTGGTGCTGGTCGATATGAAGGTCGCCCTTCACCTGCATCGAGATGTCGATCAGCGAATGGCGCGACAATTGCTCGACCATATGGTCGAGGAAACCGATACCGGTGGACACCGAATATTCGCCCGTTCCGTCGAGATTGACGGCGATCGCGATATCCGTTTCCTTGGTCGTGCGCTGGACGGTGGCGGTACGCATGGCGCCCCCATAGCACCCACTTTTCACAGCGCAAGGCGACTCTCCCCTCTTGACCCCCGCGCGGCGCGCGTTCATCCCCTCGCCCCATGAGTGACGATGTACGCGACAGCCTGATTCCCTATGACGAAATCGTGCAGGACGCGCTGCGCGCCGTGGTCGGCCGCGTACTCAGCCAGATCGTCGGCTATGACAGCCTGCCCGGCGAACATCATTTCTATATCACCTTCAAGACGCAGGCCGTCGGGGTCGATATTCCGGCGCATCTGATCGCCAAATTTCCCGACGAAATGACGATCGTGCTGCAAAACCGTTTCTGGGACCTGAAGGTCGAGGACGATCATTTCAGCGTCGGCCTGTCGTTCAACCAGACGCCGTCGATCCTCACCATCCCCTATGCCGCGATCACCGCCTTCGTCGATCCGTCGGTCGATTTCGGGCTGCAGTTCCAGGTCAGCGACGACGACGAGACGCAGCCCGAGCCGCATGACGAGGCCGACAACGACCGTCCCGAGGTTACGACCGAGGATGGATCGAATGTCGTGACGGTGGATTTCGGCAAGAAGCGATAGCGCGATGGGCCCGCTCTGGCCCCCGAGCCGTTTTTGGCAATATTGGTCGCTCGCGGGCATGGTCGTGCTCACCGCCGCCTTCTGGTGGGGGGTCGAGGGCTATACGCTGTTCGAAGAGGCCACCACCCGCGGACCGATTGCCGACGGGCTGCTGCGTTTCAGCTTGCTGATTCTGACCCCCGCGCTCGTGCTCGCGTGGCTCGCCGCCGCCTGGCTGCGCCGCCGCGTCGGCGAAGGTGGATATTGGCAAATGCTGGGGCTCGTCGCGATGATCTGGGCGGGGTCGGTGCTGGTGACGAGGATGCTGGTCATATGAGTGCAACGCGTATCGAAAGCGACAGTATCGGCGAGATCGAAGTTTCCGCCGACGCCTATTGGGGCGCGCAGACCGAGCGCAGCCGGCACAATTTCGCCTTCCCGGCGCACGAGCGCATGCCGATGCCGATCGTTCACGCGCTCGCGCGGATCAAGGGCGCGGCGGCGCGGGTCAATCGCAGCCACGGGCTCGATGCCGGTCTCGCCGACGCGATCGACGCCGCGGCCGAAGCCGTCGCCCACGGCCGCCATGACGACCAGTTCCCGCTCGCGATCTGGCAGACGGGCAGCGGCACACAATCGAACATGAATGCCAATGAGGTGATCGCAGGGCTGGCCAACGAGGCGCTCGCCGGGACGCGCGGGGGCAAGTCGCCCGTCCACCCGAACGATCATGTCAACATGGGCCAGTCGTCGAACGACAGCTTCCCGACCGCGCTGCACGTCGCGGTCGCGGTCGAGACGACCGCGCGGTTGCTGCCGTCGCTGATCGAGCTGACCGGCGCGCTCGCCGCCAAAGCGGACGCATGGGGCGATATCGTCAAGATTGGCCGCACCCATTTGCAGGATGCGACGCCGCTGACGCTCGGCCAGGAATTCTCCGGCTATGCCCAGCAGCTCACCGCGTGCCGCGCGCGGATCGAAGGCGCGCTCGCTCACGATATCTGCAAGCTCGCGCAGGGCGGCACCGCGGTTGGCACCGGGCTCAACGCCCCCGCCGGCTTCGATGTCGCGATCGCCGCCGAGCTGTCGAAAAGCACCGGCATCGCGTTCGAACCCGCGCCGAACAAGTTCGAGGCGCTGGGGTCGAACGACGGGCTTGTCTTCTTTTCGGGCGCGCTGAACACGCTCGCCGTCGCGCTAACCAAGATCGCGAACGATATTCGTCTGCTCGGTTCAGGCCCGCGCGCAGGGCTGAGCGAACTTGACCTGCCCGCGAATGAACCCGGCAGCTCGATCATGCCGGGCAAAGTCAACCCGACGCAGTGCGAGATGCTGACGATGGTCGCGGCGCAGGTCATCGGCAACCATCAGGCGGTCACCGTCGGGGGCCTTCAGGGCCACCTCGAACTCAATGTGTTCAAGCCGCTGATCGGGTCGAATGTGCTGCGCTCGATCGAGCTGCTCGCGATCGGCATGGCGGGCTTCACCGAACATTGCGTCGTCGGGATCGAACCCAATCGCACGCGCATCGACGAGCTGATGAACCGCTCGCTGATGCTGGTTACTGCGCTCGCGCCCGAAATCGGCTATGACAAGGCCGCGAAGATCGCCAAGCACGCGCATGAAACGGGCAGCACGCTGAAGGAAGCGGCGCTGGATCTCGGCTATGTCGATGCGGCGACATTTGATCGGGTGGTCGACCCGCGCGCGATGCTCGGGCGCGAGGGCTGACGGGAACCCGCGGGGCCTTCCGGGGATTGATGAGGGGAAGGAGAGATGAAGATGATCGGTCGCATCGTAGGCGGCGTTCTCGGCAGCGCCATCGGACGCCAGAAAGGCAATCATCCGCTCGCGGGCGCAGTGATCGGCGCGGGCACGCTCTTCGCGGCGCGGCGGCTCTTTCCGCAGCGTTACGCCGTGCTCGCCGCGACCGTCGCGGCGGGCTATCTCACCAAGAAATGGGCCGAGCGCGCCGAGGCACGCAAGGCGGCGGCCGAGGCGCATGCGCTCGACCCCGAACTCGCGAATGCGGGCGTGGTCGATATCTATGCCGGCACCGCCAAAATACCGACCGACGGGCAGACGATCGGCGATGCCCTGCCGCCCGCGATTCCGCTCGAAGGAAACGGTCGCAGCAGCTCACTGCATTGAGCCCGCTTTCTCCGGGTTAACCTGATCCTCACCATGGCCCGCTATCGATGGGACATGGCCTTCAACCCGCCCGGCTTCCGGACTGTGATACTGCTCGCGCTTGGCTTCGGGCTGAAGATGCTGAGCAATATCCTCGAACACGCCGGCGATCTCGCCAGCGACCCGGGCACCCGCCTTTTCAACCATGTCTCGGCGCTCGCGGTACTGATCGCGGCTGCCGCCTGCTTTATATGGGCGCTGAAGCTGATGTTCTTCGACAAACCGCGCGAACGGAACCAGGCCGAAGCAACGCCCGAGGAGGCGCTGAAACATGCCGACATCTATCCCGACGAGGCGAACTTCGACCCCGATGCGGCGCTCGCCCGCTATATGACCAATCGGACCGGCGCCGATCTTGACGACTTGCCTGCGCCCAAGCCGGGACGTTTCGGCCGCAAGGGGCTGTAAGATCGGTCGTCAGCCGCCCGCCTGCCACTCCTTGATCGCCTCGACGGGCGATACGAGCATGAGGACGTTGAGCGTCAGATTGTCACGGATCGTCCATAGCGTGAACAGTTCGAACGCGAACGCGATCGCCACCGTTACCCACCAGCGCATTTTGCTCGCGGCGAGGAAGCCGAGCAGCATGAACAGCGCGTCGCTGACCGAATTGAGGATCGAATCGCCCGAATAGCCATAGGCCATCGTCACCTCGCGATAGCGGTCGATGATGATCGGCGAATTTTCGAGGATTTCCCACGCCGCCTCGATCCCGATCGCCAGCGCGAGCGCGATCCACAAAGGCTGGCGCGGGATAAGCCAACGCGACACGCCGAAGAAAATGAAGCCGTGGATGACATGGCTGAAGCTGTACCAGTCCGAAATCTGCTGGCTGTTCTGGTTCGACTGCACCACGCCGTGCCACAGGCTGACGGTGCCGCACGGGCAGATCGGCGGGCGCCCCATCGCAAAGAGGATGGCGGCGAAGATCGCGAGCAGTCCCCCGGCGACAAGCCAGCCCGTGCGTGAAATTCCTGCCATGCCCCGCCCCCTTCGCGCTTGACCAGTGGCGCTGCTTTGGCGAATAGCGCCCATGGCTGAAAGCGTCCACCTGAACCGCCGCGGCGTGTTGTTCGTCCTCTCCTCGCCCTCGGGCGCGGGCAAGACCACCATCTCGCGCATGATGCTCGAGGCCGATAAGGATATCGCGCTGTCGATCTCCGCGACGACGCGTCCGCCGCGTCCCGGCGAAATCGACGGGGTCCATTATCATTTCGTCGATACCGATAGCTTCAAGAAAATGGCGGCCGACGGCGAGTTCCTCGAATGGGCGCACGTCTTCGGCCATCGTTACGGCACGCCGCGCGCGCCAGTCGAGGACATGCTCGCGGCAGGCAAGGATGTGCTGTTCGACATCGACTGGCAGGGGGCGCAGCAGCTTTATCAGGAGGCCGGCCCCGACGTCGTGCGCGTCTTTGTCCTGCCGCCGACGATGGAAGAGCTCGAACGCCGCCTGCGCTCGCGCAACACCGACAGCGACGAGGTGATCGCCGCGCGCATGGAACGCGCCGCGAACGAGATCAGCCACTGGGACGGCTATGACTATGTCTTGATCAACGACAATGTCGAAGGCTGCTTCGACGAAGTCCGCGCAATCCTGCGCGCCGAGCGGCTGAAGCGCCGCCGCCAGATCGGACTGATCGGCTTCGCGCGCGACCTGATCCGCTCGGTCCCCGACGCCGACAAGAATCTATAATCTACACACCCCATAAAGGCATGCGTCCCCGCGAAGGCGGGGATCCATCTCCCGCCCGTGCAAAATAGCGCCGTTCGGTGATGGGCACCCGCCTTCGCGGGTGCACACAGATTTTAAACCGGCCTCACCAAATTCGCGGTCAGCTCCGCGACCATCTCGGCGCGGAGCGGTTTTGCCTGTCCGTCGGTGCGGCACACGACGACGGTGTCGCAGGTCGCGATCGCGCGGCCGTTCTGGAACATCGCCTGCACGATCGTCCAGCTCGAGGTGCCGAGCCGGCCGATGCCCGTCGCGATCTGCACGGGATCGGGGAAATTGCCCTCGGCCAGATAGTTGATCTCGACCGCAGCGACCATCGTGCGCTCGTTCGAAGGGCGCTCGTCGAGCGGACGTACCTGCCGGTTCAGCAGCACCCGGCCGCTTTCGAACAAGGCTGCAAAGGCCACATTGTTGAGGTGGCCGTTGATGTCCATGTCCTGAAAGCGTGTCTGCAATTCGATGCAGACGGGGTAGCTGGCGGCGTCGAGCCGCCAGCTTTCCGGTTTCGGCATGTCAGCGCGGCGCCATGCGGATGCCGCCGTCGAGGCGGACATCCTCGCCATTGAAATAGCCATTCTCGATCATGCACATCGCAAGATTGGCATATTCGGCGGGGACACCGAGGCGCTTCGGGTTGAGCACCGAAGCGCCGAGCGCGTCGCGCACCGGCTGCGGCGCACCCGCGAGCAGCGGGGTGTCGAAGATGCCCGGCAGGATCGTGTTGACGCGGATATTCTCGTTGCCGAGGTCGCGCGCGATGGGGAGCGTCATGCCGACAACGCCGCCCTTCGACGCCGAATAAGCCGCCTGCCCGATCTGGCCGTCCTCGGCCGCGACCGACGCGGTGTTGACGATCGCGCCGCGTTCGCCGTCTTCCATCGGGTCGAGCGTCAGCATGCCCGCCGCCGACTTGGCGATGCAGCGGAAGGTGCCGACGAGGTTGATCTGGATAATCCAGTTGAACGCATCGAGCGGGAAATGCTTGATGCTGCCGTCTTCCTTCGAGCGGCTCGCGGTCTTGATCGCGTTGCCGGTGCCCGCGCAATTGACGAGGATGCGTTCCTGCCCATGCGCTTCGCGCGCCTTGGCAAAGGCGGCGTCGACCGACGCGTCGTCAGTGACGTTGCACTCGCAGAAAATGCCGCCGAGTTCGGCCGCGATCGCGAGGCCCTTTTCTTCCTGCAGGTCGAAGATCGCGACCTTCACGCCCTTGGCGGCCAGCGCGCGCGCGGTCGCGGCGCCGAGGCCCGAGGCGCCGCCGGTGACGACGGCGGATACGGTGGAATCGAGTTTCATGGGTTTCTCCTGAAAAAGCCCTCCCCTTCAGGGGAGGGTTTGGGTGGGGCATGTCGGGGGAATGCCGACTAACAGGCCCTCCTCCGACCCCTCCCGCAAGCGGGAGGGGAGATAATAATTACAGCCGCTCGATGATCGTGACGTTGGCCTGACCGCCGCCTTCGCACATCGTCTGCAGGCCATATTTGCCGCCGGTCGCGTCGAGCACGCCGAGCAAAGTCGCCATCAGCTTGGTGCCCGAGGCGCCGAGCGGGTGGCCAAGCGCGATCGCGCCGCCATGCTGGTTGATCCGCGCGGGGTCGGCGCCGAGATATTTGAGCCAGGCGAGCGGCACGGGCGCGAACGCCTCGTTGACCTCATAGGCGTCGATATCGCCGATTTTCATGCCCGCTTTCTTCAGCGCGCGTTCGGTTGCGAACAAAGGTTCTTCGAGCATGATCACCGGATCGCCCGCGGTCACCGAAATATGGTGGATGCGCGCGCGCGGGGTGAGGCCATGATCCTTGAGCGCCTGCTCCGACACGACGAGCGCCGCCGAGGCGCCGTCGCAGATCTGGCTCGCCGACGCCGCGGTGATCGCCCCGCCTTCCTGAAGCAATTTGACCCCCGCGATGCCCTCGAGCGTCGCATCGAAACGGATGCCTTCGTCGATCAGATGGACCTGACGGCCCTCGGGCGTGTCGATCTCGACGCCGACGATCTCGCGCTTGAAATGGCCCGCCTCGGTCGCCGCTTTGCCGCGGCGATGGCTTTCGAGCGCATAGGCGTCGAGGTCGTCCTTGGTGAAGCCATGCTTCTTGACGATCATCTCGGCGCCCATGAACTGGCTGAACATGATGCCGGGATATTTTTCCTCGAGCCGCTCGGATTTGTAGTGGCCGAGCCCTTCTTTCATGAAGAGCGTCGCGACGGTGCCCATCGGCACGCGCGTCATGCTTTCGATGCCGCTTGCGAGCACGATGTCCTGCGTCCCCGACATCACCGCCTGCGCGGCGAACTGGATCGCCTGCTGCGACGAGCCGCACTGGCGGTCGATGGTGACCGCGGGGATCGAGTCGGGCAGGTTCGAGGCGAGCACGGCGTTGCGGCCGAGATCCATCGTCTGCTGCCCGCCCTGCGATACGCAGCCGGTGATGACGTCGTCGATCGCCTTGGTGTCGAAATCATTGCGGTCGGCGATCGCGTCGAACACCGCGGCGCCGAGGTCGACGGGATGGACGCCCGCGAGGCGGCCGCCGCGCTTGCCGCCCGCCGTGCGGACAGCGTCGACGATATAGGCTGTGGCCATGTGAGAATTCCTTTCCTGCGATTTCAAGCGATCAGAGCTTGCGCCCGATCAATTCCTTCATGATTTCGTTCGTACCGCCGAAAATGCGCGTCACGCGCGCGGCGCGCCAGGCGCGGGCGATCGGATATTCGTTCATATAGCCCGCGCCGCCGTGGAGCTGGAGGCACTTGTCCATGACTTCCCATTGCAGGTCGGTGTGCCACAGCTTCGCCGCGGCGCCTTCCTCGGGGGTCAGCTCCTTCTTCATATGACGGTTGAGCGCCCAGTCGAGATGCGCCCAGCCGACCTGCAGTTTCGCCTTCAAATCGGCGAGCACGAAGCGCGTGTTCTGGAAGTCGAGGATCGGCTTGCCGAATGCCTTGCGGTCGCGGGTGAATTCGACCGTATCGTCGAACGCGCGCTGCGCCGACGCCTGCGCCGACACTGCGATCGACAGACGCTCCTGCGGAAGCTCGCTCATCAGATAGATGAAGCCTTGCCCCTCTTCGCCGAGGCAATTGGTGATCGGCACGCGGACGTCGTTGAAGAACATTTCCGACGTATCCGCCTCGTCCTGCCCGATCTTGTCGAGGTTGCGCCCGCGCTCATAGCCTTCGCGGTCGGCTTCGACGAGGACGATCGAAACGCCTTTCCACGCCGGCTGGACCTCGGTGTCGGTCTTGACGCAGACGAGGATCAGGTCGGCGTTCTGGCCGTTGGTGATATAGGTTTTCGACCCGTTGATGACATAATGATTGCCATCCTTCTTCGCGGTCGTCCGCATCCCCTGAAGGTCGGAGCCGGTGCCCGGCTCGGTCATCGCGATCGCGGTGATCACCTCGCCCGACACCATCTTGGGCAGCCAGTGCTTCTTCTGCTCCTCGCTGCCATATTTGACGATATAGCTGGTGACGATGTCCGACTGGAGCGAGAAGCCCGTCGTCGCGCGGCCATAATAGGCGCTTTCCTCGTCGACGACCGCATTATAGCCGAAGTCGAGGCCGAGCCCGCCATATTCCTCGGGCACCGTCGGGCACAGCATGCCGAGCTCGCCCGCCTTGGGCCAGATGTCTTTGGGCACGATGCCATCCTCGGCCCATTTCGCCGCATTGGGGGCGACTTCCTTTTCGAGGAACTGACGCACCGTGGCGCGAAACGCCTCATGGTCTTCGGAGTAGGCGGAGCGCGACAGATTATCGAGCGACATATGGTTCCTTTCCCTGAGAACGGCCGAACGCAAGCGGGGAGTCGGCCGCATCTTTCCGGCTCAAAAGACCTTACGTTTACGTCCACGTCAAGTAGAAAGACGCTACGGCGGAAAACCATCTCGTCACCCCCAAGAGCCGGGGACGACGAACAAGGGCGCCCCGTCGAATAGGTTTGCAGCCGCTGGGCAGCATCGGCGGGCCGCGCTAAGACCCGCTCCATGGTCCAACTGCTTCTCGATGCCGGCGCGCTGCTCGGCGAATCGCCCGTCTGGCACGCCGCCGAAGCCCGTCTCTATTGGGTCGATATCGATGGCCGAAAAATCCATCGCACCGATCCTGAAACGGGCGCCGACGAGGCTATGGACCTCGCGGAACAAGTCGGCTGCATCGCGCCGCGCGCCGGCGGCGGGCTGGTCGCAGCGCTCGAAAATGGCTGCGCGCTGGTCGACGCATGGGGCGCAGCGCCCCGCCCCTTCGGCCCGGCGGTGCTCGCCGACAAACCCGAGCAGCGTTTCAACGACGGCCGCGTCGACGCCCTCGGCCGGCTGTGGGTCGGCAGCCTGACAAGCGACAAGGCGAACCCCGCCGCGACGCTCTACCGGCTCGATCCCGACGGGTCGCTGACCGAAATCTTTGGGCGGCTGACAACGAGCAACGGCGCAGCCTTCAGCCCCGACGGCCGCACCTTCTACCACGCCGACACGCCGTCCCACGCGATCCGCGCCTATGATGTCGACCCGGCAGCGGGCACGCTCGGCAAGGGCCGCATCTTCCACCAGTTCGAGCTGGGCAAGGGCCGTCCCGACGGCGCGGCGGTCGATGCCGAGGGCTGCTACTGGTCGGCGCTGTGGGACGGCTGGCGCGTCGTGCGCTTCTCACCCGCGGGCGAGCTGATCCAGACTGTCGAGCTGCCGGTCCAGCGCCCGACGATGATCGCCTTTGGCGGACCCGACCTCAAGACTGCCTTCGTCACCAGCGCGGGCAAGAATCTGACCGACGAGGAACGCGCGAAGCAGCCGCATGCGGGCGGCGTGTTCACGTTCCAGGTCGACGTGCCCGGCCTGATCCAGCAGCTATTTGGCGCTTAGGCGGCTTGCACCCCCCTGTCATATAAGGTTAAGGCGGCCCCCGACATGGTTTCGTTCGAAACCTTATCCTCCGGGGAGATTTATCGATGTCGCGCACCGCGCACCCTTTTGCCCGTCATTTGTCGATCATGCTTGCATCCGCCGCGATGATCGTGGGTTATAGCCAGATGACCGCTACCGCCCAACCGATCGTCCCGCCTCCCGCCACCGCGCTGGCCGACAAAAACCCGATGCTCGCGCCGTGGACCGGCCCGTTCGAAGGGGTGCCGCCGTGGGACAAGATGGACCCCGAACTGTTCCCCGACGCTTTCGTCAAGGGCATGGCCGAGACCAAGGCGGAGGTGCAGGCGGTGATCGACAATCCGCAGGTCCCGACTTTCGAGAACACGCATGTCCCGATGATGCTCGCGGGCGATACGATGGACCGCCTGTTCGCGCTGTGGGGCGTGCAGACGTCGAACAAGTCGAACGACCGCGTCGAGGACATCGACGCCGAGTGGAGCCCCAAACTCACCACCTTCTACACCGAGCTGTTCCTCGAGCCGAAGCTCTTCGCGCGCTACAAGGCGGTGTACGACAAGCGGAACAACAGCGGCCTCAACGCGCAGCAGATCCGCATCGTCGAGCGCAGCTATGACGAGATGGTCCGCGACGGCGCGAACCTGTCGCCCGCCGACAAGGCAAAGCTGGTCGCGATGAATTCGAAGCTCGAAGGCCTGTTCTCGGCCTTCTCGTCGAAGCTGCTCGGCGACGAGAAGCTCTACACCTTCGTCACCGACAAGGCCGAACTCGCGGGTCTCGAGCCCGGCTTCGTCGCCTCGCTCGCCGCGGCCGCCGAAGCGAACGGCAAGCCCGGCCAGTGGGCGATCAAGAACACCCGCTCATCGGCGCAGCCGGTGATGCAGAACGCGACCAACCGTGCGCTGCGCGAAAAGGTCTATAAGGCGTTTGTCAGCCGCGGCGACAATGGCGACGCGAACGACACCAATGCGACGATCGTCGAGATATTGAAGCTGCGTCAGCAGCGCGCCGAACTGCTCGGTTTCCCGACCCACGCGCATTACCGCATGGCCGACACGATGGCGAAAACGCCCGAAGCCGCGATGGGGCTGATGATGAAGGTCTGGCCCGCCGCGGTCGCGCGCGTGAAGGAAGAGGTCGCCGACATGCAGGCGATCGCCGACGCCGAAGCCAAGGCCGGCAAGGGTCCGAAGATCACCATCGAGCCGTGGGACTATCGCTATTATTCGGAAAAGGTCCGCAAGGCGAAATACGACCTCGATGAGAGCGAAGTGAAGCCGTATCTCCAGCTCGACAAGCTGGTCGATGGCATGTTCTGGTCGGCGGGCCAGCTCTACGACCTCGGCTTCAAGGAGAATACGGGCACGATCCCGGTCTTCGACCCCAAGGTCCGCACCTTCGAAGTCTACAACCTCAAGACGAACGAAAATGTCGGGGTCTTCTACCTCGACAATTTCGCGCGCGACGGGAAGCGTTCGGGCGCGTGGATGACGACCTATCGGAGCCAGCAGACACTCGGCGGCGAGCGCAATGTGCTCGCGTCGAACAATAATAATTTCACCGAAGCCGCGAAGGGCGAGCCGACGCTGATCAGCCTCGACGATGCGACGACGCTGTTCCACGAATTCGGCCACGGCATCCATTATCTGCTGCAGCACATCTATTACCCGGCGCTCGCCGGGGTGCCGCGCGACTTCGTCGAATACCCGAGCCAGGTGAACGAAAATTGGCTGATGACCCCCGAAGTGCTGTCGAAATATGCGACGCACTATAAGACGGGTCAGCCGATGCCGCAGGCGCTGGTCGACAAGATCCTCGCCTCCGACAAGTTCAACCAGGGCTTTTCGACGGTCGAGTATCTGTCGAGCGCGATCGTCGACATGAAGCTGCACGACCGCAAGACGCCGCCGGCCGATGCCGACAAGTTCGAGCGCGAGACGCTCGCCGAAATCGGCATGCCGAAAGAGCTCGTGATGCGGCACCGCCTGCCGCAGTTCGGCCATTTGTTCAGCTCGGACGCCTATTCGGCGGGCTATTACAGCTACCTCTGGTCCGAAACGATGGACGCCGACACCTGGGCGGCGTTCACCGAAGCCGGCGGCCCGTGGGACCGCAAAGTCGCCGACAAGTTCCGCACCATATTGCTGATGACGGGTAACGAAACCGACCGCGCCGAGGCGTATCGCGCCTTCCGCGGCCGCGATCCCGACGTGAAGGCGCTGCTGAAAAAGCGCGGATTTCCGACCGAATAAGCGAACGATACCGGGGAGGCAAAGGGGGCGATTTCGCCCCCTTTGTTTGTCCTAATTCATCTTTGCCTTCATGCTCAGGGCTGCGAACAAATGTCCGGTCGACAGCGTTCCTGTCCTGAGTTTCCACTCGGGAGCGACCCGCATAAGGAAATAGCGCCAGCTTTCCGGGCTCCAGAAGTTGATGTGGCCCGCGTAGGAATCAAATTCCGCATGATATTCCTTGGCGGGAAATTGATCCTTCCGCCCATCGGGAACCGTCAATATGAGCGTGCCGCCGGCGGACACAATATCGAGCAGACGCCGGACGACCGCTTCGGGATCGACCGTATGCTCGAGCACTTCCATCAGAAATACCACGTCGTAACGCGATGACCGAGGCAGGTCCGAGAGCGCGCTGAAGAACAGTTCGGCGTCAGGGCAGGCGCGTTTGGCCATCGCAAGCTTCACATCGCTGATGTCGCATCCGAAAAGCGAGGCTTCCGGATATCTGGCGTGCATGAGGCGCAGCAGGCTCCCCGCGTGGCACCCGATGTCCAGAACGCGCCTGCCCGCGATTTCGACGTCTTCAGCATCGCATTGATCGAGCAGAAGGCGGGCCATCGCGAGACGACTGGCATCGAAATAGTCCTCAAGAAATGCTGGCGTCGGCCATTCTCCGGTCTGCGCGTTGTGCTGCACGACCGGAAGTATCTCATGGAGCAAGCTGGCAGAGTTGCGCGTGTCGGCCGAGGTCGGCCGATACCGCATGCCGGATTCTGACCTTACAATCCTGTAGCCGCTCCGCGCGAACATGGATTGAACCAATTTTTTGCCCTGGAGCATCTGTCCTCCTTCGCGCACGAGCGCGTCAGTTTTGAAGTCCGAACTGGGGTATGCTTCGATGCTGCCGCAGCCGGCCGCTATGGGCAACCGCACCGATTGCCACACATCCCGGTCTGAACACGATCGAACCCGACTCCGGCCGTTGTGCCAGCTTGTCGCAGCGAAACCGGCGTAAGCGCCTGTTCGCTCAAATCCCGATTGACCTCCACCCGATTCGATATAAATATGATATCATCTTTATATCGAATGATTCGGAGGGCAAAAATGGTCGAAACAGGGACTCCCGCGCTGAACCGCAGCCGCGAGACACGCGCCGCTACGCAAAGCGGCTATCTGATGTTGTTCATCTGGTTGCTGCTCTTGGGCGTCGCCGCCTGGGCGGGGATTACCAACGCCAACGCCGAATATATGGTCGCGTGGAAATGGATCGTCGTTGTCGCCAGCGCGGTAATCGGCCTGCTGATCCTGTGCGGCTTTTACCTGATCAACCCCAACGAAGCCGCGGCGATCCAGCTGTTCGGCGCGTATAAGGGCACCGACCGCGAGGAGGGGCTGCGTTGGGTCCTCCCCTGGCTGACGCGCAAGAAGATCGCGGTGCGCGCGAACAACGTTATTTCGGACAAGATCAAAGTCAACGACCTTCGCGGCAATCCGATCGAGATGGCGGCGCAGGTCGTGTGGCGCGTCACCGACACCGCGCAGGCTTTGTTCGACGTCGACGATTACAAGGAATTCGTGATGGCGCAGATCGAGGCCGCGGTGCGCTCAATCGGCTCGCGCTATCCCTATGACGATATCGAGCATCAGGAAGTCACGCTGCGCGGCAATCACGACGAGGTCGGGGTCGAACTGCGCAAGGCGCTGATCGAACGGCTGAGCGTCGCGGGGATCACCGTCGACGAATGCGGCCTCACCCACCTCGCCTATGCGCAGGAAATCGCCGGCGCGATGCTCCGCCGCCAGCAGGCCGAAGCGGTGATCGCGGCGCGCAAGAAGCTGGTCGAAGGCGCGGTGACGATGGTCGAGATGGCACTCACCCAATTGTCTGAAAAGGGCGTCGTCGACCTCGACGACGAACGCAAGGCGGTGATGGTGTCAAATCTGATGGTCGTGCTGTGCGGCGAACGCGACACGCAGCCGGTCGTGAACGCCGGATCGCTCTACTGAGTTGAAGCGATGCCCGCGTCCGCCAAGAAAGCCTTTGCCCTCCGCCTCGATCCCGCGCTCTATGCGGCGATCGAGCGGATGGCGGCCGCAGATTTGCGCAGCGCCAACGCCGAGATTGAGGTATTGCTGCGCGAGGCGCTGGCGCGGCGCGGCATGACGGTAAAACCGCCGGTTCCCGCCAAGCGCGGACGGCCGCCGAAAGAGGAAGGCTGATCATGCTCCACCTGTTCATGCGCAAGAGTCCCTGGTTTCGCGCCAAGCGCCACGGCTTTGGCACCGGCCTGCCCTTCGTCTGGGAAGGCTGGTTCTTCCTGGCGCTCCATGTCGCGATGATCGCCGGCCTCGCCTGGCTCTTCCGTGACCGGCCCGTTCTGATGACCATCCTGGTCATCCTCGCCGGCCTTGCCCCGATGCCGATCTACCGCGCCAAGACCGAGGGCGGCTGGCGCTGGCGATAGCGTCGCGCGACATTATTTGGGGATAGCTGCCAATAGCCGCCCCACCCCGCTTGCCCCCGACTCGCTAGATGGTTAAGGCCGGTCTCTATGACCGCCGCCACCACGCCCGTCCGCATTGCCCCGTCGATCCTCAGCGCCGATTTCGCGCGGTTGGGCGAGGAAGTGCGCGCGATCGAGACCGCGGGCGCCGACTGGGTCCATATCGACGTCATGGACGGCCATTATGTGCCCAACCTGACGATCGGCCCGGCGGTGGTGAAGGCCTTGCGCCCGCACTCGACCTTGCCCTTCGACGTCCATCTGATGATCAGCCCGGTCGATCATTTCCTCGACGCCTTCGCCGCGGCGGGCGCCGACATCATCACCGTCCATCCCGAGGCGGGGCCGCACATCCACCGCACCGTCCAGCATATCAAGTCGCTGGGCAAGCAGGCGGGCGTGTCGCTCAACCCCGCGACCCCCGCGAAGATGCTCGACTATCTGATCGACGACATCGACCTCGTCCTGATCATGAGCGTCAACCCGGGCTTTGGCGGCCAGAGCTTCATTTCGAGCCAGCTCAGGAAGATCGAAGCGGTCAGGAAGATGATCGACAAATCGGGCCGCGACATAAGGCTCGAGGTCGATGGCGGCATCGACGCGGGCACCGCCCCGCTCGCGATCGCCGCGGGCGCCGACGTGCTCGTTGCGGGCACCGCGACCTTCAAGGGCGGCCCCGACGCCTACGCCGACAATATCCGGCGGCTGCGCGGCGGCGCCTGAGCATGGCAAGACCGGTGACCGCTCCAGAAGATGAACCGGAGGGCGCCGCCGCCGACGCCATCGACGACACGATCGAACCCGGCAAGCGGCTGATCCGCCTTCCCGCCGACAAGGGGCTCTCGCTCGGCGACCGCGTCGCCAATGCGATCACGCGGCTGACCTGGCGCACACCGCTCCACGCGTTCCGCCTGAAAGGGCGCTTTCCGCTGAAGCTGCTCGGCGTGCCGGCCGACCCGGTGCCCGGCGATACGCGCGCGGGCACCGCGATCCGCGCCGGCCATTTCCTGCACCGCGGGCTCAAGCTGCCGCTCGGCGAGCTCGATTTCGCGGCGCTCACCGTCGCGCCGGCCTTTGCCGACTATCTGCACAGCTTCGCCTGGCTGCGCGATCTTGCCGCGACCGGTTCGCGCGCCGACGGCGCCCCGATTGCCGAGGCGGTCGTGCGCCACTGGCTCGGCACGCATGGCGAGACCGTGAGCGAACCCGCGTGGAAGGTCGACAACAGCGCGTGGCGCATCCTGTTCTGGGCCGCGCACGCGCCGCTGATCCTGTCGTCGAGCGACCTCGTCTATCGCTCGGCGGTGCTCAACCACCTCGCGCGCGCGGCGCGCCACCTCGACCGCGTCGCCGACAAGACGCGTCCCGGCACCGGGCAGATGGTCGCGTGGGTCGGGATCGTCGCCGCCTCGCTGCTGATGCCCGGCGGCGAGCCGCGGCAGGTCTTCGGCGAGGCCGGGCTGCGTAAGGTGCTCGAAACGAGCTTCTACGCCGATGGCGGCAATATCTCGCGCTCGCCGCAGGCGCAGCTCGACGCGGTCATGGCGCTGTCGATGCTCGCGAAAATATATGACATGCGCCACATGGAGGTGCCGCCCTTCATCCAGGAAGTTCTCGCGCGCGCGGTTCCGGCGCTGCTCGGCCTCACCCACAGCGACGGCGGCATGGGCAGCTGGCAGGGCAGCGGCGCGACGTCGGCCGCCACGATCCAGGCGATCGTCGACGCCAGCGGCGTCCGCACGCGGCCGCTGAAGCAGGCGCGCGACTGGGGTTATCAGCGGCTCGTCGCGAACAAGGTCGTGCTGCTCGCCGACGCGGCACCGCCGCCGATCGCGCGCGTAACCGAAGCAGGCTGCGCTTCGACCCTCGCCTTCGAACTCAGCGACGGCGCCGAGAGGATCGTCGTCAATTGCGGCGGCGCCGCGCTGACCGGCGCGACGATCCCCGCCGACCTCGCGCGCGGGCTACGCACCACCGCGGCGCATTCGACGCTGACGCTCGGCGACAGCAATTCGACCGCGATCCTCGCCAACGGCTCGCTCGGCAAGGGTGTGACCGAGGTCGAGCTCGACCGGCGCGAAACGCCGCAGGGCAGCCGCGTCGAGATGAGCCACGACGGCTATGCGCGGCGCCACGGGCTGATCCACCGCCGCCTCCTGATCCTGTCGCCCAACGGGCGCGAGCTGCGCGGCGAGGACATGCTGCTCCCCGCCCCGCGCACGCGGCGCAAGGGCGACAAGGGGTTCACGCTGCGCTTCCACCTCGGCGCGCATATCTCGGCAAGCCTGACCGCCGACAAATTGGGCGCGCTGCTACGCATAAACGGCGGTCCGCTGTGGCAATTCCGCACGTCCGAAGGCGGTCTCGACATCGAGCAAAGCCTGTGGGTCGATGGCGAAGGCCGCCCGCACCCGACCGAACAGCTCGTCGTCACCGGCACCGCACCCGCGGGCGGCGCCAGCATCGGCTGGATCTTCAAGCATATCGGCTGACGGCGGCAGGCAAGGGACTGCCCGCCGCCGCAACCCAGCGCGTTAAAAGGCGTAGCGCGCCATCAGCTGGAAGACGGGGCCGGCCTTTTCGCTTTCGAGTTCATATTCGTCGAAATCGCGGGCCAGCTGGTCGGCCGCATCGTCGAACTTGTTGAACGCTTCGCGCTTCGCACCGTTCAGCAGGTTCGAGCCCACCGCGCGGATCGTGAAGCTTTTGCCGAAACGCTTTTCGACGAAGATTTCGAGGTCGCCGCCATAGGTGGTGCGGATTTCCTCGCCGATCACACGGTCGAACGCCGCACCCTGCTTGCGGTGCGTTGCACCGAAAGCCACGCCCCATTGCGGCAGATCCTGGATGAAGCCGACGTTATAGACATAGTCCGACTGGCCGTTGAAGCGGCGCTTGCCGAGCGGATCGGTGATCTCGCTGTCGAGCCACGACACATTGCCGAAGATACCGGTGTTGGGAAGCCCCAGGAACCCGAGGTCGGTCGACAAGTCGAATTCGATCCCCCACACCTTGCCGTCGCCGATATTCATCGGCTGATAGACGATGGTGCCGGCGCCGCCGTCGCCGACATCGCCCGTGTTGGTCAGCTCGATGAGGTCGGTCACATCGCGATAAAAGGCATTGATGCCGACGACGCCGCTGCGGCCGATGCGGCGTTCATAGCCGAGATCGGCGCCCCATGCGGTTTCGGGGCGCAGCCCTGGATTGCCGCGCAGGTCGTTGTCGCCGATTTCCTCGATCAGCGTCGCCGGGGTGACATAGTTGAACTCGGGGCGACGGTTGGTGCGGGCGACCGATGCGGTGATGCGGTCGCGCGGCGTCAGGTCGAACTTGATCGACGCCGACGGCAGGAATTTTTCATAATCGTTATCCTGCGCGAGGACATCGCTGGCATCGCTATAGTCGGCGACATCGAGCTTGGTCGTTTCATAACGCACGCCCGCTTCCCACGTCAGGCCGCCCGACTTGCCCTGCACGAGCGCAAAGCCGTCGAGGCGGCGCTCCTTGATCCGGATGCGAACGGGATCTTCGGCGTCGAGGTCACCAAAAGGCAACGCAAAATCGTCGGGATTATCGCTCGACGGGTCGTAGCTGGTCTGGAGCCCCAGAAGCTCGTCCTCGCCTTCGAACGCGAGGGTCGAATGCTTGCGCTTCTTGTTCTGATAATAGCCACCAACGACCAGCTGGATATCGTTGCCGAGTTCGAACTCATGGTCGAGTTTCGCCGTGAATTCCTTGTCGGTGAGGTCCGTCGCGGTGAAGACCTGTTCGAACTCGGGCACTTCGCCTTCGTCATAATCGACGTCGAAGCCGATCTCGTTTTCGCTCTCGCGCTGCTTGTCGTCGAAGCGCGCATAACCGACCTTCACCGTCGTCTTGCCGAGCGACCAGCGGTGCGAAAGGCGTGCGTCGAAGCTGTAATTTTCCTGGTCGATATTGTTGATGTTGCTGTTGTCGCTGACCAGCGCGCCGCCGGGCACCGGGCCGGTCGTCGCGGTGGGATCGTTGAATTCCAGGCTGCGCTCGGTTTCGGTGCGGTCGGTGCGGACATAGAAGCCGCTGACGCGGAAATCGGTCGTCTCGCCGTCGATCTCGTAGGTCGCGTTCGCCGAATAATCCTTGCCGTCGCGCGTGTCGCGCTGGTCTTCGCGATTGTCGAAATCGTCGACCGCATAGTCGGGATTGTTTTCGGGCGAATCGCCGTAGCGCAGCGAATATTTCTTCTTGGGGTTGTGGCGCCCCTGGAAGTTGAGGCCGACGAGCAGGCGGCCGGGACCGACCGCGCCACCATAGACCGCGCCGACGCTCGGTTCGAGTTCCTTGTCGTCGTAATAGAGACCGCCCGCGCGGAGATAGCCGCCGTCGAGTTCATAGCCGTTGCGCAGTTCGATGTTGATCGTGCCCGCGACCGCGTCGCCCGTGCGCCGCGCCGACGATGAGCGGACGATCTCGACCCGGTCGATCAGTTCGGCGGGGATGCGGTCGAGGAAGAAGCTGCGATCGTCGCCGTTGCCCGGGACACGTTCGCCGTTGATCAGGATCTGGGTGTAACCCGGCGGCAGGCCGCGGAGGCGCGCACCGTCGCTTTCGATGACGTCCGACAGGAAGGTTACCGACGGTACGCGCTTCAGCGCGTCGCCCGCGGTCAGCGGCTCGAAGCGCTGGAAGAATTCGCTGTCATACGACAGCACGGGTTCGGCCTCGTCGCTGCGATTGCGGTAACCGACGCTGCCGAGGACGACGATGTCCTGCGACGCGGTGATCGGTCCATCGCCGCGGTCTTCGGCCGGGATCGGCGCGTCCTGCGCCGTCGCCGGTGCGGAGAGGAGAGCCGTGGCAAGCGCGAGCGCGGCGGCGGATTGCAGGCTGAAAGTTCGAATCATGGTAAGAGACCCCCCTTATTGGTTGCCGGGCCTCTAGGGGGGGCGTGTGACAGTTTGCGGCGAGCCGTGTGACGCATAGATGACAGTTAAGTGACGGAAATATTGTCATATTGACGCCACTCGACTTTGCTGGGACGGGGCGCGCGAGCCGCATTTTTGCGCAATCGGGAACGGGGGAATCATCATGGCCACCATCGGCAAAGGAAAGCTGCTGACATCGCTGGCTTTTGCATCGACGCTGGGCGGTTGCGCCGCGGGCGCGCCCGTCATCACCGGCCTGCCCCCGGTGCAGGTGACCGCGAGCGGCGAGACCGCGCCCGTCGGGACCGGCCGCGCCGATGCCGCCGACGACCCGGCGATCTGGGTCGATCCGGCCAATCCGAACCGCGCGCTGATCGTCGCGACCGACAAGAAGGCGGGGCTGCATGTCTATGACCTGACCGGCAAGGACATCGCTTTCACCCAGGCCGGCCTCGTCAACAATGTCGACGTCGCGGGCAACATCATCGTCGCGAGCGATCGCAACGACGGGGTTAACGCGCATCTCGCGGTGTTCCGCCTCGACGCCGACGCGCCGGCGATCGTTGCGCTCGGCCGCGCCGCGGCGGGCACCGGCGAAGCCTATGGCCTCTGCCTCAAGAAGACCGCGCCGGGTGCACCGCTCACCGCGGCGCTGATCGTCAAGGACGGCACGGTGCGCGTCGGCACGCTGACCGTCGACGGCACGCCGGGCTTCACGGTTCAATGGGAATATAAGATCCCGACCCAGTCCGAAGGCTGCGTCTTCGACGGCGACACGCTCTATGTCGGCGAGGAGGACGCCGGGGTGTGGGAGCTAAAACCGAACGGCAAGACCGCCGCCGCGCGCATGGTCGCGCCGGTTGACAACCAGCGCCTCGTCGCCGACGTCGAGGGCCTCGCGACGATCGACCACAAGGGCCAGCGCTACCTGCTCGTGTCGAGCCAGGGTGACAATGCCTATGCGGTCTTCCGCCTGCCCGGGGTCGATTATGTCGGCCGCTTTGCCGTTGCCGCCGGCGCGTTCGGCGCGACGAGCGAAACCGACGGGATCGAGGCCGTTGCCGGCAATTTCGGCCCGGCCTACCCCGATGGCATCTTCCTCGCGCAGGATGGCGACAACGCCCCCAAGGCACAGAATTTCAAACTGGTGCGCTGGGACCAGATCGCGGCGGCGCTGGGACTCTAAAAAGGGGCGGAAGGGTTGCGATAAGGACGGCGCGCGCCTAGGGGGGCCGCGTCTTTCCTATCCTCAAAGGCCGCCCTTTCCATGACCGACCTGATTCCCGTCCGCCGCGCTCTCCTGTCCGTCAGCGACAAGGCGGGGCTCGCCGACCTTGCCGCCGCGCTCGTGCGTCACGGCGTCGAACTCGTGTCAACCGGCGGCACCGCGAAGGCGCTGCGCGAGGCGGGGCACACCGTCCTCGACGTCTCCGACCTCACGGGCTTTCCCGAGATGATGGACGGCCGCGTCAAGACGCTGCACCCGACCGTCCACGGCGGCATCCTCGCGGTGCGCGACGACGCGGCGCATGTCGCGTCGATGAAGGAACATAGCATCGGCGCGATCGACCTCGTCGTCGTCAACCTTTACCCCTTCCTGCAGACGGTGACGTCGGGCGCGGACCGCGACACGATCATCGAAAATATCGACATCGGCGGCCCCGCGATGGTTCGCTCGTCGGCGAAGAATCATGCCTATGTCGGCATCGTCACCGAGCCCGAGGATTATGCCGCGGTCATCGAAGAGATGGACGCCAATGGCGGCGCGACCACCCTCACCCTGCGCAAGCGCCTTGCGGCGACCGCCTTTGCCCACACCGCGAGTTATGACGGCACGATCGCACGCTGGTTCGCGATCGCCGATCAGGGCAAGACCTTCCCCGACACGCTGCCGCTCACCGCCAAGCTGGCGAGCGAACTGCGCTACGGCGAAAACCCGCATCAAAAAGCGGCGCTCTATATCCCTGCCGTGCCCGGCCCGCGCGGCATCGCCGGCGCCGAACAGGTGCAGGGCAAGGAGCTCAGCTACAATAATATCAACGACGCCGACGCCGCGCTCGAACTCGTCGCCGAATTCCGCGAGGCCGACCCGACCTGCGTCATCGTCAAGCACGCCAATCCGTGCGGCGTCGCGACCGCCGCGACGATCGCCGAAGCCTATGACGCCGCGCTGAAATGCGACGATGTCTCGGCGTTCGGCGGCATCATCGCGGTCAACCGCCCGCTCGACGGCGCGACGGCGGAGGCGATCAGCGGCATCTTTACCGAGGTCGTCTGCGCGCCCGACGCCGACGCCGACGCGCGCGCGGTGTTCGCGAAGAAGAAGAATCTTCGCCTGCTCCTCACCGGCGAACTGCCCGATCCGGCGCGCGGCGGACTGATGCTGAAGGGGATCACCGGCGGCTGGCTCGCGCAGAGCCGCGACAATGGGCGCATCACGCGCGCCGACCTGAAAATCGTCACCGAACGCGCGCCGACCGAGGAAGAACTCGCCGACGCGCTGTTTGCGTGGACGATCGCCAAGCATGTGAAGTCGAACGCGATCGTCTATGCCAAGGGCGGGTCGACCGCGGGCATCGGCGCCGGCCAGATGAACCGCCGCGACA
The DNA here is from genome assembly GCF_037095755.1 of Sphingopyxis sp. CCNWLW2. Classification (NCBI taxonomy): domain Bacteria; kingdom Pseudomonadati; phylum Pseudomonadota; class Alphaproteobacteria; order Sphingomonadales; family Sphingopyxidaceae; genus Sphingopyxis; species Sphingopyxis sp. CCNWLW2. Next base: position 662,342 of record NZ_JBAWKJ010000001.1, read on the forward strand.
GCGCACGCATCGCCGCGGTGAAGGCGCGTGAAGCCGCTGAATCGCATGGTTGGGCCGAAGCCCGCACCGTTGGCAGCGCGGTCGCGAGTGACGCCTTCTTCCCCTTCGCCGACGGGCTGCTCGCCGCGGTCGAGGCGGGCGCGACCTGTGTGATCCAGCCGGGCGGCTCGATCCGCGACGACGAAGTGATCGCGGCGGCGAACGAAGCGGGACTCGCGATGGTGTTCACTGGGATGCGGCACTTCCGCCACTGACCGCCCGGCCAAGACGCACCAGCCGTTCGGCTTCGCTTTTGCAGTCGTAACGCAATCCGGGCTCGTTGCAGAAGTCGGGCCAGCGATCCTGCCGCCGCCAGAAATCGACCAGCCCGATCCGCGCCAGCTTCGCGAAGAATAGCGGATCGCGCCGCAGCGGAGCGACCGACGGCCAATAAAGAAGCGACCATTGGCCATCGGTTTTGCGGATCGGCGCGCGCGCGAGCCACGAGAGCGCCTTCGGCATGTCGCCGAGCCGCGTGTAATGCGCGGCTATCGCGTAGGCGGTCGGCGGATATCGTGCGAATTCAGCTTCGGCAGCCGCGTCGACCTCGCGCGATCCGATCGACGGGTCGGCGAATTGATGGAGGAGCAGCATATCGAATTCGCGCTGCTCCTCAGCCGTTGCGCCGCGATGGACTTCGGCCGCCTCGTCCCGGCCGCGTTCGACCGCAAGGCGGCGGCGATGTTCGGCAAGATCGGGGTGCCCCGGCCAGATCGCCTCCACTTCGGCGAACTGCTTCATCGCATCCTGCATCTTCCCGGCCGCCCCATAACGCCGAACCACCCCCAATGCCTTGTAGATCGACGTCGGGTCGGCGCGCGCGGCGCGCTGCGCCGGATCGACACCGGCTTGAACATAGCCGGCCTGGAACAGCCCCACCGCGTTCGTCATCAATGCGGCCGGATATTCGGGATCGATCGCCAGCGCGCGGTCAACAAGAGGCAGGGCCTCGACCATGAACAATTCGCTACCGCCCGTCTGCGACAGCGCGGTCAGCGCGGGGACGTTGTCTGGGTCGATCGCAAGCGCCCGGCGCGCCGCATCGATCGCTTTTGCGCGCTCCACGTTCCATTTGGCGGCATCCATCTCGTGCGAGAGATGCTTGACGCGGACCTGCGCCAGCAATCCCAACGTGTCGGCATCCCCCGGCCAGCGCTGAACCAGCTCCTCCATCAATCGGATTGCGCGGGCCCCATCGAAAGCCGTGTCCGCGTCGCAGACCGCAAAGATCAGCGATCGTCGATCCGCATCGGCCGCCAACAGGTCTTTCCGGCCGTTCAGCGTCAACGCGCAATTGACCAGCCCGGCAACCGCGAGCGCGGTCCGTTCGCGCAGCCGGCTGAGGTCGTCGACGGGCGCCGCGAAACGGCTGGACCACAGGATCGATCCGTTCAAACTGTCGACAATCCGCGACTCGCTGACGAACTGACTGCCGTCGCGCTCGATCGCGACGCGGACGATGAAATCGCCCGCGCGTCCCGCCACCTTTCCGTCGAGCACCCGGACCGCGCCCCCCGACGCCTTGGCAAAGCGCGCGAAATCGCCGGCCAGCGCATCAGCAAAACGGTCCTCGACCGGGTCGTTCCCGCGCAGCTCGATCGGTTCGACGCGGACCACGGGCGCATCGAATGTGGCGACTGCGGATCGCGACCGCGGCGCATCGGCGCCCGTCAGCGCGAGGGTCAGCGCGGCCACGCCAAGGAACAGCGCGCGCCGCGGCGATCGGCTGGCCGTTGGATTGGCCGCCATCGCGGGCGCTGGGACCGGGTGGGCGACCGGGTGAAGGCTCTGCGGACAGGGCCGGGCCGACAGGCGTCGATATAGTTCAGCGGTTTCGGCCGAAGGCTTGCCGTCGATTCCGCGCGCGAGCGCATCTTCGATTCGCTGCCAGGCGTAGCGCACACCATCGCCGTCGCCCGCCTCCCAGCGCGCGCTCATCACCAGCCGAGCGGCATGTTCGCTGCACGGGTCGAAGCGTGTCACCTTGTCCGCCACCGCGAGGGCCGCCTCGCCATCGCCCGCCTGCAGCCGCCTGTCCGCCACCCCGAGCACCTCGCGAACGATCGCTTCGCCCTGACGCGTACGCTCGACCGCGAGCCAGTCGTCCCACGCTTCGTCGATACCGTCGAGATCGGCCAGCAACCCGACATCGTGCGCGGGCAGCCGGTTCAGGACCACGGCGACATCGTCCACCGCGCACGCGGCGTGAAGCAGCGAAATATCGTCGATGACTTGCGTGCGGTCGATGGCGACGGTTTCGCGATCGGCTTGCAACAGCGGCGGCGATGCCCGCGTCCACGGCTTCAATTCGACGAGACATTGCCTGAGGCTGGCATGCGCCTGTGCATCGGGGCGGCGGCTCCAGAGGAGCGCGCTCAGCCGGTCGCGCGCAAGCGGCGCGTCGGCAAGGACGAGCCGGGCGAGAAGGGCGCGGGCCTTGCGACTGGTGGGGGACAGGGCGGCCGGCTCGACAGCGAAGTCACCAAGGAGCCGCAATATTGGCGGCACGTCGGCGATATGCCGCTCGTTTTTTGCGAATGCAGAATTCACGGCGCGACCTCCTTGGTCGAGGGATTGCGGCCGTATGTTTTTCCCGAAGACGGAATAACATTTTTTTGACGGACAGACGAACGGTAAATTTCAATATTCGGGATTTTGACGTATTTTTAATACCGGATTGACGACCCTCTCACGGCGGCCAGCATGCGTCCTCGCTAGGCCCTTCGCATCCGCAGCCTGCCGTTCGGCTGGGGCATATGAAAGGGAGTATCTCGATGCGTATCTTCATGGCTCTGCCCCTGTTGCTACTTGCCGCAACACCCGCATTTTCCCAGACCATCGTCGCGACTGCCCCAGCAGGCGAGACCGAGATGGTAAAAGTCAGCTATGCCGACCTTAATCTCGATAGCAGCATCGGCCTGGCCCGTCTCGACAGCCGCCTGCGCGCCGCTGCGCGGTCCGTATGCGACGTCCGCACCGAATATGAAACGAGCCTCCGGGAGGTCGCCGGCAGCCGTTGCTTCCGGAGTGCGCTTTCGAGGGGCCGCGATGCCAGCCGCGAGATTATCGCCGCCCAAAGCGCCGGCACCCCGATGGCGTTGGCCAGCGCGATCGTCGTTTCGCGGCGGTGACACTTTCCGGTCCGTGCCAATAGCGCGGACGCCGCGCTGTCCCTTGCTCCCGTCTCTGGTGGGAGCAACGCCGGAACCGTTCCCCGACGGTTCCGGCGTTTTTCGATCGCGGCATGACAGGCTTCGGCTCGACTTCGGGCGACGCGGGCGGCATAGGAGGGCCGACGTCGCCACCGCAAGGACCAGCATGACCGCCACACCGCGTAACAAGTCCATGATCCAGAGGCTTTACAACTGGACCATGGAGAAATCCGCGCATCCGCACGCCGAATATTGGCTGGCGCTGGTCTCTTTCATCGAAGCGAGCTTCTTCCCGATCCCGCCGCACCCGATGCTGGGGCTGATGTGCCTCGCGAACCCGAAAAAGGCGGTGCGCTATGCGATCATCTGCACGCTCGCGTCGGTCGCGGGCGGCATGCTCGGCTATCTGATCGGTTTCTTTCTCTATGAAAGCGTCGGGCTCGCGCTGCTCGGCGCGCTCGGGCTCACCGATGCCTTCCCGCCGGCCGCCTGCTACCTGCGCGAATTCGGCGCCGAGATCATCCTGATCAAGGGCGCGACGCCGATCCCGTTCAAGCTGCTGACGATCACCGCCGGCTTCATCCACATGAGTTTCTGGACCTTCCTGTGGGCGAGTCTCGCCAGCCGGGCCTTTTCCTTCATGCTCGTCGGAATCCTGTTCCGGCTGTTCGGGGCGCCGATCAAGGCGTTCATCGACAAATATCTGATCTGGGTGACCGGCGCGTTCCTCGTCGCGGTCGTCGCGGGTTTCCTCGCGATCGGCGCGCTGTCGGGCGACGGCAAGTCCAAGGAAGCCGACAAGTGCAGCGGCGCGACGCTGGAGAGCATCGGGTTGGATCGGAAGTAGGGAAGAAGGCCGTCGCCCCCGCGAAGGCGGGGGCCGCTAGCGGTTTACGCAGCGCCCATTGGACAAGGCCGACAGCGCCCCCGCCTTCGCGGGGGCGACGCCAATTACTCGTTCGCCGCCTGGTGCAGCCAATCGGCGTGACGCGGAGCCTTCTTCGTCTGGCTCCATTCTTCGAGCATCAGCGGCGCGACGCGTTTCAGCTCGGCATATTGCTCGTCGGTGCCGATGTCACACGCCAGCTCGACGCGGTGGCCATTGGGGTCGAAGAAATAGATCGACTTGAAGATGCCGTGGTGCGTCGGGCCGAGCACATCGATGCCGTTCGCGGTCAGATGCTCTTTCGCCGCGACCAGCTCGTCATAGCTGCCGACCTTGAACGCGAGATGTTGCACCCACTTGGGCGTATTTTCGTCGCGCCCCATGTCGGGCTGGTTCGGCAGTTCGAAGAAGGCGAGGATGTTGCCGTTCCCCGCGTCGAGGAAGACGTGCATGTACGGGTCATATTCGCCGGTCGACGGCACATGATCCTCGGCGAAGGCGGTGGTGTAAGTCATGCCGAGCATGCGCTCGTACCAATCGACCGTTTCCTTCGCGTCCTTGCAGCGATAGGCGGCGTGGTGAACGCCGCCCAATTTGATCGGGCTCGTCATTCGGCGGGTTCCTCGACGGTCAGCGCTCCGCGGCGAATCTGGTCCATTTCCATCGATTTGAACAGCGCGGTGAAATTGCCTTCGCCGAAACCTTCATCCTTCTTGCGCTGGATGAATTCAAAGAAGACCGGACCGACCACCGTCTGGCCGAAAATCTGGAGGAGCAGGCGCGGGTCGCCTTCCTCGGTCGAACCGTCGAGCAGGATGCCGCGCGACTGGAGGCCCTCGACCGATTCGCCATGGCCCGGAAGCCGCTCTTCGAGCATCTCGTAATAGGTCGCCGGGGGCGCGGGGGCGAACGGGTTGCCGAGCGCTTTCAGCTTGTCCCACGCGGCGTAAAGGTCGTCGCAGCTGAAGGCGATATGCTGGATGCCCTCGCCATTATAGGCGCGCAGATATTCCTCGATCTGCCCCTTGCCGCCCGCGCCCTCTTCGTTGAGCGGGATACGGATCTTGCCGTCGGGGGCGGTCATCGCCTTCGAGGTCAGGCCGGTATATTCGCCCTTGATGTCGAAATAGCGGATTTCGCGGAAGCCCGCGATGCGCTCGTAGAAGGCGGCCCAGTGCGCCATGCGGCCGCCATAGACATTGTGCGTCAGATGATCGATCAGCTGCATGCCCGCGCCGACCGGATGGCGATCGACGCCTTCCTCGTAAACAAAGTCGATGTCGTAGATGCTGAGGTCGTCGCCGTAGCGGTCGATCAGATAGATGATCGAGCCGCCGATGCCGCGGATCGCGGGGAGGCGCAGTTCCATCGGGCCTGTCTTGACCTCGACCGGCTCGGCGCCGCGTGCGACGGCTTCGCTATAGGCCTTGGCCGCATCGCGCACGCGCCAGCCCATGCCACACGCCGACGGACCATGTTCGGCGGCGAAATAGGCCGCGGGCGATTTGGGCTCGTAATTAGCGATCAGGTTGATGCCGCCCTGGCGCCACAGCTGGACGTCCTTCGAGCGGTGGCGCGCGATCTGTGTGAAGCCCATCGCTTCGAAAACCGGCTCGAGAATGCCCTTCTCGGGCGCCGAAAATTCGACGAATTCAAAGCCATCGAGGCCCAGCGGATTATCGAAAAGGTCGGCCATGTCGCATTCCCATCTAGTTTCAATTGAAACTATTATCTCTCACACCGCTGCGCGAGTCAAGGGCTGCGAGACTTGCGGGCTATGGTGTTCGCGAAAGCGCGCGGTCGTCCGAATAGCCCGCCCGCGTGGAAATCTGATCGGCGTCTCCGGCCCGAATCTGGACCTGAAAATAATATTTGTCGGTCGGTCTGCCGCCATCGTCGAAAAAGACGATCTTTACGCGTTGCGCCACGCCGCGCACCAGCGTCATGCGCCCCTTGAAACGCCTTTCCGCCGCCTCGATCCCCTCGCCGCCCGCGAGTTCGGTCATGAGCTTCGCCGGAATGGCGATCGTCAGGCAATTGCGGTCGCGATAGTCGGTTTCGGAATTGAGATAATAGATGCCCTTCTGCTCGCCGACTGCCTTCACCTCCATGCGAAAGGTGCCAGCGATGCCGGCTTTCGGCGCCAGATAGGAGGCATAGGTCACTGCTTCGACCGGCGAAATACAGTCGTCGCTGCAAAATATCGGCCTCCGGGGTGCCGAAGGCTGCGGCGCAGCAACGATGGGATTGCTTGCGAACAGGAGCAAAGTCAAAAGAGACATCGAGCTGTATTTCCTTGCGATTCGAGGAAAGCGAAGCCCCTTTCTCATGTCGGGGACTGCCCGACGCAAGCCCCCTCAGAACGCTTAGGCGGCGGCCGCCGCCTCAAACGCCTCGAGCGCTTCGCTCGCCGTCACCCAGCGCGCTTCGGCGGCTTCCTGCGCGGCGACGATTTTGCCACGCCGCTGCGACAATTCGCTCATCGTAAGGCCCTTATATTCGTTCGCAGCGCCCTGCGGGTCGAACATCGCGCGATCGATGGCGGACAGCACGACCTCATATTTGGCGAGGTCGGCCTCGGCGTCGCTAACGTCTTTTTTGATCTTCGCCGCCGCCTCGCGCGCGGCCGCCGCAGCCTTGCGATCTTCCTTCTTGTCGGCCTTCGACACTTTTTCCTTCGACGGGCCTTTGCCGAGGATCATGTCGACATAATCGTCCATGCTGCCCGAATATTCGCGCGCGGTGCCGTCGTCGACGAGCACGAGCCGGTCGGCGGTGAGTTCGAGCATATGCCGGTCGTGGCTGACGAGCACCACGGCGCCATCGAAATCGTTCAGCGCCTGAACGAGCGCCTCGCGCGCATCGACATCGAGGTGGTTGGTCGGTTCGTCGAGGATGAGCAGGTGCGGCGCGTCGCGCGTGATCAGCGCAAGCGCAAGCCGCGCGCGTTCGCCGCCCGACAGCTTTTTCACCTCGGTCGTCGCCTTGTTGCCCGAAAAGCCGAAGCGGCCGAGCTGGGCGCGGATCGCGCCCTGCGTCTTGCCCTCCATAACCCGCGTCATATGCGCGAGCGGGGTGTCGCTGCCGTCGAGTTCCTCGACCTGATATTGGGTGAAATAACCGACGCGCATCTTGCCCGATGCCGCCATCGCGCCCGCCATCGGCGTCAGCTGCGCCGCGAGCAGGCGCGCGAGCGTCGTCTTGCCGTTGCCGTTGCGGCCGAGCAGCGCGATCCGGTCGTCGGGATCGATGCGCAGGTTGAGCCGCTGCAACACCGGGCGTTCCGCGTAACCGACGCTCGCGAGGTCGAGCGTGATCAGCGGCGGCTTGAGTTCATCGGGGCTCGGGAAATCGAAGGCGAGCGTCTGGTCCTCGGCAAGCGCCGCGATCGGCTGCATCTTGGCGAGCAGTTTGGCGCGCGACTGCGCCTGTTTCGCGGTCGAGGCGCGTGCGCTGTTGCGCGCGACATAGTCCTGGAGCTTCGCGCGCTGCGCATCCTGCGACGCCTTCGCTGCGGCAAGCTGCGCTGCACGCTCGGCGCGCTGGCGCTCGAACGCGTCATAGCCGCCGGCGTATAGCGTGACCTTGCCGCCTTCGAGGTGGAGGATATTGTCGACGACATTGTTGAGCAGGTCGCGCTCGTGGCTGATCACGACGAGCTGCCCCGGATAGGCGCGCAGGAAGTTTTCGAGCCACAAAGTCGCTTCGAGGTCGAGGTGGTTCGATGGTTCGTCGAGCAGCAGCAAATCGGGCTCGGAGAACAGCAGCGCCGCGAGCGCGACGCGCATCTTCCACCCGCCCGAGAAACTGTCGAGCGGCTGGCCCTGCATCTCTTCGTCGAAACCGAGCCCGATCAGGATGCGCGCGGCACGCGCGGGCGCGGTATAGGCGTCGATCGCGATCAGCCGTTCGTGGATATCGCCGAGCTTGTCGGGGTCCCGCTCGACCTCGGAAGCCGTCAGCAGTTCGGCGCGTTCGGTGTCGGCGGCGAGCACGGTGTCGAACGGCGTCGCGGTGCCGTTCGGCGCTTCCTGCGCGATATAGCCGACGCGCGTCTTGCGCGGCATGTCGATGCTGCCCTCGTCGGCTTCGAGCTGGCCGATCATCACCTTCATCAGCGTCGATTTGCCCGCGCCGTTGCGCCCGATCAGCCCGACGCGGCTTTTCGCCGGCAGGCTCGCGGTGGCGCGTTCGAGGATGGCGCGCCCGCCAAGGCGTACTGTGATAGCGTTGATTGTCAGCATGGGCGCGCGCCTAGCATGTTCGGCGCGCCAGCCCAAGTCCCGGACTGGCATTCGGTGCGCAAGTGCGGCAAATTTGGAGAATGACCGGCCTCGCCCCCTTCCACATCGCCTTTCCCGTCGACGATCTGGGCGCCGCGCGCCATTTCTATGGCACCGTCCTCGGCTGCCCCGAAGGGCGCAGCGATGCCGACTGGATCGACTTCAACCTCTACGGCCACCAGATCGTCGCGCATCGCGTCGACACGCCGCGCGCCTCGGCCGCGCATAATCCGGTCGACGGCCATGCGGTGCCGGTGCCGCATTTCGGGGTCGTGCTGCCCCCCGCCGAATGGCAGGCGCTCGCCGAGCGATTGAAGGCCGCGGGGACTGAATTCGTGATCGAACCGCACACGCGCTTTCCCGGCCAGCCGGGCGAGCAGTCGACGATGTTCTTTCACGATCCCGCAGGCAATGCGCTCGAGTTCAAGGCTTTCGCCGATCTGGATCAGCTCTTCGCCAAATAGCGCTAGTGCCCGCCGCCCATCGAAATCTGTTTCGGCCGCGGTGCGAACCACACTGAAATCGCGGCGAGCACGAACACAACGCCCGACGCGAGGAACAGGTGCAGCACCCCGAGCGTCGAGGCCTGCACCTCGACCAGCCGCTCGATCGCGGCGCGCGCCTGTTCGAGCGTGAAGCCGGCATTTTGCAGCGAGGTCATCGTCGCTTCGGGATTGTTGAGCGCCGACACCAGCTCCGACCGCGACGTCCGGCTCGCATCGTCCCACGCGGTCGTTGCAACCGCGGTGCCGATCGCGCCACACAAAGTGCGCAGGAAGCTCATCAACCCCGCCGCCGAGGTCTGGTGCTGCGCGGGCACCGAGCTCAGCGCGAGCGCCGTCAGCCCGACGAAGAAGAAGGGCATGCCGATCCCTTGCAATATATGCGGCAGCGCGAGCGTCCAATAGCCGACATCGGCGTTCCAGCTGGCGCGGAGCACCGACATCACCGCCATCCACAGGATGCCGCCCGATATGGTGATGCGCACGTCGACCTTGGTCATCAGTCCCGCCGCGACCGGCGACAGGAGAACCGCGAACACACCGAGCCAGGCGACGATGAAGCCCGTCTGGGTCGCAGTATAGCCCGCCACCTGCTGGAGCCATAAGGGCGTGAGCACGACCTGCGCAAAGAAGGCGCCGAAGCCCAAGGATATCGCCATGGTCGCGAAGGTGAAGCCACGGAAGCGGAAGATGCGCAAATTCACGACTGGATTGGCGTCGGTGAGTTCCCAGATCACGAAAGCGGCAAAGCTGATCGCTGAAACGACCGCGAGCCCGACGATCCACGTCGATCCGAACCAGTCATGCTCGCGTCCGGTGTCGAGCATGATCTGGAACGCGCCGACCGACACGACGAGCAGGATCAGGCCGATGACATCGATCCGCGCCTTGGCGCGCTTGGTCTCGAACGGCGTGAGCAGCGTGAACACCCCGAACGCGCAGATCGCGACGACGGGCAGGTTGATGAAAAAGATCCACGGCCAGGTCCAATTGTCGCTGATCGTGCCGCCGAGGATCGGCCCGAGGATCGGCGCGGTGGTGGTCGTCATCGCCCAGATCGCGAGGCCGATCCCAGCCTTTTCCTTGGGGAAGATACGCAGCAGCAATATCTGCGAGAGCGGCATTAGCGGTCCGCCGGCGAGCCCCTGCAGCACGCGAAACAGCACGAGCGCGTCGAGCGTGCGCGATACGCCGCAGAGGAAGGAGAAGATGCCGAAGCCGATGATCGAGATCATAAACCAGCGCACGGTGCCGAAACGCATCGCGAGCCAGCCGGTGAGCGGCACGCTGATCGCGTCGGCGACCGCATAGCTGGTGATCACCCACGTCCCCTGCGTCGGCGACACCGCGAGCCCGCCCGCGATATGCGGCACCGACACGTTCGCGATCGTGGTGTCGAGCACCACGACGAAATTGGCGAGCGCGAGCGCAAAGGCCGCGACGATCAGCCGTACGCCGGTCAGCGGTTGCGGTTCGGCCGGGATGCCGGCGGATGAAGCGGAGGCGGCGGCGCTGGCCATGGCTTATCGGCCGCGCGTGTCGATCGTGGCTTCCATCGACAGCCCGACGCGCAGCGGATGGTCCTTGAGCTGCTTTGGATCGAGCGCGATGCGCACCGGCAGGCGCTGCACCACCTTCACCCAATTGCCCGTCGCATTCTGGGCCGGGATCAGCGAGAAAGCTGCGCCGGTGCCGCCGGCGATGCCAACGACCTTGCCGCGATAGACGACGTCGCCGCCATAATAATCCGACACCAGTTCGACCGGCTGGCCAATGCGGATATCCTCGAACTGGCTTTCCTTGAAATTGGCGTCGACATAGGCGGTGGCGATCGGCACGAGCACCATGATCGGCGCGCCCGCGGCGATCCGCTGGCCGACCTGCACCTGCCGGTTGGTGACGATGCCGTCGACCGGCGCGCGCAGCACGGTACGAGCAAGGTCGAGCCGCGCCTTTTCGAGCCGCGCCTCCGCCGCCGCAACGTCGGGTGCGGTATTGATCGTCGTCCCGCGCACGACGGCTTCGGCAGCGCCGAGGTCGCCGGTCGCGGAGCCGCGCGTTGCCTCGGCCGAGGTGATACCGGCGGCGGCGAGGTCGCGTGCAGCCGAAGCCGATGCGAGCGCCGCGCGCGCTGCGGTCAGTTCTTCGCCGGAAACCGCGCCGGTGCCCGCGATGCTTTCGCGCCGCGCGAGTTCGGCGCGGGCGCGTTCGACCGTTGCATTGGCGTCGCGCAGCCGCGCCCGCGCCTGTGCGATATCGGCACCGCGCGCTGTAACGCGCGCGCGCGCCGCATCGGCGTTGGCGTCGGCCTGTCCATAACGCTGGCGCGCGAGGCGCAGCGCCGCTTCGGCGTCGGCGACCGCGATGCGCTGGTCTGCGTCGTCGAGGATGACGAGGATATCGCCCTTCTTCACCGCCTGCGTGCCGCTGACGCGCACTTCCTTGACGGGTCCCGAGACGAGCGCGGTCACCTGCGCCGAGTCCGCGCCGACATAGGCATTGTCGGTGTGGACGCGTCCCGCCTGCGTCAGGAAATACCAGAGGCCCCACAGGACCCCGACCGCCACCACGACGATTGCGAGGATGCGCAGGAGCTTCTTCCGCCTGGCGCCGTTGACTTCGGGGCTGGCTTCGGGAGCGTCGGTTACAGCTGCAGCCGTTTCGTCGGCCATCATTCGTCTCCTGTTGAGTTTTGCGCACGATATCCGCCGCCAAGCGCGCGGATCAGGGCGATATCGAGCGAGAGCTGGCGGGCTTCGAGGTCGGCGACGGCGCGGCTCAAGGCCACCATGCTGTCCTCGGCGGTGAGCTGGACGATCTGGTTCGAGAGGCCGGCGCGGTAACGCAGTCCGGCGAGCTTCGAGGCCTCGGCCGCCGCGGTCAGCGCCTCGCGCCGCCCCACAAGCTGACGTTCGGTCGCGGCGCGGCTCGCCACGATGTCGGCGACATCGCGCAGCGCCCCGATCAGCGTGCGGTCATAGGTCGCAACCGCGACATCATAATCGGCGCGTGATCCGCGGTATTGGCCCTGCAGCCGCCCGCCCTCAAAGATCGGCAGGCTGATCGCAGCGCCGCCATTGCCATATTCGGACCCCGATTTGAACAGGTTGGAGAGCCCTAGCGACTGGAGCCCGACGAGCGCCGACAGGCTGACATTGGGATAAAAATCGGCGCGCGCGACATCGATGCGCTTCGCGGCGGCTTCGGATCGCAGCCGCGCCGCGACGATATCGGGACGCCGCCCGATCAGGTCGATCCCCGCATTGCCTGGCAGACCGAGCGACGGGCGCGCGATCTGCGGGCGCGCGATCGACAGGCCGCGATCGGGCCCGGCACCGATGAGCGCGGCGAGCCGGTTGCGCGTCGTCGCGATCGCTTCTTCGAGCGCAACGACGTCGGCGCGTGCCGAGGCGGCGCGGCTTTCGGCCTGCCGCTGGCTCGCCTGATTTTCGATCCCCGCGCGGGCGCGCTCGCCCGACAGGTCGGCACTCGCGGTGCGGACGCGCACCGCATCATTGGCGACGTCGAGCGCATGATAATAACCGGCGAGATCGGCATAGGCCGACGCGATCCCGGTGGTGAGCATCAGCCGCGCCTGCGCCTCGTCGACGCGCGCTGCCTCGGCTTCCGACGTCGCGGCAGCGAGCGCCGCGCGGTTGCGGCCCCACAAGTCGAGGTTGAAGCTGAAGGTCGCGGCGATATGGCCGGTATCCTGAATGCCGTCGGGCACAAATTCGGGCGGAATGCCCATATTCTTGCTCTGCTGGACGCCGCCCGCGCTCGCCTCGGCGCCGACGCGCGGCAGCAACGCGGCGCCCGCCTGCTGCGCCATCGCCTCGGCCGCGCTGACCCGCGCGGCGGCGATCGCGACATCGGGCGAGCCCTTGAGCCCTTCCTCGATCAGCGCATCGAGCTGGGCATCGCCAAAGCCCTGCCACCAACCTTCACCGGGCCACGCACCCTGTGCGCTGGCGAATGTCGCGTTCGATTCCAGCGACTCGGCCGCCGCCGGAACCGGCTTCGGCCCGAGGTCGGGAACGCTCGCGCAGCCCGCAAGCAGGCCGAAAACAGCGGTGGAGAGAAAAATTGTCCGGGGCATAGCTTCCAACGATACTAGCTGGTATCATGCGCAAATGGACTTCGGAGGATGCGTTGTCAATCGAAATGATACCAGATAGTACGCCTGCCCTCGACGATGCCGCGACGATGCGCCGTAAAGCGTTTGTCGACGCCGCGCGCGAGCTGTTCTTTGCCAATGGTTATGCGGGGACGACGATGTCGTCGATCGCGAGCAAGGTCGGCGGGTCGAAAACGACGCTCTGGACCTATTTCCCGTCGAAGGAGGATCTGTTCGCCGCGGTCGTCGACGATATCGTCGCGCAATATGGCGACGCGCTCGCGATCGATCTGCCGCTTGAGGGGCCGGTTCCCGATGTACTGCGGGTATTCGGCAATCTGCTGATGACCAAGCTGACCGCGACGCCGATCCTGTCGCTTTTTCGCCTCGTCGTCGGCGAAGCCGAACGTTTCCCGCACCTCGCCGAGACATTCTACGAGCGCGGCCCGCGACGCGGCAAGGCGCGCGCGGCCGTCTGGGTGGGCGAAAAGATGGTGCGCGGCGAGATTCGAATGGGCGATCCGATGCGCGCGGTGCAGCAATTCACCGGCCTTTGTCAGTCGGGCGTCTATCAATTCGCGATGCTCAACCTTCCCGAAAGCCGCGACCTCGATCGCCTTCGGGGCGATGTCGACGCCGCGGTCGACGCCTTCTGTCGCGCGTGGGGGCCCGAAGGCTGACCGTCGCCGCGGAAACTTGCTCCCCCCGCCCTCCTGTGCAATAGGCGCCGCCCCCCGACCGGGATCCCCAGCTACAGGAGCATGTCATGGACAAGGCGGCCGCGAGCGCGCTCGGCCTCGATTTCGGCACGACGAACAGCGTCGTCGCGCTCGCCGATGGCGAGGGCGGCACCGAACTGGTCGCGTTCGGCGACGCGGGCGACGCGGTGTTCCGCTCGGCGCTCTGCTTCTGGGAAGAGGAACGCGGCTGGAACGGCATCGCGCACGAGGCGGGTCCGTGGGCGATCGATGAATATCTCCAGTCGCCGCTCGACAGCCGCTTCATCCAGTCGTTCAAGAGCGTCGCCGCGAGCCCGCTGTTCGAGCGCGCGATGATCTTCAACAAGCCGTTCCGCTTCGAGGATATGGGGCGCCTGTTCCTCCAGCGCCTCGTCGCGCATGCCGGCGGCGCGCTCGACGAGCGGCCGCGCCGTATCATCGTCGGCCGTCCGGTCGAATATGCCGGCGCGCGGCCCGACGCCGAACTCGCGCGCCAGCGTTACGACGCGATGCTCGCGGCGTTCGGGACCGAAATCTATTATGTCCACGAACCGCTCGGCGCCGCGCACAGCTATGCCTCGCGCCTGACCGAGCCGGCAACGATCCTCGTCGCCGACTTCGGCGGCGGCACCACCGACTTTTCGATCGTCCGCGTCGCCGAGCCCGGGAGTCCGCGGCGCTGCGTGCCGCTCGCCTCGTCGGGGATCGGCATCGCGGGCGACCGCTTCGATTACCGCATCGTCGACCGGCTGGTGCTGCCGCTGCTCGGCAAGGGCAGCCAATATCGCTCGTTCGACAAGCTGCTCGAAATCCCCGGCGGCTATTTCGCCGATTTCGGTGACTGGTCGCGGCTCGCGATGATGCGAAACCGCCGCACGATCGAGGAAATCCGCCGCCTCCAGCGCGACGCCGAGCGGCCCGACCTGATCGGCCGCATGATCGCGCTGATCGAGCATGAGCAGGGCTTCCCGCTCTATGATGCCGTGGGCAGGCTCAAGCGCGCACTTTCTAGCAGCGATCACGCCGAATTTCACTTCGCCGGTGGCGGAATCGAGATCGGGGCCGACGTGCGGCGCGCCGATTTCGAGCAATGGATCGCCGACGATCTTCGCCGCATCGAGGCGGCGATGGAACAGGCGCTCGCGCGCGCGGGCATCGCGCCCGCGGCGATCGACCGCGTCTTTCTGACCGGCGGCTCGTCGCTGATCCCCGCGATCCGCGCGATGTTCGACCGCCGTTTCGGCGAAGAGCGTATCGCGACCGGCGGCGAGTTGACCTCGATCGCGCACGGGCTCGCCCTGATCGGCGAGGAATCCGACTCGGCCGAATGGGCGGCCTGATCGGGTCGATCGAACCCGGGCGGCTCTGCCGGGCTCGAGATCGTCGTTCCCGAAGGAAAATAGCGAGGGGAATCCGGATATCGGCATGCTCGCCGGCGCCCGCGCGTGCGAAACGCAAAAAAGCCCGCCATCCCAGAAGGAAAAGCGGGTTTTTTGATGATTGCGATTGATCCCGCCAGCGCGGGGGCACGCACAAATGTTGGCGTTCACTTGGGTTCGCTGAGATTTGTGGTGGTTGCGGGAGTAGGATTTGAACCTACGACCTTCAGGTTATGAGCCTGACGAGCTACCGGGCTGCTCCATCCCGCGCCACCAATATGCGGTTCAATGCCCCGATTTTCAACCGAGACAGACCGCAAAAACAGCAAAAGGCCGGCATCGCTGCCGGCCTCTAACTTTGTGAATGGGTCTTCCTTTTTCGACCTTACGCCGGCTGCAATGCCTGGCGACGTCCTACTCTTCCAACGCTTAAGCGGTAGTACCATCGGCGCTGTCAGGTTTCACGGCCGAGTTCGAGATGGGATCGGGTGGGTCACTGACGCCATGGTCACCAAGCAATGAAGCCGGCGTAGGGTCAAAAAGGGTTTCAATCGATGTCCGTGCAATATTTGTCTGATCAATCATCCACTATCGCGGACAAACCGGTCAGGCTTGTCGTTGATGGCGGGACTCTTAAGTGCGAATAGAGCAATTAGTATCGGTTAGCTCCACGCGTTACCGCGCTTCTACATCCGATCTATCAACGTGGTGGTCTTCCACGGCTCTATGAAATCTTATCTTGAGGGAGGCTTCCCGCTTAGATGCTTTCAGCGGTTATCCCGTCCATACATAGCTACCCTGCTGCGCGGCTGGCGCCACGACAGGTACACCAGAGGTATGTTCAACCCGGTCCTCTCGTACTAGGGTCAACTCCTCTCAAATTTCGACGCCCACGGCAGATAGGGACCAAACTGTCTCACGACGTTCTGAACCCAGCTCACGTACCACTTTAATTGGCGAACAGCCAAACCCTTGGGACCTGCTCCAGCCCCAGGATGTGATGAGCCGACATCGAGGTGCCAAACGATTCCGTCGATATGAGCTCTTGGGAATCATCAGCCTGTTATCCCCGGCGTACCTTTTATCCGTTGAGCGATGGCCCTTCCACTCGGGACCACCGGATCACTATGACCGACTTTCGTCTCTGCTCGACTCGTCAGTCTCGCAGTCAGGCAGGCTTATGCCATTGCACTCTTGCAGACGGTTTCCAACCGTCCTGAGCCTACCATCGCGCGCCTCCGTTACTCTTTAGGAGGCGACCGCCCCAGTCAAACTACCCGCCACAGAGGGTCCCTGATCCAGTTTCATGGATCGAGGTTAGACATCAGAAAACAACAGGGTGGTATTTCACCTATGGCTCCACGTCAGCTGGCGCCAACGCTTCAAAGCCTCCCACCTATGCTACACAGTTCTTTCCTAATGCCACTCTGAAGCTGCAGTAAAGGTGCACGGGGTCTTTCCGTCTAACCGCGGGTACTCCGCATCTTCACGGAGAATTCAATTTCGCTGAGCATCTCCTGGAGACAGTGGGGAAGTCGTTACGCCATTCGTGCAGGTCGGAACTTACCCGACAAGGAATTTCGCTACCTTAGGACCGTTATAGTTACGGCCGCCGTTTACCTGGGCTTCATTTCGCAGCTTGCACCACTCCACTTAACCTTCAGGCACCGGGCAGGCGTCAGGCCCTATACGTCGTCTTGAAGCCGACTTAGCAGAGCCCTGTGTTTTTGCTAAACAGTCGCTACCCCCTGGCCTGTGCCCCCTCAAACCGGTTGCCCGGAATGAGGGCCTCCTTCTTCCGAAGGTACGGAGGCAATTTGCCGAGTTCCTTCAGGAGACTTCTCTCAAGCGCCTTGGTATACTCTACCATCCCACCTGTGTCGGTTTAGGGTACGGTCTATAATGGAGGGGCTATTTCCTGGAACCTCTTCAAAGCCTGCTCAATCCAATAAGAGCAGACAATTTACGAGATCCGTCACACACCTCCAGGCCCACGAATATTAACGTGGTTCCCATCGACTACCCCCTTCGGGCTCGTCTTAGGGGCCGGCTTACCCTGCTCAGATTAGCTTTAAGCAGGAACCCTTGGGATTTCGGCGACAGGGCATCTCACCCTGTTTATCGCTACTCATGTCAGCATTCGCACTTCCGATACCTCCACGACCCATTACCAGATCGCTTCATCAGCCTACGGAACGCTCCGCTACCGCGTGTAGTAAACTACACACCCTAAGCTTCGGTGCATCACTTTAGCCCCGTTACATTTTCGCCGCAGGAACCCTTATTTAGACCAGTGAGCTGTTACGCTTTCTTTAAAGGATGGCTGCTTCTAAGCCAACCTCCTGGTTGTTTTGGGATTCCCACATGCTTTACCACTTAGTGATGACTTGGGGACCTTAGCTGTAGGTCAGGGCTGTTTCCCTTTTGACGACGGACCTTAGCACCCGCCGTCTGTCTGCCGGATATTACTCATGGGTATTCGGAGTTTGGTTAGAATTGGTAGATCTCGCGACCCCCGCATCCATCCAGTGCTCTACCCCCCATGGTATTCATCCGACGCTCTACCTCAATAGATTTCGCG